>NZ_JBKEAA010000014.1:0-147556 GCF_047971665.1 Castellaniella sp. | reverse complement strand
TCTGCAATACAATGGCCCGCAACATGGCGGGGTCCGGCCTCGCCCAACGCTCATCAAAAAAACGGGGATGCACCCATGACTGAACGTGAATCGATGGAATACGACGTCGTCGTCGTCGGAGGCGGGCCGGCCGGGCTTTCGGCAGCCATCCGCCTGAAGCAATTGGCGGCCGAGCGCGGCCAGGACGTCAGCGTCTGCGTACTGGAAAAGGCGGCCGAGATCGGCGCCCACATCCTTTCGGGCGCCGTGATGGATCCCCAGGCGCTGAGCGAACTCATCCCCGACTGGAAGGAACGCGGCGCCCCGCTGGACGTGGCGGTCTCCGACGACCGGTTCCTGTTCCTGACCGAATCGGGCGCGCGCTCCACCCCGGCCTGGCTGCTGCCGGACTGTTTCAAGAACCACGGCAACTACATCGTGCGCCTGGGACACGTCACCCGCTGGATGGGCGAGCAGGCCGAGGCCCTGGGCGTGGACGTGTTCCCCGGCTTCGCCGCCGCGCAGATCCTCTATACCGAATCCGGCGCCGTGCGCGGCGTGCTCACCGGCGACATGGGCGTGGCGCGCGACGGCAGCCACACCGACGCCTACCAGCCCGGCATGGAACTGCTGGCGCGCTACACGATCTTCGCCGAAGGTTCTCGCGGCCACCTGGGCCGCCAGCTGATCGAGAAATACCGCCTGGACGCCGGCCGCGATCCGCAGAGCTATGCCATCGGCATCAAGGAACTCTGGGAAGTCGATCCTTCGCAATCCCGGCCCGGCACGGTCATGCACACGGCCGGCTGGCCGCTGGATTCCGATACCTATGGTGGCTCCTTCCTCTATCACCTGAACGACAACCTGGTGGCCGTCGGCCTGGTCGTGGGGCTGGACTATGCCAACCCGTGGCTCTCTCCCTTCGAGGAATTCCAGCGCTACAAGACCCACCCGACGATCCGCACCATCTTCGACGGCGGCAAGCGCATCGCCTATGGCGCGCGGTCCCTGACGGCGGGCGGGCTGCTGTCGCTGCCCAAGCTCTGCTTCCCCGGCGGTGTGCTGGTCGGCTGCGAGGCCGGAATGCTGAATGCCTCCCGCATCAAGGGCAGCCATTCCGCCATCAAGTCCGGCGCCCTGGCCGCCGAAGCCACCTTCGAGGCCCTGGGCGCAGGCCGCAGTCAGGATGAACTGACCGCCTACCCGGCGGCGTTCGAACGCTCCTGGCTGCACACGGAACTGAATAAATCGCGCAATTTCAAACAATGGTTCAAAAAGGGCCGCACGGTGGGCACCCTGATGACCGGCATCGAGCAATGGCTGCTCAAGGGCAAGATGCCCTGGACCCTTCATCGCGCCAAGCCCGACCATGCCTGTCTGCAACCCGCGGCCGAATGTGCGCGGATCGACTACCCGAAACCCGACGGCAAGCTGACCTTCGATCGCCTCAGTTCGGTGTTCATCTCCAACACCAACCACGACGAGAACGAGCCCGTCCACCTGACCCTCAAGGACGAGTCTGTCCCGGTCACCGTCAACCTGGCAAAATTCGGCGGTCCCGAAGCACGCTTCTGTCCTGCCGGCGTCTATGAATTCGTCAAGACCGATACCGGCGAGGATCGCCTGCAGATCAATGCCCAGAACTGCGTCCATTGCAAGACCTGCGACATCAAGGATCCGACGCAGAACATCGTCTGGGTGACGCCTCAGGGCGGCGAAGGACCGGTCTACAACGGGATGTGACCCGACGCGCCTGGATGCCTGTGAACAGAGGCCCAGGCCTCAGTGCGCCAGGGCGTCCAGCCAGTCCGTCAGGACTGAGCCGGCGCAGCGAGCCAGGTCCGGACCATATCGGACCGCATCCCGCCGGATCGCATCCAGGGACACGCCCCGGGCCGACAACTCATGCGCATGCCCGATCAGCCAGCGCTCGATCTGCGCATGGTCGGCTTCCAGATGGAATTGCAGGCCCAGGATCCGTGGACCAAAGGAAAACGCCTGGTTGGGGAACCCGGGAGTTTCCGCCAGCCGCGACGCCCCATCGGGGATGGCGAACTGGTCGCCATGCCAATGCAGCACCGGCACCCCCGCCACGGTGCGCAGCGCCGAGGCCTCTCCCTGGCGAGTCAGGCGCAACGGCGCATAGCCGATTTCCACCCGGCCCGTCGCGGACACCTCAGCGCCCAGCGCCCGGGCCATCAGCTGGGCGCCGAGGCAAATCCCCAAGGTGGGCTTGTCCTGCCCGAGCCGCGCCGCGATGGCCTGCTGCTCGTCCGACAGAAACGGATAGCGGTCGGTTTCATAGACCCCGATCGGCCCGCCGAGGATCACCACCAGATCCGCAGCCAGCAGGCTGCCGGCGTGCAACCGGTCCACGCCTGCCTCGACATACTGGAGGTCATACCCGCGCTGCGTCAGCAAAGGCGCCAGGATCCCCAGATCCTCATAGGCGACATGCCGGACGACAAGAACAACGGGTTTTTTCATCACAACTCAGGGGCCCCGAGGGTGGGTGGCAGGTCAGTGCCACCCGCCCTCGGAGAACATCCCGTCACTGCACCTGGGACAACTGGTCCAGAATGCCGGGGTTTTCCAGCGTGGACACATCCTGAGTGATGGGCTCGCCCTTGGCGACCACGCGCAGCAGACGGCGCATGATCTTGCCCGAACGCGTCTTGGGCAGGTTTTCGCCAAAGCGGATCTCGCGCGGCTTGGCAATGGGGCCGATTTCCTTGGCCACCCAGTCGCGCAGCTGCTTGGCCACGGCGGCGGCCTGATCCCCCTCGGGCAGCGGCCCGTTGAGCACCACGAAGGCCACGACCGCCTCGCCGGTCGTATCGTCCGGACGGCCGACCACGGCAGCCTCGGCCACCATCTCATGCGCCACCAGCGCCGATTCGACTTCCATCGTGCCCAGCCGGTGCCCGGAGACGTTCAGCACGTCATCGATACGGCCCATGATCCAGAAGTAGCCGTCCTTGTCGCGTTGCGCCCCATCGCCCGCCAGGTAGTAGCCCTTGAGCTCCTCGGGGAAATAGGTCTTCTTGAAGCGATCCGGATCGCCCCAGATCGTGCGGATCATCGAAGGCCATGGACGACGGACCACCAGGAAGCCGCCCTTGCCACGCTCGACCTCTTCACCGGTCTCGTCAACGATGGCGGCATCGATGCCTGGCAGCGGCAGCGTGCAGGAACCGGGTTTGAGCGGCGTGGCGCCCGGCAGCGGCGTGATCATGTGCGCGCCGGTTTCAGTCTGCCACCAGGTATCGATCACCGGGCAGCGCTGGCCGCCCACATTGTTGTAGTACCAGACCCAGGCCTCGGGATTGATGGGCTCGCCCACTGAGCCGATGATGCGCAACGTGCTGAGGTCGAACGAATTCGGATGGACCTTGGGGTCGGCCTCGGAAGCCTTGGTCAGCGAACGGATGGCCGTCGGCGCGGTATAGAAGACCGTGACCTTGTGTTCCTGGATCATCTTCCAGAACCGGCCGGCGTCCGGATAGGTCGGCACCCCCTCGAAGACGACCTGGGTCACGCCGGCGGCCAGCGGGCCATAGGTCACGTACGAGTGCCCCGTGACCCAGCCCACGTCGGCCGTGCACCAGAATACGTCGGTGGGTTTGGCATCGAACGTCCATTTCATCGTCATCAGCGACCACAGCAGGAAGCCGGCGCTGGAGTGCTGCACACCCTTGGGCTTGCCCGTGGAGCCGGACGTATACAGGATGAACAGCGGATGATCGGCATCGACCGGCACTGGCGGGCAGTCGGCGGACTGGCCCTGGGTGACGTCATGCCACCACAGGTCGCGGTCGGCGTTCCACTGCACCTTGGCATCCGCGCGCTTGTAGGTGATGACCTTGCGCACGGCCTCGCAACCTCCCATGGCGATGGCCTCGTCCACGGCGTCTTTCAGCGGAATGACCTTGCCACCACGGACCTGGGCGTCGGAGGTGATCATCAGCGTGGCGCCGACGTCCACGGTGCGCTCGTGAATGCTCTTGGACGAGAAACCGCCGAACACCACGGAATGGATGATGCCCAGGCGGGCGCAGGCCTGCATGGCGACCACCGCCTCGATGGACATGGGCAAATAGATGATGGCGCGCTCGCCAGCCTTGTAGCCCAACGATTTGAGCGCATTGGCGAATTGCGCGACCCGCGCGTGCAGTTCCTTGTAGGTGACCTTGGTCACCTTGCCGTCGTCGGCCTCGAAAATGATGGCGGTCCGGTTCTCTGCGGGCGTGCCCAGGTGCTTGTCCAGGCAGTTGGCCGACACATTCATCTGGCCATCGGGGTACCACTTGTAGAAGGGCGCCTCGGACTCGTCCAGCACCTGGGTGAAGGGTTTGGTCCAGACCAGATTCTCGTTGGCCAGGCGGGTCCAGAAGGCATCGGGATCGCGACGGGCCTCGTCGCACAGGGCCTGGTAGCCCTCCATCCCCGACACATTGGCCTGCTTGACAAGATCCTCCGGTGGCGGAAACACGCGGTTTTCAACCAAGATGGATTCAATTCCCGTAGTCATGGCTCGCTCCTGAGTTTAGTGATGCATCACTTTATGGTTTGAATGTCGCAATCTGCTTGGATGTTGCAACCCGTCTGAATGTTGCAACCGTACTGCACGATACTTACTCGATACTGACAATCACGGACCGCTTCTGGTTTCAGGCGGCACAGGCCCGATCCCGGCCAGAACCCCGGGACTCGTAGGCATCCCGGGCCATGATGCCGCGATCAAAATCCAGCCGCCGGAGCAACGCCAGCCCTGCCAGGAAGAACAGGCCCGTCGCCAGCAGCGCGGCGCGATGATTGCCTTCCGTTGCCCAGACTAGCACACCATAGGACAGCGGCCCCACAACGGCGGCCAGCTGCACGGCGAAGGTCCACAGCGCAAAGAATTCCGCGGGGCGGCTGGCGGGGGCCAGCACCCCCACCATGGCCCTGCACGCGCTCTGACTGGTCCCCATGCACAGCCCCGCCAGGGCGGCGGCCGACCAGAACACCGGCAGCGCACGGGCGGAGGCCGCCAGCAACACCATGACGATCCAGCCCAGCAAGGTCAGGGCCAGCGCTTTGCGGTGACCGATGCGGTCTTGCAGGTAGCCGAAGCTGAAGGCCCCGACAGCGGCACCGATATTCACCACGAACACGAGCAGCATGGTCTGCTGCATTCCGAACCCCATGACCTCGGTGGCATAAACGGCCGACAACGTGATCACCACCGCGACCCCCGCCTGATAGCAGGCGATGCACAGCAGCAGGCGGCGGAAGTCGGGAAAATCCCGCCGGGTCTCGCGCCATGCCAGCCGCAGCTGGACCAGCATCGCGCTCGGTGCCCGTCCGACATCCGTGCCGGGTTCGCGCAGCCACAGAAAGGCCGGCAGCGCCGCCGCCGCGAACAGCGCGGCCGTCAACCCCATGATCCAGGGCACATAGGCCTGGGCCGGCAATCCGTCGGACTCCGCCGAGGACGCCACCCACAGCGCCAGCCCCAGCGCCAGCATGCCGCCAAAATAGCCAAAACTCCAGCCCCAGCCCGACACCCGGCCCATGGCCTCGGGCCGGGCCAGCGCGGGCAGGAATGACGCGACCGCCGACTCGCCGATGCAATAGCAGAGGTTGGACAAGGCCAACCACAGCAGGCCCCAGACGATATCCCCCGGCCCCACACTGGCCAGCGCCGCCGTCGCCAGAACGCAGCCGGTGGTGCTGAGAAACAGCAGCCGGCGATGTCCGGCGCGGGCGTCCGCCCGGGCGCCCAGGCCGGGCATCCACAGCATCACGGCCAGATAGGACAGCGACAGGGCCGCCGTCAGCGCCAGCGTGCCCCAGCTTTTGCCGGCCGCCACCACGCCGACGAAATAGGCGTTGAACACCGTCGTCAGCACCACGGTGGTGTAGCCGGAATTGGCAAAGTCGTACATGGCCCAGGACCAGACCTCGCGCCGCCCCACGCCCGGCCTCAGGGGCGAGGCGACAGGCCGGTCACGGCGGGTCTGCGGGCCAGGCACGCCTCAACCCTCTCTCACAGCACGTCGCGAATCTGGTCGAGCGCGCCCGGGTCCTCGATCGTCGTCAGGTCGCCTGGATCGCGGCGTTCGCACAATGCCACGATGGCGCGGCGCAGGACCTTGCCGGAGCGAGTCTTGGGCAGCGTATTGACGAACAGAATGCGGGCCGGACGGGCCACGGCGCCATTGCGCTGCTCGATGACGCGCTTGATTTCAGCCTCGAGCCGGTCACGGGCGCCGGGTTCGTCCAGCGCAGCGGGATTGCGCAGGACGGCAAATGCCATGGCCTCCTGGCCCTTGAGCTGATCCGCCACCCCCACCACGGCGGATTCCGCCACGGCGGGGTGTGTGTTGACGGATTCCTCGATCTCGCGCGTGCCCAGACGATGTCCAGCCACATTGATGACGTCATCGGTGCGGCCCAGGATATACCAGTAGCCCTCATCGTCGACCAGCCCCCAGTCGGAGGTCGAATAGCAGAGACGTCCCGGGAAGGACTGGAAATAGGTACTCACGAAGCGTTCGTCGTTGCCCCAGATCGTGCACATCGCACCCGGCGGCAGCGGCGGCTCGATCGCCACCACGCCCTTCTGGTCCGGGCCGCAATCCTTGCCGGTGGATTCATCGATCACCCGCACGTCGTAACCGTAGACCGGAAAGGACGGGCTGCCGAACCGGGTGGGCACCTCTTCGACGCCGGGCTGGGCCGACAGGATCGGCCAGCCGGTCTCCGTCTGCCAGTAATTATCGATCACCGGTTTGTTCAGCGCTTCGGACAGCCACTGACCGGTCAGTTCGTCGAGCGGCTCTCCGGCCAGGTAGATGCGCTCCAGACTGGACAGGTCATGGCGGCTCAGCAGGGCCGGATCGTGTTTTTTCAGGACGCGGATCGCAGTCGGCGCCGAGAACAGCACATTGACGCGGTACGTTTCGATGATGCGCCAGAGAATCGCGGCGTCGGGACGCACCGGCGTGCCTTCGTACATGACGGTCGCCTGGCCGTTGAGCAGCGGCCCGTAGACCACATAGGAGTGCCCCACCACCCAGCCCACGTCGCTGCTGGAGAAATAGACGTCGCCCGGCTTACCGCCATAGATATATTCCATGGACGCGCACAGCGCCACGGCATAGCCGCCGACATCCCGCTGGACCCCCTTGGGGTTGCCCGTCGTCCCCGAGGTGTACAGGATGTAGCTGGGCTCGTTGGATTCCAGCCAGACGACCGGCACCTGGGCATCCAGATGCCGGGCGCGAAGCGGAGCATATGCCAGATCGCGGCCGGCATTCAGGTCCATGGGGACCAGGCCCCGGTCCACCAGCACGACATGCTCCGGCGCATGGGAGGACTGTTCGATCGCCTGATCCAGCAAGGGCTTGTAGGCGATCGGGCGGCCGCCGCGTGAACCGGCATCGGTCGAGATGATCACGCGAGGCCGGGCATCGTCGATGCGCTGGGCCAGGTTGTGCGCCGCAAACCCGCCAAAGACCACGGAATGAACGGCCCCAAGCCGGGCGCAGGCCAGCATGAAGAACGCCGCCTGGGGAATCATGGGCAGATAGATCAGGACACGGTCACCCTTGACGACACCGAGCTCCTGCAAGGTCGCGGCTGCGGCATTGACCTCGCGCGCGAGGTCGGCACGGGTGTAGACGATCTCCTGGTCGACCTCCGTGGACACCCAGATCAGGGCGGGTTGATCCGCCTGGGTATCCAGCCAGCGGTCGACGGCGTTGTAGCACAGGTTGGTGCGACCGCCCACGAACCAGCGAACGAACGGCGGCCTGGAATAATCCAGCACCTGGGCAAAGGGGGTTTCCCAATGAATGCGCTGGGCCTCGTGCGCCCAGAAGGTCTCTCGATCCTGGATCGATTGACGATGAAACTCGCGGACTTTCTGCATGAACTCGTCTCCGGTGCCACCCTGCATCCCGATCGGGAAGCGGATGTTTTTTTATAAGAATGGAATGGATGACATGCTACACCTGCCCCTGAAAGTACAACGTCATCCTGACGTCATCCTGACATCAGGATGACGTCCGTTCAGTTCTTTACTCGACTCATTTAATACACTAAACTTGAAGGAGTTGCCCGCAGTGTAAACAACCCACCCGTTTAACCCGGCGTCCGGTATCCAGCCAGTCTGCGCCTCGCCGCGTGGTCCTTTGACCGCCGCGATGGCTTGCGATGGCTGCGGGCGGCGACATCCATGGTTCTGCGCCTTCATGCCTCCGCCTCATTCAAACCCGATTCAACAGAACCCACTCCGCCCCCTGGCAATCCGGTCCCTGAAGCTGCTGCTTTGCTCCGGCCTTGTCGCACTGGCGGGTTGCGCGACCCAGGGCCGCAAGACGGCCGCAGCCGACCTCGATTCGAGCCACCTGCTACGCGACAACTACCTGCTCAGCACACAATCCGATCCCCTGGGCGCCTGGCTCGATAACAGGCGCAGCGTGGCGATCGGCGCCCCCGAATCAGAGACCTACGGCGTGAGCCGGGCCCCCAAGGCAGCCGTGGCCGCCACCGCCATGAAATTCCTGGGCGTCAAATACCGCTACGGGGGCGACAACCCCGGCGAAGGTTTTGATTGCAGCGGACTGGTCGCTTACGCGGCTGAAAAATCCCTGGGCCTGAAACTCCCGCGCCGAGCGAGCGACCAGGCGCAACAGGGGATTTCCGTCGCCAATAACGAACTGCGGCGCGGTGACCTGGTGTTTTTCAACACTTTGGGCCGTCGTTTCTCGCACGTCGGCATCTATCTGGGTGATCGCAAGTTCATCCACGCCCCGCGCTCTGGCGCCAGCGTTCGCGTCGAGAATATGGACGTGGCCTACTGGCGCAAGCGCTACAACGGCGCCCGGCGTCTCCAGGCCAGGGCCGACACGGTTCCGGCTCAGGCCGATCAGGTCGAACTCAAGCCTTCGGCGGCTGAATCCAGACCGGCCAAGGCCAGCGTCAAGACCTCGCACGTCAGAATCAGGACAACGCAGGCCAAGGCTCCGCAGACCAAGGGCAAGACGGCTCGATCCCGGGGCAAGGCCTCGCGTCGTTGAGTCCCCCGCCCCCGAGTCCGACTATCCCTGCAAGGCCAGCCCGCCCTGTGCGCGGCGGCCCTTGGCGGAAACCCGCGTGATCGACCGCTTCGCCTCGTTGGCTTCGCGCAGCGGGCATGCTTTACAGTAACCGCACTGATCCAGCGCCTGCTGCATGCTGCAGACCGAGCGCCGGCAGGCCAGCACGCGGATACCGGCGCGCTGCGCCGCCAGGCGGAATGTCTTCATCACGTTGTGCCCGAGAAAATCCGTCAGCAGAATGACCAGATCTGTGCCGGAAGGCAGCGAAGGCGCTTTCTTCTGATGGGCGGGGTCACGGCCGCTGATATGGTGACGGATGGCGATGTTGTGGTCGCGAAGCAGATCGGGGATGTTGCCCAGACGGTCTGCACCGACGATCAATGCACTGACTTGAGATTGCGCCATGAGATGGGTTCCTGGTGGTGAGTCGAGGCCACATGACCGACTCGTCATCGGGGTCTTGCTGATTAAATAGTAATCATTCTTATTAAGAAATGCAATTCTGATTCTCTCTCTACCCCAAGAACCATCCCCACCCTGCGCCGGCCCCCTCGCCCATCCGCCCATCCGCCCATCCGCCCATCCGAATCGCCGTATCGTCCGCGTCCTCGCTCATTCGCCTGCCCGACGCGTCATCCCTCCTCCGGAAGATTCAGCCTGTCGTCAATTTTCGTTCAGAGAATTGTTATCGGACAGGCGCATAATTTACATAGAAAATCTATCTAACGGAGACTCATCATGCACACGCTGTTGCGCGACGGTTTGCCTTGTGCCGCCCTTGCCCTGGCCCTCAGCCTGATCGGCCCGGCCAGCCAGGCTGCCGACAACGAAATCGTCCTGGGCGCATCGGTCCAACTGACTGGCCCCGTGGCCAACACCGGACGTTATTACAAAGATGCCTACCAGCTGGCAGTCGACCAGATCAACCGGAAGGGCGGCATCAAGGTCGGCAGCAAGCAATACACGCTGGCGCTGAAACTCTACGACAACCAATCCGACGTGAACCTGAGCGTGCGTCAATACACGCAGCTCGTCTCCAAGGACGAGGTGAACTTTCTGCTGGGTCCCTTTGCCAGCAATTTCGCTCTGGCCGACTCCGCCGTCTCGGAAAAATATCAGATTCCGATGGTCCAGGGCGGCGGCGCCTCGGATCAGATCTTCTCGCGTGGCTTCAAGTATGTCTTCGGTACCCTGGCGCCAGCCAGCAACTACTTTGGCAGCACGATCGCAATGCTGAAGCAACTCAAGCCGGCACCGGCCCAGATCGCCCTGCTCTACGCGGATGACGCCTTCGACGTGTCGGTGGCCAAGGGCACCCGCCCCCTGCTGGAAAAGGCCGGATTGAACACCGCGATCGATGAGCGCTACAGCAGCAACGCCAGCGACTTCAACACTCTGCTGTCCCAGATCAAGGCCAAGCAGGCCGATGCGGTGCTGGTGGCGGGCCACGAAACCGAAATCCTCAACTTCATCCGTCAGGCCAAGAGCCTGGACGTCTCGCCCAAACTCTATTCGTTTACGGTCGGCGTGCCCAGCGAGGACTTTCGCAAGGCGCTGGGCGCCGATGCCGAATACGCCTTCGGCATGACGGCCTGGCTGCCCAGTGAAACGCTCAAGGACGACTGGTTCGGCGATGCCGCCCAGTTCGCCAGGACCTGGCATGACAAGTACCAATATGAACCCGACTACCATGCCGCCTCAGGCGTGTCGGATGTCGAAGCCATCGTGAAAGCCATCGAGAAGGCGGGTTCGCTGGATCCCAAGGCCGTGCGCGACGCCCTGGCCGCCAGCGATTTCCAGAGCCTTTATGGGCATATCGCCTTTGCCGACAACGGCCAGATCGCCCTCGACCAGACCGTGATCCAGGTGCAGGGTGGCAAGCCCGCAGCGGTCTTCGATGGCAGCAAGTTCCTGCGCGACGCGAAATACCCGATGCCCGACTGGTCCAAGCGCTGATCGCGCCTGATCACGACGCGGGGAGCGCCTGTCTTGGATCTTCTGCTGCAAGTTCTCGTCAACGGCATCCTGCAGGGCGGGTTGTACGCCATCATGGCGCTCGGCCTGGCCCTGGTCTGGGGGGTGCTCAACATCGTCAATCTGGCCCATGGCGCCTTCATCATGCTGGGCGCCTACATTTCCTGGTACAGCTTCACCTGGCTGGGGCTGGATCCTTTTCTCGGCCTGCCCATCACTGCGGTGCTGATGTTCGGCGTCGGCTACGCCGTTCAGCGCGGCATCCTGAATCTGGTCGCCCGGGCGCCCATGTTCAATACGCTGCTGATCACCTTCGGCCTGGAGGTCGTGCTGACCTATCTGGCGCAGCTGGTGTTTTCGGCTGATTTCCGCACCATCAATCCGACCTATTCCGGGCAGAACATCGACATCATGGGCCTGACCGTTCCGGTCGTCCGTCTGGCAGCCTCGGGACTGGCCATCCTGCTGACACTGGCCATGTGGCGTTTTCTGCTGCACACGCGGCTGGGCCGCGCGATCCGCGCCACCGCCCAGAACCTCTCGGCGGCGCGGCTGTACGGCGTCGAACCGCGCCACCTGTATGCCGTGACCTTCGGCCTGGGCCTGGCGCTGGCCGGCGCGGCCGGCGGTCTGTACGGCACTGTGTCGCAGATCAATCCCTATATCGGCGCGACCCTGACGGCCAAGTCCTTTGCCATCTCGATCATCGGCGGACTGGATACGCCGCTGGGCGTCATCGCCGGCGGTCTGGTGCTGGGCCTGATCGAGGCCCTCACTACACTGTACATCGGGCCGACCTTTGCCGATGTGGCCAGCTTTGGCGTCCTGGTGCTGGTGCTCATCGTGCGGCCCAGCGGGCTGCTCGGGAGGACAGCATGACCCCCCTCCTGCGCATCCTCCTGATCCTGGTCCTGCTGGCGGCGCTTGCGCTGCTGCCGCTGTACGGCTCGGATACGATCATCCAGTTCGGCATCAGCACCCTGCTGCTGGCCGTGCTGGCCCAGGGCTGGAACATCATCGGCGGCTACGCCGGCTACCCTTCCTTTGGCAATTCCACTTTTTACGGCCTGGGCGCCTACGGCGTGGGCATCGCCATGGTGCAATGGCAGCTCCCCTTTTCGGTGGGGCTGGTGTTCGGCGTGGTGCTGGCCGTGATGTTTGCCATCTGCCTGGGCTTCCCGGTGCTGCGCCTGAAGGGCCATTATTTTGCCATCGCCACCCTCGCCCTGGCCCAGGTCATGGCCGCCATCGTCTCCAACGTGGCACTGGCCGGTCAGAACATCGGTCTGGTGCTGCCGCCGCTGAACAACGACCCGTTGTTCTATGAACTTTCCCTGATTCTGCTGGTGGCGGCCACGTTGACGGTCTGGTGGCTGACCCGCAGCCGCTTCGGTTTCGGCCTCATCGCGATCCGGGAAAACGAGGAAGGCGCCGTCGTGATGGGGGTGGACACGACGCGCTACAAAGTCCTGGCTTTTACCCTGGCGGGCGTGTTCAGCGCCCTGGCGGGCGGCATCCATGCCTACTGGATCACCTTTCTCGACCCGGAAAGCGCCTTTGACATCACGCTGAACGTGAAAATGATCATCATGGCGGTCTTCGGCGGTCCGGGCACGGTCCTCGGCCCCATCGTCGGCTCTTTCATCCTGTCGGCTCTCTCCGAATTCCTGTCCAGCGAGGTGACCAGCATCGCCGGCCTGTTCTTTGGTGCCGTCATCGTGATTGCCGTTGTCCTCATGCCGCAAGGGCTGGCCGACGTGGCGCGACGCTATCGCCGCATGGGCTGGCGTTATTTCATCGAAAACATCCGGATGCACCGTCTATGAATGCACATAGCGCCCCCGGCGGCGAGGCGGACCTGCGGCGAGACGACGCGCCGTTCCGCCCGGCAAAGACCACGAACCCGATGGCAGAGGCCGCGAGCCCGATCCTCGAGGCCCGGGGCCTGACACGCCGATTTGCCGGACTGGTGGCTGTGCATGATGTCAGCTTTTCCCTGACGTCCCGCGAGATTCTGGGCTTCATCGGCCCCAACGGCGCGGGCAAGACCACGCTGATCAACCTGCTCAGCGGCACGCTGGAGCCTTCCGAGGGTGAAATCTGGTTCGAGGGACGGCGCATCGATCGCATGGCAGCTTTCCGCCGGGCGCGTCTGGGGATCGGCCGCACGTTTCAGATCATGCAGCCCTTTCCGGGCCTGTCGGTGCTGGACAACGTGGCCGTCGGCGCCCTGTTCGGCCATGGCAAGGGCCAGGCCAGACTCGAGCGGGCGCGGGAGAGCGCCCGCGAATGCCTGCACTTCGTGGGACTGGGCAAACACATCGATCACCGCGCCGAGGATCTGGGCGGCCCGGACCGCAAGCGCCTGGAACTGGCCAAGGCCCTGGCGATGCAGCCACGCGTCCTGCTGTGCGACGAGGTCATGGCCGGCCTGAACCTGGTGGAGATCGACGAGGTCATCGACATCATCCGCAAAGTGCGCGACACCGGGATCAGCATCATCGTCATCGAGCATGTCATCAAGGCAATCCGTACACTGTCGGACCGCATCATGGTGCTGCACCACGGGGAGAAGATCGCTGATGGCGCCCCCGACAGTGTGCTCACCGACAGTCGTGTCGTCGAAGCCTATCTCGGAAAAAAACGCGCATGAGCGACGCTCCCGCCCCCACCCGGGATGCCCTGCTGAGCATCCGCGACCTGTCGGCCGGCTACGGTCTGGTCAAGGTGTTGCAGTCCGTCTCTCTCGACGTCCGCCCCGCCGAGTTCCTGGCGCTGGTGGGCAGCAACGGCGCGGGCAAGACCACCCTGCTGCGGGTACTCTCCGGCCTGCTGCCGGCCCAGGAGGGTGTCGTCGAATGGGCCGGCCAGCCCATCGGCGCAAGCACGCCGGATGCGATCTTCCGTCTGGGCATCGTGCAGGTACCCGAGGGCCGGCAGCTCTTTCCGAGAATGTCGGTCCAGGACAATCTGCTGATGGGCGCCTACCGCCGCGACGACAAGGCCGGCGTACGCGCGGATCTGGACAAGGCCTACGGTCTGTTCCCCCGCATGGCCGAACGGCGGCGTCAGCTGGCGGGCAGCATGTCCGGCGGTGAACAGCAGATGTGCGCCATGGCGCGCGCCCTGATGGCGCGGCCCCGCCTGCTGCTGGTCGACGAGATGAGTCTGGGACTGGCCCCGATCGTGGTGGATCAATTGATGGAGAATCTGACCGCCATCCGTGACCAGGGAGTCACCATCTTGCTGGTCGAACAGGATATTCATCTGGCGCTGGCGGCCGCCGATCGGGCCTATGTGCTGGAGACGGGCCGCATCGTGCGCGAAGGCGCCGCCCGCGACCTGATCGAGGATCCGGAACTGAAGCGGGCCTATCTGGGGGTGTGACGCCTGTGCGCCGGCCGGCTCAGGCCGCGTCGCGCATGACAGCCGCGGACACGGGCTGGGCGACCGCCTCGGCCACCACGTCACGCGACAGCTCGGGGGTCAGCATCTCCATCAGCACGTAGACGAAATCGCGCAGGAACACCCCGCGCTTGATCGCCACGCTGGTGGTGTGCTGGCCGAACAGGTGACCGGCGGGCAGACCGACCAGCCCCTTGTCGCGGCGCGGGTCGAAGGCCATGCCGGCGATGATGCCGATGCCCAGGCCAATGTCGGCATAGGTCTTGATCACGTCGGCATCGATGGCTTCCAGCACGATGTCGGGTTCGATCCCGGCATGCTCGAAGGCCGCATCGATGGCGCGACGTCCGGAGAACGCCCGGTCGTAGGTCACGATCGGGTACTGCGCCAGATGCTCGAGCGACAGATTGCGGGCCGCGCTGGAGGTCAATTCCGTCAAGGGATGATCGGGCGACACAACCAGCGTGTGCTCCCAGGTGTACACGGGCAGCGCCACCAGACCCGGCGTCTGGGCCAGCGTCTCGGTGGCAATGGCCAGATCGGCCTGCTCGTGCAGCACCAGTTTGGCCAGATGTTCGGGATTGCCCTCGGCCAGCGAGACATGGACCTTGGGGAACCGCGCGCGAAAGGCCGGAATCACGCGGGGCAGCAGATAGCGGGCCTGGGTATGGGTGCAGGCAATGACCAGGGAGCCCTCGTCGCGCTGCGCGAATTCATCGCTGACCTTTTTCAGGTTGTCCACCTCGCGCATGATGCGGTCGATGACGGCGGAAACGGCCTGCCCCGGCTTGGTCAGCCCCTTGAGCCGCTTGCCGTGCCGCTCAAAAATCTGAACCCCCAGTTCGTCCTCGAATTCGATGATGGCCTTGGAAACCCCAGGCTGGGAGGTATAGAGCGAACGGGCGGCCTCAGTCAGATTGAAATTACGCCGGATGGTTTCCCGGACAAATCGGAATTGCTGCAGATTCATGAAGGTGGCCCCATAGGAGGAGCCATTATATGGAATATAGAATGCCTTTAATATGACTTTTTGTTATTTATTTAGGGCAAAGAACGGCTGAACGGACCACGGACGTGCAGACCGCAGGCGCCCGGGCGGGCGCAACGACAAGGGCCGCAGACCGGCGGCTGCGCCACCGGTCTGCGGCCCCCTCCACGACAGGGATCGCCCCCTCGGGGGCGCAGCCGTCGGGCAGGATTACTTCATCGAGATCGTGGTGTTGATCTCGCGCGGATGCGCCTGCCAGCGGGCGGTCACGGTCTTGGTCTGGGTCCAGAAGTAGATCGACTGGCGGCCATTCGGACCCAGGTCACCGAGCTTCGAGGCCCGCGAGCCCGTGAAGCTGAACCAGGCCACCGGCACCGGAATGGGAATGTTGATCCCCACCTGGCCGACGTCGATGTTGTTCTGGAAATAGCGGGCATGGCCGCCGTCCTGCGTGAAGATCGAGGTCCCGTTGCCATTGGGGTTGGCATTGATGAATTCGACCGCGTCTTCCAGCGTATCCACCAGCACCACCGACAGCACCGGCCCGAAGATTTCCTCGCGGTAGATGGTCATGTCGGCCTTGACGCCGCTGAATACCGTCGGGCCGACGAAGTTGCCTTTCTCGTAGCCGGCCACCTTGACGCCGCGGCCGTCGAGCAGCAGCTCGGCGCCCTCGTCCACGCCCTTCTGGATCAAGCCCTCGACGCGCTGCTTGGCGGCGGGCGAAATCAGCGGCCCCAGGTCCGCCTTGCGGTCGGTGCCGACATTGATCTTGAGCTTGCCGGCGCGTTCGACAAAATCAGGCAACCATTTTTGCGCCTCGCCCACCAGCACCAGCACGGAAATCGCCATGCAGCGCTCGCCGGCCGCGCCGAAAGCCGCGCCCAGCATGGAATTCAGGGCGGCCTCGCGGTCAGCGTCGGGCATGATGACGCTGTGGTTCTTGGCCCCCATCATGGCCTGGCAACGCTTGCCGGAATCGGAGGAACGGCGGTAGATCTCGGTGCCGACGCGGGTCGAGCCAATGAAGGACACCGCCTTGATGTCGGGATGGTCGCACAGGGCGTTGGCCACATCGGGGCCGCCGTGCACGACATTCAGCACGCCCGGGGGCAGTCCCGCCTGCAGGGCCAGTTGGGCCACCATCAGCGAGGCCGTGGGGTCCTGCTCGGACGGCTTGTACACAAAGGTATTGCCGCAGGTCACGGCGATGGGGAACATCCAGCAAGGCAGCATCACGGGGAAGTTGAAGGCCGTGATCCCGGCGCAGACGCCCAGGGGCTGAATGACCGAGTAGACATCGATGCCGGTGGCGGCATTCTCGGAATAATCCCCCAGTTGCAGGGTGTTGGCCGATACCGCATGATCGACGCCTTCCAGACCGCGCGCGACCTCGCCCTCGGCGTCCGGCAGGGTCTTGCCGTGCTCGCGGGAGATGGCCTCGGCGATCGCCGGGGTATGTTCCCGCAGCAACTGGGCGAAATCCACCATGATCTGGCGGCGCTTGGCCTGGCTGGTGTTGCGCCAGGTCTCGAAGGCCTCCTTGGAATTGGCCACGGCCCGCTCGACCTCGGCCGGCGTGGCGAAGGGCACCCGGGCGACCACTTCCTGGGTCGCCGGATCGATGACGTCACGCCACTCCTTGGTTTCGGACTGGACGAGTTCCCCGCCGATCAGCAGCGGGACGCGTGGGATGTCGCTCATTCAAACCTCCTGAGTAAATTCGGTGAAAGCGGAAATCATTTTTTGACCAGACTGCAGGTCGAGGCCGACAAGGGCTGGAAAGCGTCCTTGGCCGGAATCGTGGCGACCAGCTTGGACAGGTCCCATTCGCCCTTGGACTCGGCGGGCGACTTGACTTCGTACAGGTACATGTCGTGAATCACCCGACCATCGGGACGGATGGATGCATTGTGCATGATGGGATCCTTGATCGGGATCTCGCGCATCTTGGCCGCCACCACATCGCCCTGGGTGGACCCGGAAGCCGCCACGGCCTTCAGGTAGTGCCGCACGCTGGAATAAACGCCGGCCTGGGTCATGGTGGGTTTCTTGCCCTGGAAGGCCTGGGCGAACCGACTGGACCAGGCGCGCGAGGCGTCGTCAAAGTCCCAATAGAAGCCATCCACGTAAGTCAGGCCCTGGGCGTTTTCCAGGCCCAGCGCGCGCAGGTCGGACAGGAACACCAGCAGAGACGCCAGACGCTGCCCCCCCTTGACGATGCCGAACTCACGCGCCTGCTTGATCGCGTTGACCGTATCCTGGCCGCCATTGGCCAGCGCGACGACCTGCGCGCCGGAGCTCTGCGCCTGCAACAGGTAAGAGGCGAAATCGGGGGCATTCAGCGGGTGCGGGACGGAACCCTTGACTGTGCCGCCCAGGGCCTTGACCATGTCGGAGGCGCCCTTTTCGAGGGAATGACCGAACGCGTAATCCACCGTGATGAAGAACCAGGACTTGCCCCCTTTGTCGAACATGGCCTTGACGCCGCCGATCGACTGGGAATAGACATCGAACATCCAGTGGAAACCGACCGGCGAGCAGCTCTTGTTGGTCAGGTCCGTGGTGGCCGGACCGGAGAACATCACGACCTTGTTCTTTTCGCGGGCGATGTTCTGCACCGCCAGGGCCACGGCGGAATTGGTCAGGTCGGCGATGGCCGTCACCCCGTTACGGTCGAACCATTCACGGGCGCGGGCCGCGCCCACATCCGCCTTGTTCTGGTTGTCGGCCGAGACGAGCTCGATTTTCATGCCCTTGCACTCGGCCTTCAGGCAATCGTCGATGGCCAGCTGCGCCGCCGCCACCGAGCCCATCCCGCCCATGGACGCGTAGGTGCCGGACATATCGGTCAACACCCCGATCTTGACAGGCGGCGTCGCCGCCTGCGAAACAGACATGGACAGGGCGGTGGCGCACAGGGCGGCCGCCAGGGTCAGCGTGAATTTCTGCATGGTCTCGTCTCCGTTCTGATTCGAATCCGCCCTCTGCGTGGCGGGATCGTCGGGGTCATGGCCCCTTTCTGGGTTTCTCCGAACCGGTCACCGGGTCTGTGCTTTCGGCCCGACCCGGTCCGGAATTTTCCTAGTTTAGTTGTGTAAAAAACTTATTACCATCAAAATATTTGCACATTCATTGACGATATTTGCACAAGGAAATTCATGGCCGACTGGGATGCAATCCGCTATTTCCTGGAAGTCGCCCGCACACAGCGGGCCAGCGCCGCCGCCCAGCGGCTGGGCGTCCGGCACAGCACCGTGACGCGCCGTATCCGCGCACTGGAACAGGATCTGGGCGTGACACTGTTCGAGAAATCCCGCGCCAGTGGCTACACCCCGACCGAGGAGGGTCTGCGTTTCTTTGCGCATGCCGAACAAGTGGAAAGCACCCTGGTGGCGGCCCGCGAGTCGTTGTCGGGCGCGGCGCAGATGCCCTCAGGCCATCTGCGGATCGGCTCCACGGAAGGCTTCGGCAGCACGATCCTGACGCCCCTGATGGTGGATTTCCAGCGCCGCCATCCGGCCATGACGCTGGACATCATGCCGGTTCCGCGCTTCATCAGTCTGTCCAAACGCGAGGCAGACATCGCCATTGCGCTCGAACGGCCCAAGCGCGGTCCCTATCTGTGCACCAAGCTGGCCGACTACAGCCTGCGACTGTACGGCACCCGCGACTACCTGGCCCGCCATGTGCCGATCCGGCGCCAGGCCGATCTGAGCCGGCACACGTTCATCGGCTATGTGGACGAGCTGGTGTTCAGCGACCGGCTGCGCTACCTGGATGATCTGATCCAGCCGGCGCAGGTGGTGTTTCGCAGTACCAGCGTGCTGGCCCAATACCAGGCCGCCCTGGGAGGCCAGGCGCTGGCGATCCTGCCGTGTTTCCTGGCGGCGCAGGACGAACGCCTGGAACCCGTCCTGACCGACTCGATCCTGGTGACGCGCAGTTTCTGGATGTACTGCCATGAGGATCTGCGCCGCACCCGCCGCGTGATGGCGCTGTGGGATTACCTCAAGCATGCCGTGGCCCTGAATCGCGACCTGCTGCATGGCCATGACCGGGGGCTGTGCACGCCGGCCGAGGACTGGGCCCCCTCTTATGCGCCCCGGCGGCCGGCCGCCGCCTGAAAAGGACTCAGGCCGGGCGCGCCTTGCGCTTTTTGGACCGGGGCATGCGCACCCGCCGCCACATCAATCCCAGCCCCAGGGCCAGAAAAGCCGCGTGAACCAGCCACAGGCCGATGCCAAAGGACAGCGTCCCGTTGGCGATCCAGCCGCGCGACAGATTGATCAGATTCATGTACAGCAGGGCCAGAAGACCGGCGATCAGCAGGTCGCCCGACCGCCCCAGCCGCGGATTGACGGCGCCCAGCGGCACCGCGATGAAGGCCAGATTCAGGACCGCCAGAGGCAGCGCCAGCCGCCACATCAGTTGAGACAGGGACTCGGCATCGGCCTGGGCGATCAGATCCAGGGTCGGGCGCGCCTTGATCTGCTGCAGGGCTTTCTGGCGCTTGGCCTCCAGCGCGCCGGGATCCGAACGGCTTTCGATCCGTACGCCGTAGCGGTCGAAATCGAGCATGCGTACCTCGGGCGAGCCGGGCTTGAGATCGTAACGATGCCCCGGTCCCAGCACCAGAAAGCGATCGCCATTGGCCTCGGTGCGGATGGCGGCGCTCTCGGCCGTGACCACGCTGAGCCAATCGGGCTCGATGATGCGCGCCATGACGCGGCCCAGCTCGTCGCCCGGCCGGGTGGGCGACTCCGCGAAAAAGATCCGCCGCCCCTCATCGGTCTCGATGAACTGGCCCGCCGAGACCTTGGACAGATCGGAACGCTGCTCGAACCGCTGGCGGTATTCGGCGATCTGGCCGTAGGCCCAGGGCGAGGCCGACAGGGTCAGCACCGCGACGATGGCGGCCACCGGCAAGGCGAACCGCATCACCGGCCACAGCCATTGGCTCAATGACAGGCCGCTGGCGAACCAGACGGACATCTCGGACTCGCGATAGCTGCGCGTGATGGTGGTCAGCACCGCCACGAACAGGCTGGCAGACAGGATCACCGGCAAGGCCGTGATGCTGGAAAAGGCCGCCAGGCCCAACACCACATTCGCCCCGATGTCGCCTTCGGCGGCGTCACCGAGAAGACGCACGATCAGAACGCTCAGCCACACCACCAGCAACGTGGAAAACACGATACCGGCATGACTGGTGATCTCTGAAAAGACCGCGCGCTTGAACAATGACATGGGAAAATGCGGAATAATGAAACGTCTGGTCTTCCAGAACTCACTGGCCCCAAGGAAAACGAATGGAATTTAGCACAACGACGTCGACCTCCCTGCACACGCTCAAAACCCAGGCGCTGGCCGTCGGCGTGTTCCAGGACGGCGTCCTGAGTCCCGCCGCCGATGCCCTGGATCAGGCATCGAACGGCGCAATCCGGACGATCATCAAGGCGGAATTCGACGCCGCACCCGGTACCCTCCTGACGCTGCACACCCCGCCCGGCATCTCGGCCGAACGTGTCATTTTACTCGGCCTGGGCGCTCAGGACCGCTTTGCGGCGGCCTCGATGGCGCGCGCGCACGAGGTCCTGGCCGCCTACTGCGTCCGCGCCCGGCTGGAGCATGCCGTCTCCACCTTGTGCACCCTGCCCTGCGCAGATGCCGATCTGACCGATTGCGCCCGTACGGCCGCCCGCCTGGTCAGCACCGCCACCTATCACTACGACACCACGTTCAGCAAGGCCAAGCCCGCCTCCAAGCTGCACACCTTCGTCCTGCACCTGAACCGTGCCCAGGCGGCCCGCGCGCGCGCGGGCCTGGATCAGGGCGCCGCCATCGGCGCGGGCATGAATCTGGCCCGGCTGCTGGGCGACCTGCCGCCCAACGTCTGCACCCCGACTTACCTGGGCAACACGGCGCGCAGTCTGGCCAAGCAGTTCAAGACGCTCAAAGCCGAGGTCCTGGACCAGAAAAAAATCGAGGCCCTGAAAATGGGTTCTTTCCTGTCGGTGGCGCGCGGTTCGGCCGAACCGCCGGCTTTCATCGTCCTGCGGCATACCCCGGCCGGGGCCGCGGCCCGCAAGGCCGCCCCCATCGTGCTGGTCGGCAAGGGCATCACCTTCGATGCCGGCGGCATCTCCCTCAAGCCCGGGCCCGGCATGGACGAAATGAAATTCGACATGTGCGGCGCCGCCAGCGTACTGGGCACGATGCGCGCCATCGCCGAGCTCAACCTGCCGCGCGAGATCATCGCCATCGTCCCCAGCTGCGAGAACCTGCCCAGCGGCACCGCCAACAAGCCGGGAGACATCGTCACCAGCATGTCGGGCCGCACCATCGAAATCCTCAACACCGACGCCGAGGGTCGCCTGATCCTGTGCGACGCCCTGACCTACGCCGAGCGCTTCAAGCCCGCCGCCGTGATCGATGTCGCCACCCTGACGGGCGCCTGCGTGATCGCCCTGGGCCATGTCAACAGCGGCCTGTTCACCCGGGACGAGGCCTTGGCGGCGAATCTGCTGGCCGCCGGCCGCCAGGCGCTGGACCCGGCCTGGCGGCTGCCCCTGGAAGACGCCTACCAGGATCAGCTGAAATCCAATTTCGCCGACATGGCCAACATCGGCGGGCGGCCCGGCGGCTCGATCACCGCCGCCTGCTTCCTGTCGAGATTCACCGGCAAATATCCCTGGGCGCACCTGGACATCGCTGGCACGGCCTGGCTCGAAGGCAAGCAGAAAGGCGCCACCGGCCGCCCCGTGCCGCTGCTGGTCAACTATCTGCTGGGACAATGTCAGGCATGAGTCTCAAGGGGGCGTTTCAGTGAGCCGGGTGGATTTCGCCTACGGCGCGGCGCACCGCCTGCGCATGGCCTGCGGCACGGTGGCGCGCCACGTCGACGCGGGCCGCAGGCTGCTGGTGTACTGCACCGACGAACGCCGCCTGCGGCGCTTCGACGCCCTGCTCTGGGAGTTCGATCCGGCCAGTTTCATCCCCCACGCCCTGGCCGGTGACCCCCTGGCGGATCAAGCCGACGTGATCCTGGTGGCGGACGCCGGGGCCCTGGCCGCGATACCGCCCCAGGACTGGCTGCTCAACCTGGATCTGGACTGCCCGCCGGGGGCTGAACGCTTCGGGCGCATCCTCGAGATCGTCTCCGGCCACGAGGCCGATATCCAGGCCGCCCGCAAGCGCTGGACGCTGTACCAGCAGGCCGGCCACGAGGTGCGTGGCCACCGCCTGCCCGCCGATCACCCCGCCGCAGGGAACCTTCGCAGCCATTGAGTGTCCAACCTGATTGACACGTCCTGCCGCATCCACCCGGGATATCGCCGACCGCTGTCTTTTTTCGCATGGACGACAGCGTTCAGCTTGTTGTAAGATCAAACCGATTCTGGCCGATGTCATGCACCGGCCCCACGCACTACAGGAAACCGCCATGTCCGACTTCCGCCATACGCTTCCCGACGCCGGAGCCTATTCCGCCCCGGTCGCCGCCCGCAACCGCGTCCTGCGCAACACCTACTGGCTGCTCGCGCTGTCGCTGATCCCCACGGTGCTGGGGGCCGCCGTCGGCCTGTCCTTCGGCATGAACCAGGCCATGGCCACCAGCCCGGGCATCAGCACCCTGGTGTTCCTGGTGGGCGCCATCGGCCTGATGTTCATGATCGAGCGCAACAAGAACTCCTCGCTGGGCGTCGCCCTGCTGCTGGGATTCACGTTCTTCATGGGCCTGATGCTGTCGCGACTGCTGGGCCATGTCCTGGGCCTGGCCAACGGCGCCCAGCTGATCATGCTGGCCTTTGGCGGCACGGCGGCGGTCTTCGGCGTCATGGCCACCATCGCCACCACCACCAAGCGCGACTTCACCCACCTGCAAAAATTCCTGTTCGTGGGCGTGGTACTGCTGATCGTGGCGTCACTGGCCAACATGTTCCTGCAGATCCCGGCCCTGATGCTGACGCTGTCGGTGCTGGCCATCGGCATCTTCTCGGCCTTTCTGCTGGTCGACCTGCAGCGTGTCGTCCAGGGGGGCGAGACCAATTATGTGACGGCCACGCTGGCGGTCTACCTGGATCTGTACAACATCTTCGCCAACCTGCTGATGCTGCTGGGCATCTTCGGCGGCAGCCGCGAGTGATAGACCCCGGCACGGCGGGCATCGCGCCCGCCGGGGCCGCCCCGGCGCCCCGCTGCGCCGGCATGCCCCGTCTGGTGAGACTCTCTCCCCGGGGACGCTAGTAGCGCTGCAAATCCATCAAGACCTGACGCGTGCGCAAGGGCGCGTCCAGCAACTGATCCAGGCGCTCCCGCAAGGCCTGGCGCAGCACCGACCCCGCGCCCATCCGGTCAAAATCCGGCATCGGCGCATCCAGTCCATAACCGGCCTGTTCCAGCAGCAGCCACTCAAAACGACGCAAGACGGCGGCATGAGGGCCGCCCCGCACGCCGGCCAGCACATCCAGCGCCGCCTCGTAGGCATCGAACACGCCCGGATGCGGGTCCTCGCGCGCCAGCAGCCGCAGGATCAGCTCATTCATGTACCAGCCCGACATCATCGCCCGGCCGTCCAGCAACCGCACCGGGCCGGATTCGGCGCGCGTCAGCGTACGGACCTCGGCCGAGCCGGTCCAGGACAGCCACAGCGGCTGAAATCCGACCAGCGCCGGCCGCAAGATCGAATAGGGCCGCTTGGCCCCCTTGGCCACCAGCGCGACGCAGCCATGGTCGCGGGTGAAGGCCTGCACAATGAGGGAAGTTTCACGCCAGGGACTGGCATGCAGCACGTAGCCGCGCGCATCCTGGATGCGCTGGCTGCGTTTACTCATAGCCCAGTTCCCGTAGCGCAGCCTCGCGATCCGACCAGCCCTTGCGAACCTTGATATAGATATCCAGGAAGACCGGCTTTTCGAGCAGCTTGACGATGTCCTGGCGGGCCTCGGTGGCGATGCGCTTCATGTGCTGACCGCCCGCCCCCAGCAGGATGGGCCGGTGGCTGTCGCGCTCGATCACCACACAGGCCGCGATGCGCGCACCCTCGGCGTTTTCTTCCCATTGCTCGATGACCACGGTGCAGCCGTAGGGCAGCTCGTCGCCCACCAGACGGAAGATCTTTTCGCGGATCAGTTCGGCCGCCAGGAACCGCAGCGGCCGGTCCGTCAGGGTGTCGGCCTCGAACAGATGCTCGCCTTCGGGCAGGTGGCGGGCAAGTTCCTGGACCAGCACATCCAGCTGCACATCGCGCAGCGCGCTGACCGGCACCACGGCGGCATAAGGGAACTGTTCCATCAGGCGCGACACATAGGCGAACAAGGCATTCTTTTCCTTGACCGCATCGACCTTGTTGACCGCCAGGATCACCGGACGGTTCTTGGGCAGCAGAGGCACCACGCCGGCATCCCCGGCCGACCACTTGCCCGCCTCGACCACGTGCACCACCACGTCGACCTCTGCCAGCGCCTGGGTGACCACCCGATTCATCATGCGGTTCATGGCGCCGCCATGCCGCGTCTGGAAACCGGGCGTGTCGACGAAGACGAATTGATCCTGATCGCGCGTCAGGACGCCATGAATGCGGTGGCGGGTGGTCTGGGCCTTGCGCGAGACGATGGACAGCTTGGCCCCGACCAGGGCATTGCCCAGGGTGGATTTGCCCACATTGGGACGGCCCACGATGGCGACAAAGCCACAACGGCTGGGAGTGTTCATTTTTTGTCCTGAGTCTCGTCCTGCGCCACGGCCACGGGCAAGGACAGTTGCGCCGGCCTGCGGCGGCGCGCCGTCCGGCGCGTCGGGCCCAGGGATTCGATCGCCGCGATCGCCTGGCCGGCGGCGGCCTGCTCGGCCGCCCGCCTGCTGCTGCCCGACGCCTGCACGCGGATCCCGAGCGGCGCGATTTCGCACACCACATCGAACAACTGATCGTGTGCGGCGCCATGCGTGGACACGACCTCGTAGCGCGGCAAGGGATGGCCACGCCCCTGGACGAGTTCCTGCAACAGGGTCTTGGGATCCTTGCCGAAGGTGCGCAGATCGATGTGCGCCAGGATCGGACGATACAGCCGTTCGATGACGCGGCTGATCTCCGGATATCCCCCATCCAGGTAGACCGCGCCGAAGAGGGCTTCGAGCGCGTCGGCCAGGATCGAGGGCCGCCGGAACCCCCCGCTCTTGAGCTCGCCCTCGCCCAGGCGCAGATGACCGGACAGGGACAGGGACTGGGCGATGTCGGCCAGCGCGGACTGCTTGACCAGGTTGGAACGCACCCGCGAAAGATCGCCCTCGTCCATTTCCGCGTGTTCGGCGAACAGCAGCGTGGAGACGATGAAATTCAGGACGGAATCCCCCAGGAACTCCAGCCGCTCGTTGTGCGGCATCCCATGACTGCGGTGCGTCAGGGCCCGCTCCAGCAGGCCCGTGTCCCGGAAATGGTAATCCAGGGCTTTCTGCAGGGATTCCAGCGAAGCCATTACTCGAACCCGCCGATCCGGCTGGGAGAGCCGAAGTTCATCCAGATGAAGAACGCGCGCCCGACGATGTTGCGATCAGGCACGAACCCCCAGTAGCGGCTGTCCAGACTGTTGTCGCGGTTGTCGCCCATCATGAAGTAATGACCGGCCGGCACCGTGCAGCGGACCCCGTCCGGCTGATAGACACAGGCCTGGAAATCGGGAAAGCGCGTGATCGGCATGAGTTCCTGCCGCGCCTGAACGTTGAGCAGGATGCGATGCGATACCTCGCCGAGCTGTTCCCGGTACTGCCCCACATAGACCGCGCGGTCGGGCTCGTAGTAATCCCCGTCGCGGCTGCGCTGCACCGGCCGGCCGTTGATCGACAGGACCTTGTCGCGATATTCGATCACATCGCCCGGCACGCCGACCACCCGCTTGATGTAGTCCACCGTGGGATCGACCGGATAGCGGAAGACGACCACGTCGCCCCGCTTGGGCGTGCCCAGATCGAGCACCTTGCGGTCGATCACCGGCAGGCGGATGCCGTATTCGTACTTGTTCACCAGGATCAGATCGCCGTTTTCCAGGGTCGGCAGCATGGAACCCGAGGGAATCCGGAAAGGCTCGACCACGAAAGACCGCAGCACGAACACGAACAGGATGACCGGAAAGAAGCTGACGCAATACTCAATCCACCAGGGCGGGCGATTGGCCTGTTCGTAGGCCTGGTCGCACTCGACCTGCAGGGCGGCCGGATCGAGCCCGGCGGCGTTGTTGCGGCAGGCCTGTTGCGCCGCCTCGGCGCGCTGGCGGCGGCGGCTGCGCAAAACGCCGATGTCCAGCAGCCAGACCAGGCCCGTGACGACCAGCGCGACAAACAGCAACAGAGCGAAATCCCAACTCATGCGGTGTTCCTTGTTTACTTGTCTTCGACCTGCAAGACGGCCAGAAAGGCTTCCTGCGGGATTTCCACGTTACCGACCTGTTTCATGCGTTTCTTGCCGGCCTTTTGCTTTTCGAGCAGTTTTTTCTTGCGCGTGATGTCGCCGCCATAACACTTGGCCAGCACGTTCTTGCGCAAGGCCTTGACGTTCTCGCGGGCGATGACCTCGGCGCCGATGGCGGCCTGGATGGCGATGTCGAACATCTGGCGCGGAATCAGGCCGCGCATGCGGGTGACCACCTCGCGCCCCCGGTGACGGGCATTGGCGCGGTGCACGATCATGGACAGCGCATCGACCCGGTCGCCGTTGATCAGAAGGTCCACCCGGACCACGTCGGCTACCCGGTATTCCTTGAACTCGTAATCCATGGACGCGTAGCCACGCGATACGGATTTCAGGCGATCGAAAAAATCCAGGACGACCTCGGCCAGGGGAATCTCATAGCGCAGATGCACCTGACGGCCGTGATAGCTCATGTCCAGTTGCACGCCGCGTTTGGAAGTGCACAGCGACATGACCGGCCCGACGTATTCCTGGGGCATGAACAGCGTCACGGTCATGATGGGCTCGCGGATTTCCTGGATGTGACCGACCTCGGGCATGCGCGAGGGGCTGTCCACCATCAGCAGGGCGCCGTCGCGATGCAGGACCTCGTAGACCACCGACGGCGCGGTGGTGATGATGTCCATGTCGAACTCGCGTTCCAGGCGCTCCTGGACGATGTCCATGTGCAGCAGGCCCAGAAAACCGCAGCGAAAACCGAAACCGAGCGCCTGGGAGACCTCGGGCTCGAACATCAGCGAGGAATCATTGAGTTTCAGTTTTTCCAGGGAATCGCGCAACTGGTCGTATTCGCTGGATTCGACCGGATAGACGCCGGCGAACACCTGGGGCTTGACCTCTTTGAAGCCCGGCAGGGGGGCGGCGGCGGATTTGCCGGCCAGGGTCAGGGTATCGCCGACCTTGGCGTGCTCCAGTTCCTTGATGCCGGCGATGATGAAACCGACTTCGCCGGCCGAGAGCTGATCACGCGGCTGGGATTTGGGCGTGAAGACGCCCATCTGTTCGCACAAATGGGTGGCGCCGGTCGCCATCAGCAGGATCTTGTCCTTGGGACGCAACGTCCCGTTGACGATGCGCACCAGCATCACCACGCCGACGTAATTGTCGAACCAGGAATCGATGATCAGGGCCTGCAGCGGCGCGTCGGGATCGCCCTTGGGGGCCGGTACCCGCGCCACGACGGCCTCCAGGATCTCGTCGATCCCCTGGCCGGTCTTGGCGCTGGCCAGAATGGCGTCGGTCGCGTCGATACCGATCACATCCTCGATTTCGGCGGCGGCGGCGTCCGGATCGGCCGAAGGCAGGTCCATCTTGTTCAGGACCGGCACGACCTCGACGCCCAGTTCGATCGCGGTGTAACAATTGGCCACGGTCTGGGCCTCGACCCCCTGAGTGGAATCGACCACCAGCAGCGCGCCCTCGCAGGCCGACAGCGAACGGCTGACCTCATAGGAAAAATCCACATGCCCCGGGGTATCGATCAGATTCAGGGCATAGACGCGGCCGTCGGCCGCCGTGTAGCGCAACGCGGCGGTCTGGGCCTTGATGGTGATGCCGCGTTCACGCTCGATATCCATCGAATCCAGGACCTGGGCTTCCATTTCGCGATCCTGCAGCCCCCCGCAGCGCTGGATCAGGCGGTCGGCCAGGGTCGATTTGCCATGATCGATGTGCGCAATGATGGAAAAGTTGCGGATGTGGTCCATAGGAAGATAGAAAGACGAATACTCGGGCAACAGGATGGATGGCGGCCCCCCCGGGATGAGCCGGGCGCCGGCGCGGAGGACAGGCCCTGTGCGCCGCCCCCGGAGCGGTGGGGCCGGGGGGCGACCCGGCGTTCCCATGTAAAAAGGGAACGCTGCGGGGCGTCCCCTTCTCGTTCAGACCGTATTTTAGCTTTTTCCCGGGTTGGACATCATTGCGGCTTGATGATCACCCACTGGGACTGCTGATCGCGGCTGACCAGCAACACGGCCGGGCGGGATTTGTCCAGACCCTTGACGATCTTGGCGTATTGTTTCGGGCTCGAGATATCGGTGTCGTTGATCCGCAGGATGACATCACCCTGCTCGATGCCGGCCTCGGCCGCCGCACCTTCGGCCTGTTCGACCTCCACGCCCTGGTCGCCCGCGTCGTCCGACAGCGCCTTGACCTTCAGGCCCAGACGATCCACCCCTTCGTTGGCGGACGGCGCATCGGAACCCTTGGTGGCCGACTTGTCGTCGAGTTCGGCGATCGTTGCCTTGAGCTCGAGCGACTTGCCCTTGCGCCAGACCTGGACCGTCGCGGCCGCGCCAGGCGCGGTCGCCCCCACCAGACGGGGCAGATCGGTCATGTGCTTGATGGGCTGACCATTGAACGCCGTGATCACATCGCCCGGATGGATACCCGCCTTGGCGGCCGGCCCATCGGCCTCGACGCTGCTGACCAGGGCGCCCTGGCCTTTTTCCAGCCCTAGGGCCTTGGCGACATCGTCCTGGACTTCGGTGATCTGCACGCCGATGCGGCCGCGCGTGACCTTGCCATGCGCCTTGAGCTGAGCGACCACGCGCATGACCTCGTCGATGGGAATCGCCAGGGAAATCCCCATGAATCCGCCGCTGCGCGAGATGATCTGGGAATTGATGCCCACCACCTGGCCTTGAAGATTGATCAGCGGACCGCCGGAATTGCCGGGATTGACGGCCACGTCCGTCTGGATGAACGGCAGATAGTCGCCCGTGTCGCGATTGATGGCGCTGACGATGCCGGCGGTGACGGTCGAATCCAGCCCGAAGGGCGAGCCGATCGCCAGCACCCACTGGCCCTTGCGCAGCTTGTCCGAGTCCCCGATGGGGATCGGCTTGAGGTCGGACGCCTCGATCTTGATCAGGGCGATGTCGGTGCGCGCATCGGTGCCGATGACCTTGGCCTTGTATTCCTTGCCGGTGGTCATGGTGACGAAGATCCCGTTGGCGTTATCCACCACATGATTGTTCGTCAGGATGTAGCCATCGTCGGAAATCACGAACCCCGAGCCGATGCCGCGCGGCACCGTCCGTTCCTCCTGGGAGGGGGCGGGCTGCTTTCTGGGCCGGGAACGCGGGTCCTGCTGGCCGAAGCCGGGGGGCATGAAATCGGGGCCGAAGAACCAGCGGAACAATTCGGAAGGATCCCCATTGCCCGGGCCCAGGGGCGAACGACGCACCGGCACGGCTTCGGTGGTGCGGATATTGACCACCGAGGCCTCGGTCGCCTCGACCACCTGGGTGAAATCGGGCAACGCCGCACTGGTGACGGCGGCCGCCTGGGCCTGCGCCTGGGCGGCGCCGAGGGGCAGACCGGTCGCCAGCACCAGACTGGCGGCGGCGCTCGCCACCTTGCGCGCCACGGCGGAATACGGCAGATGAAAAGCCATGGAGTTCTCCTTCGAGGATATCAAGATCAGTGGGCCGCCTGGGGCAGGTACTGCACGGTCTGGACCAGATTCCGCACGGTCTGTGCGGGAACCTCGCCGACTGCGGTCAGCCAGTAAGAAGCCAGCCGGACGCGGTAAATGCTGATCGCGCCCTGGCGCAGGCCGCCCTGTCTGATGTTTTGATCGCGTTTCGGGTCAAAGGTTTCAATGAACACCGAAATTGCCGCCAATCCGTCGGACAGCACCAGGTGTTGCACGGTGCGGCCGGGCCCCATCTGGCGCGTCACCTCGGCAATCGGGCTGAACCCGGCGGGTGGCGTGAAGCGCCAGCCCTGCGCCGTCAGATCGACCGGCTGGTTGGATTCGGTCCGCAATTTCCAGTCGCGCGTATCCCAGCGCGAGGCCAGCGCTCCGGGCGGAATGTCCGCGCCGAACGAGACGCGGCTGAAGGCCACCTGATCCACCAGACGTCCATCGGCATCCAGCGTCTGAGCCTTGAGCAGCAGGTGATTCTTCAGGTCGGTGCAGATCCGGTAGCTGTAGCGCAGGGCGTCACGCGCGCGCAATTCGGACACGGCGCACTCGCGCCCGGCGACACGATAGGTACGGTCCAGGGACTTCCAGTCGTAGTTCCGGACAATGGATGCGTCCTCGCCGAGCAGCAACGCCGGAAAATGATCGCTGTGCGCGGGCCGCATGACGATGAGCCGATGTTCCGGCAACAGGCACTGCTCCATGCCGTTCTCACGCAGGCATTCCTGAGGCGCGCCGTCGAGGACTTCCTGGCGTTCTCTTTCGCCCGTGCCATCGACCCGGTGCACCAGATTCGTGGCTTGCAGCATGCGGCCCTGCTGATACACCGTGATACCGGCGTAATCCAGCGTGCGCGCGGCCGCCTGGACCTGACGCAGGAAGGCCAGCGGATCGGTTTCGGCCGCGCAGGCGGCGGTGTACGAAAGCATCAGGCCCAGGCACAGTCCCGCCGCCCGCCGCCCGGTCCGTTCCCAGACAGGCATCAAGGCGTCCCCATCCCATCGTAGGAGACCTGGCGCACGGCGCCGGCGCCAGCCATCGACTGATGCGCCGCCATGTAGTCGGCCAGCTCGGGATCGGCAGGCGCGGGATCGTCCGCCTGCGCCATGACCGGCGCGGCGGTCGGTGCCGCTGCGGGCGCGAACAGATAGGGACGGGCCATCCAGACCACGGACACCACGGCGGCGGCTACCGCCAGCCCCGACAGGCCGTTGCGCACCAGATGACGTCGGACCAGCGGCGAGGGCGCGACGATCGCGGGCTCGGCCTCGATCGCGGCCGACACGCGCACATAGAACCGGTCGGAGGGACGGATCGCCAGGTCCGGGCTGCGCATGACGTCACCGATCAGGTGATAGGTATCCCAGATCTGACGCCCATAGGGGGTGTCGAGCTCTTCGGCGCGGATATCGGCCTCGCCATCCACCCAGGAAGACACCGAGGCCTCCCAGGCATGTTCTGTCGCGGCTGAATCGGGTTTGGCATTCATGACGACTCCTTACCAGCGATGTTCCGAATCGCGGTCCATGACGGGCCGCAGGCGCGCGGCGATGGCCTCGCGGGCACGGTAGATGCGAGATCGGACGGTCCCGATAGGACACTGCATGGTACTGGCGATCTCTTCATAACTCATCCCTTCGATTTCCCGCAATACGATGGCGTGGCGCAGGTCGTCCGGCAGTTCATTGATGGCCTCATTCACAGCCTGGGCAACCTGCCGGCTGGCCATGAGCGATTCCGGGGTGCTGTGGTCGGTTAGGCCATCGATTTGATCAAAAGTTTCACCGTCCTCGTTTTCCAGGGGCGTCACGGTGGCGGGCCGGCGGAAACTGGCCGCCTGCCAGTTGCGGGCGGTGTTCAGGGCAATGCGATAGAGCCAGGTGTAGAAGGCGCTTTCGCCCCGGAACTGGGGCAACGCCCGATAGGCCTTGATGAAGGCTTCCTGGGCGACATCCTCGATTTCGGCCGGATCATGGATCATGCGCGACAGCAGCCGCATGATCTTGCGCTGATATTTGATCACCAGCAGGTCGAATGCGTGGCGCTCACCGCGCCTGACGCGTTCGACCAGCGCGAGATCGACCTCGCGCTCGGTCATGCGGCCCCCTCGGGGCGGCCCGGCGTGCTCATGCCGCCCCCCGGGCGCCCGGCGGGATGGGCCTCATGCCTGGTCGCGGGGTCAGAGACGTCCCACCAGCATCGAACCATTGGTGCCGCCGAACCCGAAGGAATTGGACAGCGCCACGTCGATTTTCAGGTCGCGGGCCTGATTGGCACAATAATCCAGGTCGCATTCGGGATCCTGGTTGAGCAGATTGATGGTCGGCGGCGAGATCTGATGATGCACCGCCAGCGTCGTAAAAATCGCCTCGATGCCGCCTGCCGCGCCCAGCAGATGGCCCGTCATGGACTTGGTGGAATTCACCACCAGCTTGTATGCATGGTCGCCAAAGGCGAGTTTGAGCGCCGCGGTCTCGTTCTTGTCCCCCAGGGGCGTGGATGTGCCATGGGCGTTGACATAGCTGACCTGATCGGCATTCACGCCGCTGTTGCGCAGCGCATGCAGAATCCCCCGGCGCGGGCCGTCCTGATCCGGGCTGGTGATGTGGTGCGCATCGGAACTCATGCCGAACCCCAGGAACTCGCCGTAGATGCGGGCGCCCCGACGACGGGCATGCTCGTATTCCTCCAGGACCAGCACGCCGGCGCCTTCGCCCAGGACAAAGCCGTCCCGGTCGATATCCCAGGGACGCGAGGCCGTCTCGGGGTCGTCATTGCGGGTCGATAAGGCGCGCATGGCGGCAAACCCGCCCATGCCCAGCGGCGACACGGAGCTTTCGGCGCCGCCGGCCACCATGATGTCGGCATCGCCGTATTCGATCAGACGCGCCGCATCGCCGATGCAGTGCAGGCCGGTCGTGCAGGCCGAGACCACCGCGTAGCTGGGGCCTTTGAGCCCCAGCATGATGGACAGCTGGCCCGAGATCAGATTGATCAGCGAGGCCGGCACGAAGAAAGGCGAAATGCGCCGGGCGCCACGCTGCAGGTATTCGTTCTGGGTCTCCTCGATGCGCTGCAGACCGCCGATGCCCGAGCCGACGATGGTGCCGATCCGGTCGGCGTCCTCGGCGGCCAGGTCCAGCCCGGAATCACGCCAGGCCTGGATGCCGGCTGCCACGCCATAATGGATGAAGGAGTCCATCTGCTTGGCTTCCTTGGCGCCGATGTAGTCGGTCACATCGAAGCCCTTGACCTCGCCCGCGATCTGGCTGTTGAGCGCCGAAGCATCGAATCGCGTCACGCGGCCGATCCCCGGCCGCCCATTGATGAGATTGTCCCAGGCGGTTTTGATATCGTTGCCCACGGGCGATACGATGCCCAATCCGGTTATCACGACACGTCGTTTCACTGACACGGCTCCTGAGACTGAAACTGGAATAACTAAAACCAAAAAAGAATCGGCGCACGGCGCGGACTGCGCTTGCTCGTCACCCGGAAAAAGGGGCCTGTCATCCCGGAGCATGCCCCGGATGAAAAAGGCGGTCCGCAACGGGCCAGAGGCGGCGGGCTGTTTCAGCCCGCCAATGGCGCCCGCCGCGAACCGCCCCGGCAGCCTGTCCGGCTCGGTGCGACAGGCCGTCGAACCCTGGCGCGGCAAGCCGCAACAGGGAGGTGATGATTACTGCTTGCTGTGTGAGGTGATGTAGTCGACCGCTTGCTGGACCGTCGTGATCTTCTCGGCTTCCTCGTCGGGGATTTCGGTTTCGAATTCGTCCTCGAGGGCCATCACGAGCTCGACCATATCGAGCGAATCGGCACCGAGGTCGTCAAGGAAGGAAGATTCGTTCTTGATCTCGGCCTCGTTGACGCCGAGTTGCTCAGCGACGATCTTCTTGACGCGCTGTTCGATGCTTTCCATGCATATCTCCAGTAAGGAAAAATCCCGCGAATTATAGCCAAATGTCACTAACGGGGCTGCGGGTTTGAGTCAAAAAAACAGTTCCGGTCGTCGGACGGCTTCCGTGGCGAAAGCACCGCCACGCCCGGGACTGCCTGCTGAGATTGAACGGATTTTACCTTAGACAGGCCAGCTCCGTTCCCGATGCCTACATGTACATACCACCATTGACGTGCAGCGTCGTCCCTGTTACGTAACCCGCGCGGGGATCGGCCAGATAGGCAACCGCATGGGCGATTTCCGCGGCCGATCCCAGCCGGCCCAGGGGAATCTGCCCCAGAATGGCGGCAGCCTGGGCCTCGCTCAGCGCACGGGTCATGTCGGTGTCGATGAAACCGGGCGCCACGCAATTGACCGTGATACCCCGACTGCCCAGTTCGATGGCCAGCGCGCGCGACAGACCGGCGACGCCGGCCTTGGCGGCCGCATAGTTCGCCTGACCCGCATTGCCGCCGTAGCCCACCACGGACGTGATGTTGATGATGCGGCCCCAACGGGCCTTCATCATGGTCTTGGCCACGCCGCGCGACAGGCGAAATACCGCCGACAGATTGGTGTTGAGCACAGCCGCCCAGTCCTCATCCTTCATGCGCAGGATGAGCCCGTCGCGGGTGATTCCGGCATTGTTGACCAGGATATGGGGCCCGCCCTGGCCGGCCAGCTCGGCCAGCAGGGCATCGCAGGACGCCGTATCATTGACCTCGAGGACCGCGCCGCGCCCGCCATGCGACGCCAGCGCCTCGGTGATGGCCTGGGCGCCGGTCTCGGACGTCGCCGTCCCCACGACCGTGACGCCCCGGGCCGCCAGCTCCAGCGCGATGGCACGGCCGATGCCGCGCGATGCGCCGGTCACGAGCGCGATCTTGCCCGACAGTTCATGTTCCGTCATGTCAGCCTCCGAGAGCTTCCAGCGTCTGTTGCAGGGACGCCGGATCAGTGATGTTGTACGTGTTGATTTCGCGATCGATCCGCTTGACCAGGCCCGAGAGCACCTTGCCCGGCCCGCATTCGACGATGTGCGTGACGCCGTCCTGTTTCATGGCCTGGATGATTTCCACCCAGCGAACCGGATGCCAGGCCTGGCGCACCAGCGCATCGCGGATGGCGTCCGGCTCGACGGGACGGGCCACATCGACATTATTGATCAGGGGGATGGCCGGCGCATTCAGGGTCACGCCCGCCAGGGTCTTCGCGAGCACGGCAGCCGCCGGCTCCAGCAGGCTCGAATGGAAAGGCGCCGACACCGGCAGGGAGACGGCGCGCTTTGCGCCGGCGGCCCGGGCCTGCTCGCAGGCCCGCTCGACGGCCGCCGTGTGTCCGGCGATCACGACCTGAGACGGCGCATTGTAGTTGACGGCCTCGACGACCCGGCCCTCGGCGACGCGGGCGCACACCTGGCGCACGGTATCGTCATCCAGCCCCAGGATGGCGGCCATGCCGCCCTCGCCCACCGGCACGGCCGATTGCATGGCCTCGGCCCGCACGCGCACGGTGCGTACCGCATCGGCCAGATCCAGCGCACCGGCCGCCACCAGGGCGGAATACTCGCCCAGGCTGTGACCCGCCACCAGCACTGGCGCTGCACCGCCCGCCTGCTGCCAGGCACGGTACATGGCCACGGAGCACAGCAACATAGCGGGCTGGGTGTGGGTCGTCAGGTTGAGGGTTTCGGCGGGCCCCTGGGCGATCAGACCCGAAAGCTGTTCACCCAGAGCCTCGTCACCGGCCCGCAGCGTGGCCTGGACACCGGCGTCATCCGCCCAGGCGTCCATCATGCCGACAGTCTGTGAGCCCTGACCAGGAAATACGAATGCAATCTTCATGATGTTGTCTTCAGATTTTCACGAGGACGGAGCCCCAGGTGAAGCCACCGCCCACTCCCTGCAACAGCACCGTCTGTCCCTCGCGGATACGGCCGTCGCGACAGGCGACGTCCAGCGCCAGCGGCACGCTGGCTGCCGAGGTATTGGCATGACGATCGAGCGTGACGATGAGCTTGTCATCAGGGAGATGGAGCTTGCGACCGATGAAATTCAAAATCCGGATGTTGGCCTGATGCGGCACCATCCAGTCGATCCTGGACACATCGATGCCCGCCTCGTCGCAGACCTCGTGCGCGGAACGCGCCAGGGACTTGACGGCCAGCTTGAATACCGCCTGCCCGTCCATGCGCAGAAAGGGGTCGCCCGTGACCTGCCCGCCCGCGACGTTCCCGGCAGCGCACAGGATGTGCTGCTGGCGCCCGTCGGCGTTCAACCGGGCGGCCAGAATGCCGGGTTCATCAGAGGCACTGAGGACCACGGCGCCGGCGCCGTCGCCGAACAGCACGCAGGTGCGGCGGTCGTTCCAGTCGAGGATGCCCGAAAAGACCTCGGCGCCGATGATCAGGGCATGGCGCGCGCGCCCGGCCCGCACGAAGGCGTCCGCAGTCGCCAGCGCGTAGACGAAGCCGCTGCAGACGGCCTGGACGTCAAAGGCGGCCCCGCCGCCTGCGCCCAGGTTGGCCTGCACCAGGCAGGCGGTGCTGGGAAAGATGAAATCGGGCGTGGAGGTAGCCACGATGATCAGATCGATCTGCTCGGCCGTCACGCCGGCGTCCTCCAGCGCCAGACGCGCGGCGGCCGTCGCCAGCGTGCTGGTCTTGGTGCCGGGATCGGCGAGATGACGCTGGCGGATTCCGGTACGTTCCGTGATCCACGCATCGGAGGTTTCGATGCCGCGGGTGGCCAGATCGGCGGCCAGATCATCGTTGCTGACAACGCGGGGGGGCAGATAGCCGCCCGTTCCTGTGATCCTGGCGTAAGGCATATCGATTCCGGAAAAAAGAAGGACTAGGCCGACGGCCGGTTGCGCAGCGCGTCAAGCCGCTGGATGGTCCCCTCGAGGAGACTGTTGAGCACGGCTTCACGGGCCCGCTGCAATGCCTGGCCATAGGCGTAGGCGTCGGCGGAGCCATGGCTTTTGATCACGATGCCGCGCAAGCCCAGCAAGGCCGCCCCATTGTAGCGGCGATTGTCCACCCGATCGCGGAAACGATGCAGGACGGGCGTGGCCACCAGGCCAGCCGCCATGGTGAGGGCGTTGCGGCGGAATTCCTCGCGCATCATGGCGCTGATCATGCGCGCCAGACCTTCGATGGATTTCAGGACCACGTTGCCGACAAAGCCGTCACAGACGACCACGTCCACCGTGCCCTTGAAGATATCGTCGCCCTCGACATTGCCATAGAAGTTCAGGCCGCTGTCGCGCAGCAGATCGGCCGCCTGCTTGACGACCTCGTTGCCCTTGATGACCTCTTCGCCGATGTTCAACAGGCCGACGGACGGCTGGACGCGGTGATCCAGAGCGGACACCAGCGCGGCGCCCATGAGGCCAAACTGCAACAGATGCTCGGCCGTACAGTCCACATTGGCGCCCAGGTCCAGCACCGTGGTGGCGCCGCCCTTCTGATTGGGCAGCGCCGTGGCGATGGCCGGACGGTCGATGCCGTCCAGGGTCTTGAGCACGTAGCGCGAGATCGCCATCCAGGCGCCGGTATTGCCAGCCGACACGGCGGCATCGGCGCGGCCGTCCTTCACGGCCTGGGCGGCCACCCGCATCGAGGAGTCTTTCTTGCGACGCAGTGCGACCTCGACCGAGTCGTGCATGGTGACGACCTCGGAGGCATGCAGGATCTCGAACTGACCGGCGGAAGCCGCGTTCTGCTGCAGGGCCTGACGGATCATCGCCTCGTCGCCAACCAGCAGGCACCGGGTGTCCGGATGCGCCTGGGCGAACGCCATCGCCGCCGGTACGGTGACCGGCAGGCCATGGTCACCGCCCATACAGTCGATGGCGATGGTCGGATTGGAATGGGACATCGGCGCGTGGAGAAACCGAAGCGCGGATGACTTATTCGTCGTTCTTTGTCTTCAGGACCTTGCGGCCACGATACGTGCCGTTCGGGCTGATGTGGTGACGCAGGTGCAATTCACCCGTGGCAGGCTCGATGGCCGTGGCGGGCGCCGTGAGGAAATCGTGCGAACGATGCATGCCGCGCTTGGACGGACTCTTTTTGTTTTGCTGGACAGCCATGATGACTCCTGTAATCGGGGCCGCTCATTTTAAGGTAAGCGCGAGCCCGTGTGTTGAATGAAAATTCAATCTTTTCCGAACCGTTCCAGCACTGCGAACGGCGAAGGCCGCCGGGGCGATTCCGGTTCATCCCCGCCCCCCGGACAGACGTCGTGACGGGGCGCATAGGGCAGCACCAGGATCAACTCGTCCTCGACCAGGCCCTCGACATCGAAACGCTGCTCGGCAACGAGGTGTTCGATCTCGGGCCCTTGGCCTTCGGCTTCGAGCGCATCCAGCGCATCCAGTTGCGCCTGGGTTTCGACCAGGCCCAACGTGCTGGACACTCGCAGCGGCAGGCTGAAGGGTTCCAGGCAGCGCTGGCAGATGACCCGCACCGGCCCCTGGGCATCGACATCCAGCCAGGCACGCCCGGTCGGTGCATCCGCCCGACCCTGCACGCGCCAGCGGATTTCGCCGTCCTGAGACTCGGGCAGAGCCTCGCACAGGCGCGCGAAGTGATCCGTCCGCGCCACGCCATCCAGGGCCTGCCCAGCGCGCGCGAACCCGATCGCATCGATGACCATGAAATTTGTTGCTCGGAAAAACCTTGGATGATACTTGATTTGAAGGTTCAAGGTCAATGTGCACTCCCTTGCATGGCGCAACGAAGGCAGGGCCGGCCTGTGCGCAATCGGCAGATCCGGCTGGATACTGCGGGTGGCCTCGACGAAGTACTGCGGGTAGCCTCGACGAAGGGCGGACAGCGGAACACGGACAGCCCGCACGGTACACTGGCGGACGCTCACCAGGATTTCTCCCATGCCGCTCATACTGGCCTCCAGCTCACCCTACCGCCGTGCTCTGCTGCAACGGCTGAAACTGCCCTTTTCCGTCCAATCTCCGGACATCGACGAAAGTCCGCGCCCGGGCGAATCGCCGCTCGACCTGTCCCTGCGCCTGGCGCAGGAAAAAGCCGCCGTGATCGCCGCGCGCCATCCAGGCGCTCTGGTGATCGGCTCCGATCAGGTCGCCGTGTTCCAGGGCCGACCCGTCGGCAAGCCGGGGACCTTCGAGGCCGCCCATGCGCAGTTGCGCCAATTCGGCGGCCACGATGTCCTGTTCCACACGGCCCTGTGCGTGACCGACGGGCATCGGCATCTGCTGGAGCAGGTATCGACGGAATGCCGATTCCTGGTCCTGGACGATGCCCGGATCGAACACTACCTGCGGGTCGAGCAGCCGTTCGACACCGCGGGCAGCGCCAAGGCTGAACAGCTGGGCATCGCCCTGATGGAACGGATGCGCAGCGATGACCCCAGCGCGCTGATCGGCTTGCCCCTGATCGCCCTGTGCCGCATGCTGCGGATCTTCGGCCTGGAGCCGCTGGCCACCCACCCCGAGATCGAACCATGACCACCCTGCATCTGATCCCTGTCGGCCTGGGCCAATCGGATCCGGCCCGCTGGCTGCCCCTGGCCGCCAGCGAACTGACGGCCACGCTGCGTTATTTCATCGCCGAGAACGCAAAATCGGCACGCGCTTTCCTGAAACTGATCGAAACCGCCGTGCCGCTCCAGGAGATCACCATCCACACCCTGAAAGCGGACACGCAGGCAGGCGAAATCCGCGCCTGGCTGGCAGCCGTGCCCTCCGGCCAGGATATCGGTCTGGTCTCCGAGGCTGGCTGCCCGGCCGTCGCGGACCCCGGCGCCCTGGTCGTGGCGCAGGCGCACGCGGCCCATCTCCGGGTCATCCCCTGGACGGGCCCCTCGTCCATCATGCTGGGCCTGATGGCCAGCGGCCTGCAAGGCCAGCGCTTTGCCTTCCATGGCTACGCGCCGGTCAAGGCACACGAACGCGACGCCCAGCTGCGCGCCTGGGAATCCCTCTCGCACAAGCAGCAGCAGACCCAGATCCTGATCGAAACCCCATACCGCAACGTGGCATTGTTCGAGGCCCTGCTGCGCACCCTGCGCGACACGACCCGGCTGTGCATCGCCAGCGCATTGACCTGCGACGACGAGACCATTGCCACACGCACCATCGCCCAATGGCGCAAGGCCGGCCCTCCGGATTTCGACCGCAAACCCACGCTGTTCCTCTACCTGGCCAGCTGATCTCCCCGCCCCCATGCACGATTCAGGCGCCGCATGCGCAGACCCGGCGCCTCATGCATGGCTCAGCCCCCTCAGGCGCAGACCTGGCTCGTCACGCCCGGCCTAGGATCGGCGCCAGTTCCGCCACCACCCCGGCAGGCGTATCGCCAGCAGCAAGGCCAGGACCAGGGCATACAGGCGCGGCTCCTGAAAATCGTTCTTGCCCGCCCGCATCCAGTCGAAATGCAGCGCCGACAGAATGGCCGCCGGATAGACCAGCCGGTGCAGGCGCTTCCAGTCACGACCCAGACGCCGCATCCAGCCCTGGGTGGAAGTGATGGCAAGCGGCGCCAGACACAGCACGGCCAGCGCGCCGATCCCGATGAAATCGCGTCGCCAGAGATCCGTCCACATTGAGGCGAGCACGGCGCCCCGGTCCCAGACCGCCCAGGCCAGCACATGCAGCACGGTATAAAAAAAGGCGTACAGACCCAGCTTGCGCCGATGACGCAACAGGCGGCCCCAGCCCAGCCAGCGCGCCGGGGTCACCGCCAGCGTGACCCACAGCAGCACCAGCGCCCAGAGACCGGAAGAACGGATGAGGAATTCCTGCGGATTGGCGCTCAACGTCCCGATCGCGCCCAGGACGATCCAGCGCAGGAAAGGGAACAGGCCAAAGGCATGCACGCAAGCGCCCAGCAACCACTCGCCTCCCGACGCCATGACGCGCCCGCTGTCTTTGCGAGCCTTCATCAGAAATTGCGCGCCAGATCCATGCCCTTGTACAACCCGGCCACGGCCTCGGCATAGCCATTGAAAGGATGGGTCGGCAGACGAGACGAGAAAAAGCCCGCCCCGATGCGCCGCTCGGTTTCCTGGCTCCAGCGGGGATGCGGCACGGCGGGGTTCACATTGGCGTAGAACCCGTATTCCGAGGGAGCGGCGCGCATCCAGCTGGTCACCGGCGGCTCCGACTGCAGCCGGATGCCGACCAGGGACTTGGCTGACTTGAAACCGTATTTCCAGGGGATGACCACGCGCAGAGGCGCGCCATTCTGCGGCGGCAGGGTGCGACCATAGACTCCGAAGGTCAGCAGCGTCAGCGGATGCATGGCCTCGTCCATGCGCAGGCCCTCGACATAGGGCCAGTCCAGGATGCGATCGGCCACGCCAGGCATGATGTCGAGCTGCACGGCCGTGGTGAACACGACATAGCGGGCCTCCTCGGTCGGTTCGACCTGGCGCAGCAGACTGGACAGCGAATACCCGGTCCAGGGCACCACCATTGACCAGGCCTCGACACAGCGCAGCCGGTAGACACGTTCCTCCAAGGGCGCCAGGCGGCGCAGCGCGTCCACATCCAGCGTCAGGGGCTTGCGCACGGCGCCGTCGATCCGCACGGTCCAGGGTGTCAGCCGCATCCGCCCTGCATATTCAGCCGGGTCGCTCTTGCCGGTACCGAACTCGTAAAAATTATTGTAGGTGGTGATTTCCTGCCAGGTATTGAGCGGTTCGTCGACCGACCAGCGGGGGCCGCGCGGGGCTGGCAGAGGAGGCCATTCAGGCGCATTTTCAGCCCGGGCCAGACCCGCCGTACTCAGCGCCAGCGTCCCCCATGCCGCCTGCTGCAACCAGCAACGTCGCGCCTGCCAGACGGACTCGGGCGTGATTTCGGAGGGTTGGATACCGATATCCCAGGGTGCGCGCATGGTGATCCGTCTGCAGAAAGGCTGATAAGAATTCGGTGCTTGAATCGCCATCGGAAGAAAACCGCGCTCCCGGGGAATCGTCCGTCCGAACGCATAGTTGAAGTATATAAAGAGTGCGGCGCGGAAAAGTTAAAAGAATCGTGATCCCTGGTTAAAAGAAATGTGACCGCCCTCCCGGAACGCTCAGATCGTCCGCGCCCGGATCCATGCCTGCATATCCGGCACCGTCGCCACCAGCGCCGTCGGCTGCGCGGATTCCAACAGGGACGGCGCATGCGCGCCGTAGGACACGGCCAGGCTGTCCACTCCTGCCGCATGCGCCATCAGGACGTCATGGGTCGTGTCGCCCACCATCAGCACCGACCCGGGTCCCAGATCCAGCTCGGCCAGCAATTGCAGCAGCATGTCGGGATCCGGCTTGCCGCGTGCCTCGTCCGCCGTGCGCGTGGCGCGAAACAGGTCGCGCAGGCCCAGCCGCTCGATCGAATCGTTCAGCCCTCGCCGGCTTTTGCCCGTGGCCACGCCCAGCACCACTCCGCCGGCATGCAGGTCGTGCAACAGCTGCGCCTGCCCCTCGAACAGGTGCATTTCATGTTGCAGCGCCATGAAATGCGTCCGGTAGCGGTCAATGAACGCATCCACGCGATCCTCGTCCAGGTCCGGGACCAGCCGGTACAGCGCCGCCTGCAACGACAGCCCGATGACCCAGCCCGCCTCTTCACGGGTCGGTACACGCAGGCCCAGATCCCGGCTAGCGCCCAGCAACGCCCCGACGATGTGATGCGTGGAATCCAGCAATGTGCCGTCCCAATCGAAAATCACGGCGGCGTACCGCTTTTTCGGCGACGTCTGTTCGTCCCGCCGTGTCGGCGCGTTCAATGAATTCTGTGCTCCCGGCGATCCGGGTTCATCCGGCTGCCCGGCGGACATCATGGGCGCGCCCGTTCCAGGCGGTCCAGCAGTGTCTTGCAGGCCGGGGGCAGCGCAGACTCGAAAACCAGGGGCTCGCCCGAGACCGGATGCGGGATTTCGAGCCGCTGCGCATGCAGAAACATGCGCCGGAAGCCCTGGGCGGCCAGCGCCGCCCGGATGGCGTCCGGACCGTATTTCTCGTCCCCGGCGATCGGATGCCCCTGGGCGGCCAGATGCACCCGGATCTGATGGGTCCGCCCCGTGCGCAGCTCCGCCCCGACCAGGGAATAGTGTCCGGCATAGCGGCGCTGCAGCGTGATGATGGTGTGCGCGGGCTTGCCCAGCGCATCGACACGCACCCGGCGCTCGCCGTCCGGCGTCAGGTATTTGAGCAACGGCAGGCGAACATGCTGGCGGTCGTTGACCCAGTCGCCCACGACCAGCGCAAAATAATGCTTGCGGCCCTGGCTCTCGCGCATCATGTCGTGCAGGGCCACCAGGGCCTTGCGGCTGCGCGCCACCATCAGCACGCCGGACGTCTCCCGATCCAGCCGATGCGCCAGTTCCAGCAGGCGCTCGCCAGGCCGCGCGGCGCGCAATTGTTCGATCACCCCGAAGGACACGCCGCTGCCGCCATGCACGGCCACCCCGGCGGGCTTGTCGATCACCAGCAGATGGGCGTCCTCGTACAGCACGGGGAAGGCGGCCGGCGGCACCGGCCGCGCCGCGCCGGGCGCGGGCAGTCGCAGCGGCGGAACACGTACGGTATCGCCGGAGGCCAGACGGGTTTCCGCCCGGCAGCGGCCCTTGTTGACCCGGACCTGACCATCACGGATGGCCTTGTAGACGTGGCTTTTGGGCACGCCCTTGCAAAGCCTCAGCAGGAAATTGTCCAGCCGCTGTCCCTCGTGTTCGACCCCCACGACCACCTGACGGACAGCGGGCGGCGGAACCGGAGAATCAACTATTTTGCGCATAGGGAAAAGCGGCATATAATCGCAGTAGCCCATAGAGGCTGGAAATCGCCTGATGTAGAGACGCAATGGATGCATCTCCGTCGGGCAGCAGGGACCCCATTGTACTGCCTGACTTCCAGCCTCCAGGTCCTTGGTCGCCGGCTCAGTCCCGGTTCCCGCCCCTCCGTGCTACCGCGAGCGGCGGAATCGATGCCAGGCCGCGTGCGACGCCGCAGATTCTGCTCGCTCTTCCGCACCGGATGCCGCCCCCGGCAGGCATCCGCAGTTCCCAGCAATCTTTTCGTCAACCACCCATCGTGTTCTTGACCGCCCTGCTGACAGAACCCCGCGCCTCCCGGCGCACCGTGCCCTCTCCCCAGGAGACCGGCGCGGTCTGACCTCGTCAGCGCACCGATCCCCTCGCAGACTGCCGCATCGCACACCGAGTGACCCGTGGCCGTGCGCCGAATCCGGCGCACCCTGACTACGGAGAAACCCACTCATGAAACGCATGCTGTTCAACGCGACGCACCAAGAAGAACTACGCGTCGCGATTGTCGATGGCCAGAAACTCATCGATCTGGATATCGAGACCGCCGGGCGCGAACAGCGCAAGGGCAACATCTACAAAGGCGTCATCACGCGCATCGAACCGGGCCTCGAAGCCTGCTTCGTCAATTACGGGGAAGACCGCCACGGCTTCCTGCCCTTCAAGGAAGTCGCCCGCAGCTACTTCAAGGAAGGCGTGGACGTGCGCAGCGCCCGCATCCAGGACGCCCTGTCCGAAGGCCAGGAACTCATCATCCAGGTCGAAAAGGAAGAACGCGGCAACAAGGGCGCAGCCCTGACCACCTTCATCTCCCTGGCCGGCCGCTATCTGGTGCTGATGCCCAACAACCCGCGCGGCGGCGGCGTATCGCGCCGCGTCGAGGGCGAGGATCGCCAGGAACTGCGCGAGACCATGGACCAGCTGGAAATCCCGTCCGGCATGAGCATGATCGCCCGCACGGCCGGCATCGGCCGCGGCGTCGAGGAACTGCAATGGGACCTGAACTACCTGCTGCAACTCTGGACCGCCATCGACGCGGCCGCCCGCGAAAACAAGGCGCCGATCCTGATCTATCTGGAATCCAGCCTGGTCATCCGCGCCATCCGCGACTATTTCTCGCCGGAAATCGGTGAAATCCTGATCGACACGGACGACATCCACGATCAGGCGACCGCGTTCATGAGCGTGGTCATGCCCGACAATGTCGGTCGCGTCAAACGCTATCGTGACGACGTGCCCCTGTTCTCCCGTTTCCAGATCGAACACCAGATCGAGACCGCCTACTCGCGCACGGTCACGCTGCCTTCGGGCGGCGCAGTGGTGATCGACCACACCGAGGCCCTGGTGGCGGTGGACGTCAACTCCGCGCGCTCGACGCGCGGGGCCGACATCGAGGAAACCGCTCTGCGCACCAACCAGGAGGCTGCCGACGAGGTTGCCCGCCAGCTGCGGCTGCGCGACCTGGGCGGCCTGATCGTGATCGACTTCATCGACATGGAGGACAGCAAGAACCAGCGCGCCGTCGAACAGCGCCTGCGTGACGCCCTGCATTTCGACCGCGCCCGCGTTCAGATGGGCAAGATCTCCCGCTTCGGCCTGATGGAGCTGTCCCGCCAGCGCCTGCGTCCGGCCCTGAACGAAGGCTCGCACGTCACCTGCCCGCGCTGTACCGGCACCGGCGTGATCCGCGACGCGGAATCCAGCGCCCTGCACGTGCTGCGCCTGCTCCAGGAAGAAGCCATGAAGGAAGGCACCGCCGCCCTGCACGCGCAGGTGCCGGTCGATGTGGCGACCTTCCTGCTCAACGAAAAGCGCCGCGACATCGGCCAGATCGAGTCCCGCCTGAAGGTCAATCTGGTCCTGATCCCGAACAAATCCCTGGAAACCCCGCACCACCACATCGAGCGCCTGCGCCACGACGATCCGCGCCTGGACGAGAACAAGACCAGCTTCGAGCTGGTGCAGGAACCCGAGGACAAACTCGTCTGGCAGCCCAATAAGGACCAGGAAGCCAACAAGGCCCGGCCCGAGGCCCTGGTCAAGGGGATCCAGCCCGCCCAGCCGGCGCCGGCCCATGTGGAACGCGCGCCCCGCGCCACCGGGACTCCCGCGGCAGCGGCGGCCGCACCGCAAGGCGGCCTGATCAAACGCCTGCTCGGCTGGTTCACGGGTTCCGCGAGCAGCGCTCCCGTCGCCGCCGAACCGGCCACACCCGCTCCCTCTCGCGAATCCAGCGATGGCCGCCGGCGTGGAGCGAACGGCCGCAACGGCAACCGCCGGGGCGAGCGCCGCGCCGACTCGCCCCGCAGCGAACGCAACCGTAGCGAACGGGGTGAACGGGGCGAGCGCCAGGAACGCACCGAGCGCGCCGCCCGATCGGACGGCCGGACCGCTTCGCGTCGCGAGCGGCCAGCCGACGCCTCGGCGCCGATCCAGCTGGATCCCACCCGCGCCACCGAAGCCCAGGGCGCCACGACCGAGCCGCGCCGCGGGCGCAACCGCCGTGGCCGTAGCCGCAACCGCCAGGAAGAATCCACTGTCCAGGCCGACGAAGCCATCGCCCTCCAGACCGCTGGAGCGGCCGCCGCGCAGGCGGACGAAATGACCGCGTCCCAAGCGCGGACCGAGGCGAATGCCAGTCACCTGACTGAGGCGCCGCAAGATCTGTCCATGGCCGAACCGCAGACCGATGACACCTCTGTCGCCGGGCCCGCAGTGGACACCGAGACCGACGGCACCCTGGACAGCCCGGATCCGGAACGCAAGCGTCGCCGTCGTCGTGGCCGCCGCGGCCGCCGCAGTGGCGAGGGCGCCGATGCGCCGTCCACAGAAACCGCCTCGGCGGACGAGGATGACCATGCCTCGCCCATCGAAACGCATGAAACACCGCGTTTCGATCCCGAAGCACTGGCGGCCGAAACCACCGCCGAACCGATGACCGATGCGTCCCCGGTCGAACGGCCCGCGCAAGCCGGCCCCGCCGATACGCCGACCTCATCGGGGCCGGCTCAGGCTGAAGTCGCGCCCGAAGAAACGCCTGCCGCGGAAGCCCCGGTGATCGAGCCCTCCTCATCGGTCGAGTCCGTGCCGGCCCCTGAGCCCCGCCCCTCGGCCGAGCCCCGGGCGACCACCGGGACCCCCCCGGCCACCGAAGCCATCACGGCATTCGAGGCCAAAACGGAAGAGACCCTCGAAACGGAAGAGATCCTCGAAACGGACGAGATCATCGAGACCAAAGAGGCCGCCGTCGTGATCCAGGACGAGGGCCGGAAGGCGCCAGTTGCCTCCCGGACGCCAGACGCATCCCGCCCGATCGCCCTGCCCTCGCTCGACGATTCCCTGCAGGCTGCCGGCATGCAGATGATCGAAACCCGGTCCAGCACACCCTATGTGCCGCCCGAACCGCCCAAACCTCTGGGACGCGCGCGCAAGCCGGTCGCGCAGACGCAAAGCGAACCGCTGCAACAGGTCGAAACCTCGAACTGACGCACCACTAAAAAAACCCGAAACCAGGATGGTTTCGGGTTTTTTTATGGGAGGCCGCCCGAAAGAAGGCGCGACCGCAGAGAAAGCCCAGGCGATCGGTCTCAGGCGGCCTTCACGACCTCGATCGGCTGGCGGGTGAACAGGGCCAGCAGGTGCGCCAGTTCGGACTGCATCTCGCGACGATCGACCACACAATCGATGGCACCTTTTTCCAGCAGGAATTCGGCACGCTGAAAGCCTTCCGGCAGTTTTTCGCGCACGGTCTGCTCGATCACGCGCGGACCGGCAAAACCGATCAGGGCATTGGGTTCGGCCATCACCACGTCGCCCATGAAAGCAAAGGAAGCCGACACCCCGCCCATGGTCGGATCGGTCAGCACGCTGATGAAGGGCAGCCCGGCCTCGGACAGCTGTTGCAGCATCGCCGTGGTCTTGGCCATCTGCATCAGCGAGAACAGGGATTCCTGCATGCGCGCGCCGCCCGAGGACGACACGCAGACAAAAGGCATCCGCCGGTCGATGGATTCCCGCACGCCACGGGCGAAACGCTCCCCCACCACCGAACCCATCGAGCCCCCCATGAAGGCGAATTCGAAGCAGGCCAGCACCGTCGGCACCGACAGCACCGTGCCGCTCATGACCACCATCGCCTCGGTCTCGTCGGTCTGCTTGACGGCCTCGGCCAGCCGCTCCGGGTATTTGCGGGAATCCTTGAATTTGAGCGGATCCATGGGGCGGGTCTCGGCGCCGATTTCGACACGGCCTTCGGGATCCAGCAAGGCGTCGATCCGGTCCCGGGCGCCAATGCGCATGTGATGGCTGCACCTGGGGCAGACATTCAGCGTCGCCTGCAGGTCTTCCTTGTACAGAACGGACTCACAGGACGGGCACTTGACCCACAGGCCTTCGGGCACACGCTTGGAGGCGGAGTCGCTGCTGCGATTGATACGCGGGGGGAGGATTTTTTCAAACCAGCTCATGGTCGACCTTTTTGGGTGGATTCGATGGCCTGACGCACCTCGGCCAGCCATTGGGCTGCCGTATCGATGGCGGCCCGAGGGCCGTCGCGCAGGGATGTTTCCTCGATGATCTGTATGAGTTTGCTGCCGATCACCACGGCATCGGCATGCTGCGCCACGCGCGCGGCGCTGTCGACATCGCGGATGCCGAAACCCACGCCCACCGGAATGCTGACATGGCGGCGGATATCGGCCAGATGACGCGCCACATCCTCGGTGTCCAGGTGGCCGGCGCCCGTCACACCCTTGAGCGATACGTAATACACATAGCCCCGGGCCAGACGGGCAACGTCGCGAATGCGGGACTCGACCGAAGTCGGCGCCAGCAGATAGATGGGATCCAGCCCCGCCCGCCCCAGCAGACCGGCGAACTCGATGGATTCTTCCGGGGTGTAGTCCACGGTCAGCACGCCGTCGACGCCTGCCTCGGCCGCCCGCCGCACAAAGGCCTCCTGGCCCATGCATTCGATGGGATTGGCGTAGCCCATCAGGACCACCGGCGTATCGGCATCCTGACGGCGGAACCCGGCCACGATCCCCAGCACCGCGTCAAGACTGACGCCTGCGGCAATGGCGCGCTCGCCGGCCTGCTGGATCACCGGACCGTCGGCCATGGGATCGGAAAACGGCACACCCAGTTCGATCACGTCGGCTCCGGCGGCCGCCAGGGCGTGCATCAGCTCGACGGTGGACGTCACCAGCGGGTCGCCCGCCGTCACATAAGGGATCAGGGCCGCCCGTCCCCGCAAGGATGAAAACCGGGCCGCCAGACGTGTATTCGAAGCATTCATGGTCATTCCCGGGCCTCAGAGCGTGATGCCGCCGCATTCGGCCACGGTGTGCATGTCCTTGTCGCCCCGGCCGGACAGGTTCACCAGGATGATCCGGTCGCTCGACAGGGTCGGCGCGAGTTTCACGGCCTGAGCGATGGCATGCGAGGATTCCAGCGCCGGCATGATGCCCTCGATGCGGCAGCAATCGTGAAAGGCCGCCAGGGCCTCCTGATCGGTGACGCCGACATACTGGGCGCGCCCGCTGTCATGCAGCCAGGCATGTTCCGGCCCGACGCCGGGATAATCCAGGCCGGCCGAGACGGAGTGGGTCTCGGTGATCTGGCCGTGCGCGTCCTGCAGCAGATAGGTGCGGTTGCCATGCAGCACCCCGACCACGCCGCGGTTCAGCGAGGCGGCGTGACGGCCAGTGTCCAGACCCTCGCCGGCGGCCTCGACACCGATCAGTTGAACGGATTCATCCTCGATATAGGGATGAAAGATGCCGATAGCATTGGACCCGCCGCCCACCGAAGCAATCACGTAGTCCGGTTGACGGCCCGCGTCGCGAGGCATCTGCTCACGGCATTCACGGCCGATGATGGTCTGGAAATCCCGCACCATCCGGGGATAGGGGTCGGGACCGGCGACGGTGCCGATGATGTAGAAGGTGTCCTCGACATTGGTGACCCAGTCGCGCATGGCCTCGTTGAGTGCGTCCTTCAGGGTGCGCGAGCCCGACTCGACGGGCACCACCCGGGCGCCCAGCAGTTTCATGCGATAGACATTGGAGGCCTGACGGCGGACGTCCTCGCTGCCCATGTAGACCACGCATTCCATGCCGTAGCGCGCCGCCACGGTGGCCGTGGCCACCCCGTGCTGGCCCGCCCCGGTCTCGGCGATCACGCGCGGCTTGCCCATGCGCTTGGCGAGCAGCGCCTGGCCGATGCAGTTGTTGACCTTGTGGGCGCCCGTGTGATTCAGGTCCTCGCGCTTGAACCAAATCTGCGCGCCCCCCAGTTGCCCGGACCAGCGGCGGGCGTGATAGACCGGACTGGGCCGGCCCACGAAATGTTCCAGCTCGTAGGCGAATTCACGCTGGAATTCCGGATCGTCGCGATAGTGCGAGTAAGCCTCGCGCAACGCATCCAGGGCATGCACAAGGGTTTCGGCGACGAACGAACCGCCAAATTTCCCGAAATGCCCCCGGGCATCCGGCAGATGATAGGATTTCAAGTTCAGTCTCGCATCAAGGGCGCCAGCGGAGAATGTCCCGATAGGCGCATAGACCAAACAGGCATTTTAGCAGCCTCGCAGGGCCCGGGTGGACACGAACCGGCCACTCGGACAGGGTGCCGCCCGACCGCGGACCGTTCATTGACGCCCGGCCTGAACACCGGGCAGTTCGTTGACAGCGGCCAGGGCCTGGCGGATCTGCTCGCCGTCGCGCACCTCGACGGTGAACACCATGTGCGCCAGCGAACGGCGGCTGTGGGTCGTCACGCGCACGACCCGCAGCCGCAAACGCGCGAAGACCTCGGACAGGTCGCGCAGCAGGTTGGGCCGGTCCTGGGCGTGAATCCCCAGATCCACGGGGTACATGGCCTGATCGGTTTGCCCCCAGGCGACCTCGATGCAGCGTTCCGGATGACGCTGCGCCAGCGCCGCCCAGGACGAGCAGTCGTGACGATGGATGGACACGCCCCGGCCGCGTGTGACGAAGCCCTCAATGGCATCGGGCGGCGCGGGCCGGCAGCAGCGCGCCAGTTGCGTCATCAGCGAATCGACCCCCACCACCAGGACGCCGCTCTTGCCCGTGCGGGCCACACTGCCCGCATCACTGGCATAGACACGGGCCTCGTCGGAAGGCTCGCGGACCGGCTCGGGTTCCCGCAGCACATGGTCGATCTGCCGCAGGCTGAATTCTTCCTTGGCCGCCGCGACGTACAGATCGTCGGCGCGGGCAAAACCCAGCTGCTGGGCGAGATGTTCCTGATTGACAGCGGTGCGGCCCAGACGCTGAAGTTCCTTTTCAACCAGCGTCTGGCCCTGGGCGATGCGTTGCTGCAATTCGATGGCGTTGAACCAGGCCCGGACCTTGGCGCGCGCGCGCGGGCTGGCCAGATAGCCCAGCTGAGGATTGAGCCAATCGCGCGAGGGGCCGCCGGACTTGGCCGCCGTGATTTCCACGGTCTGGCCTGTGCGCAGCGGCGAGGACAGGGACACGATCTGCCCATCGACCCGCGCGCCCCGGCAACGATGGCCCAGATCCGTGTGCAGCAGATAGGCGAAATCCACGGGCGTGGCGCCAGCGGGGAGTTCCAGCACACGCGCCTGGGGCGTCATCACATAGATCCGCGCATCGGGCGGTGTGGCGCCGGGCGCGGGAGCCGCGCCGCCCTCGTCCTTCCAGGACAGCAACTGGCGCATCCAGGCGATCTTCTGATCGTATTCTCCGGCAGCCGCCACCTGACCGCCCCGGGCGCCGGCTTCTTTGTAGCGCCAGTGAGCCGCCATGCCGTATTCGGCGAAATGATGCATGTCGCGGGTGCGGATCTGGACCTCGAAGGCCCGGCCTTCGGCGTCGGCCACCACCGTGTGCAGAGAGCGGTAGCCATTGGGCTTGGGCCGGGTGATGTAATCGTCGAATTCCTCGGGCACCGGCGTCCACAGCGCATGCACCAGGGCCAGCGCGGCATAGCAGGCCCGCTCGTCATCGACGATCACCCGCAAGGCGCGCAGGTCGAACAACTGGCGAAATTCCAGGTGTTTGATGCGCATCTTGTTCCAGATGCTGTAGATGTGCTTGGGCCTGCCGCTGAGATCGGCCCGGATGCCGGCCTCGGCCAGCGCCGCGCGCAGACGCGCCATGACCTCCTCGATGAAGGTCTCGCGCTCGGCGCGCTTTTCCTCGAGCTGGCGGGCGATGGTCTTGTACGTATCGGGATGCAGGAAACGAAAGGCCAGGTCCTCCATTTCCCATTTCAGCTGCCAGATCCCCAGCCGGTTGGCCAGTGGCGTATACAGAGCCATGGTCTCGCGGGCGAATTCCGGCGGACAAGGCGTGCGGCTGGCCGCATGCCAGCGCAGCGACTGCAATCGGGAGGCCAGCCGCATCAGCACGATCCGCAAATCCGCCGCCATGGCCAGCAGCATCTTGCGCTGCATTTCTTTCTGGTCGGCGCCCGACACATCACCGGCCCGGCCCGCGACGGCGCCCAGGCGCAGCAACGCGCGCACGCCTTGAACCAGCGAAGTGATCTCGGCCCCGAAGGCCTTGCGCAACGGATCGGTGCGCAACATCTCTCCGACCGGCACCGGCTGCACGGCCAGCAAGGCCGCCGCGCGGGTCGCGGCATCCGAATCCAGATCCCTCAGGATCAGCACGACCGCAGCGGCATGCGTGTCCAGCGCCTCGCCCGTGCTGGCCCGCGCGCCGCACAAGGGCTCGCGCGCCCAGTCGGCCGCCTGACGCAGAATGGCCGCATCGGCGTCATCCAGCCCACTGCGGGCGGCCTGAAACCACCCGGGGCCAAAAGGATCTGCGGAAGCGGACTGCGGGGGGACACTCATGATGCCATGCCAAGGAAAAACGGAGCCTTCGAATCCATGGTTCGAAGTCTCGATCAGAACCTCTATACTACTTGAGTGAGTCCGCTCCCGCAGAAGTGCTCCTCATGACGACCCGACTGCTGATCATCTGGCATTCCCGCACAGGCGCCGCCCGGCAGATGGCCCAGGCAGCCGCTGCCGGCGCGCGGGCGGTGGCCGGCGAGCTCGGCGCCGACGCGCGCTTCGACTTGCAGGTCCGCCCCGCTGACACCGTGCGGACCGAGAACCTCCTCGAGGCCGACGGCTACCTGTTCGCCGCGCCGGAAAACCTGGCGGCGCTGAGCGGCGCCATGAAAGAATGCCTGGATCGCAACTACTACCATGTGCTGGACCGGCTCAACGGCCGGCCCTATGGCGCGCTGATCACGGCGGGATCCGACGGCGAGGGCGCCCGCCGGCAGCTCGAGCGCATCTGCACCGGCTGGCGCCTCAAGGCCATCGCTCCGACCTTGATCATCCCAATGCGGGCCCAGACACCAGAGGCCATCCTGGCCCCCAAGACCGTGCCCGAGGACTGGCTGGCACGCGGCTCCGAGCTGGGCGGCACCCTGGCCGCCCTGCTGCTTTGAACGGGCCAGCCCTACCTGTTGCACGGACTCTTCGGGTTCACCCTGACAAATTCGGTAAAATCCCGTCTGGCCTGTTTCAAGGCCCTGTCTGCAAGCCCGGAGCGCCATCATGACCCACGTCGTCACCGAAAACTGTATCAAGTGCAAGTACACCGACTGTGTCGATGTCTGTCCTGTGGACTGTTTCCGCGAGGGGCCGAATTTCCTGGTCATCGACCCCGAAGAATGCATCGACTGCGCCGTCTGTGTGCCCGAATGCCCTGCCAACGCCATCTTCGCCGAAGAAGACGTCCCCCAGGATCAGGTCGACTACATCCCCCTGAACGCCGAGCTTTCCCCCTCGTTCGGACCAATCAACCGCTCCGTCAGCCCGCTGGACGGCGCCGACGAATGGAATGGCATTGCCGGCAAACTCAAATACCTGGAACGGCCCTGAGCCGGACGGCAATCGGGAACCACCCCAGCGTCGGTAAAAACCCACATTTTGACAATGGATGACACCGATACGGGAAATACCGGTAGCGTTCTGTCACTTTTCCCATTACCTTTGCTTTAAACCGGCACGACCGGCCTCCCAGCGCACGCGCCGGAACAGACTCACGAGAACGCATACCCATGCTCTATGACCTGCACGAGCTGCAACGCTCACTCCTGGCACCTTTCACGGCTTTCACTGAAACCGGTTCACACCTGTTTTCCAATCCCTACAGCCCGCTGGCCTATACGCCGCTGTCACGGCAATTCGCCGCCGCGTACGAACTGGCGCACCGCGTAGGCAAAGACTACGAGAAACCCGCCTGGGATCTGCCCTCCACCCAGATCGGCGGACGCGAAATCGCCGTGACCCAGGAAATCGCCCTGGCCCAGCCCTTCTGCCAGCTGGTGCATTTCCAGCGCGATACGCGCCGCCAGGATCCGCGCGTGCTGCTGGTGGCGCCCCTGTCCGGTCACCATGCCACCCTGCTGCGCGACACCGTCCGCACCCTGCTGCCCGATCACGACGTCTACGTCACCGACTGGATCGATGCCCGCATGGTACCGGCAGCCGAGGGCACCTTCGGCCTGGACGACTACGTTCACTACGTCCAGACGTTCCTGCGCCACCTGGGCCCGGACACGCATGTGATCTCGGTCTGTCAGCCCACGGTCCCGGTCATGGCCGCGATCTCCCTGCTGGCCGCCGCCGACGATCCCTGCCAGCCGCGCAGCATGATCATGATGGGCGGCCCCATCGACACGCGCAAATCGCCCACGCAGGTCAACCGCCTGGCCACGACCAAGCCCTACCAATGGTTCGAGGACACCCTGATCCATCGGGTGCCTGCCCGCTATCCGGGGGCAGGCCGGCTGGTCTATCCCGGATTCCTGCAACATGCCGGCTTCGTCGCCATGAATCCGGACCGCCACCTGAAATCCCACTACGATTTCTACCTGCATCTGCTGCGAGGCGACGACAGTGACGCCGAGGCCCACCGTCGCTTCTACGACGAATACAACGCCGTGCTGGACATGCCGGCCCGCTTCTATCTGGACACCATCCGCACCGTCTTCCAGGAATTCCGCCTGCCCTGTGGCACCTGGACGATCGACGGCGAGCGGGTCGACCCCGCCGCCATCCGCAAGACCGCCCTCATGACGGTCGAAGGCGAGCTGGACGACATCTCCGGCCTGGGCCAGACACATGCAGCCCATGGCCTGTGCGCCAGCCTCCCCGCCGCCATGCGGCAACAGTACACTGCGGCCAACTGCGGCCACTACGGCATTTTCTCCGGCCGCCGCTGGCGCCAGCAGATCTGTCCTAAAATCTCGGCATTCATCCGCGCCCACGCCTGAGGGCGCATCACTGCCCGCATCCGGGGATGGCATGGGCTGTCCCCTGCGCGCGTTGTTCGCCGTGCCCACACTGACCGACCTTCTCGACACCCTGCTGCCGCAGACCCAGTGCACACAATGCGGCTATGACGGCTGCCGCCCCTACGCCCAGGCCATGGCCGAGGGCCAGGCCGACACCAACCGCTGTCCGCCCGGCGGTCCGCGCACCATCGAAGCACTGTCGCAGGCGCTGGGCCGGCCGGCGCACCCCCTGGATCCCGCCTGTGGCACCCACCAGCCATTCCGGGTGGCGCTCATCGACGAGGCCCACTGCATCGGCTGCACACTCTGCATCCAGGCCTGCCCCGTGGACGCCATCCTCGGGGCCAATCAGTGCATGCATACCGTGATCGAGGCTGACTGCACCGGCTGCGAGCGCTGCGTGGCGCCCTGTCCGGTCGATTGCATCGCCATGGTGCCGGCCGGTCGGGAATGGACGCCGGAAAACGCCCATGACGCCCGGACACGTTACCAGGCACGCAATCAGCGGCTGCAGGCGCGCCACGACGAAGCCGCCGGTCCGGCCGCACGCACCCTGGCCAACAAACCCGTCCTGGCGGCCACCGAACCGCACGACAAAGAGGATCGCATCGCCCAGGCCCTGGCCCGGGCGCGCGCCCGCCGCTCATGAAACGCGCCGCCATCGAGACCTGCTTCCGCCGCTGGCGCGAAGCCAACCCCCACCCCAGGACAGAACTGGAATACGGCAGCACCTTCCAGCTGCTGGTGGCCGTCATGCTGTCGGCCCAGGCGACAGACCGCTCCGTCAATCTGGCCACCCGCCGCTTCTTTCCCGAACACGGCACGCCCGAGGGTCTGCTGGCCCTGGGCGAGGCCGGACTGGCCGGCGCGATCCGTACCATCGGCCTGTACAAGACCAAGGCGCGCAACGTCATCCGCACCTGTGAACTGCTGCTGGAGCGGCACGATGGGCAGGTCCCCGCTCACAGAGAGTCCCTGGAAGCCTTGCCCGGCGTCGGTCGAAAGACCGCCAATGTCGTGCTGAACACTGCCTTTCGCCAACCCACGATGGCCGTGGACACGCACATCTTCCGCGTCTCGAACCGGACCGGCATCGCGCCGGGAAAAACCGTGCTGGCCGTCGAACAGGCCCTGCTGCGCCGGGTGCCCAAAGACTATCTGCTGGACGCGCATCACTGGCTGATCCTGCACGGTCGCTACGTCTGCGTGGCGCGCAAGCCGAAATGCCCGCAATGTCCGATCGCCGATCTGTGCGACTTCCCGGACAAGACCCGCCTTGATTGAGGCCCCGCATCAGAGTCCGACGGCCCTGTCCCCTGCCCCGGCACCGGCTATTGCACCGCAATATGCGGCAGACGCAAGAGCAACTCTGTAAAACCCCTATGGATCCAGGCATGAGACCGCCCCATACTTAGAGGCATTCCGCTATCGACCGCCGCATCGCGACATTGGATACAAGGCACCATGGGCACAGAACCCACCGATATCATCCTCGAAACCCGTCGACTCTCCAAAACCTTTCTCGGCTTTACCGCCGTGGACTCCGTGGATCTGAAAATCCAGCGCGGCCATATCCACGCGCTGATCGGCCCCAACGGCGCAGGCAAGACCACCTGCTTCAATCTGCTCACCAAATTTCTCGTGCCCAGCCAGGGCCAAATTTTTTTCGACGGTCAGGAAATCACCCGTGACAAGCCGGCGGAAATCGCGCGCAGGGGCATCATCCGCTCCTTCCAGATCTCGGCCGTCTTTCCTCAGCTGACGGTACTCGACAACGTGCGTATCGCCTTGCAGCGCGCCACCGGCACCTCTTTTCACTTCTGGCGCAGCGAGACCAGCCTGCATCACCTGAACGAGCGGGCCATGGAATTGCTCACCGAGGTCGACCTGGCCGATTTCGCCGCCGACATGACCGTGAATCTGCCCTACGGCCGCAAGCGCGCCCTGGAAATCGCCACCACCCTGGCCATGGAACCCAGCCTGATGCTGCTCGATGAACCCACCCAGGGCATGGGCCATGAAGACGTCGACCGGGTCACCCGCCTCATCAAGCAGGTCAGCGCCGGGCGCACCATCCTGATGGTCGAACACAACATGAAGGTCGTCTCATCCATCGCCGATCGCATCACCGTGCTGGCGCGCGGCGCGGTCCTCGCCGAAGGCGACTATGATGCCGTCTCGAACAACCCGGCCGTGATGGAGGCCTACATGGGCACCACCCAGGGCGAACTTGAAGGAGCACACGCATGAGCACGCCGGGCCGCCCCAAGTGCGAATTCCCCCTTGGGGGGACGGCGCGCAGCGCCAAGGGAGCATCATGAGCGCCGCACTCGAAATCTCCGATCTGCACGCCTGGTACGGTGAATCGCATGTCCTGCATGGCGTCAACATGCGCGTCGAACCCGGCCAGGTCGTCACCCTGCTGGGACGCAACGGCGCCGGACGCACCACCACGCTGCGCGCGCTGCTGGGCCTGACCAGCCGGCGCACCGGCTCGATCCGCATCCAGGGCACCGAATCGATCCACCTGCCCACCTACCGCATCGCGCACCTGGGCATCGGGTATTGCCCCGAAGAACGCGGCATCTTCGCCTCGCTGTCCTGCGAGGAAAACCTGCTGCTGCCGCCCACGCTGGGCGACACGCTGGGCGGCGGCATGTCGCTGACCGAGATCTACGACATGTTCCCCAACCTGCTCGAACGGCGCAACTCGCCGGGTACCCGCCTGTCCGGCGGCGAGCAGCAGATGCTGGCCGTCGCCCGCATTCTGCGTACCGGAGCCAACCTGCTGCTGCTCGATGAGATCTCCGAGGGCCTGGCCCCGGTGATCGTGCAGGCACTGGACCGCATGATCCGCACGCTCAAGAACAAGGGCTACACCATCGTCATGGTCGAACAGAATTTCCGCTTTGCCGCGCCTCTGGCGGATCATTTCTATGTCATGGAGCACGGTCAGATCGTGGAACAGTTCCCCGCCGACCAGCTCCAGGAAAAACAGTCCACCCTGGACAGCCTGCTGGGCGTCTGACCGACGCCCATCCCGTTTTCTCACCTATCCGCCGGCACAACCGGCATCCACAGGAGACTTCCCATGAAACTGCGTACCCTATCTGCCGCGCTGGCCGTTGCCGGCCTCGGCTTCGGTCTCTCGGCCCAGGCCGCGGGGATTTCCGACGACGTCATCCGCATCGGCTTCATCGCCGACATGTCCGGCGTCTATGCCGACATCGATGGCAATGCCGGAGCCGATGCCATCCGCATGGCAATCGCTGACATGGGGGGCGAGATCAACGGAAAAAAAATCGAACTGCTGACCGCCGACCACCAGAACAAGGCTGACATCGCCTCGGCCCGCGCTCGCGAATGGTTCGACCAGCAGAATCTCGACATGCTGATCGGCGGCACCAATTCCGCCACCGCGCTGGCCATGGCCGCCGTCGCTGCCGAAAAGAAAAAACCCTTCATGGCCGTCGGCCCCGGCTCGTCCGCACTGACGAATGCCCAGTGCACGCCCTATACCGTCCACTACGCCTACAACACCGTCGCCCTGGCCAACGGCACGGGCTCGGCCGTGGTGAACGAAGGCGGCAAGTCCTGGTTCTACCTGACGGCCGACTATGCCTTCGGCCACTCCCTGGAAAAAGACACGATGAAAGTCGTGGAAAAATCCGGCGGCAAGAACCTCGGTTCCGTGCGCGCGCCGCTGGCGACGACGGACTTCTCCTCCTTCCTGTTGCAGGCGCAAAGCTCCGGCGCCAAGGTCCTGGGCCTGGCCAACGCGGGCGGGGACTTCATCAATTCCGTCAAGGCCGCCAAGGAATTCGGCGTCACCAAGACCATGGAACTGGCGGGTCTGCTGGTGTTCATCAACGACGTCAACTCCCTGGGTCTGGACAATACCGCCGGACTCTACCTGACGACCGCCTGGTACTGGAACCAGAACGACGAATCGCGGGCCTGGTCCAAGCGTTTCTTCGAAAAGCACAACCGCGCGCCTTCCTTCCTGCAAGCGGGCGACTACTCGGTGGCCAAGACCTACCTGACCGCGGTCAAGGCCATCGGGACGGACGACGGCGATGCCGTCATGAAGCAACTCAAGTCCATGAAGATCAACGACATGTTCATGAAGAACGGCTACATCCGCAAGGATGGCCTGACGATGCACGACATGTACCTGGCCCAGGTCAAAAAACCCGAACAGTCCAAGGCGCCCTGGGACTACTACAACATCGTCCGCACGCTCCCGGCCGAGTCGGTCTACGGCGCGGAATCGACCTCCACCTGCGCCCTGCTCAAACAATAAGCGGCGCATGATCTCCGGACCTGCGCCTTCGGGCGCGGGCCCGGGATCCGCAGCCTTCCTTCCGCCCGCTTTCACCGCAGCCCTATGACTGAACTTTTCGGTGTTCCCATCCAGGCCCTGCTGGGACAACTCCTGCTCGGCCTGGTCAACGGCTCGTTTTACGCCGTGCTCTCGCTCGGGCTGGCCGTCATTTTCGGCCTGCTCAATATCATCAATTTCGCCCACGGCGCCCTGTACATGCTGGGCGCTTTCGTCGCCTGGATGGGCCTGCAGTACCTGGGCCTGAACTACTGGATCATGCTGATCGCCGCTCCGATCGTCGTAGGCCTGTTCGGCATCATCCTCGAACGCCTGATGCTGCGCCGTCTCTACAAGCTCGATCCGCTCTACGGCCTGCTGCTCACCTTCGGCCTGACATTGCTCATCGAGGGCCTGTTTCGCAGCTTCTACGGCGTTTCCGGCCAGCCCTACAACACTCCCGCGCTGCTGCAAGGCGGCGTGAACCTGGGCTTCATGTTCCTGCCCATCTACCGCGCCTGGGTGGTCGTGGCCTCCGTCCTGGCCTGCCTGCTGACCTGGTTCATCATCGAAAAAACCCGCCTGGGCGCCCTGCTGCGCGCCGGCACCGAGAATCCCAAACTGGTCGAGGCCTTCGGCGTGAACGTCCCGCTCATGGTCTCGCTCACTTTCGGCTTCGGCGTCGGCCTGGCAGGCTTTGCCGGCGTGCTCGCCGCCCCCATCCTGCAGGTCTCGCCACTGATGGGCTCGAACCTGATCATCGTCGTCTTCGCCGTGGTCGTCATCGGAGGCATGGGCTCGATCCTGGGCTCCATCCTCACGGGCCTGGGCCTGGGCATCGTCGAAGGCTTCACCAAGGTCTTCTGGCCCGAGGCCTCCAGCACCGTGGTGTTCATCATCATGGTGATCGTGCTGCTGACCCGTCCTGCCGGACTGTTCGGAAAAGAATCATGAATCGACAACTGCTTGGCTATCTGGCCGTCATCGCCGTGCTCGTGGCGCTGCCCTCCATGGGCGGCTACCCGATCTTCATCATGAAGGTCATGTGTTATGCCCTGTTTGCCTGCGCCTTCAATCTGCTGCTGGGCTACACCGGGCTGTTGTCCTTTGGTCATGCCGCCTTTCTCGGACTGGCCGCCTATGCCTGCGGCCAGTCGCTCAGCGTCTGGGGCTGGCCCACGCTGGGCGGATTGCTCTTTGGCACGGCCGCGGCCGGCGTGCTGGGGCTGGTCTTCGGCATCCTCTCGATCCGGCGCAGCGGCATCTATTTCGCCATGATCACCCTGGCCCTGGCCCAGATGCAGTTCTTCTATTTCCTGCAGGCGCCCTTCACCGGCGGCGAGGATGGCCTGCAAGGCATCCCGCGCGGCAGCATCCTGGGGCTCGATCTCGGCGAGGACATCAACCTGTATTACGTGGTGGTGCTGATCTTCGTGCTGGGCTACGCGCTGATCTGGCGCACCGTGCACTCGCCCTTTGGCCAGGTCCTGAAGGCCATCCGCGAGAACGAGCCGCGCATGATCTCGCTGGGCTACGACGTGGACCGCTTCAAGCTGCTGGCCTTCGTGCTCTCGGCCACACTGGCCGGGCTGGCCGGCGCGACCAAGTCGCTGGTGTTCGTGTCGGCCACGCTGTCGGACGCCACCTGGCAGATGTCGGGCATGGTGATCCTGATGACGCTGATCGGCGGCATGGGCACGCTCACCGGTCCGGTGCTGGGCGCCATCATCGTCGTGTCGCTCGAAAACAAGGTCGGCGAGTTCGGCCGGTTCCTGATGCACCAGACCGGCATCGAGTGGTTCCGCGTCCTGGGCGAATCGGTCACCATCGTCATCGGCCTGATCTTCATCGTCTGCGTGCTGGCCTTCCGCCGCGGGATCGTCGGCGAATGGATCAACCGGCGGCAAAAGACGGGTTGAGTGCCGGAGGCAGCACGACCTCGTGCTGCCCCCGCCTCGTGCTGACCTGCCCTCTGGCCCGACGCAGAAGCGTCCTCAAGGGTGCTTTTGCGCGCCCGCAAGGCCCAGATAGCTTTCGATGACCCGGGGGTGACCGGCGAGCATGCGGGCTTCGCCTTCGAGCACCACGGCGCCGGTTTCCAGCACATAGCCCCGGTCGGCCACATGCAGCGCCGCGCGGGCGTTCTGCTCGACCAGCAGAATGGAGACGCCGGTGCTGCGCAGTTGGGCGATGGTCTGAAAGATCTCCCGGACCACCCGGGGCGCCAGACCCAGGCTGGGCTCATCGAGCATCAGCAGGGCCGGACGCGCCATCAGCGCGCGGCCCAGAGCCAGCATCTGGCGCTCACCGCCCGACAGCGTGCCCGCCGCCTGCGCGGCGCGCTCCTTCAGGCGGGGAAACAGAGCATAGACCTGCTCCAGTGTATCGCGCCAGCCTCGCACGCCCGTGCGATACAGGCGAAAACCGCCCAGCAGCAGATTGTCCCGCACCGTCATGCTGGCGAACAACTCACGCCGCTCGGGCACCAGCGCCATGCCCTGGCCGACACGGCGCTCGATATCCCAGCCTTGCACTTCCTCTTCCTGGAACAGGATCGAGCCCCGGCTGTGGCCGCGCAGGGGCAGCGCCCCCATGATGGCCGCCAGCAGCGTCGATTTACCGGCGCCATTGGCGCCGATGACGGTCACGATCTCGCCACGCCCCACCGTCAGGTCGATGGGATCCAGGGCGGCCACCTTGCCATAATGCGCCGACAGGCCGCTGACCGACAGCACCCTGTCGGTCATGGTACGCGTCGCCGGACCCGCCACAGCCCCGCCCGTCGGCTGAATGGGCCCGCCCGCCTCGACGCGGGATTCGATGCTCACGATGCATCTCCCTGCAACGCAGGGCGCGCGGCGGCGGCTGGCGCGGCGGCCGCCGCATCCGGCGAGGCTCCCGGCACGCCCCAGGTCTCATCGAGGCCGCCCAGATAGGCCTCCAGCACGGCCGGGTCCTGCTGAATGTCAGCCGGAACCCCCTCGGCCAGCGGCGTGCCGAAATCCATGACCAGCAGATGGTCGGTCAGGTTCATCACGAAATCCATGTCATGTTCGACCAGCAGCAGGCTCATGCCTTCGCGGCGCAACTGATCCAGCACCGCCGCCAGCGCCTTTTTTTCCTGGTAGCGCAGGCCGGCCGCCGGTTCATCGAGCAGCAGCGCGATGGGGTCGCAGCACAAGGCCCGCGCAATCTCCACGATCCGCTGCCGGCCCAGCGGCAGGCTGCCGGCAGGCTGGTCGATGACATCGCCCAGCCCCACCCGCTCGATCTGACGCGCCGCCTCGCGCAACAGGGACGCCTCGTCGGCCCTGTCCAGGCGCAGCGCCGCGGACACCACACCGGCGCGGCTGCGCAGATGGGCTCCCAGGGCCACATTCTCGAGCACGCTCATGTCGGGCAACAACTGCACATGCTGAAAACTGCGCGCCATGCCCCGGCGGGCAATCTCGCGCGCCGGCAGGCCATCGATCCGGTCGCCCATGAAACGCACCGTGCCGCCGGACAGCGGCGCCACGCCGCTGATGAGGTTGAAAGTCGTGCTCTTGCCCGCCCCATTGGGACCGATCAGCCCCATGATCTCTCCGGCCCGCAGACGAAAGCTGATGTCGTTGACCGCCACCAGGCCGCCGAATTCCTTGCGCACCCGGTCGACTTCCAGCACCAGGGCGCCCGCAGCGGGCGCGGGCCGGCGCGTCAGTTCGGGGGCTGCCGCCAGGCGTGCCGGATCATGGCCGCGAAACTCGGCACGTCCCCCCATACGCCGCCACAACCGGGCCAGCACGGGCCACAGGCCGTCGCGGGCAAATTGCAGCACCAGGATCATCAACACGCCGAACGCCAGCATTTCCAGGTTGACGTTGGTTCCGACCAGGTCCGGCAGGACGTTCTGCAACTGATCCTTCACGATCAGGATTGCCGCGGCGCCCGCCACCGCGCCCCAGACGCTGCCCGAGCCGCCCACGACGGCCATGAACAGGTATTCAATGCCGTATCCCAGGCCGAAGGGACTGGGGCTGACGGCGCGTTGCATATGCGCATACAGCCAGCCCGACACGCAGCCCAGCAGCGCGGCATGCACGAAGATGACGACCTTGTAGTGCGCCAGATCGACGCCGAATGATTCGGCCATGGAACCGCTGCGCAACGCATGGATGGCCCGGCCCGCGCGCGAATTCAGCAGATTGTGGGTCGCCCACAAGGCCAGCAGCAGGATCAGCCAGATCAACAGGTACATGCGCGGCCCGGTTCCCAGGGACCAGCCGCCGATCGTCAGCGGTGGAATACCTGCAATGCCGTCATACCGGCCCAGGAAATCGAGGTTGCCGTACAGGTAGTACAACGCCAGGCACCAGGCCAGGGTGCACAAGGGCAGGTAATGGCCGGACAGACGCAGCGTGATGGCTCCCAGCGCATACGCCACCAGGCAAGTCAGCGCCAGCCCCGCGACCAGGCCCACCCAGGGCGACAGCCCGGCCGCCGTCGTCAGCCAGGCCGTGGTGTAGGCGCCCAGGCCGACAAAGGCCGACTGCCCAAAGGACGTCAGCCCGCCGACGCCGGTCAGCAGAACCAGGCCCAGCACCACCAGGCTGTAGAGCCCGATATAGTTCATCTGGGTGATCCAGAAGACCGGCACCCCCGGAATCCAGGGCAGCAGCGCCAGGAGCGGAATCAGGATCATGAGGGCATGACGCGGACGCATCAATCCTCCTCATCCAGATGAACGCTGCCGAGCGAACGCCACAACAGTACCGGAATGATCAGGGTAAAGACGATGGCTTCCTTGAAGGGGCTGGCCCAGAACGACGAGAACGCCTCCAGAATGCCGACGAACAGCGCGCCCGCGGCCGCCACCGGGTAGCTGACGAGGCCGCCGAAAATGGCCGCCACAAAACCTTTCAGGCCGATCAGGAAACCGGTGTCGTAATAGATGGTGGTGATGGCCGCGATCAGCATCCCGGACAAGGCGCCGATGGCCGCCGCCAGGGTGAAGGTCAGGCTGCCGGCAACCCGCGTGCTGATGCCCACCAGCCGCGCGCCGCGCCGGTTGACGGCCGTGGCGCGCAGAGCGCTGCCGTACAAGGTCCGGCTGAAGAACAGCCACAGGCCGACGATCAGCAAGGCGCAGGTCCCCAGGACCGCAAAGGTCTGAGCGGTCCAGGCCACCGGGCCGATCTGCACCGAGCCCTCGACCAGTGCAGGGGTGCGCCAGCCCTCGGCACCGAAGAACAGCAAGCCCAGACCGGTCAGGGCGAAATGCACGGCCACCGACACGATCAACAGGACCAGCACGCTGGCCTGCTCCACCGGTTGATACACCAGACGGTAGATCATCGGTCCCATGGGCACCACCAGCGCCAGCGCAAACAGCACCCGCAGCGCCAGCGGCACATCGGGGCCCGCCGCCAGCGGCGCCAGCGCCTCGAGCGCCAGTGGCAGGACCAGGGCCCAGCCCAGCGTGCGGCCGTAGCCGCGCCACTGGCGCGCGCGCCAGCAGGAAACCGCCTCGGCCAGGCAGACCAGAATGCCCAGCAGCACCAGCAGATGCGCGGTTCCGGGCACCTTGCCGTTGGCCAGGAACGCCAGTGTCAGCGCGCCGAAAGTGACGAACTCACCCTGAGGGATCAGGATGACCCGCGTCACCACGAACACCAGCACCAGCGCCAGCCCCAGCAGCGCGTAGATGGCCCCGTTGAGAATGCCGTCCTGCAACAGGATCAACGCAATCGTCAGATCCAAGGACACGCCTCCCACCGGACACGCGCATGAACCTCCGGAGCGAACGGCCCATCCGCTCCGGACAGGACATCAGAGACGACAGACCGCATCCTCACAGATCCGGCTGGTAGGTCCACTTGCCGTCGACGACCTTGACCATGACGCGGCCGCGCTCGTCCAGCCCGGCGTGGTCGGTCGGGCTCAGGTTGAAGATCCCCTGGGAGGCGGGCAGTTCCTTGACCTGTTCCAGGGCATCACGCAGCGCCGAGCGGAATTCCGGCGTGCCGGGCTTGGCGCCGGTCTTCAGCGCGCGGGGAATGGCATCACTGATCAACCGGCCCGCATCCCACATATGGCCGCCGAAGGTATTGGTCGACCCCGCGCCATACTTGGCCTCGTAGGCCTTGACGTACACCAGGGCGCTGGCCTTGACCGGATTGCTGTCCGGCAGCTGGGACGCCACCAGCAGCGGGCCGGCGGGCAGAATCATGCCCTCGCATGCCTTGCCGCACACCCGCAGCACGTCATTGTTGGCTGCGCCGTGGGTCTGATAGATGTGTCCCTTGTAGCCACGCTCGACCAGTTCGCGCTGAGGCAGCGCCACCGGCGTGCCCGAAGCGGCGATCAGGATGCCATCGGGCTTGGCGGCCAGCAGTTTCAGCACCTGACCGGTGACGCTGGTGTCGGGCCGGGCAAAGCGCTCGGCTGCCACGACCTTGATGCCCTTGGCTTCGGCGGCGGCCTTCATCTCCTTGAGCCAACCGTCGCCATAGGCGTCGCTGAATCCGATGAATCCCAGCGTCTTGACGTTCTGCTTGACCATCGCATTGGCCAGCGCGGCGGCCATCAGCGCATCGTTCTGGGGCGTCTTGTAGACCCACTTGCGCGGACCGTCCACCGGCTCGACGAGCTTGGCGTTGGCGGCCACGCTGATCATGGGCGTGCCGGTCTCGGCCGCGACATCGGACATCGCCAGCGACGCCGGTGTCACGGAAGTGCCCAGCACCACATCGACATGATCATCGGCGGTGAGCTTGCGGATGTTCTTGACCGCCTGGGTCGTATCGGTCGCGTCGTCCAGGACGATATATTCCACCGATTGACCGCCGATTTCCTTGGGCAGCAGGGCCACGGTGTTGCGCTCGGGAATCCCCAGCGAGGCCGCCGGCCCGGTGGCCGACACCGTCACACCGACCTTGATCTGAGCCGTGGCGGCCAGGGGCAGCGCCGCCAGCAACGCGGCCGCACCCAAGGTGAGCCGAATCGAAACCGGAAATGTCATGTTTGTCTCCGAATGTTTTTAACAGACTTTGCAATTCATGGCCTCAACCCCCAGGAAATCGAGGCATAAACACATGAACGAATCTCATATTAGCGCAGCCTGAAGCAATTTGCTGCCATACCAAGGGCAATCTCCTATCATCGCAAACGCAGTCTCTTATCATCGCCCCCGGACGATCCCGGACACCCCCTGCCATCCGCGCGAAAGTCGATTAAGATGGAGAATTGAATCAAAATTCTGGACAGGTGCTTCGTGGACAAGATCACGCGCACGGACGCCGAATGGCGCGCGCAGCTTTCCGCCGACGAGTTCGCGGTCACGCGACTCAAACACACCGAGCGACCGTTCACGGGCCGGTACTGGGACACCACCCAGGCCGGCACCTACGTCTGTGTCTGTTGCGACACCCCGCTGTTCGCCTCGGACACCAAGTTCGACGCGGGATGCGGCTGGCCCAGCTATTTTCAGCCGCTGGTGCCCGACCGGGTGCGCGAGCTGCGCGATACCAGTCACGGCATGATCCGCACCGAGATCCTGTGCGCCGTCTGCGATGCCCACCTGGGCCATGTCTTTCCAGACGGTCCCCCCCCCGCCGGCCTGCGTTACTGCATCAACTCTCTTTCCATGCGCTTCATCCCCGCCGAATGAAAAAATTTCTGTTCGATCTGTTTCCGCTGATCCTGTTTTTCCTGGCTTTCCGCTTTGCCGACATCTATGTCGCCACCGGCGCGGCCATGGCGGCGGCCGTGCTGCAGATCCTGTGGCTGCGCCTGACCGGCCGCGCCATCGAACCCATGCACTGGATCAACCTGACGGTGATCGTCGTCTTCGGCGGCGCCACCCTGCTGTTCCACGACGATACCTTCATCAAATGGAAACCCACGGTCCTGTACTGGCTGTTCGCCGCCATCCTGGTGGGCGCGCGCCTGTTCACGGGGCGCAATCTGATGCGTCACCTGATGGGCGAAAAAATCACCATGCCCGACCGCGCCTGGAACCGCCTGAATGACAGCTGGGCCGGATTCTTCATCGCCTCGGGCGCCCTGAATCTGTATGTGGCCTTCTCCGGCCGGTTCACCGAATCGCAATGGGTCAATTTCAAGGTCTTCGGCCTGATGATCCTGCTGGTGCTGTTCGTGGTGGTGCAGTCCCTGTGGCTGGGCCGGCATATCCAGACCGAGCCCGCCGCGCCACGCTCCGATCCTTCAGAGGGCGAGCCGCGCGGATGACCGTCCATCGACCCTTCGCCGGAATTTCGTCATGACCGACGCCGCCACCGACCTGCACGCCCGACTGGCCGAACGCCTGGCCGCGCTCGAACCCATCCAGATGGAACTGGTCGATGAATCCCACCTGCACGTCGGCCACGCCGGCGCGCAAGGCGGCGCACGGCACTTTCGTCTCCGTATCGTGTCCAAGCAATTCCTGGGGCTCGGCACCCTCGCCCGCCATCGTCTTGTGTATGATTGCGTGCGAGATCTGATGCCCTATCCGATCCACGCGCTGGCCATCGAGGCTGGCACTTCTCCAACCTGAGGATTTTCATGAAACGTATCGCTGCTGTCGCTCTGGCCTGCTCCCTGACGCTGCCGGTCTGGGCCAAGGATATCGCCTCCGTCAACGGCCAGGGCATCCCCCAGGCAAAATTCGACCAGTTCGTCAGCATGCTGGTCTCCCAAGGCGCCCAGGACACGCCGCAGTTGCGCACCCAGGTCAAGCAGGAAATGATCAACCGGCTGGTGGCTGTCCAGGCCGCCGAGAAGGCCGGTCTGCAAAAGGATCCCGCCGTCCAGCAAGAAACCGAACTGGCCACGCAAAGCATCCTGGTGCGCGCCCTGATGGCCAAATACCTCAAGGACAACCCCGTCAGCGAAGCCGACCTCAAAAAGGAATACGACACGCTCAAGGCCGAACAGGCCGGACGCAAGGAATACAAACTGCGCCACATCCTGGTCAAGGACGAGGCCAAGGCCAAGGACCTGATCAAGTCGATCAAGGCCAAGAAAACCTCCTTTGAATCCGCCGCCAAAAAAGAATCGATCGATACCGGCAGCGGCAAGAACGGCGGCGAACTGGGCTGGGGACCGGCCACCAACTATGTGCCCGAATTCGCCCAGGCAGTCGAAAGCATGAAAAAAGGCGAGCTGAGCACACAACCCGTGCAGACGCAATTCGGCTGGCACGTGATCCAGGTCGAGGACGTGCGTCCGGTGACCTTCCCGTCCTTCAACGAGGCCAAGCCCCAGCTGCAAGAGATGATGCGCCAGCAAAAACTGGCCGGCTACCAGCAAAGCCTGATGAAAGACGCCAAGATCGAGGACAGCGCCAAATAATCAGGTCTGGCCTGCGCGGCGCAACAGCGGCCTCCCGGAAGGGAGGCCGTTTTTCATGCGGATTCAGCCGCTGAGCAGCGCTTGCAGCCCGGCCTCGTCGATCACGGGCACGCCCAGATCGGCGGCCTTGGCGAGTTTGCTGCCGGCCTCTTCGCCGGCCACCACCCAGGCGGTCTTGCGCGACACCGAACCGCTGACCTTGCCACCGGCCGCCAGGATCAGGCGCGTGGCCTCGTCGCGACTCAGCGTCGGCAGCGTGCCCGTGAGCACCAGCGTCTTGCCCGCCAAGGGTTTTTCGCCGGCGGGCACCACATCGGCCTGGGGCTCGACCCCGGCCGCCCCCAGCGCGGTGATGACCTCGCGGTTGTGCGCCTCGGCAAAGAAACGCCGGATCGAAGCCGCCACCACCGGGCCGACATCCGGCACCTGCAGCAGCGCCTCCTCCGAGGCATCCATGATCGCCTCGATCGAGCCGAAATGGCGCGCCACGTCGCGCGCCGTGGTCTCGCCCACGTGGCGGATTCCCAGCGCGTACAGCAGACGCGACAGGGCCGGATGGCGGCGCTGGTTGATCGCCTCCACCAGATTGCGCGCCGATTTCGCACCCATGCGTGGGTAGGTGGACAGCTCCAGCTCCCCGCCGCCGGCGGGGTCCGCCAGCGTATACAGGTCCGCCAGCGTGTGGACCTTGCCGTTGTCCACCAGTTGCTCGATCAGCTTGTCGCCCAGCCCCTCGATATCCAGTGCCTTGCGGCTGGCGGCATGCCACAGGGTCTGCTTGCGTTGCGCCGGGCAGAACAGCCCGCCCGTGCAACGCGTGATGGCTTCGCCCTCCGGCCGCTCGACCGCCGAGCCGCATTCGGGGCACGCCGGACAGATGGCCAGCAGGTCGAAGACCTGCGCTCCGGCGGGCCGCAGTGCCAGCACCGGCCCGACGACCTCGGGAATGACATCGCCCGCGCGGCGCACCACCACGGTGTCGCCAATGCGCACATCCTTGCGGCGGATTTCGTCCTCGTTATGCAACGTGGCATTGGTGACGGTCACACCGCCCACGAAAACCGGTTGCAATCGCGCCACCGGCGTCAGGGCGCCGGTGCGCCCCACCTGGACGTCGATACCGACCAGCCGGGTGGTTTCTTCCTGGGCGGGAAATTTGTGCGCAATCGCAAAACGCGGCGCGCGCGCGACGAAACCCAGAACCTCCTGGGCACGCAAGTCATCAACCTTGTAGACCACACCGTCGATCTCGTAGGGCAGGGTCGCGCGGGAAGCGCCCACCGTCTCGTAGAAACGCAGCAATGCCGCAGCGCCCCGGCACAACGCCCGTCCGGGGCTGACGGCAAAGCCGAAACCGGTCAGCCAGTCCAGCATCCCGGCATGGGTCGCGCGCGGCAACAGATCGGCGCCGGCCTCGTCCCTGATCTGGCCCCAGCCATAGGCATAAAAGCGCAGTGGCCGGGTCGCCGTCACCCGGGGATCCAATTGGCGCAGACTGCCGGCCGCGGCATTGCGCGGATTGACGAACGGCTTGTCTCCCCGGGCGGCCTGAGCCTCGTTCAGACGGATGAAATCCGCCCGTGTCATCAGGACCTCGCCCCGCACTTCCAGCACGGCGGGGATGTCCTCTCCCTGCAGTCTCAGGGGTACCGAGCGCAGCGTGCGGATGTTGGCGGTGATGTCCTCTCCCTGGGCGCCGTCACCCCGGGTGGCCGCCTGAACCAGATGACCCTGTTCGTAGCGCAGGCTGACGGCCAGACCATCGAACTTGTATTCCGCGACATAGGCCACGCCCGGACCGGACGCCACGGGAGGCGTGACAGAGAGGCCTCCGGGAGGGGCGGCGGCGGGCCCTACGGAGGCGGTCTGCGGCCCGGCAGGCGCATCGTCAGCCAGCGGCAGCGTCCCCTGAACCGCTCCGGCGTCTTTCGAGCAGTCGTGCGCGTCGGTATCGGCATGGGCGGTCGCGCCGGCCAGCAGACCGGATTCGATCAGGGTGGCCACGATCCGGTCGTCGAAAGCGACGATGTCCTCGTCCTCGAAAGCATTCCCCAGCGACAGCATGCGCACGGCATGCCGGACGGAGACAAAATGATCCAGCGGCGCGGCGCCCACCCGCTGTGTGGGAGAATCGGGGGTCACCCAGTCGGGGTGGTCATGTTCGATGGCCTGGAGCTCGGCCATCAGCCGATCGTACTGTGCGTCCGAGACCGAAGGCGCATCCTCGACGTAATAGCGGCGGTTGTGCGCCTCGATCTCGGCACGCAGTGTCTGCAGGCGCTGGCGAGCGGTGGCCTCTGCACCCGCGCCAGGACGGCGGGTCACGAAAACACCCGCGCCGCGCGTTCCGTCCCGGCCAGGAAACCGGCCTGATCGAGTTGGTCGTACAGGGCGCTGATCTGCCGGTCGATGGCGGGCAAGGAGCTGTCCTGGAACGTGCGGCCCTGATCGTCGAGCACATGGGCATCCAGGCGCGCGGCCAGGTCGCGGCCCACGGTCACCATGCGGCTGAATGCCTGGTCATCCGGCAGGCTGTTGGGCACGTCCAGAATCAGGTCGACGCGGTGCGCGGCCTCGCTTTCAGGCGCCTCGACCTGCAAAAGGAACCGTGGCAGACCGTTTTCCGCCATCCAGGCCCACTGCCCGCGCGACTGGACGAACCCCGCCTCGGCGGCCGCCTTGGCGATGGCGGCCACGGGGCGCGGCTGGGCCAGTTGCAGGATCAGCCCGACCTGGGCATCCATGGCGGCACAGCGCGCATCGAGTTCCGCGGCCTGCCGCAGCACCACGTCCTGATCCGGCGCCTCGATCACGCCTTCGAAACGCTCGGCCAGATTCTGCGCCAGTGTCCAGAGGTTCGACCATTCGATGTCCGTCAGCGGGCCGCTGCGGTTGGCCAGGACCACGGCCAATTGCAGCGACACATAGGATTCGCCCGGCAGCGCCTCGGCGCGATGACCGCCGCCCTCGCGCTCCGCGAACACGCGCACGGGTTTCTTGCCGACGCGGCTGATGGCATACAGGGGCTCGGACAGGGACTCCCCGGCCACCGGATGCGCCAGCGCGATGTCGATGACCGCCTCACAGGCCGGATCGGCCTCCGGACTTTCATCGGCCGCGGGCGGGCCGGCCTGCCACAGCCCCGGCTCGCGCCGGGGCGCCGCATCACGCATCAGCACATCGTGGCTGGCTTCCGGCAGCGACTGGCGCATGCTGCGCCGGGCCCGCCAGTCCTGCCATGTGTTGTACAGCAGGACGACGACGATCAACGCCACCCCGATCGAAATCAGCAAGATCTGCAAGTCGCTCATAAAATTCTCTCTCCGGATCAGGCCGCCTCGGCTGCCCACTGCAGGGCCGAATCCATGTCCACGGCCACGATCCGCGACACGCCCTGTTCCTGCATGGTCACGCCGATCAGTTGCCTGGCCATCTGCATGGCGATTTTGTTGTGCGAAATGAACAGGAACTGCGTCTGGTCGCTCATGCCGCGCACCAGGTTCGCGTACCGTTCAGTATTGGCATCATCCAGCGGCGCATCGACCTCGTCGAGCAGGCAGAAGGGAGCCGGATTGAGCTTGAACAAGGCAAACACCAGCGCGGTCGCCGTCAGGGCCTTTTCGCCGCCCGACAGCAGGTGAATGGTGCTGTTGCGTTTGCCCGGAGGCTGGGCCATCACCTGCACGCCGGCATCCAGGATCTCATCCCCCGTCATGGTCAGGCGCGCCTCGCCGCCACCGAACAGGCGGGGGAAGAGCTCGCCGAAATGCGTGTTGACCGTCTCGAAGGTCTGCGACAGCAGTTCGCGGGTCTCGCGATCGATGCGGCGGATGGCGTTCTCGAGCGTGTCGATGGCCGTCAGCAGGTCAGCATGCTGAGCATCCAGGAACCCCTTGCGCTCGCGCGCCGCCATCAGTTCGTCCAGCGCCGCCAGATTGACGGCCCCCAGGGACTCGATGCTGCGCGTGATGCGCTGGACCTCGGACTGCAGCCAGTCCAGACGCCGCCACTGGGGCGGCTGTTCGTCCAAGTGGCGGCGCAAGGCATCGCGATCGACTTCGCGCGTGTCGAGCTGTTCGGCGAACTGCTCGATCGACAAGCGCGAAGCCTGTTCCTTAAGTTGCAATTCGGTGATGCGCGCCCGCAGAGGATCGAGACCGCGTTCCAGCGTCAGCCGGCCCTCATCGGCCTCGCGCAGCACCGCCGCAGCCCGGTCCTGCTCCAGGCGCGCCTCGCGCAACGCCTCTTCGCACGCGGCGCGCGCCTCGAGCGCATCCTGCAGGCCCGCCTGGGCCATGGATTCGTCCAGCTCGAACAACTCGCCTTGCAGGGACTCGAGTTCGGCCCCGGAACGGCGGGCCTGCTCCTCGGCCAGTTGCAGCGTGCGGCGCAATTCATCCAGCCGGTGGCGCAACGTGCGCACGGCATATTCCGCCTCCTGGGCGGCGCGTTCCTGGTCGCGACCCTGCTGGCGGGACTGCTCGGCCTGACGCGACAGGTCCTCGGCCTGCAGGTCCAGTTCGGCCAATCGTTCCTGCTGCTCGGCCAGCACCTGATCCAGCGATTCGAAACGGGCCTCGGATTCCGCGCGCCGGGCATCGAGGGTCTCCTGCTGCCCGGCGAGATCCTCGAGATCACGATCCAGCCGGCGGGACTGCTCATCGGACTGCGCGGCCTGCTGGGTCAGCTGCTGGTGGCGGATCTGGGCGTCATGCTGTGCGCGCATGCGCTCGGCGATCTGCTGGCGCGCGGGCTGCAGCGCCTGGACCAGATTGCGGCAGGCCGCATCGGCCTGGGCATGCGCATCCAGCGTCTGATCGGCAATCAGCTGCGACGCGCGGATTTCCAGGGCCAGATTATCGATCTGCTGACGGCGCGCCAGCTGGCCAGCCTGGTCCGAATCGGCGGCGTAGAACCGCACGCTGCAGGCATCGACCCGGTGGCCGTCGCGCAACACCCAGACACCGCCCGGAGGCAACTCGCCCCGGCGGGCAATCGCGCCTCCCAGATCGTCAGCCACATATACCCCCTGCAGCCATGCAGCCAGCAGGGATTGCAGCGCGGCATCGCGCGCATGGACGAAATCCAGCAGGCCGGGCGCATCCGGCCCCGACCTGACGGGCTGCCGGATCTCGCCTGGCGTCTGGTAGAACGCCAGGCGCGCAGGCGGCGCATCCTGGGCAAAGGCGCGCACATGTTCCAGCGTGCGCAGGCCCAGCGCGTTCATGCGCTCATGCAGCACGGCCTCCAGGGCGGTTTCCCAACCTGCATCGACCTGCAATTGCTGCCACAGGCGCGTCAGGCCGCCCAGTTCCTGGCGCTGCAACCAGGGCTCCAGCGCATCCTCTGACTGAATCTTTTCCTGGAGCGCGATCAGCGCCTGGCGGCGCGCGTCGAGTTTTTCGAGGTCCAGGCGGGCCGCCTGGCTGGCCTGCAAGGCCTCTGTCCGGGCGGATTCGAGTTCCGGCAGGCGGGATTCGAGTTCGAGCAGGCGCGCCTGAGCCTCCTCGAGACGCTCCTGCGCCACCGCGCATTCTCCCGCCCAGCGCTGCAATTCGGCCGAATCGGGCGCTCCCAGGGTGGCGCGCTCCTGCTCGAGCCGCGCACGGCGGTCTTCGAGTGCGCGCCACTGGCTGTCGGCGTCCCGCTGGGACTGCGCGGCCAGGGCCAGATCCTGTTCGGTCCGCGCCAGGGTGCGACGATCCTCATCGCGCCGGGCCGCCAGATCGCGCAGCCGGGCATCGAGTTCCGGCAGGCCGCTCTGGGCGTTCTGCGCCTGTTCGGCCAGTTGTTCGGCCCGGGCCTCGGCCTCCTCGATCTGCGCCTGGGTGTCTTCGATCGACGCCTGACTGTGCACGCGCTGGTCGCCCCATTCCTGCTGCTGGGCCTGCAATTGGGTGCGCCGGACCTGCAAACGATTGCGCGAATCGACCACATGACGGATTTCGGCTTCCAGGCGACTGACCTGGGCGCCAGCCTCGAACAGCCGGCCCTGCGTCTGATGGACCCGCTCACTGGCCTCGAAATGCGCGGTGCGGCGGGTTTCCAGGTCGGATTCCAGCGAACGAAGGCCGGCGATGGCGGATTCCAGTTCGGCCTGGGCACGTTCAGTGTCCACGGCCAGGGACTGGCGACTTTCGCGCGCGGCCTGCTCGCGCAGCAGCCACAGCGCATGCTGCTTGAGCTCGCCCTCCGTCTGCAACGTCCGGTAATCGGCCGCCACGCGGGCCTGGGATTCGAGTTTTTCGAGCTGGCTGGCGAGTTCGCGCAGAATGTCGTCCAGCCGGGTCAGGTTCTCGCGCGTGTCCGCCAGGCGGTTCTCGGTTTCGCGGCGGCGTTCTTTGTAGCGCGAGACCCCGGCGGCTTCTTCGAGATAGACGCGCAGCTCCTCGGGGCGGGCCTCGATCAGGCGGTTGATCATGCCCTGGCCGATGATGGCGTACCCGCGCGTGCCCAGCCCCGTCCCCAGAAAGATATCGTGGATGTCGCGGCGGCGCACCGGCTGGTTGTTGACGAAATAACTGCTGTTGCCGTCGCGGGTCAGTACCCGGCGCACGGCGATCTCGGCAAAGGTGGACCACTGGCCCGCGGCCCGGCCCTGACTGTTGTCGAAGACCAGTTCGACCGAGGCGCGCGCGGCCGGCTTGCGCTGATCCGACCCGTTGAAGATCACGTCCTGCATCGAAGCGCCGCGCAATTCGGACGCCTTGGTCTCGCCCAGCACCCAGCGCACGGCATCGATGATGTTGGATTTGCCACAGCCGTTGGGGCCCACCACGCCGACCAGTTCGCTGGGCGTGGGGATCACGGTCGGATCCATGAAGGACTTGAATCCGGCAAGTTTGATCTGCGTGAGGCGCACGATGCTGAGGCGGACGAAAAATCAGGGTATATGAATGGACAGCGTATGATAACGCACCAGAGCCGGACGGCAGCCCCCCTCGCCACCATCACCGAAACAGCCACCCGCTATACTGCAACTCTTTCTTACGGACGCGCCTCGCGGCAGCCGCGCCATTCCTCAACCATCTCGGGATCAGCGATTGAACAAGGGCTTCTACATGGTCATGGCCGCGCAGGCCCTGTCGTCCATCGCGGACAATGCGCTGCTCATCGCTGCCATCGGACTGATCACCGACCTCGATGGTCCGGACTGGATGGCGCCCATGATGAAATGGTGGTTCGCCCTGGCCTACGTGGTGCTGGCCGCCTTTGTCGGCGCCTTCGCGGATGCCTTCCCCAAGGGCCGGGTCATGTTCGCCACCAACGCGCTCAAGACCTGTGGCTGTCTGCTGATGTTCAGCTACGGCGCCTTCGGACTGCACCACGGGCACCAGCTGATCCTGGTTTTCATCGCCTACACCATCGTCGGCATCGGCGCCGCGGCCTACTCCCCCGCCAAATACGGCATCGTTACCGAGATGCTGCCGCCTGAGCTGCTGGTCAAGGGCAACAGCTGGATCGAGGGCCTGACCGTGCTGTCGGTCATTGTCGGCACGGTGCTGGGCGGCTTGCTCATCAGTCCGTCGGTCTCGATCTGGCTGATGTCCTTCGACTGGGTCGACCATCTGACGAACAATTCCGCGCAAAGCGCCATCCTGATGATCGGGCTGGTCTACATCGCCGCCGCCGTGTGCAATCTGCTGATCCCCGACACGCACGCCTTCTACCCCCGCCAGCAGCCCCACCCCGTCGCGTTGATCCGCAATTTCGGCCGCTATGTCCGCATCCTGTGGTCTGACAAACTGGGCCAGATCTCGCTGGCGGTCACCACCCTGTTCTGGGGCGCGGGCGCGACCCTGCAATTCATCGTCATCGAATGGGGCGCCCAGCATCTGGGCTATCGTCTCGACCAGGCCTCCGTGCTGATGGGCGCGGCCGCTTTCGGCACCGTGATCGGTGCCATCTGCGCCGGCCGGGTCCCCCTGCGCCGCGCGCTGTCGGTCCTGCCGGTGGGGGTCGCCATGGGACTGGTGGTGCTGCTGATGCCGATCGTCCACGCGACCTGGGCGGTGTACTGCCTGTTGCTGCTCATCGGCGGACTGTCGGGCTTTTTCGTGGTGCCCATGAATGCCTTGCTGCAACACCGCGGCCACGTCCTGCTGTCGGCCGGCCATTCGATCGCCGTGCAGAATTTCAATGAGCAATTGAACATCCTGCTGATGCTGGCCATCTACAGCCTGATGCTGTGGCTGGGCCTGTCCATCAATCTGATCATCGCCCTGTTCGGCATTCTGGTGGCCTGCCTGATGCTCGTCTTCATCCAATGGAACCGGCTCAATCACCGCGCCGATCCCGGCTTGAGCCAGTCGATCGGCCAGACGGGTCACGGCACGGCATTGCACTGATCCGGCGGTGAATCGTCCGCACGGGCGCGGACCGCACCCCGTTCAGCTACGCCTCCTGATCCGCGTTCACCGCCCGCGCCAGACCCGCCAGGTCACGCCAGGCCTCGGCTTTCCAGGCGCATCGCACCAGCAGCGATGAGGGTTGATGCGTGACCCATACCGGAATCGGGTCGCCCTGATCGGGCGTGTGCCGATGTGGCCCACCACGCAATCCATCCAGATCCGCGTCCATGCCGGTCACGACCTGCGCGGCCACCCGGCCCAGTGCCAGAATCCAGCGGGGCCGCAGCAGCGCGATCTGCCGGCGCAGCCAGGGCAGACAGGCCGCAATCTCCTGCGGGGATGGCTCACGCCCGCCCACGGCGCGGCATTTGACCACATGGGTCAAGAAGACCGAATCGGCATGCGGCAGCCGCGCAGCCGCCAGCATGGCGGCCAACAGGCGCCCCTGATCGCCGAGAAACGGCTGGCCGGCCGTGTCGTCCTCGATGCCGGGCTGCTCGCCGATCACCAGGTAGTACGGCCGGACGGCCTGACCCGCTCCGGACACCGCCCGGGCGCGCTGGCCGTGGCGCTCGCACTGGCCGCAGGCCGATACCGCGAGCCCCAGCGCAGCCACATCCGGGCAATCCGTCGGCGCAGCGACCTCGACGGCCGGCGCCTGAGGCGCGACACGCGCCAGCGGAGACGGGGCTTGCCCGGCCAGGGCTTCGCCATGTCCGGCCGTGGCTCGGGCATGCCCGGCGGGGGGACGGCCCTCCCCCGGCGCGTCCTGCGCGGGAACGGACGCCGATACCGCCGGAGCGGGCCCGGCCGCCCGCTGCGTACGGGTCGCCAGCCAATGCGTATCCAGTCCGATTTCGGACAGCCAGGCGATCTGGCCCGGACGCAGCAAGGCGCGCGGCATCATGCGGCGTCCGCCTGCAACGCCAGGGTCATGACCCAGGCGTCCTCGCGGCCCTGGGCCGCCGGATAATAACCGCGCCGCACGCCGACCCGGGAAAAGCCATGCCGCTGGTAGAAAGCGATCGCATGCGCGTTGCTGGGACGAACTTCGAGGGTCAGCGCCGGCAGGCCGGTCTGGCGGCAATGGTCGACGCAACGGCGCAGCAGACGCGCGCCCGCCCCTTGACGCTGAGCATCCGGCCGCACCCCGATGACCAGCAAATGCGCCATGTCCGGCGCGTCCATCACCAGCGCAAAACCGAGCATCGCTCCCATGCGGCGCACCACCCAGCCGCGATAGCCGGCCGTCAGGCCATCGGCGAAATTTTTCCGGGTCCAGGGAAAGGACTGCACCTGGCTTTCGATGGCGGCAACCTCATCGATATCGGAAGCCGTCATGTCGTGCAGGGTCAGGGTCGCGGCATCGACCTGGGGGTTGCCCCCGAGACCGCCGGCCCGCTCGACCGTGGTGTAGGCCACCTTGTCGCGCACATAGGCGGGGGCCGCCAGGGCGGGGTCCACCGCCCGCCCTTTGCGCCAGGCGCTTTCCGCCAGCCGGGCAATGGTGCCTGCCTGGGCATGCACGCCCTCCGGCGTCGGGGATGCGCGCCGCGCGCCCAGGGCCTCGAGCTCGCGATCCAGCCCGGGAAAGACATCGAGCGCATCGCCATGCACCGTCCAGCCGCCGCCCGCCCGCATGCCCCAGCCGGCTGATTCGCGGGCGGCCCAGGCCGCCACGTCGGCGCGGGCCAGCAAGGCGGGCGCCCGCAGCGTCACCCAGTCCGCGCCATCGATCCGGTAGGCAGCCGCGTAGACCTCGTTCATGCGGGCGTCCTGCACCACCACATGAACCCCGGCGGGATCCTCGCCTGCCCCCTGCAGCGCCACCGCGCACAGGGAATCCACCGGCAGCACGGGAATACCCAGCGCCATGGCCAGGCCCTGCGCCACCCCACAGGCCACGCGCAGGCCCGTGAATCCCCCCGGCCCCTGGCCGAAGGCGACGGCGGTCAGATCGGACCGGGCCAGGCCGGCCTGGTCCAGCAGGCCCCAGGCCATGGGCAGGATGCGTTCAGCATGGGCGCTGCGGCCCTCGTGCATGGCCGTGCGCAGCCGCGTGCGGCCGGCCGTCCGTGACAGCAGCGCGACACCGCACAAAATGCTTGATGTCTCAAACGCTAGAATGTGAAAATCGTCCATGGCCCGGCCATTTTAAAGGAGAGGCCGCCGCAGCCGTTTTGTTTCAAAAACGAAGACCAAACGATTCTTATGTAATTTGTTGTGTAAGCACTGGAACCCCTCTATTCGTCCCTGTTACATTTTCCGCATGAACACGCAAACCCAGACCCTCTCCCGCAAAATTCTCATCGTTGACGATGATCCCAGACTGCGCGATCTGCTGCGCCGATATCTGTCTGAACAGGGCTTCAACGTGTATGTCGCCGAGGACGCCAAGGAAATGGCCAAGCTCTGGCAGCGGGAACATTTCGACCTCCTGGTGCTGGACCTGATGTTGCCTGGAGAAGACGGCCTGTCGATCTGCCGACGGCTGCGAGGCAATCACGACAACACGCCCATCATCATGCTGACCGCCAAGGCCGAGGAAATCGACCGGATCGTCGGCCTCGAGATGGGCTCCGACGATTACCTCACCAAGCCCTTCAATCCGCGCGAGCTGCTGGCCCGCGTCAACGCCATTCTGCGCCGGCGCGGCACCGAGGAACACCCCGGCGCCCCCAGCCAGGAAAACGAATCCGTCGAATTCGGCCCCTATGTGCTGAATCTGTCCACCCGCACCCTGATGCGCAGCGGCGAGGCCGTGCCCATCACCACCGGCGAATTCTCCGTCCTCAAGGTTTTCGCCCGCCACCCAAAAGTCCCGCTCTCGCGCGACAAGCTCATGGAACTGGCCCGGGGCCGCGAATACGAGGCGTTCGACCGCAGTCTGGACGTCCAGATCTCGCGACTGCGCAAGCTCATCGAGCCCAATCCCTCCAAACCGGTCTTCATCCAGACGGTCTGGGGGCTGGGCTATGTGTTCGTCCCCGACGGCGGCCAGTAAACTCTTATCCGTTCTCCGGATGCGCGCCCGCCGGCAGCGGCCCGTCCGGCCAGACCAACGGAGTACGAGGCCCCCATGACTTTTCTGAAGCAGCTCGGGCGCGTCTTCCGGCCTTGGCTGCGGCTCGGGCTGTTGAGTCGCTCTTTCGTCCTCATCGCCTTTCTGATGCTGGTCAGTCTGGGCGCGTGGCTGCAGATCGTCTTCAACATCGAGGAAGGCCCTCGCGCCGCGCAGCTCGCGCAGCGGATCGCCACCACGGTCAGCATCACACGCTCGGCCCTGATCTACGCCGCGCCACCCGAGCGCCCTTCCCTGCTGCTGGATCTGGCCACGCAGGAAAGCCTGCGCGTCCAGCCCCGCGAACGCGCCGACATCCTCGAGCCACTGCCTCATTCCAGCTACTGGAACAACGTCTCCGGCGAGGTCCGCAAGCGCCTGGGCAACGAGACCGCCATCATGTGGTCGGTCAATCAGGCCCCGGGCATCTGGATCAGTTTCAACATCAACGAGGACCTGTACTGGCTGGTCTTCGACCGCGACCAGCTGCGCCTGACCACCGGCCGCGAATGGCTGGGCTGGGTGGCGGCCTCCCTGACGCTGGCCCTGCTGGGCGCGGCCATCAGCGTGCGCTTCATCAATCAGCCGCTGTCCCAGCTGGCCAAGGTCGCCCAGCAACTGGCGCGCGGCATGACGCCGACCCCGCTGCCCGAAAAAGGACCGGTCGAGATCCGCGACATGAACATCGCCTTCAACCGCATGGCGCGCGACCTGAGGCAAAACGAAGCCGACCGGGAAATCATGCTGGCGGGGATTTCCCACGACCTGCGCACCCCCCTGGCGCGCATCCGCCTGGAAATCGAAATGAGCCACATGACGGACGAGGCCCGCCAGGCCATCGACGATGATCTGGCCCAGATCAACCACAGCATCGGACAGTTGATGGAATACGCGCGACCAGCCGGCCACGTGCCGGAGGCCGGCATCGACGTCTCGCTGGTGCTGAAAGAACTGTTCGAGCGCGAACGCAGCCATACCGAATCCCTGGGCGGCGAAATGGACGCCTCCATCCAGCCCAATCTGCAGGCGCGGATCAGCGCCAACGATCTCAAGCGCATCGTCAGCAACCTGATCGAAAACGCCCGCCGCTATGGCCGCAGCGCCAGTGACCAGCGCGCCCACATCAGCCTGGTCGCCTACCAGAGCGGCAACCATCTGACCATCGAGGTCCGGGATCAGGGCGTCGGCATCCCCCAGACCGACATCCAGCGCCTGCTGCGCCCCTTCTCGCGCGGCGAATCCGCCCGCACCGGCGTCAGTGGCGCGGGCCTGGGCCTGTCCATCGTCGAACGGCTGCTGGGTCAGGTCGGCGGCAAGTTCACGCTCGTGCCCAATGCGCCCCGGGGCCTCCTGGCCCGCATCGAGATCCCAAAGGTCAAGCCGCAGGGAAAAGCCTGACACCCCCTCCCACGAAGACGCGCGGCACGGCAGGCCGGACCATAGCGTAGAATGGAATGCCGGCTGCGATGGCCGCGCATTTCTCAGGAGCCCCGATGAAAACCATAGGCGACAAGCTCGAGGCCTTCCACGTCACCGGCGTCAAACCCGGATTCAATCAGCACGAGGAAAACGGCGTCTCGGCCTTCGAGGACATTACGGAATCATCCTTCCCAGGCAAATGGAAGGTGATCTATTTCTACCCCAAGGACTTCACCCAGGTCTGCCCCACGGAAATCGTCGGCTTCAACGCCCTGGCGGACGCATTCGAAGAACGCGGCGCCGTGCTCATGGGCGGTTCGACCGACAATGAATACGTCAAGCTCGCCTGGCGCCGCGCCAGTCCCGAACTGGGCAAACTCAATCACTACCAGTTCAGCGACACAGCGGGCGCGCTGGTCGATCCGCTGGGCATCCGCGAAAAATCCGAAGGCGTCGCCCTGCGCGCCACCTTCATCGTCGACCCGGACAACATCATCCAGCATGTGTCGGTCAACAATTTCGATGTCGGCCGCAATCCCGAAGAAACCCTGCGCGTGCTCGACGCGCTGCTGACCGAGGGGCTGTGCGCCTGCAACCGTCCCATCGGGGGGACGACCCTGTAAACCCTAAGGGCTCGCCGGATCGGCCGGGGGCTCGGCGCGGGCCAGCAATGCCACGACGCTGGCCGCGATGCCCTCGCCACGCCCCAGATGGCCCAGCCCCTCATTGGTCTTGGCCTTGATGTTGACCACCGCCGACTCGATCCCCAGATCGCTGGCGATGCAGGCGGCCATGGCCGGCGCGTGGGGAGCGATCTTGGGGGCCTGGGCGTGTATCGTGGCGTCCACATTGACGACCTCCCAGCCCGCCTCGCGGGCCAGGCGCGCCGCCTCGCGCAAAAACAGACGGCTGTCGGTCCCGGCCCAGCGGGGATCACAATCCGAGAAATGGCGGCCGATGTCCCCCAGCCCCGCCGCGCCGAGCACGGCGTCCGTGACCGCATGCAGCAGCACATCCGCGTCGGAATGGCCGACCAGGCCCCGCTCGTAGGGGATGGACACACCGCCGATGATCAGCGGCCGGCCCTCGGCCAGCACGTGCAGGTCATGGCCCTGGCCGATGCGGAATGGAAAGGAAGACGTCATGATGAGACTGCTCCAGTGGAATGCCGCTCAACGGCCAGGCGGCGCATGGGCCGCCGCCAGCCGCTCCTCGAACCAGAGGAAATCCTCCGGCCAGGTCAGCTTGTCATTGATCCGCGCCCCACGCACCAGCAAGGGCGCCCGGTCGGCGGAGCAAGCCAGCTCCACGGCCGAAGCCTCATCGGTCACCAGGGGATCACCGGCGCACGCCTCCAGCGCCACCCGCAATTCCCCGGCACGAAACATCTGCGGCGTCTGGGCCAGCCACAAGCCCTTGCGCGGCAGCGTCCGCGCCACCCGGGAAAAATCTCCCGATACGCCCCCTCCTTGCTTGACCGTGTCGGCTACCGGCAAGGCCAGCAGCCCGCCACGATCCTGCGACTGGCAGGCATCGATCAAGCGTCCCAGGACATCGGCCGGCAGGCCCGGCCGGGCCGCATCATGCACCAGCACCCAGGTCTCGTCGGCCAGCGCCGCATCCCGCAGCGCGGCACGCACGGTCTCTGCCCGTGTCGGCCCGCCGCAGGGCCGCCAGACCGTACGCGGCAGCCCGGCCAGCGCCGCATCCACCCAGGGATCACCGGCGACCACTGCCACCCGGACCTGTCCGATACGGGGATCGGCCAGCAATGCCTGCACGGCATGACGCAACATGGGCGCATCACCCAGGCGGCGGTATTGTTTGGGCCGGCCCTCGGGGTCGGCGGCGCGCGCGCCGATACCGGCGGCCGGCACCAGGGCGATCAGGGATGGCCTTGTTTTCATGGGAAACAATTTTAGCCTACCGAAAACGCATATCCCGGGCCAGCGCACGCGCCGCCCCCCGGGGAGAAAGGCACCCACGGGATCCGGAAAAACCACATAACCGGCGAAGGTCCATGAAAACCGTTCCGCCACTGGACGCAGGATCGCTGCCCATGCTCTGTAAAATAACGGCATTTGAATGGCGGCCTTGCCAGCCTGGAGCCCCGAATCCCATGTCCATGAATGCCTCCGAACTGATCCAGCTCAGTCCCGTCATGCCGGTCATCGTGGTTCACGACGCCGAGACCGCCGTGGACCTGGCGCGCGCCCTGGTCGCGGGCGGCATCCGCACACTGGAAATCACCCTGCGTTCGGCCGCCGCGCTGGACGCCATCGCCGCCATCCAGGCGCAAGTCCCCAACGCCGTGGTCGGCGTGGGCACCGTGCGCACGCCCGGGCAGCTCGAGGCCGCCGTGCACGCGGGCGCCCGCTTTGGCATCAGCCCGGGACTGACCGAATCACTGGCGCGCACCGCGCGCGACGCAGGCATCCCTTTTCTGCCGGGCGTCTCCACAGCATCCGAGGCCATGCGCGCGGCGGAACTGGGCTTCCAGGTGCAAAAACTGTTCCCGGCCGAGGCCGTGGGCGGCGTCGCGCTGCTCAAGGCCTTGCATGGCCCCCTGCCCGACCTGACCTTCTGCCCCACCGGGGGCATCCACGCGGGCAACGCGGCCCAGTACCTGGCACTGCCCAACGTCGGCTGTGTCGGCGGATCCTGGCTGACGCCGGCAGCGGCCATTAAGTCCCGTCAGTGGGACGCCATTACCGTCCTCGCCCGTCAGGCCTCGGCCCTCTCCGCAGGGTGAACTCAGTCCAGAGGATAGGCCGCCGCAGGCGCCTCGCCTCGCAGCACCTGCAGCAGATTGTCGACCGCCATGACCGCCATGGCCGTGCGCGTCTCGTGCGTGGCCGAACCGACATGCGGCAGCGCCAGGATGCGCGGATGGTCGCGCAGCGGTGAATCCAGCGGCAGGGGTTCGACATCGAACACATCCAGCCCGGCGGCGCGCAGCCGGCCGCTGTCCAAGGCATCCAGCAGGGCGCGCTCCTGGACGATGGGGCCGCGCGCGCCATTGATCAGAATCGCGCCGGGCTTCATATGGGCGAATGCCTCGGGTCCGATCAGCCCCCGCGTGGCCTCGGTCAATGGCAGCACCAGCACGACGAAATCGGCCGCCTCCAGCAATGCGTCCAGCCCGGCGGCCCGCGCCATTCCGGGTGGCAGGCCGCTTTCGACCGGGCGGCGCGCGTGATAGATCACCGGCATGCCGAAACCCAGAGCCGCCCGGCGGGCCAGCGCCTGCCCGATCCGGCCATAGCCGACAATGCCCAGCGTCTTGCCATGCACGTCCCATCCATATTCCTCGGGCCCCACATTCTGCCGCCAGCGGCCGTCACGCACCAGGTTCGCCATGTCGCACAGGCGGCGGCTGGTGGCCAGCACCATGCCGAACAACAGATCCGCGACCGATTCCGTCAGCACCCCCGGCGTATGGCACAGCACAATGCCGCGCTCACGCAAGGCGGCCAGCGGATAAACATCGACCCCGACCGAGATACTGGACACCACCCGCAGGGACGGCGCCCGGTCCAGCAGCGTGGCATCCAGGCGGAAGCTGGAGCCGATCATGCCCTGGACCCGGCCCAGCGCCCGGAAGAACGCCTCCCGCTGATCCTCGCGCCGGGGATCGGCCAGGATGACGTCGTGCTCAGCCTGAATCCGTGCCAACTGCGGCCCGGGCAGATCGCGGTAGACGAGGACGGTATGTCGTGACATGTCAGACTCTCAAGAAAACAATCTCGCCGGCAGGCGCGATGACAGCCGCTACAGCCCGGCCTGTTGCAACACCGCTCGCGTCGGCAAGCCTTCGGTATCGCCCGGCACCTGCACAGCGCGGGCGCCGATCCAGGCGCCACGCATCACGGCGCGATCCAACGGCAGGCCTTCGAGCAGGCCACTGATCACCCCCACGGCAAACCCGTCCCCCGCCCCCACCGTATCCACCACACGGGGCACCGGACAGGCCGGCACATGACCACGGCGCGCGCCATCATCGTAATACGCCCCGTCGGGGCCAAGCTTGACGATCACCAGGCGCGCGCCCAGATCCAGGTAAAAGCGCGCAATCGCCTCGGGCGTGTGCTCGCCCGTCAGCAGGCGGCCTTCCTCGATGCCTGGAAGCACCCAGTCCGCCAGCGCGGCCAGTTCGTGGATGCCCTGACGCATGGCCTCGGTCGAAGCCCACAGCGAAGGTCGCAGATTGGTATCGAAGGAGACGCTCCGGCCAGCCTCTCGCATCAGGCGCATGGCCTGCCCCATGACGTCGAAACTGTCTGCCGACACGGCCGCGAACACCCCGGTGGCATGCAGGTGGCGCGCCGACAGCAGCCAGTCCCGGTCCACATCGCCCGGGCGCATGCGGCTGGCTGCCGAACCGGCGCGATGATATTCGACCGCGGGGTCGCTGCCATCCATGACCCGGTCCTTGAACAGCATGCCGGTTCGTTCCCCCGGCGCCAGAATCACCTGCGAGCAATCCACGCCCTCGCCTCGCAGGCTGTCGAGCAGATAACGGCCCATGGAGTCCTGTCCCAGGCGGCTGCCCCAGCCCACCCGCAGGCCCAGCCGCGCCAGCCCGATGGCCACGTTGGTCTCCGCCCCTGCCGTGCGCTTGTGAAAGACATCCACCTGTTCCAGCGGCCCGGGCTGTCCGGCCACCAGCATCACCATAGCCTCGCCCAGCGTGACGACATCGAACGATTCACTCACAGTCATAAAAAGACGGCTCCTTTCGGCATGTCAGGGCAAGACCGCGCCCGCCGGCGCATCAGGGAAAGAACGCTCCAGCCGGCGCAAGGCAACCAGCGCCTGACCAGTGACCCGCACGAGATCCGCGCCGGTCAAAGGATACTCGATGGCCCGGGGCGACATGACGGGCAGCGCCCGCAGCACCGCGCGCCAGGGCGCGGCGGAGGATTCCAGCGGCACGGCCACCCAGCGGTCGGGGCCGCGCAGCACCCCCTTGCAATGCACATAGCGGATCCGGGACGCAAAGGCGTCGGCCGCCCGCAGGGGACATTCGCCCACCCAATGCCAGTTGCCCATGTCGAAGGTCATGCCCAGCAGCATCCCGGCCTCATCGGTCGCGCGGAAAAACGCCGTCAACGCGGGAATCGTCCCCGCGGATTCGGTCTGGTCGTTCTCGATCAGCAATTCGACCGGCCGGCCGGCCAGCATCGCCTGCAACGCGCCCAGGCCAGACAGCGCATCGGGCCCGAAGCCGCCGATCGACATTTTCAACCAGCCGGCGCCCAGCCTTTCGGCGCGATCCAGACTTTCCCGGACCGCTGCCGCGTCGAAACAGCCCGCGGCATCCCACAGGCCCGACGGACTCGAATAGACCCGCGCCAGGCCTGCCTCGTCAGCCCAGGCCGCCAATACGTCGAGTTCGCGGTTCACGTCGTCGCGCAGCAGTTCGCCACGCACCTCGATCCCGTCGGCGCCGGCCTCGGCGGCCAGACGGGCGAAAAAAGCCTGGCCATGAAGGCGGACGGCGTCCGCGCCAAAGGCCGTCAGGGAAACCAGCGCACCACGCGCCGGGATCTGCGCATGCATGGTCGCGCCTCAGTGATTCAGAATCTGGCCGAGGAAACTGCGCGTTTTCTCATGACTCGGCGCGTCGAAGAACTGATCCGGCGGCGCCTGCTCGATGATGCGCCCGTCGGCCATGAAAATCACCCGGTCGGCCACACTGCGGGCAAAGCCCATCTCGTGGGTCACGCACAGCATGGTCATGCCCTCGCGCGCCAGGCCGATCATGGTGTCGAGAACCTCTTTGACCATTTCCGGATCGAGCGCGGAAGTGGGCTCGTCGAACAGCATGACCTTGGGCGTCATGCACAGCGCACGGGCAATCGCCACGCGCTGCTGCTGCCCCCCTGACAACTGGCTGGGATATTTGTGCGCCTGCTCGGCGATCCGCACACGCGACAGATACTCCATCGCCAGGGCCTCGGCCTGATCGGCTTTCAGCCCCCGCGACCGCATCGGCGCCAGCATGCAATTGCGCAGCACCGTCATGTGGGGGAACAGGTTGAACTGCTGGAACACCATGCCGACTTCCTGGCGCACGGCATCGACCCCGCGCCCATCGGCACCCAGGGTGATGCCGTCCACCTCGATGCGCCCGTCCCGGATGGTTTCCAGGCCGTTGATGCAACGGATCAGGGTGGACTTGCCCGAGCCCGAGGGGCCGCAGATCACGATGCGTTCACCCGCCGCCACCGTCAGGTCGATGTCGGTCAGGGCATGAAACTGCCCGTACCATTTGTTGAGTTTCTCGATCTGGATGATCGGGGCGCCGGCAGGCGCATCCCGGGTCGAAGTCGCAGTCATGTCGGCGGACCGCAAGAGATCAGGATTGCTTCAGCGTCGGCAGCGGCGTGCCCAGCCATTTCTGGTAGAGCTTGCTGAATTCGCCGTTCTGCACGTTGCGATCGATCAGTTCATTGATGACCTTCAGGGTTTCGGGCTGTCCCGGACGCATGGCCACGGCCATTTCCTGCTGCAGCAGCACGAACTTGTTGTCGAAACGGTCCGGGGCGCGCTTGGCAATGCCGGCAGCGACCGTGGTCGAGCAGCCGATCGCATCGACCTGGCCGGACAGCAGCGCCTGCATGGCCGAAGCGTCATCGTCGAAGCGACGGACATCGGCGTCCTTGGGGGCGATCTTGGTGACCGCGATATCCTGGGTGCTGGCGCGCGCCACACCGATCCGCTTGCCCGACAGACCTTCCGGTCCGGAGATCTCGAGGTCCTTGCCACCGAACACCACGATCTGCGCGGCCGAGTACGGATGCGAGAACTGCACCTGTTTGGCGCGTTCCGGCGTGATCGCCAACGAGGCCACCAGCACATCGACCTTGTCGGTCAGCAGATAGGGAATGCGATTGGGGCCGGTCACCGGCACGAGTTTGACCTTGACGCCCAGATCCTTGGCCAACAGCCTGGCCACATCGGCATCGTAGCCGTCGGGCTGGTTTTCGGTGTTCATGATGCCGTAGGGCGGGAAATCGACCAGCATGCCGATGGTCAGCTCGCCCTTTTGTTTGACCTGATCGATGGTCTCGGCCGAGGCCGCGGGCGCCAGACCGATGGCCAGCGTGGCGCAGGTGGCCAGCAGGGCGCCGCCCAGGATGCCGCGTAACGTATGATTCTTGAACATGGAAGTCTCCGTGAGGTTGTCGGCCCGAGGCCTGTTGACATCGAAATGGGGCCGGACATGCCCCGTCATCCCGTCCGCCTATCCACGCGCCTGGGCAAGCGCCAGACGCTTTTCCATCCGCCCCGCCAGCAGCGACAACGGCCAGCACAGCAGAAAGTACAAGGCCGCCACGATGGAAAACACCACCATGGGCTCGAACGTGGCGTTGTTCACGATCTGCCCCGCACGGGTCAGCTCGGTGAATCCGATGATGGCTGCCAGCGACGTGCCCTTGATGACCTGGACCAGATAGCCGACCGTGGGCGGTACGGCGATCTTGAGCGCCTGAGGCAGGATCACATCGCGCAGGCGGTCTCGATAGCTCAGCCCCAGCGCGGCGGCGGCTTCCCATTGGCCGCGCGGAACGGCCTCGATGCAGCCGCGCCAGATCTCGCCCAGAAACGATCCCGCATTCAGCGTCAGGGCGACGGCGGCCGCCGTCCAGGGATCGACCTCGAAACCGATCACCGGCGCGCCAAAAAACACCAGGAACAGCTGCAACAGCAGGGGCGTGCCGCGAAACACCTGGATGAACCCCGTCGCCAGCGCCCGGGCCGTGCGGTTCGCGCCCGTGCGCGCCAGCGCCACGACCAGTCCGACCACCCCGCCGCCGATGAAGGCGATGATCGACAGCAGCACGGTCCATTGGGCGGCCTGCAGGATGTACCAGAAATCGGAGGAGCCGAAGGTTCTCATGCGCGGCCGTCCGGATAGCTCAGGTACCGGTCGTGGATCCGGCGGAAAACATAGGAAAAGCACAGCGTCAGCGCCAGATAGATCAGCGTGATGACGATGTAGATCTCGAAACTGCGGAAGGTCTCAGACTGCAAGGTGGCGGCCACCGAGGTCAGGTCATCGGCGGAGATCACCGACACCACGCTGGAAGCCAGCATCAGCAGGATGAACTGGCTGGTGAGCGCCGGATAGATGGCGCGCAGCGCAGGTTTAAGCACAATGAAGCGGAAGACCTCGATCCGGGTCAGGTTCAGGGCCAGGCCGGCTTCGATCTGCCCCCGGGGGATGGCCTCGATCCCGGCGCGGACGATTTCCGTGGCGTAAGCGCCCAGATTCACCGTCATGGCGACCAGCGCCGCTGTATAGGGCGACCAGCGCACGCCGACGGCTGGCAGCGCAAAAAAGAAAAAGAACAACTGCACCAGGAAAGGGGTGTTGCGGATGAGTTCGATGTAGACCTGGATCACCGTCCGGGCGATCGCCGGGCCGGCAGTCTTGCCCCAGGCGCACAGCACCGCCACCCCCAGGCCGAACAGCATGGCCAGGCCGGAGAGCTGAATCGTCATCCAGGTACCGCGCAGCAGCAGCGGCCACGCCTGGAAGACCGGACCAAACTGAAAGGTGTAATTCACGGCGGTTTACTGAAGAATTCGTGTCCATGAAACCGGTTTCATCGTACTGAAACAAGCCTGAAATGAAAATCAGTGCAAACCCTGGAATCCCCGTTCCCCGGACATGCCGCGCCTGCGGAACCCTGGTTCCGGGCGGGTCGCCTCCGCCTAGGCGGCCTGAGGCTGCGTCGAGCCTCGCGCGATCAGCGTGCCAGGCAGCCGGATCGAGCGGGCGGGCACCGCCAGGCCACCGATCCGCTCGATCAGACACTGCGCGGCCCGACCGCCCAGCGCATCCGTGGGTTGCGCCACCGCGCTGATGCCGGAGCCGACGTACGGGGCCCAGGGCGTGTCGTCGATGCTGATCAGGCCGAGATCCGGCCCCAGGCGCCAGCCCAGACGCGCCGCAGCGGCCACAACGCGCATGCTGACAATGCTGTTGCCGGCGATCACGGCGGGCGGAGGACGCCCTGCGTCGCGCAGGTTCCGCAGGGTACGCGTCAGCCTCTCGGCATCGTCGGCCCCCACCTCGATCGAACGGCCACGGGCCTGCGGACCCTGCGTGGCCAGACGCGCATCGAAGGCCCGGACGCGTTCGATCCGGGAACTGACCGATCCCAACGGCTCGGTAGCCAACAGGATGTCCCGATAGCCGGCCGCCATCAGATGATCGAAACAGGCATCGATGGCCTGGACATTGTCCAGGGACACGAAATCGACCTCCAGCCCCTGATGCAGACGATCGACCAGCACCACGGGCCGTCCTCCCAGAGCCGGCGAGAGCGCCGCCCCTTGTTCCAGGCCCATGGTATTGAGGATGAAGCCCTCGACCCGGTACGAAGACAGGACCTGCAGGCCCTCGCTTTCCCGCTCGCGCTCGTTGTCCAGATTGAACAGCATCATCAGGTAGCCCGCCTGGCGGCAGGCCTGTTCCGCCCCTTTGAGAACGGCGACGGAATAGGGATTGGTGATGTCGGCCACCACCAGGCCGATCAGCCGCGAACGCCCGCGCTTGAGCGCCCGGGCCATCGGACTGGGCGTGTAGACCAGGGCGGCGATCGCCGCCTCGACACGCTGGGCGATTTCCGGCGACAGCAGGGTGTCCCGGTGGTTGAGGAACCGCGACACCGTCGCCTTGGAGACCCCCGCATGACGGGCGACATCGGCGATCGTGCTGCGCGGCGGATGATGGCTCATGAGCGAAAAAGTCCGGAGAGCACGCGCCGGGCCGGATTCAGGCGGGCCGCGCGCGACTGCATGGAAGAAGCATTCATTGTAGTCACCCGGCAGGCCATGCCGGCGCACGAAACGCAGTCCGCCTCCGCGCCGCGATCCACCTTCGCATCACGACCCCTCTTCGCACCACGATCCGCCCGGACACCGTGATCCGCCTTGACGTCACGGCCCGCCTTTATACTGATGCCCTGATGACCATTCCCATTCTGCCCGCGTTGCGCGGCCACCTGCCCGGGTCGCGCCGCGCGGTCGCCTGCGCGAAAGAACCAAGAAAAACCTGACCGGCGCGCGTCAGCCGTCACCGCCCGATTCTCCATGGACCCCTCAATCGATATCCCGCCCCTGCCATCGACCGGCCCCACGCTCGCCGCTTTGCGCCCTGGCCAGCGTTACACGCAGCCCCGGCCGCCTGGATCGGGCGATGCCCTGCTGCTGGCCGCCCTGGCGCGTGAAGCCCGGCATCTGCTGGCCGCGTTCTGCGCCGATCCCCTGGCGGCACGGCGTCTGGCCGACGAGATTGCCCTGTTCGATCCGGATCTGCGCGTGCGCTTTCTGCCCGATTGGGAAACCCTGCCCTACGACAGCTTTTCGCCGCACCAGGATCTGATTTCCGAACGCCTGCGCACCCTGCACGCCCTGGGCCAGAGCGAGGTGGACATCCTGGTCGTCCCGATCACTACCGCCCTGGTCCGCCTGGCGCCGCCCGCCTTCCTGGCCGCCTATACCTTCCATTTCCGCCAGGGCGACGCGCTGGACGAGGAGCGCCTGCGCACCCAGCTGACCCTGGCCAATTACAGCCATGTGACCCAGGTGGGCGCACCGGGCGAATTCTGTATCCGGGGCGGCCTGATCGACCTGTTTCCCATGGGCTCGGCCCTGCCTTACCGCATCGATCTGTTCGACCGCGAGATCGAATCCATCCGCAGCTTCGATGGCGACACACAGCGCAGCCTGTACCCGGTCAAGGAAATCGAGTTGCTGCCCGGCCGCGAATTCCCCATGGACGAAGCCGCGCGCAACCGGTTCCGCGCGCGCTTTCGCGAGGTCTTTGAAGGCGACCCGTCGCGCGCCCTGCCCTACAAGGACATCGGCAACGGCATCGCCTTCGCCGGCATCGAGTATTACCTGCCGCTGTTCTTCGAACAGACCGCCACACTGTTCGACTATCTGCCACCCGACACCACCGCCGTCACGCTGGGCGATGTCCCGGCCGCCATCGTCCGCTTCACGCAAGACGCGCGCAACCGCTGGCAGTTCCTGAAATCCGATCCGGAACGTCCGGTGCTGCCACCCGACGCGCTGTTCCTGGACGACGAGACTTTTCACGGTCACCTGCGCGGCCTGGCGCGGCTGGCCTTCACGGACGAAGGCGCGCATCCGGACTTCGCCCCCTGCCCGGCGGCCGCCGTCAATCGCCGCGCCGACGACCCCCTGGCCGATCTGCGCCGCCACCTGGCCTCGACATCGCTGCGCACCGCGCTGTGCGTCGATTCCGCCGGCCGGCGGGAAACCATCGCGGAACTGCTGGCGGACTACCGGCTCAAACCCGACGCCATCTTCGATACGTGGCAGGACTGGCTGCGCAGCGAGGCACGTTTTTCATCGCCGGACCGCCCCGGGACAGTCCGCCCCTCCCCGGAGCGTGGCGGGCCGCGGACGCCGCGCAGCGGCGATTTCGCTCTAGTGGTCGCTCCGCTGTCGGGCGGGTTCCTGGCGCCCTCCTCCGGGCTGGCCGTGCTGACGGAAAACGATCTCTACCCTGCCCAGGCGGGCCGGCCGGCCCGCGCGCGCCACCGCCATGAGCGCATCAGCGATATTGACGCCATGGTGCGCGATCTGGCCGAACTGCATGTGGGCGATCCTGTGGTCCACGTGCAGCACGGCATCGGCCGCTACCATGGACTGGTCAACATGGACCTGGGCGAAGGTCCCATCGAACTGCTGCATCTCGAATATGCCCGCGACGCCACCCTGTACGTGCCAGTCTCGCAGCTGCACCTGATCGCCCGCTACAGCGGCGCCGATCCGGACCAGGCGCCGCTGCATCCACTGGGCTCCGGCCAATGGGAAAAAGCCCGCCGCAAGGCGGCCCGCCAGGCGCGCGACACCGCGGCTGAACTGCTCGCGCTGTACGCCTGCCGGGCCGCACGCGAAGGCCTCAATTTCAAATTCCCCGCCCGCGACTACCAGGCCTTCGCCGAAGGGTTCGGCTTTGAAGAAACCCCCGACCAGGCCGCCGCCATCACAGCGGTGATCCAGGACATGACCTCCGGCCGTCCCATGGACCGCCTGGTCTGCGGCGACGTCGGTTTCGGCAAGACCGAGGTCGCCCTGCGTGCGGCCTTCCTCGCTGTCATGAATGGCCGTCAGGTGGCGCTGCTGTGCCCCACCACGCTGCTGGCCGAACAGCATGCGCAGAATTTTGCCACCCGTTTCGCCGACTGGCCGGTCCGCATCGCCGAGCTCTCGCGTTTCCGGACCGGCAAGGAAACGGCCAAGGCCATTGCGGGCCTGGCCGAGGGCTCAGTGGACATCGTCATCGGCACGCACAAGATCCTGTCCAGGGACGTGCGCTACAAACAGCTTGGCCTGGTCATCATCGACGAGGAGCACCGTTTCGGCGTCCGCCAGAAGGAAGCCCTGAAGGCCCTGCGCGCCGAGGTCGATGTGCTGACCCTGACTGCCACGCCGATTCCACGCACCCTGGGCATGTCGCTGGAAGGCATCCGCGATTTTTCCGTGATCGCGACCGCGCCGCAAAAGCGGCTGGCCATCAAGACTTTCGTGCGCCGCGAGGATGGCAGCACCATCCGCGAAGCCATCCTGCGCGAACTCAAGCGCGGCGGACAGGTCTATTTCCTGCACAACGAGGTCGAGACCATCCACAACCGCCATGCGCGCTTGCAGGAGCTCGTCCCAGAAGCACGGATCGCCATCGCCCACGGCCAGATGGCCGAGCGCGAACTGGAGGAAGTCATGAAAAGCTTCTACCAGCAACGCTGCAACGTGCTGTTGTGCACCACCATCATCGAGACCGGCATCGACGTGCCCTCGGCCAACACCATCCTCATTCACCGGGCCGACAAGCTGGGCCTGGCGCAATTGCACCAGCTGCGCGGTCGGGTGGGCCGGTCCCACCATCAGGCCTACGCCTATATGCTCACCCCCGGCGAGGACGCCATCACCGCCAACGCCAAAAAGCGCCTGGAGGCCATCCAGGCCATGGAGGAACTGGGCGCGGGTTTCTTCCTGGCCATGCACGACCTGGAGATCCGCGGCAGCGGCGAGGTGCTGGGCGAATCGCAGTCCGGCAACATCCAGGAGATCGGCTACAGCCTGTACAACGACATGCTGGCCGCCGCCGTGCGCGCGCTGAAATCCGGCGAGGAGCCCGACCTGGATTCGCCCTTCGGCACCCAGTGCGAAGTCAATCTGCATACGCCGGCCCTGCTGCCCTCGGACTACTGCGCCGATGTGCAAGCGCGGCTGGGCCTGTACAAGCGTCTGGCGCATGCCGCCGATGCCGACACGCTCACGCTGCTGCAGGAAGAACTGATCGACCGCTACGGCAAGCTGCCCGAGGCCGGTCAGAACCTGCTGTCGCTGCATCGCCTGCGCCTGCTGGCCGAGCCGCTGGGCGTCATCAAGATCGACGCAGGCGAAACCCAGGCCTCGATCCAGTTCGCCGCCCAGCCCAACGTGGATCCGCTGCGCATCATCGAACTGGTGCAACAGGACCGTCAGATCCGCCTGAACGGCCCGGATCGACTGAAAATCGTCTTTGGCGGTGCCGTGGACGTCCCCGGCCGCACGCAGAAATTACGCGGTTTATTGCAGAAACTGGGCGGCGGGATCGCGTAGTCCGTCCTTTCGGCAGGTAGCGGCCTGCCGTTTTGACATCATTTTGTTTGAATTGATAATCGATATTGTTTAGAATTCGCTTCTCATTGTGGATATCTGTCAGACATTCCTCATTCCAGAGAGGGGAAATTCGCGTCGAAGCCTTTGACAGGCCCTGAAAACCACGCAGATCTTTCCACCCTTTCTGCTCCCTCCACACCAACCTCCGCGCAGGAAAGACATGCGGCAATCTATTTCTTCACCCAAGACCTGGGCGGCGTTCGCCGCAACCGGGTATCTTGCGCTGGCGCCAGCCACTGGGCATGCGCGAAGCACTTCCACCAACACGGCTCCCCCCAGTCATCAGGCCGCGCCGTCCGATCAGGCCGCATCCGACCCTGTCGACGCCAACAGCCGCCCCGTGGGCGAGCTCGATGCGGTCACCGTCGTCGGGACCGTCAGTGACCTGCAGGATCTGGATTTCTATGCCCCCAATTCCAGCGCCGTGATCGGCACTCAGGACATCGAAACACAAGGCGCCCGCAAAATCGACGAGGCTCTGCAATATCAAGCGGGCATCTTCAGCGAACCTTTCGGTGCGGACAACAAGGTCGAATGGTTCAAGATCCGGGGCTTCAATGCCTCCACTTCGCTGGATGGCACACCAACGACCCCGAACGGATTCTTCGTCTGGAAACCTGAAATCTTCGGCGTCGAGAAAATAGAAGTGCTGAAAGGACCAAGCGCCCTGGAATTCGGCGCATCCGAGTCCGGCGGCGTGGTCAATCTGGTCACCAAACGGCCTCACAAGGAAGAATCCCTGTTGCTCAATGCCGAGGCCGGCCATCGCGGCCGTCTTGGACTGGGCATCGACTACAACGGAATCGCCAATGAAGCGGGCAACGTCTACTACCGCATCGTTGCCCAGGCCCGTCGCGCCGATAGCATGCAGCGCGAGACGGACATGAAAAGCTACTACCTCGCGCCCAGCCTGACGATCGACTTCAGCGAGCGCACGTCTCTGACGCTGCTGGGCAGCATCCAGCACGAAGAGGGCCATCCCACCAATGGTTTCCTGCCGGCCTACGGCACCCTCATCGACACCCCCTACGGCAAGATCGATCGGCGCCTGAACGCCGGCGAACCCGGCTTCGACCGGCTCAAGCGCACGCAAGTGAGCGCCGGCTGGCTGTTCACCCACAAGATCGCGCCGGACTGGACCTTCACCCAGAACTACAAGTACGCATACCTGGACATCGATCAGCGCAACGTGTTCGCCTATGGTTCGGACGACAATCGCGAACTGTGGCGCGGCTATTCGCTCACCGATGGCAGCACCAACAACCATTACATCGACAACCGGATCAAGGGTCGCGTGCGGCTGGGCAAATCAGTCGAGATCCTGCCCGTCGTCGGCATCGACTACCTGAAGTCCAGCACATCCGGCCGCAACAACGGTTTTGGTTCGGCGCCGAACCTGGACATGTTCAATCCGGTCTATGGCCAGCCCTTCCCGGTCACGGCAACACCCTATAAGCTGCACACCAATCAATGGGGCCTGTATGCCGCCGCCCAGGCACGCATCGGATCGCACTGGAACTTCAACGCCGGCATTCGTCACGACCGCGCCAGAAGCGATGGCTTCATCGATGGAACGAACACCGGCTACGACGTCAGCCGCAACAGCGTGAACGCCGGTGTCATGTACATCAGCGACTACGGCATCTCGCCCTACCTCAGCTATTCCGAATCCTTCAAGCCCATCGCCGGCGTCGACGGTTACGGCAATACCTACCAGCCCTACGTCGGCAAACAAAAGGAAATCGGGATCAAGCTGGACCCCGAATGGCTGAACGGCACCCTGACATTGGCCTACTTCGATATCGAGGAAAAGAACGCCCTGATATCGGATGCATCCAACATCCAGTCGCAAAGCGGCAAACGCACCAACAAAGGGTTTGAACTGCAGGGCGATTTCAAGGTCACGCCCGACACCGACCTCAAGGTCTCCTATACCTACAACCATTCGCGCCAGGACGTCGACAGCAGCCTGACGATCCGCACGCCGCTGATCCCCCGGCACCAGGCCAGCGTCTGGCTGAGCCACCGTCTGACCCTGTCGAACGGCGGCGCGCTGACGCTCGGCGCGGGCGCACGCTACAACGGCTCGACCGAAGACCAGCGCTACTATCCGGGCGAGGCCATCCCCAGCTACACGCTGATCGACTTGATGGCGCGCTATCAGATCGATCGCCGCTGGGCCATACAGCTCAATGCCCGCAACCTGACCGACAAGACCTATGTCAGCGGCTGCGACTTCTACTGCTACTACGGGGGCGAACGGACCGTCGACATGCAGATTCAATATCAATGGCGTTGAGCCTGGATTCAGCCCTGAGCGACCCACGCCCTGCCACGTCCGCCTCGTGGACTGCGCAGGGCATTTTCACCGTGGTGTTCCTGGGCATCGCCGCCGGCCTGCAAATGGCCGACGTGGGCCTGCAGGCCGTCTCCCTGGCCGCCATCCAGGCGAGTTTTGGCGTCAGCGACACCGCCCTGGGCGCGCTGCAAGGTCTGGCGGGCATCCTGATTGCCAGCGCGCTGGCGATTCCGCTGGCGCGATTCGCCGACCGCTACTCACGCAAGCGGGTACTGCTGTGCCTGATCGCTGTCTCGTCCGCGCTGATGTGCCTGAGCGCCGTCGCCCGCGAATTCCCGCTCTTTTTCATCGGCCGCGCAGCGGCGGGCATCACGGAATTCGCCATGGTTCCGCTGGTCTACTCGCTGATCCCCGATCTGGCGCCCGAGCGGCACCGGGTGAGCGCCAACCTCGGGTTCGCGGCCCTCATGGCGGCTGGCGCCAGCGGCGGCTTCTATTTCAGCGACATCCTCCTGTCCACGGCAGGCACGCTGTTTGCCTGGCCTGCCGAACCCTGGCGCAAGGCCTTCCTGCTGCTCGGCATGGCCGGCCTGCCACTGCTGCTGCTCGGCACGCTGACGGCCAACCCCATCCGGCATCTCGGCATGGACGACCGCGAGACGCAAGGTTCGCTGCTCGCCTTTCTGCGACTGCGCTGGCAAGCCATCGGCCTGTTCGTGGGCACGGCCGGCTGCCTGATCACCGCGGTGCAGGCACTCAATCAGTTGATCGCCCTGTCATTGCAGCGCCAGTTCGGCGCCGCCACCGGAGACATCGGCCAGGCCATGGGCCTGATCATCCTGCTCACGAGCGTCGGGTGCCTGCCGGTGGCCGGACTGCTGGACCGCAAGCTCGCCGGGCGTTTCGGACGGGCGGTACGCCCCCTGATCATGGGAATATCAGTGATCGCGGCCATCCCGGCGCTTTTTGTGCTGACAGCCCTGCGCACACTCGATCAGGCGTTCGTCGCGGTCGGACTGTTCCTGTTCATGACCTGCACGGCCAATGCGCTGGTGCCCACCATGCTGCAGGACCTGGCGCCGGCCTCGCTGAGGGCGCGCTGCTTCGCGATCTGGAGTTTCGTGGTCTCGTTGTTCGGCGCCGCCGGCCCGCTGCTGGCCGGCGCATTGTCAGAATGGGTGTTCGACCACCACCTGCTGGGCGCCATCGTCACCGTCGCCCTGCCGGCACTGGCGGTGTCCGCGCTCTGCGCCCTCGGGTCCGTTCACATGGCCAGACGGCACAGGAACCGCCGCGCACTGGCAGGCGAAGGCCCACAATAGCGCCGCCTGCGCGAAGGCGTGGTCCCGACCGGCACTGCCCTGGTGACCACTGTCGGGATCCAGGACCAGGATCGCCGGCCTGTTTCCTGTTCCCCGATGGCGGATGTTGGCCACCAGCTTGGCCGGCTCCCAGTACGGGACACGATCATCCTTCAGCCCGGCCGTGCACAGCACGGGGGGATAGTCTGCCCGGCCGACGTTCTCGTAGGGTGAAATATCGGCGATCCAGTCATAGGCCTTGGGGTCTGCCAGCGGATCGCCCCAGTCCGGACGCAGCAGCGGCACCAGCGGATGATGCGCGTCGCTCATGGTGTTGAGCATATCGACGAACGGCACCTGCGCGATCACCCCCGCCCAGAGTTCCGGCGCCATGTTCATCGCGCCGCAGACCAGCAGCCCGCCGGCCGACACGCCCTGAGCCACGATCCGTCCGGGCTCGGCATAACCGATCACGACGAGATGGCGCGCACAGGCGATGAAATCCGTCATCGAATGCCGCTTTTTTTCGCGGCATCCGTCCTGGTACCAGCGCACGCCCTTTTCTGATCCGCCCCGCACATGTGCGATCGCATACCGGAACCCGGCATCGACAAGCACAGTCGCCGGCCAGGAAAAATCGGATTCCCGGGAAATGCCATAGGCGCCATATCCCGTCAGCAGCAAAGGCTGCGGCCCCTCCGCATCCCTGCGGGACAGCACCGTGACCGGCACGGTTTCTCCGTCGGGCGCCTGCGCCTCGATGCGCTCGACACGGTACGCGGCCGCATCGAAGCCGCAGGGCGCGGCCCGCTCCGCCTCTCGGCGGCGCCCGCTCGTCAAGTCGATGTCGATCCAGCACGGCGGGCTGGCCGGGGCCTGGTGCAGCATGCGGACTTCCCGCGCCCCATACGGCTGGGCGGCGGGAAGCTCGACGCAATACGCCGGCCCATCAAAGCCGATCATCGTCTCCCGCCCATCCAGATGCGTCAGCACGAGACGATGCAGGCCCTGAGCGCGTTCCAGCCGGACGAGCGCCCTGGAAAAAGGATGAATGGCGATGAGGGACACCCCGGGACGACCGGGAACCAGCTCATCGCGCAGAGCGAACGTCACCGGATCGAGCCGCAACAGCTTGCCATCGGCCGCGCCATCGGCATCGGTCAGCATCAGCAGGGCATCGTGCCATTCATTCACTTCATAACGCACCCCTGGCTGGCGCGGCCGGACCGGATCAGGGCGTTCCGTCTCTGCACCGGCGGCGATGAGGCGGACCTCGGCGGTATCCGGGCCCGCTATCGTCAGCGCCACGAAGCGGCCGGCGGCGGTGCGTGCGACCCGCATGAACAACGCGGGATCGGATTCCTCGTAAACGAACGCCGCCTCGCCGCCTTCGACCGGGGAGCGGTACAAGCGGGTCGGGCGGCTGGACGCATCGCGCCAGATCCAGAACAGATAACAAGACGAGGGCGAAAACGTGAAGCCTTCATAGCCGAAGGCATCCGAAGCCACCAGGACGCGGATGTCGCCGCGCTCGATATCGAGCAGGCAGATCCGATGACGATCGTCACCGGTCACATCCTCCGCCCAGGCAAAATAACGGCCGTCCGGACTGGGCTGATGATCCGTCGAGCGATAGTAGGCATGGCCTTTCGCACGCGCGGCCTCGTCGAGCAGGCGCTGCGTCCCGTTCGGCCCGGTTCGGAAAAAGACACGATGGGCGCATCCCTCGGCCAGCTCGGCATGGTAGCGCCAGTCTTCGGGGGACTCCGGCATCGGCTCGCGCATCTGCGGCGCGCCCGAGGCCAGCCGCTCGTAAAACCATTGGACATCGGGTTCCAGGGGGCGCAGGACCGCTTGCGCATACTGCCTCTCGGCCTCCAGGTGCTCGCGCAATCGCACCGGCAGATCGTCCAGCGTGCGCGTGCCGGAGGGCGGGATGAATCTCATCCAGGCGTAGGCATCGGTCCGCACACGGCCGGATTGCCTGACCTCGAGGTTCTCGCGAGGCGCGACGGGAGACCGGACGTCGGGCCAGGCGGCCGCGACGCAGAGCGAAGGGTACGACATAGCTGTGCCTTATCTGATCGAACAATCCTACATGGCGGCCGTGCCTGCCCACTGCCCGACCGGCCGCTTGCTTTGATCCGTATCATTTTTCCATATTTCCTCCTTAATTTGAATTAAGAACAATTCTTGTTTAGAATTCCATTCCTGATTGAGAATTATTTCTATGACATTTGTCAATTCAGGGAGAAATTCGAGTGGAAGAAAATCGCGCATTCAGAACGGGCAAGCTGACGGGCGGACTGGCCACGGCGCTGGCGACCCCCGGCCTGTTCCTGCTGCCCCAGGCAGCCCAGGCCCAGGAAACGGAACCGGACCCGACCCAGCTCAGTCCGATCAAGGTCGAGGGCGAGCGGCCCGCGCCTTTCCTGGTCAAGGAATCCGCTTCCGACAAATTCACCGCGCCCATCCTGGACACTGCCAAGTCCGTGCAGATCATTTCCAAGGAATTGATCCAGAGTCAGGCCGCCACGACGCTGACCGATGTGCTGCGCAATTCTCCCGGCATCACGTTCGGCGCGGGCGAAGGCGGCAATCCGCTGGGCGACCGCCCCTTCATCCGCGGCTATGATGCCCAGTCCAGCACCTTCATCGACGGCATGCGCGACATCGGCGCCACCTCCCGCGAGGTCTTCAATCTGGAGCAGGTCGAAGTCATCAAAGGCGCGGACGGCGCCTTCGCGGGCCGGGGCGGCGCCGGCGGCAGCATCGACCTGATCAGCAAAACGGCCAAGCTGCGCGACTTCACCGACGTATCCCTGGGCGTGGGCACCGCCAACTATTTCCGTCAGACTGTGGACAGCAACTGGCAACTGGGCGAGACCACCGCCTTCCGCCTGAACGCCATGAACCACAGCCAGGACGTGGACGGCCGCGATGCCGTCGACTACAAGCGCTGGGGCGTGGCGCCGACGATCACCTTCGGCCTGGGCACCCCCACGCGCGTGACGCTCAGCTATTTTCACATGGAGTCCGACGATACGCCGGACGGCGGGATTCCGTACACGATTTCACCCAAGGGCTCGAACGACCCCGATTTCGACCGCACGCCCATCACCGATATCGACCGCGACAATTTCTACGGTCTGGAAAGCGATTACCGCCGCACGCGCAACGACATGGGCACGCTGCAGATCGAGCATGACTTCAGCGATCGGCTGACCCTGCGCAACTCGACCCGCTACACCCGCGGCACGCAGCGCTACGTCTGGACGCAGCCTGACGACAGCAAGGGCAATGTGAACAACGGCCTGGTCTGGCGTCGCAACAACAATCGCGACAGCCGCGTCAGCACCTGGGCCAATCAGACCGAGCTGCAGGGCGAATTCAGCACGGGGCAATGGCAGCACCGGTTCCTGACCGGCATCGAACTGTCGGCCGAGGACGGCCGCTCGGGCCGCCTGAACATCGACCGCGGCAGCAGCAAGTGCCCCGACGGCATCGGCGCGGCCGGCAACTATACCTGCACCAGCCTCTACGACCCCGACCCCAGCGACCCCTGGGTCAACCCCCTGAACGGCGGCCCCTCGGGGAACCCCACCTACACCCGCACGCTGACAAAATCGGTCTACGGCTTCGACACGATCGAATTCAATGAGCACTGGCAGGCCACGCTCGGGCTGCGCGTGGATGACTACACGACGCGCAGGGACGCGGCCGGCGGAAACCGCATCGACCGCCACGACACCCTGTTCAACTATCAGCTGGGCCTGGTCTACAAGCCGGCATCCAACGGCAGCATCTACATTTCCTACGGCACGTCATCGACACCGGCCGGTGCCACCCTGGGCGAAGGCAGCGAAACGCAAAGCCTGACCCCGGGACGCGGCGGAGTGGGCCAGAACGCCGCCGACCTGGCGCCGGAAAAGAACCGCACCCTGGAACTGGGCACCAAATGGGATTTCCTGGATGGACGCCTGGGCCTGACCGCCGCCATGTTCCGCGTCGAAACCACCAATGCGCGCATCACGCTGCCTGACAACACCTACGCCATGTCGGGCGACAAGCGCGTAGACGGCTTCGAGCTGGGCCTGTCGGGCAACCTCACGCCGGCATGGCAGATCTACGCGGGCTACACCTACCTGAAGAGCCGCATCGGCGAAAACGGCACGAACAGCGCCTACGAAGGCAACGCATTCCCCAATACGCCGGAAAGCAGCTTCAGCCTGTGGAACACCTACGCCTTCACGCCGCAATTGACGGCTGGCGTCGGCGCCTATTACGTGGACAAGCAGTACGGCAACGAGGCCAACACCATCAGCATCCCGTCCTACTGGCGCTTCGATGCCATGGCGCGCTATCAGGTGAACAAGACTGTTGATCTGCAGATCAACGTGAACAACCTGTCCAACGAGACCTACTACGACAAGGCCTATCCGTCTCATTACGCCTCCATCGCGCCGGGACGCTCGGCCGTGGCCACCCTGAACCTGCACTTCTGACCGTGCGCCCTCTTGCTTCACTGACACCCGGCGCGGCCCGCCCGCGCCGGACGCCGGCCCGCTCCGGGCCGGCGCTCACGGTGACCCCGTCACAGGCCGAAGGCATTGCGCCTTCGGCCTGTGCGCTGGACAGCCGTGCCATCAACCAGGCGCCTGACGACACCCTGGCAGCCAATCTGCAGCGCATTCTGGACGGTCCGCCCGAACAGGCCGCCGCGACCCTGCGCGCGGCGGCCGAGGGCGGCGTCGCGCAAGCGCAGCTGGTCTATGGCCAATGGTTGCTCGATGGCCACGGCGTCGCACGCGATCCGGCCCAGGCCGTGCAATGGTTCGAGCATGCAGCCCGCAAGAATGACCCCATGTCCCTGAACATGCTGGGCCAGTGTCACGCACACGGCTGGGGAGTGCCGGCCAACCCCCTGCTGGCCGCCTACTGGTTTCGCCTGGCGGCGCTGGGCGGTCTGGACTGGGGCATGTACAACTACGCCACCGCCCTGACCCTGGGCCAGGGCGTGACCCAGGACCGCGCCGCCGCGCTGGACTGGTTCCGCCGGGCGGCCGCGGCGGGCCACGCCAAATCCAGCAACATGATCGGCAGTTTCTACGAAGACGGCTGGGTCGTGGAACAGGATGAGGAGACCGCCCTGGCGCATTACCTGGAAGCGGCCCGGGGGGGCGATTTCCGGGGCCAGTTCAACACTGCCCGCCTGTTCATCGCGCGCGGCCAGGTGGGCGATGCCCTCCCCTGGCTGGCGAGGATCCCCGAGACCGCCACGCCGGCCTTTCTGCGCAAGGCTGCCGCATGGCTGCAATCCTGGATCGACGCAACAAGTCGCAACGGCCCCGCGCCGACGCCCGAGGCGATCGCCACGATCCAGCGTCTGATCCTGCACTATGCACAGCACCCGGGCACGCCGGCGCCTGGCGCCGGTGTGCCCGCACCACGCATCCATGCGCCCGTCTCCAATCAATCCTCCTGATCGATCCCCTCATGCTGATCGCCATTCCTGAATTACTGACCCCCGACGAAGTACGCCAGTGCCGCGCCGAGCTGGAAGCAGCGCCCTGGACGGACGGCCGCCGCACAGCAGGTCACGTGGCCACCCACATCAAGGCCAATCGTCAACTTGCGCTCGACGACTCGACGGGCCGCCGGATCGGTGCGCGGATCGTGCAGGCGTTGAGCCAGCATCCCGTCTTCCAGTCCGCCGCCCTGCCCGAACGCATCCTGCCGCCGCGATTCAATCGCTACGAAGGCGGCGAGCACTACGGGTTCCATATCGACAATGCGATCTTCCAGGTCCCGGGGGGAGCGGAACGCATCCGCACCGACGTCTCCACCACGGTCTTTTTCAGCGACCCGGACGAATACGAAGGCGGCGAACTGATCATTCAGGACACCTACGGCGATCAACGCGTCAGGCTGCCCGCCGGGCACGCCGTGGTCTATCCCGGCACCAGCCTGCATCGCGTCACGCCCGTCACCCGGGGGGTGCGCTACGGCGCGTTCTTCTGGACCCAGAGCCTGGTGCGCGACGACAGCCGCCGCGCACTGCTGCTGAACCAGGACATCGCCATCCAGCGCCTGATTCAGGCGGGCGCCGACTCCGAGACCGTCGCCCAGCTCACCGGGGTCTATCACAACCTGCTGCGCATGTGGTCGGAGCTGTAGGGCGTCCTCGCTAATGCCGCAGCCGGAACCAGTTCAACACCGCGTCCAGGGGACTGTGATCCAGCGCGAAACGCGCCTGGGCGCGCACCACGGGCTTGGCTCGATAGGCCACCGAGTAGTAAGCCTGCGCCATCATCGGCAGGTCGTTGGAGCCATCGCCCAGCACAATGACCTGTTCCGGCGCCGCGCCCGTGGCTTCGATCAGCGCCTGCACATAGCGCGCCTTGGCGGCACCATCGACGATGTCGCCCAGCACCCGGCCCGTCAGCATCCCGTCCACGACCTCCAGGGTGTTCGCATGCGCCTCATCCAGCGCCAGCCCCCGGCGCAACCGCTCGGTAAAGAACGTGAACCCGCCGGATACCAGGATCGTCTTCAGGCCATGCGCCCGGACGACCTCGATGAGCCGCTCGGCGCCGGGATTGAGCCGCAGGCGCTGGGCAAAGACCTGTTCCAGCGCGGTTTCCGGCACACCACGCAGCAGCGCCACCCGGCGGCGCAGGCTCTCGGAGAAATCCTTGATCTCGCCTCGCATGGCCGCCTCGGTGATCGCGGCGACCTCAGCCTTGCGGCCCGCCGCGTCGGCGATCTCATCGATGCATTCGATATTGACCAGCGTGGAGTCCATGTCCATGGCCAGCACCCGGCAGTCGCCCAGACGATGCACTGTGTCCAGCCAGGCGGCATCCATGCGAACCGCCGCCGCCTGTGCCAGCGCCTCGTCCCGGCAGCCCGGATCCACCTCCAGCAGGCGCACGGCCGTGGGCCCCAATTCCTGAACGCCGCCCGCGCAGGCCACGGCCGCCAGCCGTTCGATGTCGGCTGCCGCCAGACGCGGCGCCTGCAAAATGATATGTGCCATGGGGAATGTCCTCGGGATTCAGCGCGGCCATTTTACCGTCTGTCCGGCCCCCGCCGCCTGCGGACCGGCCCCGGACGACTGACCCGGCACTCGATCGCGCGCGCAAGATCACGACCCATGGCTTGCCAGTCCATGCATCGCACGGCGCGGGCGGCCGGCATTTTTCACCCGTCTCTCCGGAATCCCTCATGACTGATCCCCTCTGCGCCCAGGACTATGCCGACCTGGCCGGCAAGCGTCTCGAACCGGCCATCCGCTCCTGGCTGGATTCCGGCGGCGCCGACGCGCACACGGCCCGGGCCAATCTCGATGCCTGGCGGGCCCTGCGACTGCGCAGCCATGTGCTGCGCCCTCTGAGCGACGCCCACACCCGGCTGACGCTCTGTGGTCAGACCCTGGCGCATCCGATCCTGATCGCGCCCACCGCCTGGCACGGCCTGGTCCATCCCGATGGCGAGACTGCCACCGCCCTGGCTGCGGCGGCCACCGGCACATCCTACATTCTGAGCGCCCAATCGGGCACGGCCATCGAAACGCTGTCCGCTCTGCCGCAGCCGCCCCTGTTGTGGTTCCAGCTCTATGCCCAGGCCTGCCGCGAGGACACGCTGGCGCTGGCGTCCCGGGCGCTGCAAGCCGGGGCCCGCGCCCTGGTGCTGACGGTGGACGCCCCTGTCAACGGGGTGCGCAACGCTGAACAGCGCAGTGGTTTTCGCGTGCCCGACACGCTGCGCGCCGTGCATCTGGAAGGCCTGTCACCACCGGCCGCCCGGCCCGCCGCCCCGGGTGGCAGCCCGCTGTTCGACAGCGGATTGCTGGATGCTGCGCCCACCTGGGACGACGTGACCTGGCTGCGTCACCATCTGCCCGATGACACGCCTCTGTGGCTGAAAGGCGTGCTGGATGCACAGGACGCGCGCCGTGCCCTGGGCTGCGGCATCGACGGTCTGATCGTGTCCAATCACGGCGGCCGCTGCCTCGATACCCTGCCCTCCACCTGCGAAGCGCTGCCCGCTGTGGCGCGGGCCGTGGCGAACCGTATCCCGCTTCTGGTGGATGGCGGCATTCGCCGGGGCACGGACATTCTCAAGGCGCTGGCGCTGGGCGCCCGGGGAGTGCTGATCGGCCGTCCCGTCCTGCACGCCCTGACAGCGGGGGGGGCGCCCGCCCTGGCGCATCTGATCCAGGTGCTGCGCGGAGAACTGGAAGTCGCGATGGCCCTGACGGGCTGCCGCACGCTGGCCGATATCAGCGCGGACGTCCTGTGGCCGCCCGACGCCCGGGGTCTGGGGCTGGAAGTCCCTAAGGAATGAACAGCGGGCGCGGGGCATGCCCCAGCGCATGGATCCGCGCGTCAGCGCCAGCAGATCAGCGCGAACGGCGGCGCAGCATGTAGCGCCAGACGAACCCGGGATAGCCCAGCACCAGGAACAACGACAAAGTCACGGCATAGAATTCCCAGCGCTGGGGAAAGGCATTGCCCAGATTCAGTTCCAGCGCGAATCCCAGTGTCCCGACCAGCACATAGCCCACCAGGACCTCCAGCAGGCGGTCGAAAAAGGATTTCACGCCCGCCTTCGCCGGGGCATCGGCGCCGGACGGGGTCCGGCGCCAGCCCGGCAGCGCCAGCAGCAAACCGGCGGTCAGCAGGCTGAACAGCAGTTTCAGGAGGAACAGCCCCGTGGTGGCGCCGCCACCGGCAAAGGACCCGCCCACCAGCTTGAGCGTGCCCCAGGACCACAGGCCCAGGGCAGCCAGAAAGATCAGGCCCAGCCCCCAGCGCGTCGGCCCGGAATACGCGGCGCATCCGGCGCTCCAGGGCCATGGCGCCAGCCGCCGTTCCAGCAGGAACGGCAGGTTGGCCATCACCAGAGCGCAGAGGATGACGATCCAGACCGCAGCCGTCAGGGACATCGGTACGGCTGCCGGATCAGAAAGTCAGCGACTGCCGGATGACATCCACGCACAGGGACATCAGACCGCCGGGCAGAATGCCCAGGCCGATCACCAGCAGGCCGTTCAGCGACATCACGCCGCGAGTGGCCAGCGTGCCCGAACCCAGCTTGACATGGTCCTCGGGTTCGTCGAAATAGGCCGTCTTGACCACGCGCAGGTAGTAGAAGGCGCCGATCAGCGAACACATCACGGCGAACACGGCCAGCCAGACATGACCGGCGCCGACCACCGCCTGCAGCACGACCAGCTTGGCGTAGAAGCCCGCCAGCGGCGGGATGCCGGCCAGCGAGAACATGGACAGCAGCAGCACGCCGGCCAGCAGCGGATTGCGGCGGTTCAGGCCCTTGAGGTCGGAGATCTCCTCGCATTCGAAGCCCTGGCGCGACAGCAGCAGGATCAGTCCGAACGTGGACAGCGTGGTCAGCACATAGATGACCACATAGAACAGCGAAGAGCCGTAGGCTGCAACGCTGGCCTGGCCGTCATAGACGCCGGACATCAGCCCCAGGAACACGAAGCCCATCTGACCGATGGTCGAATAGGCCAGCATGCGCTTGAAGTTGGTCTGGGCGATGGCCACGATATTGCCGACGGCCAGCGACAGCACGGCCAGGATCAGCAACATCGGCTGCCAGTCCACGGCGATGCCATGCAGCGCATCGATCAGCAGGCGCAGCGTGATGACGAAGGCCGCGAACTTCGGCGCCGAGCCCACCAGCAGCGTGACCGTGGTCGGCGCGCCCTGATAGACGTCGGGCGTCCACATGTGGAAAGGCGCGGCCGTCATCTTGAAGGCCAGTCCCGAGACGATGAACACCACGCCGAACACCAGCGGCATGCGATCGGCGCCGCCCTCGCGGATCACCTGGCCGATCTCGGCCAGCCCCAGCTGTCCGGTGGCGCCGTAGATCATGGACATGCCATAGAGCAGGATGCCGGAGGCCAGGCAGCCCAGCACATAGTATTTCATCGCGGCCTCGGTCGAGGCCAGATGATCCCGGCGCAGGGCGACCAGACCGTACAGCGCGAAGGACATCAGCTCAACGCCCAGGTACACCGTCAGCATGCTGCCGGCCGAGATCATCACGAACTCGCCCAGCAACGCCAGCAGCGCCAGGGAATACATCTCGCCGCCGCGCGCCACCATGTCGCGTTTCTCGGCGTAGGCGCGACCGTAGATCAGCGTCACGCCCACGGCGATGGCCGACAGGATCTTGAGGAAATGGCCCAGGGAATCCGCCACGTACAGGCTGCCGAAAGTGCGGCCCTGCGTGGCCTCGCCCCATTGCCCCCAGGACACCAGCACGGCGACCAGCACGGTGCCCATGGTCAGCATGAACGTCATGCGCCGCGTCGGTTCGTTGCCGAAGGCATCGATCAGCAGCACGGCCCCGGTCAGCACCAGCAGAACGATCTCGGGAGTCGCCAGCGCGAAGTCGAAAAGATTTTGCATAGTGGTTCAGGCCTACAGTTTCGAGATGGACACGTGCTGCAGCAAGGCTTGCACCGAGGGATGCATCAGGTCCGTGAAGGGCTTGGGATAGATGCCCATGAACAGCGTCAGGATGGCCAGCAGGCCCAGGATCAGGAACTCGCGGCTGCACAGGTCGGACATGCCGTCGACCTGCTCGTTGGCCACGGGCCCGAAGGCCACGCGCTTGACCATCCACAGCGAATAGCCCGCGCCCCAGATCAGCGCCGTGGCGGCCAGCAGCCCGATCCAGAAGTTGTACTGCACCGCGCCCAGGATCACCGTGAACTCACCGATGAAGCCGCTGGTGCCCGGCAGTCCCGCATTGGCCATGGAAAACAGCACGAAATACGTGACGAAGCGCGGCATGCGGTGCACCACCCCGCCATAGGCGTCAATGCGGCGCGTGTGCAGCCGGTCATACATCACGCCGATGCACATGAACATCGCGCCCGACACGAAGCCGTGCGAGATCATCTGGATGATGGCGCCCTCGAGACCCGTGACATTGAACAGGAAGAACCCCAGGGTCACGAAACCCATGTGCGCCACGGATGAATAGGCGACGAGTTTTTTCATGTCGTCCTGGACGATGGCGACCAGGCCGATGTAGATCACCGCGATCAGCGACAGCGCGATCATCAGGCCGGCCAGGCTGTGCGAAGCGTCCGGCGCGATCGGCAGCGAGAAGCGCAGGAAAGCATAGGCGCCGAGCTTGAGCATGATGGCCGCCAGCACGATGGAGCCGCCCGTGGGGGCCTCGACGTGGGCGTCGGGCAGCCAGGTATGCACCGGCCACATCGGCACCTTGACCGCGAAAGCCGCCAGCAGCGCCACGAAGATGAGGATCTGCTCGGTGTAGTCCAGTGGCAGTTTCTGCCAGGTCGCCACATCGAAGGACCCGCCCGAGGCGTGCCACAGGTAGATGAAGGCGATCAGGGTCAGCAACGAGCCCATCAGCGTGTAGAGGAAGAACTTGAATGCCGCGTACACGCGGTTCGGACCGCCCCAGGCGCCGATGATGATGTACATCGGAATCAGGGTGGCCTCGAAGAACACGTAGAACAGCATGCCGTCCAGGGCGCAGAACACCCCGATCATCAGGCCCGACAGGATCAGGAACGAGGCCATGTACTGCGACACGCGCGATTTGATGATCTCCCAGCCGGCCAGCACCACGATGATGGTGATGAAGGCGGTCAGCAGCACGAACCAGACCGAGATGCCGTCGATCCCCAGGTGATAGTTGAGGTTGAAGGCCTCGATCCACGGAGTCTTTTCGACGAACTGCATGTCGGCCGTATCCGCGTTGAAGCCGGTGTACAGGGGAATGGTCACCAGCAGCCCGGCAATCGAGCCGACCAGAGACAGCACCCGGGCGGGCCCCGGATTGTCGTCCCGGCCGATCAGCAGCACCAGCAGCCCGAAGAAGATCGGGACGAAGATCGAGAGGGTCAGCCAGGGGAGTGTAGTGGACGCCATTTCGCTAGCCATCAGTGAACCATCAAGATGAAGAATGTGAGAAACACCATGATGCCGATGATCATGGCGAAGGCGTAGTGATAGATGTAGCCGGACTGCAGCAGGCGGGCGGCGGCGGCCGCAGCCCCCACCAGACGCGCGCTGCCGTTGACGATCAGGCCATCGATGATGCCACGGTCGCCGCCCTGCCAGAGGCCGCGCCCCAGGGCACGGGCAAAGCGGGCGATGACGTTCTCATTGAACCAGTCGAAGTAGTACTTGTTGTCCAGCAGGCGGTAGACCGGCGCCAGGCCGCGCGCCAGCGCGGCGGGCACCGACGGGTTCACCAGCCAGCAGTACCAGGCCACCACGAAACCGGCCACCAGCAACATGAACGGCACGGTCGAGAAGCCATGCACCGCGAAGGCGATCCAGCCCTGCCATTCCTCGGCCAGCTCGGCCATGGCGGGATGGTGAGCGGCCACCGTGATGCTCTTGCCGAAGAAGCCATTGAACAGCAACGGGTCGATGAACCAGATCCCGGCCACCACCGACATCACCGCCAGCAGGACCAGCGGCAGCGTCACCACCCAGGGCGATTCCTTGGGCAGGCCACCATGATGCGCATCGTGGCCGTGATCGCCATGCGCATGGTCGCCGTGGCCGTCATGGCTCGCGCCGTGACCCTGGGCGTCATGACCGTGCGCCTCGTGACCGTGGACCGCCAGCGTGCGGCCTTCGTCGTGATGCACATGCGCCGGACCATGCACGGTATCGAAGCGTTCCTTGCCGTGGAAGACCAGGAAATACAGGCGGAAGGAATACAGCGAGGTCACGAACACGCCGCACAGCGTCGCGTAGTAGGCGAAATTCGCCCCCCAGACCCCGGCCGCGCCGGCCGCCTCGATGATGTGTTCCTTGGAGTAGAAGCCGGAGAAGAACGGCGTGCCCACCAGGGCCAGCGTGCCGATCAGCATGGTGATCCAGGTGATCGGCATGTATTTGCGCAGGCCGCCCATGTGGCGCATGTCCTGGTCGTGGTGCATGCCCAGGATGACCGAGCCGGAACCCAGGAACAGCAGCGCCTTGAAGAAGGCGTGCGTCATCAGGTGGAAGATCGCCACCGGGTAGGCCGAGGCGCCCAGCGCCACCGTCATGTAGCCCAGCTGCGACAGCGTGGAATAGGCCACCACGCGCTTGATGTCGTTCTGCACCACCCCGAGGATGCCCAGGAACAGCGCGCCAAAGGCGCCGATCACGATGATGACCGACAGCGCCGTGGGCGACATCTCGAACACGGGCGAGAAGCGGGCCACCATGAAGATCCCGGCCGTCACCATGGTGGCGGCGTGGATCAGGGCGGAGATCGGTGTCGGGCCTTCCATGGAGTCGGGCAGCCAGACATGCAGCGGCGCCTGGGCCGATTTCCCCATGGCGCCCACGAACAGCGCCAGGCAGACCACGGTCAGCAGATGCCATTGCGTGCCCGGGAACAGCAGGCCGGAGAGCTTGTCGACCTGGGCGAAGACCTCGGCATAGTTCAGGCTGCCGGTATAGGCGTACAGCAGGCCGATCCCCAGCACGAAGCCGAAATCACCGACGCGGTTGACCAGGAAGGCCTTCAGGTTGGCGAACACCGCCGAGGGACGACCGTAGTAGAAGCCGATCAGCAGGTAGGACACCAGGCCGACGGCCTCCCAGCCGAAGAACAGTTGCAGCATGTTGTTCGACATCACCAGCATCAGCATGGAGAAGGTGAACAACGAGATATAGGAGAAGAAACGCTGATAGCCCGGATCGTCGGACATGTAGCCGATGGTGTAGATGTGCACCATCAGCGACACGGAAGTCACCACCACCATCATCAGCGCCGTCAGCGGATCGATCAGGAAGCCGATCTCGAACTTGACCGAACCGATCATGGACCAGGTGTAGACCGTGCCCTCGAAGGTCTGGCCATCGAGCACCTGCTGCAACACCAGCAGCGAACCGGCAAAGGATACTGCCACCCCGAGGATGGTCAGCAGGTGCGAGCCGCGGCGCCCCAGCCACGACCCGAGAAAGCCCGTGCCGAAGAAGCCGGCGATCACAGCAGTGACCAGCGGCGCCAGGGCAATCAGGAGATACAGGTTATGTGCGGACATGGCGTGACTACCCCTTCAGCTGGTCGAGCTTGTCGACGTTGATGGTGCTGAGATTGCGGAACAGCAGCACCAGGATGGCCAGCCCGATGGCGGCTTCGGCCGCAGCCACGGTCAGCACGAAGAACACGAAGATCTGTCCGGCCGGATTGCCCGACCAGATGGAAAAGGCGACGAAATTCATGTTGGCCGCCAGCAGGATCAGTTCGATCGACATCAGCAGCACGATGAGATTGCGACGATTCAGGAAGAAGCCGAACACGCCCATGGCGAACAGGATCGCCCCGATGATCAGGTAGTGGCTCAGGCCTATGGTCATTTTTCGGCTCCTTCGGATGACTCGTCGGTCTTTTCGACCTGCGCCGGAATGCTCACCAGACGCATCCGTTCCTCGGGACGCACCTGTACCTGCTTGCCCGGCTGGGTGCGCTTGTAGTCCGTGCGCTTGCGCAGGGTCAGGGCAATGGCGCAGATCATGCCGACCAGCAGCACCACGCCGCCGATCTCGACCGCGTAGGCGTACTGGGTGTACATCGCTGTGCCCAGCGCCAGGGTATTGTCGAAATCATCGGCCGGTTCCGGCAGCGCGGGCGCATCCCCCCAGGAACGCAGCACTACGAACGCCATCTCCGCCACCATCACGCCGCCGATGGTCAGGCCCAGCGGGAGGTAGACCTTCAGGCCCTGCTTGAGGCCCTCGGTGCGCATGTCGAGCATCATGACGACGAACAGGAACAGCACCATCACGGCGCCGACGTAGACGATCACCAGTGTCAGCGCCAGGAATTCCGCCTGGAGCAGCATCCACATCATCGACGCGGTGAAAAAGGTCAGGATCAGGTGCAGCACTCCGGTCACGGGGCTGGTGGCCGTGATGACGCGGAAGGCCGCCACGACCAGCACGATGGCCAGGAGGTAGAACAGAAAGGTATCGAAACTCATAATCGGTATCCCGGCTTCAACGGTAGGGCGCGTCGGCGGCGCGTCGGGCGGCGATTTCCGACTCGTAGCGATCGCCCACGGCCAGCAGCATGTCCTTGGTGTAGTACAGGTCACCGCGCTTTTCGCCATGGTATTCGTGCAGATGCGTCTCCACGATGGCGTCCGTGGGACAGGCTTCTTCGCAGAAGCCGCAGAAGATGCACTTGGTCAGATCGATGTCATAGCGCGTGGTGCGGCGCGTGCCGTCCTCGCGCTGATGCGATTCGATCGAGATCGCCAGGGCCGGGCAGACGGCTTCGCACAGTTTGCAGGCGATGCAGCGTTCCTCGCCGTTGGCGTAGCGGCGCTGCGCATGCAGGCCGCGGAACCGCGGCGAGGCCGGCGTCTTTTCCATCGGATAGCGCAGCGTGATCTTGCGCTTGAAGAAGTATTTGCCCGTCAGGCGCATGCCTTCGAGCATTTCCTTGAGCATCAGGCTGCCAAAAAAATCCTTGATCGCTTCCATCTCGTACCCCTTACTGCCAGATGTTCCAGGGCGTCTGCATCCAGATCGCCACCACCACCAGCCAGATCCCCGTCAGCGGGATGAAGACCTTCCAGCCAAGTCGCATGATCTGATCGTAGCGGTAGCGCGGAAAGGTCGCGCGGAACCAGATGAACATGGACACCACCACGAAGGTCTTGATTCCCAGCCAGAGCCAGCCCGGCACCCAGGTGAAGGGCGTGAAATCCAGCGGCGCGGCCCAGCCGCCCAGGAACATGATCGAAGCCACCGCCGACAGCAGGATCATGTTGGCGTATTCGCCCAGGAAGAACAGCGCGAAGCCCATGCCGGAATATTCCACCATGTGGCCCGCGACGATTTCCGATTCGCCTTCGACCACGTCAAAGGGATGGCGGTTGGTTTCGGCCACCGAGGACACGACGTAGATCACGAACAGCGGCAGCAGCGGCAGCCAGTTCCAGGACAGGAAATTCAGGCCCATGCCGGCAAAGTAACCGACGGTCTGGCCCTCGACGATGCCCGACATGTTCAGCGTCCCGGACACCAGCAGCACCGTGACCATGACAAAGCCGATGCCCAGTTCGTAGGACACCATCTGCGCCGAGGCGCGCAGCGCGCCCAGCAAGGCGTATTTGGAATTCGATGCCCAGCCAGCCATGATCACGCCGTAGACTTCAAGCGAGGTGATGGCCAGGATGAACAGCAGCCCCGCATTGACGTCGGCCAGCACGACCTCGGGCTGGAAGGGAATCACCGCCCAGGCGGCCAGCGCCGGCATCAGCGTGACCACGGGGGCCAGCAGATACAGTACGCGATTGGACTTGGATGGTACCAGCAGTTCCTTGGTCAGCAGCTTGAACACGTCGGCAAAGGGCTGCAGCAGACCGCGATAGCCCACCCGGGTGGGCCCCAGGCGCACGTGCATGGCGGCGATCATCTTGCGTTCCCAGTACGTCAGGTACGCCACGCACAGGATGATGGGCACGGCGATGACGACGATTTTCACCAGCGTCCAGACCACCAGCCAGGGGGTCTCGCCGATCAGATCGGCACCGAAGGCGTTGAGGGTGTTCAGCCAGTCCATTAGCAACGCTCCACCTGGATTGCGCCCGAGCCCATGCCCAAGGCGGCAGTCTGTTCAAAAGCCCCGGCGACCCGCACGGCCCCGTCGGCCACGGTGTCATCCAGGGCGGCCTCCAGTTCGACCGAGCCGTGCGCCGTGGACACGCGCACGGCGTCTCCGGCCGACAGACCCTGTGCCTGCAACGTGGCGGTACTCATCGCCGCGCGCGGCGGCGCGGAATTGATGTGTTCCTGCAGCGGCTGCGAACGGCGCACCAGCGCGTCGGTCCGATAGATGGGCAGTTCGGCCACGCGCTCCAGGCCATCGGCCGGCGCCGTCACGGCCGGCGCCAGACGGATCTCGTTGGACAGACGGCCTTCGAGCCCTCCCGTCATCACCATGTCGCGCACCGATTCGGAGGTCTCGTCGTCGAATCCCTGCAGATCCATCAGGTTGCCCAGCACGCGCAGGACCTTCCAGGCCGGGCGGGTATCGCCCACCGGCGCCGCCACGCCCTTGAAGCTCTGCACACGGCCCTCGGCGTTGACGAAGGTGCCGGATGTCTCGGTGAAGGGCGCGACCGGCAGCATCACATCGGCCCAGTCCTCGGCCGCCGAGCGGAAGGCCGTCAAGGCCACCGCCATGGCGGAGCCCTGCAGCGCGCGCACGGCGCGCTCGCCCAGCTCGCTGTCCAGGCGCGGTTCGGCATGCAGCACCAGATAGGCCTTGAGCGGCTCGGCGCCCAGCATGCGGCGGGCATCCAGGCCGCCGTCGGCCGGCACGGCGCCCGCCAGGTAGCCGCCCACCGTGTTGCCGCCCGGGGTCAGGAAACCGAAACGCCCGCCCGCCAGGTTGGCAACGACCTGGGCATTGGCCGCCAGTTGCGCGGCCTGATCGTCAGCCAGCGCCAGATTGCCCACCAGCACCGCCACGCGCTCGCCGGAAGCCAGGCTGTCGGCAATGGCGCGCGCGGATTCGCCCGGCTGGACGCCGGACAGGCCCTCGGGCACGGGCCGGGATTTCAGTCCGGCCAGCGCGACGGCGATCTCGGCCAGCGACTGGACCAGCGCCGACGGCTTGACCGTCAGGCGGCCGGCGACCGGCACCAGGGGATCGGCGGCGATGCTGTCGACCAGGGACAGCTGCATGCCGCGCTTGGCCGCCTGGCGCAGGCGCTGCGCCAGCAGCGGATGATCCTTGCGCAGGATGGAACCGACCACCAGCACACGGTCCAGCGTGTTCAGGTCGGCGATCGGCAGGCCCAGCCAGGGCGCGCCCGAGCGCACGGCATCGAAGGCCGCGCCATCGCCGCGCAGGCGGAAATCGATATTGTCCGAACCCAGGGCGCGCGTCAGGCGCGCCAGCAGGGCGAGTTCTTCGAGGGTGGCTGTCTCGGTCGCCAGCGCGCCGATCTGGGCGCCGCCGCCCTCCTCGCGCACCTGCTTCAGGCCGGTGACCACGGATTGCAGGGCATCGGACCAGGACGCCTCATGCCACTGGCCGTCGCAGCCGCGCACCATCGGGTGCTGCAAGCGGTCGTCCGAATACAGGCCGGCGTAGGAAAAGCGGTCACGGTCGCTGATCCAGCATTCGTTGACCGGCTCGTTCTCGAAAGGCACCACGCGCAGCACGCGGTCCATCTTGGTCTGCACCACCAGATTGGCGCCCACGCTGTCGTGCGGGCTGACCGAACGGCGACGGGCCAGTTCCCAGGTGCGGGCATGCATGGTGAAGGGCTTGGACAGCAGCGCGCCGACCGGGCAGACGTCGATCATGTTGCCCGAGAGTTCGGATTCCACGGCCTCGCCCACGAACGTGGTGATTTCGGAGAACTCGCCGCGGTTCAGCATGCCGATTTCCATGTAGCCGCTGATTTCCTGGCCCACACGCACGCAGCGGGTGCAGTGGATGCAGCGCTGCATCTGCTCGGCCGAGATCAGCGGACCCATGGGCTTGTGGTAGACCACACGCTTGGTTTCCTTGTAGCGCGAGGCCGATTCGCCATAGCCCACGGCCAGATCCTGCAACTGGCATTCGCCGCCCTGATCGCAGACCGGGCAATCCAGCGGGTGATTGATCAGCAGGAATTCCATGACCGCGCGCTGGGCCTCGATGGCCTTGGGCGAGCGTGTATAGACCACCATGCCGTTGGTGACCGGCGTGGCACAGGCCGGCAGCGCCTTGGGCGCTTTTTCGACTTCGACCAGACACATGCGGCAATTGGCCGCGATGCTGAGTTTTTTGTGATAGCAGAAATGGGGAATGTACAGGCCCGCCTCGTGGGCGGCCTGGATGACCATGCTGCCTTCTGTGGCTTCGACCTTAAGCCCGTCGATGGTGAGTTCTACCATGGCGTGTCCTGACCCTACAGATACTTGGCAACCACGCAGTCCTTGTGGTCCACGTGATGCACGAATTCGTCGCGGAAATGCTTGATGAAGCTGCGCACGGGCATGGCGGCCGCATCGGCCAGGGCGCAGATCGTGCGCCCCATCATGTTGTGCGCCACGGAATCAAGGGTTTCGATGTCTTCCATCGTGCCCCGCCCATGTTCCATGCGGTTCATCATGCGGTACAGCCATCCCGTGCCTTCCCGGCAGGGGGTGCACTGGCCACAAGATTCCTCGAAGTAGAAATACGACAGCCGCATCAGCGACTTGACCATGCAGCGAGTCTCGTCCATGACGATGACGGCGCCCGACCCCAGCATGGAACCTGCCTTGGCGATGGAGTCGTAGTCCATGTTGGTCTGCATCATGGTGTCGGCCGGCAGCACCGGGGACGAAGAACCGCCCGGGATCACCGCCTTGAGCTTGCGCCCGCCGCGCACTCCGCCGGCCAGTTCCAGCAGCTTGGCGAAGGGCGTGCCCAGCGGGATCTCATAGTTGCCGGGGCGCTCGACATCGCCGGAGATCGAGAAGATCTTGGTGCCGCCCGCTTTTTCGATGCCCAGCTCGGCGTAGGCCTGGGACCCCAGGCGGATCACCCAGGGCACGGCGGCGAAGGTCTCGGTGTTGTTGATCGTGGTGGGCTTGCCGTACAGGCCGAAGCTGGCCGGGAACGGCGGCTTGAAGCGCGGCTGGCCTTTTTTGCCCTCGAGGGATTCCAGCAGGGCAGTTTCCTCGCCGCAGATGTAGGCGCCGAAACCGTGGTGCGAGTGCAGCTGGAAGTTGAAGCCCGACCCCAGGATATTGTCCCCCAGGAAGCCGGCCTCGCGGGCCTCGGCCAGCGCCTGCTCGAAGCGCTGGTGGACCTGGAAGATCTCGCCGTGGATGTAGTTGTAGCCCATCGACGCGCCCATCGCGAAACCGCCGATGATCATGCCTTCGATTACGGCGTGCGGGTTGTAGCGCAGGATGTCGCGATCCTTGAACGTGCCCGGTTCGCCCTCGTCCGAGTTGCAGACGACGTATTTCTGGCCGGGGATGTTGCGCGGCATGAAGGACCACTTGAGCCCCGTCGGGAAGCCGGCGCCGCCGCGGCCGCGCAGGTTCGATGCCTTGACCTCGGCGATCACGTCGTCGGGCGTCATGCCGGTGAGGACTTTCTTGAGGGCCTCATAGCCACCGCGCGCCATGTAGTCGCGGATGCCCCAGTTGTTCCCGTCCAGGTCGGCCAGGATCTGCGGCTGGATGTGGCGGCCGTGGAAGATCATGCTGCGGGCGGGATCTCCGCCCAGGTCGGGCGAGAAAGCGTCCGAGGAGAATTTCTGCAGTACGTCCAGAGCGCTCATGCGGATTCCTTCAGTGCGCCGATCAGGGCATCGATTTTTTCCGGTTGCATGCGGCAGCACATGTGCGTGCCATTGGCCAGCATCACGGGAGCATCGCCGCAGGCGCCCATGCATTCCCCCTCGACCAGCGTGAACAGGCCGTCCGCGGTGGTTTCGTGGAAGTCGATGCCCAGCGAACGCTTGAGGTGCTCGGCCGCCTGCGTGCCGCCCTGGAGCGCACAGGGCAGATTGGTGCAGATGGTCAGCGTATAACGGCCCACCGGCTTGGTGTTGTACATGTTGTAGAAAGTCGCGACTTCCTGGACGGCGACCGGCGGCATGCCCAGGTAGGCGGCCACGTCGCGGATGACGTCCGGCGACACCCAGCCCTGTTCGCCCTGGGCGATCGTCAGCGCCGCCATGACGGCGGACTGCTTCTGGTCCACCGGATATTTGGCGATTTCCCGGTCGATGTCCCGGTAGGCTTGTTCGGAAAGCAGCATAATCAGATTCCCTGTGATGTCCGCACGGCTAGCGATCGATCTCGCCGAACACGATGTCCTGGGTCCCGATGATGGTGACCACGTCGGAGATCATGTGACCCTTGGACATTTCCTCGAGCGAATGCAGGTGGGCGAAACCCGGCGCGCGGATTTTCAGACGGTAGGGCTTGTTGGCCCCGTCGGAAACCAGGTAGATGCCGAACTCGCCCTTGGGGTGTTCGACGGCGGCGTAGGCCTCGCCTTCAGGCACATGCATGCCCTCGGTGAAGAGCTTGAAATGATGGATCAGGTCTTCCATGCCCGATTTCATGTGCTCGCGCCTGGGCGGGGCGACCTTGTGGTTTTCGACGATGACCGGGCCGGGGTTGTTGCGCAGCCATTCCACGCACTGGCGGATGATGCGGTTGGATTCGCGCATCTCCGCGACACGGCACAGATAACGGTCGTAGCAGTCGCCGTTCTTGCCCACGGGGATGTCGAACTCCACGCGGTCGTAGGCCTCGTAGGGCTGGTGCTTGCGCAGGTCCCACTCGATGCCGGAGCCGCGCAGCATGGGACCGGTAAAGCCGAGCGCCAGGGCGCGTTCGGGCGAGACCACGCCGATGTCCACCAGACGCTGCTTCCAGATGCGGTTTTCGGTCAGCAGCACTTCGTATTCGTCCACACAGGCCGGAAAACGATTGGTGAAGTCCTCGATGAAATCCAGCAACGAGCCCGAACGCGATTCGTTCATGGCCCGCAGTTCCTTGTCGGAACGGTATTTGGAACCCCTGTATTGAGGCATGCTGTCGGGCAGATCACGGTACACCCCGCCCGGACGGTAGTAGGCCGCATGCATGCGCGCGCCCGACACCGCCTCGTAGCAGTCCATCAGGTCCTCGCGTTCGCGGAAGGCATACAGGAACACCGCCATGGCGCCCACGTCGAGCGCATGCGAGCCCAGCGACATCAGGTGATTCAGAATGCGCGTGATCTCGTCGAACATGACGCGGATGTACTGCGCGCGCAGCGGCACCTGGATGCCCAGCAGCCGTTCCACGGCCATGCAATAGGCGTGCTCGTTGCACATCATGGACACGTAATCGAGCCGGTCCATGTAAGGCAACGTCTGCAGGAAAGTGCGGGTCTCGGCCAGTTTTTCGGTGGCGCGATGCAGCAGGCCGATGTGCGGGTCGGCGCGCTGGACGACTTCGCCGTCCAGTTCGAGCACCAGGCGCAACACCCCGTGCGCGGCCGGGTGCTGCGGGCCGAAGTTCAGGTTGTAGTTCTGGATCTCTGCCATGTCAGTACCGCTCTATTCCGTAGTGATCCTCGCGCACCACGCGCGGGGTGATCTCGCGCGGCTCGATCGTGACCGGTTGATAAACGACGCGTTTCTGCTCGGGGTCGTAGCGCATCTCGACGTGGCCCGAAATCGGGAAGTCCTTGCGGAACGGGTGGCCGATGAAGCCGTAGTCCGTCAGGATGCGGCGCAGGTCGGGATGGCCCTCGAAGACGATGCCGTACAGATCGAAGGCCTCGCGCTCGTACCAGTTGACCGCCGGCCAGGTGTCCACCAGCGAGGCGACCACCGGGAACGCATCGTCGGGCGCGTACGTCCGCACCCGCAAGCGCCAGTTGTGCGTCACCGACAGCAGATGGATCACCACGGCAAAGCGCTGAGGATGCGCATCGCCGGCCGCATAGGTGGGCGCCTTCCAGGCGGAATAATCGACCCCGCAGAGGTCGACACAGGTCTCGAAGCGCAGATTGGCGTGATTGCGCAGCACACGACAGGTTTCCACCCAGGCGTCGGCGGGCACCTGCAGCGTGAGTTCGCCCCGGTTCTCGGTCAGGTCGGCCGAGGCCCCCAGGACCGTGCGCAGATTCTTGTCTAATGTCTGTAGCCGTGTCATAGCGGTTGTATCAACGGTTGGACGGCGCCGGGCGGGGCCTAGCGGGCGATGGTGTTGGTCAGGCGGATCTTGTTCTGCATCTGCAGAAGACCGTAGACCAGGGCCTCGGAGGTCGGCGGACAGCCCGGCACGTAGACATCCACCGGCACGATGCGGTCACAGCCCCGCACCACGGAATAGGAATAGTGGTAGTAGCCGCCGCCGTTGGCACAGGAGCCCATCGACAGCACCCAGCGGGGCTCGGGCATCTGGTCGTAGACTTTGCGCAGGGCCGGCGCCATCTTGTTGCACAGCGTGCCGGCGACGATCATGAGATCGGACTGCCGCGGGCTGGGGCGAAAGATGATGCCGAACTGGTCCAGGTCGTAGCGCGCCGCGCCGGCATGCATCATCTCGACCGCGCAACAGGCCAGACCGAACGTCATGGGCCACAGCGAACCCGTCTTTGCCCAGTTCAGGAACTTGTCCGCGCTGGTGGTGATGAAGCCTTTGTCCATGACACCTTCGATAGCCATGATGAACCCCCGTTTATTCCCAATCCAGCGCGCCGCGCCGCCATTCGTAGATGAAGCCGATCGTCAGCACGCCGAGGAAAATGGCGACTGCCCAGAAACCGATCATGCCCACCGCGCCATTGGCCATGGCCCAGGGAAACAGAAAGGCGATTTCCAGGTCGAACATGATGAACAGGATGGCCACCAGGTAGTAGCGCACATCGAATTTCATGCGTGAATCACCGAAGGTCTCGAAGCCGCACTCGTAGGGCGAGAGCTTTTCGGGATCCGGCACGTTCCTGCCCAGCAGGCGGCCTGCGCCCATCAGGGCCGCGCCGATCACGATGGCGACGATGATGAAAAGCAGCACGGGAAAGTACTGTGCCAGATTCATGTGTAGCCCCTGTTCCAGAAAATCAAACTACGGGATTGTAGCATTCCGACAAGCTCGACCGCCGGGAAAACCCGCGATGAAAACATATTCCAGATCAAGAATTCAGAAGATCACGGAAGACCTTTCAACCGCCTGAAAACACGCATCACACCTGAAAGGCGATGCAGACCGGTCTTTTTTGACCGATCCGGCGCCACAGACATGACGCCTCAAGGATCGGCCCGGCTCTACAGGCCACAATACCTCAAGAATTGGCCCGGCGCACAGGCCGCAACACCTCAATGATGACCCGACGCACAGGCCCGCGCACCTCAAGCACAGGCCGCCATGTCTCGATTCTACCGTCCGGAAGGAACCTCCGGGTTTCCCGTGACCGAACAAAGCCCGGTGCGCCTGACGGGCAAAATGCCTGAAATGCAAAAAGCCACCTCGAAAGATGGCTTTTTGCATCGGGGACCGGAACCCCCGCCGTTCGTGACGGCCCGGCGAACCGGGCCGCATCGCAAGCGTGGACGTGCCACGCGCAGCGATTAGAACTTGTGGTTCAGGCCGATACCGGCTTCGGTACCCGTCAGATCCTTGATGTAGCCGATGTTGTCGGCGTACGAACCGTAGACGTACACGCCGGTACGCTTGGACAGCGGGTAGAAGTAGTTGACCTGATAGGTGCTGATGTTGTCGGCACCGTCGCCCCACTTGTCGCCATCGTCCAGGTTGGACGTGGAGTAGTTCCAGCCAGCGTACAGGGTACCGCCACCGATCGGCGCGCTCAGGCCGACGTGGTAGTTGTTGGACTTGAAGTCGCCACTGGCGTTCAGAGCACTAGAAGCCAGGCCAGCCAGGGAGTTGGAGGAACCAGCCCAGCCCAGCTTGCCATGACGGTCTTGGCCGTAGGCCAGGGACAGCTTGACGACTTCGAAGTCGTAGGCGCCGTTGACGGTCCAGTTGGTGATGGCGTCTTCGACACCGGTCTCACCACGACGGTCGTAGCTGGCACCCAGGCTGATCGGGCCGTTGACGTAGGTCAGGCCCAGGGACACGCGCGAGGTACGCTCAGCGGAGCCGGCGTAGCCATGGTCGTCAATACGCTCGATCGTGTCGTCGCCTTCGGAACCGTACAAGGCGTACAGTTTGAAGCCGGACAGGTCAGGCGTCACGTACTTGAAGGAGTTGTCGATACGGTTGCCGTAGCCGTAGCCACCGAAAACCTTATCCACGTCGCCCATGTTCCAGCCGTTGACGACCAGATTGCCGACTTCAACGCCGGCGGAATACTGACGACCCATCGTGAAGGTACCCCAGCTGTCGCTGGACAGACCCACGAAGGCTTGACGATGGAACTGGCGATCGGAGGTGCCGTTGCCGGTGCCGAGATCGAAGCCTTGTTCCAGTTGGAAGATGGCGCGCAGGCCGTCACCCAGGTCTTCGGAGCCCTTCAGGCCGAAACGGTTACCGTTGACGGTGCCGCTGCGCAGACCGGAAGTGTCGGAGGTGAAGTCAGCACCACCACCATCGTACTTGTAGTGTTGGTAACCGTAACCGGTATCAACGATACCGTACAGCGTCACGGACGTTTCTGCTTGAGCAACGCCAGCGGTGGCAAAGCCGGCCAGCAGAGCAGCAGCGAGCAGAGTCTTTTTCATGTAAGAAATCTCCGTAGATTTGTGTGAATCAGAGCAGGCCAACAACAACCTGTGCCGCTGCTCTTCCAACTCCGCGATGGGAAGTTGTAGGTATTGCATCAAAAATCCGGGACAAACGCCACGTTGGGCGGGGTAAAACGCCGAGTTTCCCAAGAAGCCGTTGCATGATCACAACATCCTCCCGGAGGCTGACGGCAAATATAAGGGATTACCCTGGTTCGACGCTGAATGAAGCGATGGGAGTCAAACGACGGGGCGACTGCAATGGAAGCCGCCGACCTGAACCCCCGACAGCCCATCCCGATGATCGCCCCCTCTGCCGCCACGTCAGCGCCTGCCGCAGCGCGGCCACGGGAGGCCGCCCCAGACGACGGACCACGACATCGGCCGCATTCAGGACACTCTCCCTCCGTTCGGCTTTCGAGGCGCACCGCCGTGAAATTGCCCGCACGGCATCACTCCGAACCGCATCAATCAGGACCAGAACGACAGTCATGCTTTCCACCAGAGCAATGTCCATCCAGAGATCCTCACCAAAACGGTGCATCGACGCGGTGACAACCGATCATCCATCATGGGTCGCCCCTCGTCCTGCCGGCCTCGCCCCTCGTGAACGATTCACGCTTCATTTCATACATGCGATTGAAATGTCCGCCCCTCCTCATCGCGTCGTATCATCGCTGCATCGCCACCCCCTCGGCCCGCCGGAGACCCACCCTTTGCCCGCCCTGAACAAGATCACCTGCACCGAGGATTTCCGCCGCGTCGCGCGCCGTCGCGTGCCACGCATGTTCTACGACTATGTCGATTCCGGCGCCTGGACCGAGTCCACCTACCGCGCCAATGCCGCCGACCTGCAGGCGTTGCGGTTCCGCCAGCGCGTGGCGGTGGACATCGCCCGACGCAGCCTGCGCGCCTATCTGTTGGGTGAGGAGGTGGCGATCCCACTGGCCCTGGCGCCGACAGGGCTGACGGGCATGCAGCACGCCGACGGCGAGATCCTGGCGGCCCGGGCGGCGGAGCGATTCGGCGTGCCGTTCACTCTGTCGACCATGAGCATCTGCTCGATCGAGGACGTGGCTGCCCACACCCGCCGGCCGTTCTGGTTCCAGCTGTACGTGATGCGCGACCGGGCGTTCATCGGACGGCTGATCGACCGCGCCCGCGCCGCGCGCTGCTCGGCCCTGATGGTGACGCTGGATCTGCAAGTGATGGGACAACGGCACAAGGACATCAAGAACGGTCTGTCCACGCCCCCGCGCCCGACGCTCGCCAATCTGGCGAACCTGGCGCTCAAGCCGCAATGGTGCCTGGAGATGCTGCGCACTCCCCGGCGGGCGTTCGGCAACATCGTGGGACATGCCAAAGGCGTGGCGGACATGCGCTCCCTGGCGTCCTGGACGGCCGAGCAATTCGACGCCTCGCTGAACTGGAACGATCTGGCCTGGATCAAGGAACGCTGGGACGGCAAGCTGATCGTCAAGGGCATCCTGGACCCACAGGATGCGCGCCGCGCGGTGGAGGCTGGCGCGGACGCGCTGGTGGTCTCGAACCACGGCGGACGGCAGCTTGACGGCGCGCCTTCGTCAATCTCCGCCCTGCCGGCCATCGCGCAGGCCGTGGGCGACCGCATCGAGGTGTTGATGGACGGCGGCGTCTACAGCGGCCAGGACATGTTGCGCGCGCTGGCGCTGGGCGCACGCGGCGTGCTGATCGGCCGGGCGTTCCTGTATGCCCTGGCCGCTTACGGCGAAGCCGGCGTCCATCGATGTCTGGAATTGATGGCCAATGAACTGGATGTCTCGATGGCGTTCTGCGGCCGCACGCGCATCCAGGATGTGGACCGCCGCGTACTGGTGAATCCGGAGGCCGCATGCTGAACATCCTCTGGCTCGGATTCTTTCTGGTTGCGGCAGTCTCCGCGCTGTTCCAATGGCTGGCGCTGGGCGATGCGGAGGTATTCGCCCGCCTGATCGCCAGCCTGTTCGACATGGCGGATCTGTCGGTCAAGCTGATGCTGTTGCTGTTCGGCACACTGACGCTGTGGATGGGCTTTCTGAAGATCGCCGAATCGGCCGGGCTGGTGGCTGCGCTGGCCCGGCTGCTGGGGCCACTGTTCCGGCGCCTGATGCCGGAGGTGCCGGCCGGGCATCCGGCCCTCGGCCTGATCACCCTGAATTTCGCCGCCAATGCGCTCGGACTGGATAATGCCGCCACCCCGATCGGCCTGCGGGCCATGCATGCGCTGCAGGCGCTGAACCCGACACCGCGATCCGCCAGCAATGCGCAGATCCTGTTCCTGGTGTTGAACTCCTCGTCGCTGACGCTGCTGCCGGTGACGATCTTCATGTACCGTGCGCAACAGGGCGCCGCCGATCCGACGCTGGTGTTCCTGCCCATCCTGCTGGCGACCGCGGCCTCGACACTGGTGGGGCTGCTGTCGGTGGCCTTCATGCAGCGGCTGCGGCTGCACGACCCCGTGGTGCTCGCCTGGCTGGGCGGCGGCGCGCTGCTGCTGGGCGGCTTCATGGCGCTGCTGGCCTCCCTGAGCGTCACCGCCGTGGCCGCCCTGTCCTCGCTGCTGGGCAACCTGGTCCTGTTCGGCATCCTGATCATCTTTCTCATCGCCGGCGCCTGGAAACGCATCCCGGTCTACGAAAGCTTTATCGAGGGCGCCAAGGAGGGCTTTGACGTCTGCAAGGGATTGCTGCCCTACCTGGTGGCCATGCTGTGCGCGGTCGGCGTGCTGCGCGCCTCCGGCGCGCTCGATGTGCTGCTGGACGGCATCCGCTGGCTGGTGCAGGCGGGCGGACTGGACACGCGTTTTGTCGACGCCCTGCCGACCGCTCTGGTCAAACCCTTTTCCGGCAGCGCGGCGCGCGCCTTGATGATCGAGACCATGCAGCACAGCGGCCCGGACAGCTTCCCCGCCCTGCTGGCCGCCACCGTCCAGGGCAGCACCGAAACGACCTTTTACGTCCTGGCGGTCTATTTCGGCGCAGTCGGCATCCAGCGCGCCCGCCATGCCGTGGGCTGCGCGCTGCTGGCGGATCTGGCAGGCGTGCTGGCCTCGATCACCGTGTGCTATTGGTTTTTTGGATGAGACAGGCTGCAAGGCGCGAGGCGGAGAGATCCAGCCCAACGCGGAGCGGAAGGGACTCATCTCGATGCGAGTGCAAGGCATCCACCCCGCCTCATTCAAAAAGCTAGAATGAGACATCAAGGGATGAGCACCATCCACGGAGGCCTGTCATGCATTCCTGCCCGCACTGGCGGACATTCATTCGCAGCACCCTGGTCATGGGCGCCAGTCTCTGGCTGGCCAGCTGCGTCAGCATCGCCTCCGCCCCGCCCGGCACGCCGCTGACCGAGGTCGTGGCGCAGTTCGGCGCGCCCACCCTGCAATGCGTGGACCGCCAGGGACAAGCACGCGCCGTCTGGTCGGGACAGCCCCTGGGGCAATACGCCTGGGGCACCACGGTGGACGCCCAGGGCCGCATCCAGGGCATCGAATCCGTCCTGACCGATGAGCATTTCAAGGTCCTCAAACAAGGCGAATGGACCTCCGACCAGGTACGCTGCGCCTTCGGACCGCCGGCCCTCATCGAAACCGTCGGCCTGCCCAGCGTGCGGCAGATCGTCTGGAGCTACCGCTACAAACAGGATCACGTCTGGAATTCACTGATGTACGTGTATTTCGGCCGGGACGGAGTGCGGGTCACCCAATTTCATCCGGGCCCCGACCCGATGTACGACCAGGAAGACTCGTTCCCCAGATTCTGAATCGCCATTCAGCCCAGCGGCTTCTGACGCAAGGCCAGCAGGCACGAGACCAGCAGCACCACCGCCGAGACCGCCAGGCCGAAGGACAAGGACCCCGCCCTGTCGCTGATCCACCCGCAGGCGGCCGGCCCCACCGTCTGACCGATCGCGAACAGACTGGTGGCAACCGCCATGGCATTGCCCCACGCCGGCCGGTCCAGGTTGTTCTTGACGAATCCGGTCACAGCGGAAGGCACCATGAACACGCTGCTGCCCACCAGCGCGGCGGATAGCCAGATGCCCGCCAGATTGGGCAGCATCAGGGGCAAGGCAGCCCCCGCCATCAGGACGAACAGCGCGGCCCCCATGGGCAGACCGTCGCGACGCCCGTCAAACAGCCGCGCCCAGAGCAGCGGCGCCAGCAAGGTCATCGCGCCCAGCAGCACCCACATCACGGAAATGATCATGGCCGGACCGGCGGTTCCGCTCGCATGCTCCCGGACCCAGGCCACCATGAACGTCATGTAGGCGATATAGCCCAGACCGAAAATGAAATACGCGACCAGCACCGGCAGGCACCGCCGCCAGGGCCAGCTGGCGCGTACTTGCCGGGACGAAGGCTCGGCAATGGCGCGCACGGAAAGAATTGCCGCGATCGAGAGCGGGAGGCAGACCGCCCCCATCGCAATCCAGGCCAAGGGCCAGACGGCAGCGCCATGCCATTCGAACAGCCAGGGCAAGACAGCGCCGGTCAGCAAGGTGCCCAGGCCGCCGCCGCTGAAAAAGATCACGATGGCGCGCGTCCCGAGCACGCCGGCCAGCACACCCCCGCAGACGAATGCGCCCGCGCCGCCCAGTCCGGACACGAAACGGAAGACGCTCAACCAGAAAAAATCATGTGTCAGTCCACTGGCCAGCACAGACAAGGTCGTCAACACCATGCCCCAGATGAACAGACGCCGGTTTCCCAACCGCGCGACGAAATAGATGGCGAGCGCGGCGCCCAGCAGATAGCCGAGCGCATTCACGGTATTGAGCCAGCCCGCCTGCGCGTAGTTCAGTTGCAGGTCCGCCTGCATCGACGGCAGCACCAAGGCATAGCCAAAGCGGGCAAAGCCCACGGCGACCGCCGAGCCACCCGACAGCGCCCAGACCACGGAGGAAGGTTTCACGCCGTTCTCCCGCAAAACCGGGGCGTCGTCGGGAATCGATCGCGATCCATCCCGCAGAAACGGCGGCAGAAGGCCCGTTGCCAGCGTCGGCCATCGAGCCGCCACGCACGCCTGATGGCCTTGAAGTCAAAATCCATCGTCCTCTCCCCCAGGGGCAGTTCGGGCTCCGCCGGCCGCGCCGGCGGGTTTTGATTCAGACAACAAACTTTGGGGATTGTAGGAGATCGCCGCCAAATTAAGGCACATGCGATTCCATTGACTGGACCTGCCAACAAAAATCCCCTGGAATCAACGATTCACAGGGGATAGCTGGCGGAGACGGAGGGATTCGAACCCTCGATGCGGGTATAAGCCGCATGCTCCCTTAGCAGGGGAGTACCTTCAACCACTCGGCCACGTCTCCAGCAAGACGGGCATTCTAGCACAGGAACAGGCGCACGCCGGCAACCCGGCGCACGGCCGCACGCTCCGCTCAGGCCTCGATCTGAACGGGCGCCTGATCCAGGTCGAAAGCCTTGTGCAGCGCGCGCACGGCCAGTTCCATGTATTTGTCGTCGATCAGCACGGACGTCTTGATTTCGGAGGTGCTGATCATCTGGATGTTGATGCCTTCCTCGGCCAGGGTGCGGAACATCAGGCTGGCCACGCCGACGTGGCTGCGCATGCCGATCCCGACGATGGAGACCTTGGCGACCTTGTCGTCGGAGACGACCTCGCCAGCGCCCACGGCCGGGCCGATCTGGTGCTTGAGCAGATCCAGAGTCCGCGCGAAATCATTGCGGTTGACCGTGAAGGAGAAGTCGGTCATGCCCTGCTGCGAGATGTTCTGCAGGATCATGTCCACATCGATGTTGGCCGCAGCCACGGGCCCCAGGATCGAATAGGCCACGCCCGGAGTGTCGGGCACATTGCGCAGGGTGACTTTGGCTTCGTCGCGGCTGAACGCGATGCCGGAGACAACGGCGGTTTCCATTTTCTGGTCTTCCTCGAAAGTAATGAGCGTACCCGAGCGCATTTCCTCGTCGATCGGGATCATGGGGTCGGTCAGAGAGGACAGGACCCGCAGCGGCACCTGATATTTGCCGGCGAACTCGACGGAACGGATCTGCAGGACCTTGGAGCCGAGCGAGGCCATTTCCAGCATTTCCTCGAACGAAATGACGTTCATGCGGCGGGCCTCGGGGACGACGCGCGGATCGGTCGTGTAGACACCATCCACGTCGGTGAAGATGAGGCACTCGTCGGCATGCATGGCGGCGGCGACCGCCACGGCGGAGGTATCCGAACCGCCCCGCCCCAGGGTCGTGATGTGGCCCTCGTCGTCGATGCCCTGAAAGCCGGTGACGATCACCACGCGGCCCGATTCCAGGTCGGCGCGGATGCGGCTGTCCTCGATGGAGCGGATGCGGGCCTTGGTGTAGGCGCTGTCGGTGCGCACCGGCACCTGCCAGCCCGTGTAGCTGCGGGCGGCCACGCCCTGACGCATCAGCGCGATGGCCAGCAGCGCGCTGCTGGCCTGTTCGCCGGTGGCGGCCAGCATGTCGAGCTCACGCAAATCGGGCTGGGGCGAGATCTCCTTGGCCAGGCCCAGCAGGCGGTTTGTCTCGCCGGACATGGCCGAGGGCACGACAACGACCTGATGGCCGGCGGCATGCCATTTGGCGACCCGCCGCGCGACGTTCTGAATGCGTTCGACGGAACCCATCGAGGTGCCGCCGTATTTCTGGACGATTAGCATGATGCCTTGATGAAGATTGAAACCCGGTGCGAGCCGGAGAGGGGCTCATTCAAAGGCTCCCCGGCAAAGCGAACTATTTTACCCGGGTTTTTCGAGTCAAAAGGACACGTCCGCGACACACCACGATCCAGGCATCCTCATGGCGTAACCGCACATCGCGGTCATGCCCCAGGGCATGCACCTCACGCAACTGCCGCAGCCAGTCCCGCAAGCGGGCCTCGGTGGGCATGCGCAGCCCCTGGTCGCGCAGCCAGTGACGCAACACCGCCGCCTGACGCGGCGCCGCCAGCGCACGCCAGACCGCCAGCGAAAAATCCCGGCCATCGGGCGAAGGATCCAGCCCCAGCCAATCAGCCCGGACGGTCTCGTCGGCCCAGTCCGATAATTCCCGCGCCTGGCCGGCATGGCGGGCCAGGGTCCGGCGCCAGGCGGGCCAGCGCGCATCCAGCACCGGCGCCAGGCCCGTGCGCAAGGCAGCCCGGGCATAGCGATCATCAGCATTGCTGGGGTCGTCGACAGGCCGCCACCCGCTCAGCGCCTCGAACCGTCCGGCGCAGTCCAGGATCGTGGCGCGGGGCTGGTCCAGCCAGGGCCGGATCCAGCACAGGCCGTCGCGCCGGGTCACCGGGCGCATGGCGCCCAGGCCCAGCGGTCCCGTCCCGCGCAACAGGCGCAGCAGCACGGTTTCAGCCTGATCGTCCTGATGGTGGGCCAGCAAGAGGTGACCGACGCCGGCATGCGCGGCCAGTCCGGTCAGGGCCTCGTAGCGGGCGGCCCGGGCCGCAGCCTCCATGCCCCGGCCCTCGATATCGACAGCCACGCGCAGGCTGTGACAGTCCGCCTCCAGCAGCCCGGCCAGCCGATGGGCATGCGCCAGCCACGCGTCGGCGTCCACTTGCAGTCCGTGATGAATGTGAAAACAATGCAGCCGCTGTCCCCGATGCCGGGCGGCATGGGCCGCGTGCAGGGCCAGCATGGCAGAATCAGCCCCCGCGCTCAAGGCCACGCCGATGGCGGCATCGCGGGGCAGCGGTTTCAGCGCGGCATCCACCGCCCGCAGCAACGCCGGGTCGAGCGCGGATCGCCAGGGATCAGACGCGGCATCCGGCACGACGGCAGGCTGGTTCGGGTTTGACGGAATCGATCCGTCCGGCTGACGACGCGGCCTCCTGTCGCGTGTCGTCCGGCTAGCGGGCTTCCTGGAAGCGCCCATAGGCGGAGACGCGTTCGAGGCGACGGCGCAACAGTTCGTCCACATCCAGACCGGAGAGCTCGCGCAGCGCATCGGACAAGGCGCGCTGCAGCTGGCGGGCCATTGTGTCGGGATCGCGATGCGCGCCGCCCACGGGCTCGTTGACCACGCGGTCGATCAGGCCCAGTTCCTTGAGACGCGGCGCGGTGATGGCCAGCGCCTCGGCGGCCACCGAGGCCTTGTCGGCGCTGCGCCACAGGATCGAGGCACAGCCCTCGGGCGAGATGACGGCGTAGGTGGCGTACTGCAGCATCATGACCGTATCACCCACGGCAATCGCCAGCGCGCCGCCCGAGCCACCCTCACCGATGATGGTGACGATGATGGGCACCTTGAGGCCGGCCATGGCGTACAGATTGTGGCCGATGGCCTCGGACTGGCCGCGTTCCTCGGCCCCGACGCCGGGATAGGCGCCCGGCGTGTCAACGAAGGTGAACACCGGCAGGCGGAATTTCTCGGCGAGTTTCATCAGGCGCAGGGCCTTGCGGTACCCTTCGGGCAGCGGCATGCCGAAATTGCGCAGGGCGCGCTCCTTGGTGTCACGGCCCTTCTGGTGGCCGATGACCATGCAGGGCGTGCCTTTGAAACGCGCCAGTCCGCCCACGATGGACTGGTCGTCGGCGTACATCCGGTCGCCGTGCAGTTCGTGGAAATCCGTGAACAGCGCCTGGACATAGTCCATGGTGTAGGGCCGCTGAGGATGGCGGGCCACCAGCGCGGTCTGCCAGGGCGTGAGCTTGGCGTAGATGCTCTTGGCCAGGGACTGGCTTTTCTGCTGCAGGCGGGTGACTTCCTCTGAGATATCGACGGCGGAGTCGGTCTGCACATAGCGCAGTTCCTCGATCTTCTGATCGAGCTCGGCCAGAGGCTGTTCGAATTCAAGAAATGTATTTCGCATGAGAGCAGGATTTCCAGGGTGGATTTCGGGACTCGATCAGTATTCGACAGCGGCGACGTCCAGGCTGCGCCACAGGTACCAGCTGGCGACCGTGCGCCACGGCGCCCAGGCCTGCGAGACCTCACGAGCCTCGAAACGCGAGACCGGCTCGCCACTGAAATAGTGATGCGAGATGGCCTTGAGCAGCGCCGTGTCGTCCAACGGCAGCACATCGGGACGTCCGAGAAAGAATATCAGGAACATTTCGGCCGACCAACGGCCCACACCGCGAATATCGCACAACTGCGCCGTCACGGCCGCATCATCGAAGGATTCCCACCAGGCGGGATCGAGCCGTTCGGGACGGGCGAAAAATTCGGCGGCATCACGCAGATACTGGGCCTTGCGCAGAGACAGGCCGAGTCCGCGCAGTTCGGCCTCGGTGAATCGGGCGATGCAATCGGGCTGCATGTCGTCACCGCAGACCTCGACCAGCCGCGCCCAGAGCTTGCGCCCCAGCGGCAGGGAGATCTGCTGGCCCACGATGATGCGGATCAGGGTCTGGAACGGACTTTGGCGCGCCTGGATCGATTCATGGCCGTAGACCGGAATCAGCTTGCGCAGGATCCGGTCGCGCTGCATCAGATGCTCGCAGGCCTGCGCCCAGTACACGGGCGGCAGCGCGGCGACGCCGGAACGAGGCATGTCCACCGTCATACCCGCCGCCATTGGGTCGCGCCGCCAGCGGCATCGGCCAGATCCACACCCTGCTCGCGCAATTGGGCGCGGATGGCGTCAGCCCGGGCAAAATCACGCGTGGCCTTGGCCTGGGCGCGTTCGGCCACCAGAGCCTCGATCGCCTCGGATGACAGCGTATCCGCCCGCGTGCCCCCGGTCAGGAAACGGGTGGGAGATTTCAGGTAGGTGGCCGGATCGGCCTGCAACAGGCCCAGCAGGCCGCCCAGGGTCCGCATCAGGCCGCTGGCCCGGGCACTGCCCTGGCGATTGGCCTGGCCGGCCAGATCGAACAGCACGGCGACGGCGCCGGCCGTATTGAAATCATCGTCCATGGCGACGCGAAACACCTGGGCCGCCGGATCGTCCCAATCGACCTCGACAGCGGCGGGCGGCACACTCGCCAGTGTCTGATAGAGCCGGTCCAGCGCGTTCTGGGCATCCAGCAGATTGTCGGGCGCATAGTTCTGGGCACTGCGGTAGTGGCTGCGCACCAGAAAGAAACGCAACATCTCGGCTTCGCGGGGATTGACGGCATAGTCCGCGCGGTCGTCGGCCGCATCCAGCGCGACCGTGTCGCGGATGCGCCGGAAATTGCCCAGGGACTTGGACATCTTGTCGGCATCGACCATCATCGGACCGCAGTGCATCCAGGTCGTGGCCAGGGTGCCGCCAAAAGCGCCCTCGCTCTGGGCGATCTCGTTTTCGTGGTGAGGGAATTTCAGATCCGGACCGCCGCCGTGGATATCCAGCGGCATGCCCAGCAGCGCATGGCTCATGGCCGAGCATTCGATGTGCCAGCCCGGACGGCCCGGCCCGTAGGCGGAATCCCAGCGGGTATCGGCGGGTTCCTCGGGCTTGGCCGATTTCCACAGCACGAAATCGAGCGGATCCTGCTTGCCGGCCGACACGGCGACCCGTTCGCCCGCGCGCAGGTCGTCCAGGGATTTGCCCGACAGCTTGCCATAGCCAGGGAACTTGCGCACCGGAAAATTGACGTCGCCATCGGCACCCTGATAGGCCAGCCCCCGGGATTCGAGTGTGCGGATGATCTCGAGCATCCCGGCCACATGCTCCATGGCGCGCGGCTCGTCGTCGGGCGACTCGACGCCCAGGGCGCGCTCGTCGGCGCGCATGGCGTCGATGAAAAACTCCGTCAGCGCGCGGATCGTCACGCCGCGCTCCACCGCGCGGCGGATGATCTTGTCATCGATGTCGGTGACGTTGCGCACGTAACGCACCTGGTAGCCGGTGGCCCGCAGCCAGCGCTGCACCACATCGAAGCTGACCAGCATCCGCGCATGCCCCAGATGACAGAAGTCATACACTGTCATCCCGCAGACGTACATGCGCACCACCCCCGGCTGCGCCGTCCGGAACGGAATTTTCTGGCGTGTCAGGGTGTCGTGGATATGAAGCATGTCGGGCGGGATGAGACAGACGAACCCGGCGCTCCGGACCATACGGACAGCGCTCGGGGATGTAAAATGAACTGACAAGTATACCGTCCCCTGGTCCAATCCCAGAACCCCATCCATAGGCGCCCCGAGACGTGACCCGCCCTTTCCTCCCTGTTTTGGCCCTGTGCGCCTGCCTGGCTGCGGGTCCGGCCCTCGCGGCATCCACGGGCAAGACCGACCTGCCCAGCCTGAACTACAACCCCGAGACCGGGGCGTTCACCGAACCCCCGCCCCCGGACCGCGGCTGGAAGGCCTTTGCCGATCTGCTGCAAAAAGCCGCGCCCTCCGTGGACACGGCCATTCCGCTGACGCCCGCCCAGATCGCCACCCACGTGGCGGCGCTGATCGACGCGGGCCGCGGCCAGGAGGCCCTGGACATCATCGCCAAAAGCCAGGCCGGACGCGACGAGAACGTCACCCCGGGCACTGACGTCCAGTTGCGCTACCAGCAGGGCCGCGCCCTCGGCGCGCTGGGTCGGCACGACGAAGCCATGGCCGTCTGGCGCCAGATGACCAGCGACTATCCCGAGCTGCCCGAACCCTGGAACGCCATGGCCATCGAATACGCCCGCCGGGGCCAGCTGCAACTGGCCCGCGACGCGCTGGACATGGCCCTCGTGTCCGACCCGTCTTTCGCCCCGGCGCTGGAAAACCTGGGCCACGTGCAGATGCGCATGGCCCAGGAGTCCTTCGCCCGCGCCCGGGCGGCCGGGCAACCGGCCCGGTCCGCGCCCGCCTCAGCGGCCCCGGACCGGCCGGCGAACGACATCCCCCCTGCTCCTCAGGCACAATAATTCTTTTATTCTGGACACCCCATGTCCCACGCCTCGTTTCCATCCCGCATCCTGCCCTGGATGCGCGCCTGCAGCCTGGGCTGCGCCCTGGTCCTGGCGGGCGATGCCGCCGCCCAGACCCATTCCAACTCCTCTACCCAAGGCACCACCACCATGAGCACTCATCCGCATGTCAGACTGCAGACCAACAAAGGCGATCTGCTGATCGAACTGGACGCCGAGAAAGCCCCCAAGACCGTCGAGAATTTCCTGCGTTACGTCAAGGAAGGCTTTTACGACGGCACCATCTTCCACCGCGTCATCAACAACTTCATGATCCAGGGCGGCGGCTTCGAGCCCGGCATGAAACAAAAACAGACCCACGCGCCCATCGAAAACGAGGCCAACAACGGTCTCAAGAACGACCGCTACACGCTCGCCATGGCGCGCACGTCCGACCCGCACTCGGCCACGGCCCAGTTCTTCATCAATGTCGCCGACAATGACTTCCTGAACTTCAGCGCGCCCACTTCCAATGGCTGGGGCTACGCTGTGTTCGGCCGCGTCATCGAAGGCACCGAAATCGTCGATGAGATCAAGAAAGTGAAGACCGGCAGCAAGGGCTTCCACCAGGACGTTCCGGCCGAGGACGTCATCATCGAAAGCGCCACGCTGGTTGAATAAACTGGCGCTGCGAGGCACCGTCTGGGTCGCCTCCGACATCCATCTGGGCGAGGCCGTTCCAAGAACGGCCCGCGCCTTCTACGACTTCCTGGAACAGGCCCGGGATCAGGCCGATGCCCTGATCCTGTGCGGCGACCTTTTCGACGCCTGGATCGGCGACGATCACGCGCTGCGAACGCCGCCCGCCTGGCTGGCCGCCGCGCTCGATGAACTGCGCGCCACCGCCCGGACCATTCCGCTCTTGCTGGCACGCGGCAATCGCGACTTCCTGATGGGCCCGTCCCTGGCCGACGCGCTGGGCGCCCGGTTGCTGGATGCACCCGTCGTCCTGGACACGGACGCCGGACCGATCCTGCTGGCGCACGGCGATGAATACTGCACCGACGACCTCGCCTATCAGCGCTTTCGCCGCATCGTCCGTGCGCCCCGGGTTCAGCAGATCTTCCTGAGCCTGCCGCTGAGCCTGCGGCGCGCCATCGCCGCGCACGCCCGCGCCCGCAGCCGGCAGGCCCGCCGGGCCAAGCCGATGGCCCTCATGGATGTGAACGCCGCCGCCATCGAGCAGGCACTGCGCAGCGCCGGCTGCACCACCCTCGTCCATGGCCACACGCACCGGCCCGCCATTCACCCATTGACGCTGGACGGCCACACGGCGCAGCGCTATGTGCTGCCAGACTGGGAATTCGACCATGACGCGCCCCCCCGGGGGGGCTGGATCGAAATCGATCCGGCCGGCATCCGGCTCGAATACGCCAAGACTCTGGACCCCGTTCCGGAAGGCGCGTCAGGGTACCGCATCAAGGCGCGTCCTCAAGACTGACTCAGATCTCGACCTCGGGATCCATCGGTTCCAGACTGTCGATCTGCACGGTGGCGATCCGGCGGCCCTCCAGGGCCGCGACCGTGAAGCGAAACCCGCCGTAACCGCGGGTCAGCTCACAGTGGTCGCCGACATCGGGCAGGCGACCGAAGCGGCTCAGCAGATAGCCCGCGATGGTGGAGTATTCCTCGTGCTCGTCGACCAGTCCGTCGATGTTGAGGATCTGCTCCAGATGATGCAGATCCGCCGCGCCATCCACACGCCAGCGGCCATCGCCCTGGTCGATGATGTCGGGCGTCTCGTCCTCGTCGGGGAACTCGCCGGCAATGGCCTCGAAAATGTCGATCGGCGTGACCACACCGACGATGGAACCGAACTCATCGGCCACCAGGACCAGCAACCCGTGTGAGCGCTTGAGCGTTTCCATGAGTCGCAAGATGGGGATCGTCTCGTGCACGATGATGGGCTCGCGCAGCCGGGTTTCGCGGATGCCGCCGTGTTCCAGCAGATCCAGCAGCAGGTCCTTGGCGCGACCCACCCCCACGACTTCGTCCAGCGTGCCGCGGCACACCGGAAAGAAACTGTGCGGTTCGCGGATCAACTGGGCGCGCAACTCGCCGGGCGGCGCATCGAGATTGATCCAGGACACATCGGTGCGCGGCGTCATCACGGAATGCACATTGCGGTCGCTGAGCGTCAGCACGCCGCTGACCATGTTGCGCTCCTCGTCGCCAAAGGCCTCCGGCGGCGGCGCCTCCTGGTCCTCATCGGGCTCGGGGCCGGCCGAGGGCTTGCGGCCCAGCATCAGCAGCACGGTCTCCGCCGTGCGTTCACGCAGCGGCCGACGCATCTCGGCGCGTCGCACATTGCGCCGCGCCCATTGATTCAGGCTCTCGATGATCACCGAGAACACGATGGCGGCGTACAGGTAGCCCTTGGGGACATGGAAGCTGAACCCGTCGGCCACCAGCGAAAAACCAATCGTCAGCAGGAAGCCCAGACACAGGATCACCACCGTCTGGTGGGCATTGACGAAGGCCGTCAGCGGCTTGGACGCCACCAGCATGATGCCCATGGCGATCACTACGGCCGCCATCATGATGGCCAGGTGATCGACCATCCCGACCGCGGTGATCACCGAGTCGATCGAGAACACCGCATCCAGAATGACGATCTGGGTGACGATCACCCAGAACCCCGCGTGCAGGCGCGACCCTGATGCATGCTGCGTGCGGCCTTCGATGCGATCATGCAGCTCGAAGGTGCCCTTGAACAGCAGAAAGAAGCCGCCCACGATCAGGATCAGGTCACGCCCCGAGAACGAGAAACCGCCCAGATGGACCAGCGGCTCGGTGAGCTTGACCAGCCAGGACATCAGCGTCAGCAGGAACAGCCGCATGATGAGCGCCAGGCTCAACCCCAGGACGCGGGCGCGGTCGCGCTGCTTGGGCGGCAGCTTGTCAACCAGAATGGCGATGAAGACCAGATTGTCGATGCCCAGGACGATTTCCAGGACAATCAGGGTGAACAGGCCCACCCAGGCTGCCGGATCCAGCAACCATTCCATAATCGTGCCCCGTCAGTCCTGCAGATACGTCATCATCTGCGCGAATATCTTGGGCGGCGCAGCCAGCACATTGCCCGATTCCAGCCACCCCTGCTCGCCCTGGAAATCGGCCATCAGGCCGCCAGCCTCCAGCACCAGCAGGCTGCCGGCGGCGACATCCCAGGGCTTGAGCCTGACGCCGCAGAACCCGTCCAGCCGGCCGCTGGCCACCCAGGCCAGGTCAAGCACCGTAGCCCCGGTACGTCGCGCCGCCGCGCATTCGGACAGCAGCGGCATGAAGGGCGAGGTCTCCGGCAGCGCCGTGGACTGGGGAATATGCGAGGCCAGCAGGGCATCGTGATAGCGCAGGCAGGAGGACACCCGCACCCGGCGGTCGTTCAGAAAGGCGCCGCTGCCCCGGCTGGCGGTGAACATCTCATTGCGCGTGGGATCGTAGACCACGGCATGCGCGACCTGACCGCGATGCATCAGCGCGATGGACACCGCATAGTGAGAAAAGCCGTGGATGAAATTCGTGGTGCCGTCCAGGGGATCGACCACCCACTGGAATTCGGCGGCCGATTGGCCGTCCCCGGCCTGCAGACGGCCGGACTCCTCGGCCAGAATGCTGTGGTCGGGATAGGCTGTGCGTAAAATGTCGATGATGGATGCCTCGGCGGCCCGATCGACTTCCGTGACGTAATCCTTCGGCCCCTTGCGCGCCACATTCAGGCGTTCCAGGTCGAGGCTGGCGCGATTGATGATGGCGCCGGCACGGCGTGCCGCCTTGATGGCGGTGTTGAGCATCGGGTGCATAGGTTTCCAAAGATCACGGGTAATAGGCTCCTATTTTAAATGACTCCGCCAGTTTCCTCAGACCCCCCTCCCCGCAGCCTGGTTCCATTCGACCGGGTCAGCTTCGTCATGGTCAGCCCCAGCCATCCCGGCAACGTCGGCGCGGCGGCCCGGGCCATCAAGACCATGGGGTTCCATGACCTGCGCCTAGTCGCGCCCGCTGACCCGGATATCCTGCACCGGCCCGACGCCCTGGCCCTGGCCAGCGGCGCCGGCGACATTCTGGAAAACGCCCGGCTGCATGCCAGCCTCGCCGAGGCGCTCGAACCCGCGACGCTGGCCTTTGCCCTGACGGCCCGGGCCCGGGCCATCGGTCCCCCGCCCTGCGACATCCGCGAAGCCGCCGCACAATCGGCCATCGAGCTGACCCACGCCGACACGCGCGTCGCCATCGTCCTGGGCACCGAGCGCACCGGCCTGTCCAACGAGGACATCACCCTGTGCCAGCAGGTCTGCCACATCCCGGCCAACCCGGCGTACAGTTCGCTGAACGTCTCCCAGGCGCTGCAACTGGCCGCCTGGGAATTGCGCTATGCCCTGCTGCCCCTGACCGGCGCGGCGCGCCTGCCCGACACCAGCGCCCGGCACGACCCGGGATCGGACCCGGCCAGCCACGCACGCGTCCAGGCCATGCTGGCGCATTTCGAGCAAGCCCTGGTGGCCGTCGGGTTCCTGGACCCCAGGCATCCGAAAAAACTCATGCCGCGCATGCGGCAGATGTGGACCCGCAACCGGCTCAGCGCCGACGAGGTCGACATGGTGCGCGGCATGTGCACCGCGATGATCCGCAGCGCGCAACGGGAGACGGACCCGGCGCGCACCCTTTGATTTTCATCCTCTCTTTGATCCGCACGAACAGCCCCTGAGCCCCGACCGACATGTTTGACCAGCTTCGCGAAGACATCGCCCGCATCCATGAACGCGATCCGGCCGCCCGCAGCCGCCTCGAGATCCTGACCTGTTACCCCGGGCTGCACGCCATTCTGGTTCACCGTCTGGCGCACGGCCTGTGGCGACGAGGCTGGTACTGGGCGGGCCGTTTCGTCTCTCACCTGGGGCGCCTGCTGACCGGCATCGAGATCCACCCCGGCGCGCGCATCGGCCGGCGCGTATTCATCGACCACGGCTTCGGCGTCGTGATCGGCGAGACCGCCGAGATCGGCGACGACTGCACCATCTACCAGGGCGTCACGCTGGGCGGCACCCGCCTGTACAAAGGCGAAAAGCGCCATCCCACCCTGGAAGAAGGCGTGGTGGTGGGCGCCGGCGCCCAGATCCTGGGCGGCTTTACTGTGGGCGCCCATGCCCGGGTCGGCTCCAATGCGGTCGTGATCAAACCCGTGCCCGCGGGCGCCACTGCCGTGGGCAACCCGGCGCGAGTGATCCTGCCGGAAGACCAGCCCGCCCCCACGGCCAGCGAGGCACCGGCCCCGACATCAACGGGTGCCAGCCAGCCGGACGGCATGACGTCCGATTCCGGCGCTGAACCGGTCGCAGCGCGCGCGGCTGGATCTCCCTGCCAGGAAGAAACCCCGCGCCCGCAATCCGAGTGGGCCGCCCGCCCCCTGCAGGAGCTGCTGCAGCGCGGCCGGGCCGCGTCCGCGACGGAGCACGCCGCAGTGCCGCAGGAAGACTTCGCCCCCTACGGCGTCGGCCGCGCGGACGACGATCCGCTGGTCAAGGTATTGCACGAGCTGATCAATCACACCGCACAACAGGATGCGCGCATTCAGCGCCTGTGCTCGGCCCTGGAAGACCTGGGTCAACGCATCGAGAACGGACAGCATCCGCTGGACGCGGAACGACTGAACCGGATGGTGGACTAAGGACCAGGGCCGAGGGCCCGGCCTCAGCGAATGCAGGACGGCCCGCGCGGACGTCCTGCGTCCAGCCTCACTCGTTGACAGCCTGGCCGCCCACAGCCATGGCGGGAATGGACTGAACCTCGCGCAGAGGGATGGGCGAACGCAGGCCCGCCTGACGCAAGGCCTGGGGCGCACGGCGATGCAGATCAAAATACACATCCCAGTATTTGTCCGCCAGCACCCACACCCGGATGTTCACCATGATGGTGCTGTCGCGGTATTCCATCACCGCGACCAGCGGGGCCGGATCGACCAGGATGTCGTCATCCTGATCCACCAGCGTCTGCAAGGTGCTCAGCGCGGCATTCAGGTCATCGTCGTAACGCACCCCCAGCATCATGTCCAGGCGACGCGTCTTGTTGCGGCTGTAATTGGTGATCGGACTGCCCCAGACCAGCGTGTTGGGCAGCATGATGTGCACGCCATCGACCTGCACGAACCGCGTCATGAACAGGCCGATCTCATCGACCACGCCGGAACCCTGGGTGCCGATCATGACGAATTCCCCAGTGCGGACCGGCCGCAGCACCAACAGCATGATGCCGGCGGCAAAATTCTGCAGCGTGCCCTGCAAGGCCAGACCGATGGCCAGGGCGGAAGCCCCCAACATGGCGACCAGACTGGCCGTCTGCACGCCCAGGCGCGCCAGCACGGCCAGCAGCACCACGATGCGCACCGCCCAGATGGTGATGGTGCGCACCATCGGCACGATGGTCGGATCGATCCGCGGCGAGCGGTCCGCCATGCGGCGCATCCAGCGCCCCAGCAGATTGGACACGATCCAGCCAATCACCAGGATGGCCAGCGTCACCCCGAAATTGATCACGATGCCGCTCAGATCGGGCATGCCTGGCCAAAGCGCCTGAAGCTGTTCCATGGCTGAATTCTCCAAATGTGAAATACAGAAAAAGATAATTTTACGTTGGCCCGCAGGCGGCTTCGATCAGCCATCGCTCCCCTCCGATCCGGCCGGCATCGCCTGACATCCGGCATATTTTATCCACGCGGTTTGTGGACAATCCCATGGACAAGTCCTGGGGGACTCGGTTTTTCCTTTTTGAATCAATCAGATGAGATCCAAGACAAGAAAATGACCGTTTGATGACATGGGCGGACCGCGCCGATTTATCCACCCGGATTGTGGACAAATCCATGGACAAGTCACGAGAGAACCGGTTTCCTCTTTGCAGATCAAGGGGATATTCCGCAAGACAACAAAATGACCGATTCATGACGGGAACGCGTCATGCGTCCCGTTCCTCATGTCCGCCGAATCCCTTGCGCATCGCCGACAGGATCCGGTTGGCGAATTCCGCATTGCCGCGCGACTGGAAGCGCTCGAACAGCGCGGCGCTGAGCACCGGCACCGGCACGCCCTCGTCGATGGCCGCATGCAGCGTCCAGCGTCCCTCGCCGGAATCGGACACCCGGCCCGAGAACCCCTCCAGCCCGGGGTCGGCCTGGAACTCGCGTGCGGTCAGGTCCAGCAGCCATGAACCGATCACACTGCCCCGACGCCAGAGTTCGGCGATCTCAGGCAGATCCATGTCGTACTGATAATGCTGCGGATCGCGCATCGGCGCCGTCTCCGCATCGGTCGCATGATCTCGCTTGCCGATGTTCGCATGACGCAACAGATTGAAGCCCTCGGCATAGGCCTGCATGATCCCGTACTCGATGCCGTTATGCACCATCTTCACGAAATGCCCCGCGCCCACCGGCCCGCAGTGCAGATAGCCCTGCTCGGCCGTGCCCGCGCCGTCGCCGCGCCCCGGCGTTCGCGCGGCGGCATCCCGACCCGGCGACAGGGCGGCGAACACCGGATCCAGGCGAGCGACCGCAGCGCTGCCGCCACCGATCATCAGGCAGTACCCCCGGGCCTGTCCGTGCACGCCGCCGCTGGTGCCGACATCCAGATAATGGATGCCTCGACCGGCCAGCGCTTGCGCCCGCCGGATGTCGTCGTGATAGCAGGAATTACCGCCGTCGATGACGACGTCGTCGGCATCGAGCAGCGGTTCCAGCTGGCCCAATACATCATCGACCAGGCCCGCCGGCACCATCAGCCAGACGGCTCGGGGACGCGGCAGTCGTTCGATCAGATCGGCCAGCGAGGCCGCGCCGACAGCGCCATCCGCGACCAAACGCGCGATGGCGTCCGCTTGCGGGTCGTAGGCGACGCAGCCAATATTTTTGCCCATGAGCCGGCGCGCCATGCCGGCGCCCATGCGGCCCAAACCTACCATGCCGATCTGCATGTGAATCTCCGTGTTTTGCGGCTGGAGTCATGGTACAGGGAAGGCGTCAAGCCGTGTGCCGGATCCGGCACACGGCGCCCGACTGCCGATGACGTCCTTGCGCATCAGTTTGAGGCCGTTGCCGTTCGGCATGCATGAAGGCGTGATGCCAGGTCGCCTTTTCCGAGGCTTCGCTTCGAGCCGACCCATTTTTCGGACCAACCACAGACCAGATGCCTGGGCGTAAAAACCACAAAGCAGGGCGCTTTTCCATGCCGAATAATATATCGGAGAAAAGGGTCAAATTACGTCAAAAAAATCAGAAACCCAACAATGAATATGTACTTTGACGAAGTGCTTATCTATTATGAGTCACGCTGGGAATACGCAGTTCCCCGCCCGATTTTGTCACAACAAAAATCGATTGTTTACTCGAACAACCTTTAATTCCATTAAATCATGAAACAAAAAATCTCAAAATTCACGGCGGGTATTTTTGCAATTCTATTGTCTCTTCCCTCTCTGGCGCCCGCACAGCAGGATGAGAACCAACTCAGTCAGGAACTGGCCAAACTGGCATGGCAAGAAGGCCCTTCGAAAGGGGCCATCGGGACCATGGCATCCATCGAGGTTCCCAAAGGATATGTCTTCCTGGATTCAGCCAATACCAGCAAGTTTCTTGCACTCAACGGCAACCTGCCGGAAGACAACAATTACACCCTCGCGCCCAAAGACCTCAATTGGTTTTCCGTGCTCAATTTCGACAAGATCGGCTACATCACGGATGACGACAAGATAGACGCGGACGCCTTGCTGAAGGAGCTCAAGGAAGACGACATAGAAAGCAACAAGCAACGGCGGAAATTGAATCTTGATGCTTTACATACTGTCGGCTGGGCCAGCCCTCCACATTACGACATCGATACAAAACGGCTTGAATGGGGCATCATATTGCGCTCTTCGGACGGCTCGGAGAACGTGAATTACACCAGCCGGATTCTTGGCAGAACCGGGGTCATGAATGTCACGCTGGTCACCGATGCCGAAGCCATGGATCAGGATGCCAAGGAGCTCAAGAAGGTCCTGGCAGGTTTCACCTACAACGCCGGGGAGACCTACGCCGAGTTCAAAGAGGGCGACAAGGTCGCGGGATACGGTCTGGCCGCGCTCATTGTCGGGGGGGCTGCGGCCGTCGCCACGAAAAAAGGATTCATGGCCATCATCGGTGGTGCATTGGCTGCCTTCTGGAAGATCATTGTCGGCGTCATTGCCGCTGGATTCTTTGGATTGATGAAGATATTCAAGAAAAAGAAATGATCTCTGTATCAACAGAAACCCAGACGCTGGCAGTCGCCATACTCATTTATGTTTATGACTCCTGCCAGCTTCTGTTTGCCAATGAAGGCATCATCACCAAGAAAAGAAAAGAATATGCCGCCACCACCGGCGGCAACGGACTGGTCATCACAGGCAAAAAATTATTCATCCCGAACCTGTTGCTTCCACACAGGCCGATCTATAAATTATCCTGGAATCCGGAAACCATAGCAAAAGCCTCCGTCGACTGGGACGCAGGCAAGCCAGCCTTTTCTTGGCTCTCGATCCCGGCATACGGCATGTTTTTCGCCTTGTTCATCCTCACACCCGCCATCTATCATCTATCCGGGCTCACCAGAGATCTTTTATGGTGCGTCGCCCTGATCTACCTGATCCCCATCCTGACGAGCATAGGGATCAATCTTCATAAAAAGAGATTGTGGCTGAGCAACAAGGACATGCTGACCATAGCGGCAGAATGTATATTATGTCCTGTCCTGACCATCAATATCGTCAGAAAACTGTCCATCTCGGCAAACAAGAAATCGAATCTTGTCCAATCGGCTTTTGCGCTGCTCAGCCCCCGCCAATGGGATGAATTCAAGGCCGAGATCGTACAGAACATCGATGATGCGATATTGGAAACGGATCTCGAGGAAACGATCAATCGATTGAAAAGATCAAGGAAAACAATTCTGGAGATGAGCAAATGATATCCAGCAACGAAATCATCATCATCTTCATATGCCTGATCATCGGATATTATGCCGTATCAAAAATAATCGACAATAACGAAAGACCACCTCATCAGATCGGCAAAGAAACGGAAAGAGAAAAAAAGAACGATCTCGACCCTCATTCCCGGAAAACCCCATCGGACGAAAACAAGCTACAGGAATGAGCGGCGTTCCTGGAGAGGGGCCGCCCCGCATGCGCGGGGGTACCGGTGCGGTCAACGGAATGACGGTAGATCCTGGGTTGATGGATGTGGCCGGTGTGGCTTGGATTGGCCTGTCTGGGTATAATATAGTCAAGAATCTTGGTCGAAAATTAGAAAATAAAACAGCGTCTTACGCCAGTAGACAGCCAAGTATTTATGATCCAAAACCGACACCACAGAGACCATTTGCAGATGACTATATCTCACAAACAGTTGGAAGCGATGGCAGGCTCGCGCGTGATATTGAAGGGCGAGAGCTTGGAGCCACTTTCGTCGCAGGCAGGCAGCGTCAAGGAATGGCTGATGTCCCCTTATCCGAAGGAAACCTTAGAGCGATTGCAGAGCTATTACGAATCCCAAGGCATACCGCTTCCAGATCATCTAAGGATGGTCTGAACAAGTCCCGATGACCTGTCAGAATACGGTTTGTTGAACGAGAGCCAATCAGGACATGTCCGATGAGCCAGTTGAGTTTTTCCGATGCCAAGTTCGCTGGCAAGCGTAAGGTGACCCGTCGCGTTGCAGAATCTGGCGACCGCCTTCGAACATTACAACGAACGGCACCCCCACAGTGCGCTGAAATACAGATCCCCCAGGGAGTTCAGGCATCACCAGGATTTATCAACCAAGGGTGATTCTGTGTCCGGTAATACGGGGGCAAATCCACAGGGTCTATCCCCGCATGCGCGGGGGTACCAGACACCCCCAGGTAATGAAGGAATGCCATCTGGGTCTATCCCCGCATGCGCGGGGGTACCCGGCGGCCCATGGCTTGATCGACGGCGATTACGGGTCTATCCCCGCATGCGCGGGGGTACCGTCTTCGGCCGCTTGCGCGTCCAGGGCCGCCAGGGTCTATCCCCGCATGCGCGGGGGTACCCCTTGGCACCGGCCTGACATCCATGCCTTTCGGGGTCTATCCCCGCATGCGCGGGGGTACCTTCATTTCCCGGCTCCTGTAAATTCGCTATCGGGGTCTATCCCCGCATGCGCGGGGGTACCTAGCTGACGGTCAAGCGCCTTGGGGCCGCTGAAGGTCTATCCCCGCATGCGCGGGGGTACCGGCTGGAAGCGGTGGTAGCTGCCGCGCCGATTGGGTCTATCCCCGCATGCGCGGGGGTACCTAATGGGTTT
>NZ_JBKEAA010000013.1:0-107754 GCF_047971665.1 Castellaniella sp. | reverse complement strand
GTTCACCAGGTCCAGGCCCCGCCACAGTAACGACAATGCTCTGGTCGAGGCCAAGAACGGCGTGGTCATCCGGCGCACCTTCGGCTACGCCCACATCCCGCAAAAGCATGCCCGGCCCATCAACGCGTTCTGTGAGCAGCACCTCGTGCCCTACCTGAACCTGCTCCGCCCCTGCCTGTTTCCCGAGCAGACGATCGATGCCAAAGGCAAGATCCGCACCACCTACCCTCAAGCGCTCGTGCGAACTCCGCCGGAGAAGCTGCACAGCCTGCCGGCGCGCGCCCGGGGGCTCAAGCCCGGTATCACCCTACAGAGCCTGCTCATCGAGGCGCGGGCCATGAGTGATAATGAAGCCGCCGAGCAGCTGCAAAAGGCCCGCTCGGCGCTGTTTGCAACCATCCATCGACGATCCGCCGACAAGGCCGCCTGAACCGCCAGTTCTCCGCAAGTTCAGACTCATCTGTGTTTTGGAAAAGACTGAATCCGGCATTCCAGCAGCCTCTCGCTTCGCTGACCACCTGGCGATCCATGTTTTTCATGGCAATCCGGGGCCTGGACCCGGCCGGGGCCGGCGTCCCTGGCACGCCAGGATATCGTCGACACTGCGCTCGATGATTTCAAGCCCCCGCTGCAACTGTTCATCCGGAATCGTCAGCGCCGGCAACACCTTCAGCACCTCATCGTGCGCGCCCGCCGTCTCGATCACCACGCCCTGCTCGAAAGCCCGGCGCGCAATCTGACCGGCCAGGTCGTCGCCCACCGGGACCACCAGCGCCTGGATCAGTCCGCGCCCCCGCACTCCCAGGCCCGCATCCTGGCAACTGTGCGCCAGATTCTCCAGCCAGTCGCGCACCAGGCGTTCCTTGGCCTCGATCTTGCGGCTCAAGGTCCCGTCGGCCCAGTAGGTCTCGAGGACCTGGGTCGCCGCGACGAACGCCAGATCATTGCCCTCTGTGCGGCTGTCCGTTCCAGTCCACCAGGCGCCCAGCGCCGGCCGCAACAGCAACAGGGACAAGGGCAGGCCAAAGCCCGACAGCGATTTCGACAGAATGACGATATCGGGAGAAATGCCCGCCGCCTCGAAGCTGAAGAACCCGCCGGCGCGCCCGCAGCCGACCTGGATGTCGTCGACGATGAGCAGCATGTCATGGCGCCGGCACAAGCGCTCCAGCTCGCGCAGCCAGCATTGCGAGGCCACGTTCACCCCATCCTCTCCCTGGACCGTCTCGACAATCACCGCTGCGGGATGATCCAGGCCGCTGTCGGGGTCGTCCAGCATGCGCTCCAGGTAGGCCATGGTATTGACGTCGGGGCCAAAATATCCGTCATAGGGCATGAAGCTGATGTTGCCCAGTGTCGCACCGGCCGCCTCATGCAGACTCCGGTCGGTCGTGGCCGCCAGCGAACCGCCAGACATCCCATGAAAACCGTGGGCGAAGGAAATCACATTCTGCCGCCCCGTGGCCCGACGCGCGAGTTTCAGCGCCGCCTCGATCGCGTTGGTCTCCGAGGGGCCAGGAAACCGCAGGATGTAATCCAGGCGGCGCGGTTCGAGCACCAGCCGACCCAGGCTCTGCGCAAAATCATTCCTGGCATGGACATCGTGCTTGGCGCGAGCGTTCACGTCCAGGTCATGCGCCACGCCGTCGCGCGCCAGGTACGCCCGCATGCGCTCACGCAAGACTGGATTGTTGTGGCCATAGTTCAACGTGCCCGCGCCACTGCAAAAATCGAGATAGCAGCGCCCCGTCCCGTCATACAGCGTCGATCCCCGGGCCTTGCTGAACGTGACCGGAAACGCCTCGGCGCAATCGCCGACCTCCGACGCCATCCGGTCGAAGACGTTCCAGTCCCTGGATGCTTCGCTGACAGGGTTCATGCGGCCGAGGGGCGCACTCGCGCCAGACCATTCGCGGACAGGGCAGCCGTCAAACCACCAACCCGGACTCAGGTGCGACCCCGCCCGCCGGAACGTCCAGCATGGAGGATTGGGGATCAGCCGCCGGCATCAGTCCAGAGCCGGCCTCGATCAGGTCGACCACGCGCTCGAGCGACAGGGTCATGGCCGCCTGTTCCTGTTCCGGCAGCGCCTGCAATGCCTCGGCCAGCTTTTGCTGCAAAGGCAACGGGGTATCCCGCGCCAGATCCCGACCAGCGTCGGTGGCGCTGACGAACACGATGCGGCGATCTTCGCGCCCTCGTTCACGGGCGATCAGCCCCTTGTCCTCCAGCCGGTCCAGAATACCAACGACGGTGCTGGCGCTGACGTGCACCTCCCGGCTGATGGCCGTCGCCGTCATCGGACCTTTTTCGATCGCGGTCCGCAGGCAGACCAGTTGAGGACCGGTGATGTGGCTGCACGACGACAACTGACGGGAGTGCAATGCCACGCCGCGGGTGATGCGGCGCAAGGCCCGCAGGATTCTCAGGTCGTAGGCCTGCTGCACGTCCGTCCTGGACGCATCCGTCTGGGGATTCATGGGAAAGGGAGAACTCGATGGGCATCAACTAATTTCTATTGAAATGATAAGCCCATGAATCATGTCGGTCAAGGACCAGAACGCCTCCGGCAGCGTGAAACTGCGCCTCAAAAGGCCGGTTCACGCTGCCGGAGGCGTTTTCATGACGGCAGGCCCGGGAGAGGATCAGGCCCGGGAGAATCCGGCCCATGCCGGATCAATGCCCTGAATGCGGGTCGATCGGCTCATCACTGTGGAAGATCGTGTCATCAGCCTTGCCCTTGACGGTCAGGAAGCCGCTCAAGCCCTTTTCCATCCGCGACAGGGCGTGATCCACCAGCAAATAGCGGCCCGGGTAGTCCGTCTTGAACTCCACCATCGTGGCCCCGCCCGGCGGCACCAGGGTGGTCTGCACATCGGTCAGCGGCTTGCTGGTCAGCGAGGCCTGGTCGTAGACGCGATCGAAGACCTCACCGATGACATGAAAGCTCGACGTCAGGTTCGGCCCGCCAACACCGAAGAAGATCCGCACCGTATCTCCGACCTGGGACTCCATTTGATAGATCTTGGTCAGCGCATCCAGCGAGCCGTTGAACATCATGTGCTCGGGATTCTCCGCCAGCAGTTTCTCCAGCGAGAACTCCTGCAGACCGCTGCTGCCATGCGTCCGGGCTGTGTAGAGCTCACCCTGCATGACATAGAACTCACGATCGACCTTGGGCAGGCCGCCCTCGGGCTCGACCAGGATCAGGCCATACATGCCGTTGGTGACGTGCTGGGCCACCATCGGAGTGGCGCAATGATAGACAAACAGACCGGCGTGCCGCGCCGTGAAGGAAAAGGATTTTGTCTGCCCCGGCGGCACCTGGGTCACCGCAGCGCCACCGCCCGGTCCCGTGACCGCATGCAGATCGATCGAGTGAATGTGCGTGCTTTCCTTGGCATTGGACAGATTGAAGGTCACCCTGTCGCCGACCCGTACCCGGACGAACGGCCCCGGCACCTTATTGTTGAAGGTCCAGAACCGATAGGTACTGTTGTCTCCCAGGCGGCCTTCGATTTCCGTGGTCAGCAGATCCACTGTGATCTGCCGGGGACCGCGATTCCCGACCGGCGTACCGACGCGGGTCGGATCGTTCGCGATCTGCGGCGCCTGGACCTTGACTTCCGTGGATGGTTCACCGACGATGATTTTGCCCACCATCCCCGCCGCCTTGTGTCCCGGCAACGTGCACAGATATTCGAACGTCCCGTTCTTGGCAGCGCGGAACACGATGGCCGTAGCGGCACGCTTGCCCGAAATCTGGTCCGACCGCGCACTGAATTCCGGCACGGCGATGTCGTGTGTGGCGCCGTCGCCATTGACCAGATTGATCTGCACCACCGCCCCTTCGGGCACCTTCAGGTCCGGATTGACGACGCCCTCGATTGCGCCGCGATCACCGACGAATACCAGCTTGCCGCCAGAAATCGAGGTGCGCAACGTGAAGGTGACATCCGGTTTATAGGTCACCGTCTGTTCTGCGCCCTCCGGCGCGCCAGGATGCTCGGCCCAGGCCGGGCCGGCCGGACCAAGACTCGCCGCGCAGAGCAGCACGCTTGTCCACAATCGCCCGATAAATGTCATGGTTTCCCCTTTGCCTATTTGACATAGAAATATTTTTTATCAAGACAATGCAGGAAAATTTTTTTATATCAATCCGCCGTATGGTGCATTCTGCCAATGAAAATTATTATTTGATATTTCAAATATCGGATGGATTTTCCACTATACCCGACTAAAAGAATAGTGCACATCCCAAATATCCTGACAAAGAACTTATAATCCCTTTACAGGTCAGGGGGATCTTTCCCCTCAACCTTTTTTTTGGTAGGCTTTATATTTTGTTGGCTGATCCCCCTTCCTCCGGCCCCACTCGCAGAACCAATGGTCCAAGACGCATCCCTGTAGCACCCGAATCGACGCGGTGCTCTACGTGCATGCTGAACGCCATCTGCCTGCCGCTCGGTATGACGCAGCAGGATGTGGCCAAGATGGACGAACTGGTCAAGGAACGCTTCCGCCTCTCCAAAGGCGGGACGCTGTACCGTCAGGGCGATGCCGCAGATGCCATTTACGGCGTCCGCTCGGGATCGGTCAAGACCCAGATCGAAGATGCGAACGGCCAGGTTCAGATCACCGGATTCCTGCTGCCCGGCGAGGTCCTGGGACTGGATGGACTCATGGGAGAACAACAGGTGTCACACGCCATCGCCCTGGAAGACTCCGAGGTCTGCATCATCCGGCTGGACGAAATGGACCGGCTGACGACTCGACTGCCCTCGCTGCAGTCTCAACTGCGCCGCCTGATGAGCAAGGAAATCAGCCGTTCCCATCAGCTGCTGCTGGCCCTGGGCAGCCTGCGCTCGGAGCAGCGCCTGGCGGCTTTCCTGCTGAACCTGTCCCAACGGCTCCAGTTGCTGGGCTATTCGCCCTACGAATTCATTCTGCGGATGAGCCGCGAAGAGATCGGTAATTTTCTGGGCCTGACCCTGGAGACCGTCAGCCGGCTGTTCTCGCGCTTTGCCCGCGAGGGGCTGATCCGGGTCCAGCAGCGCGAGGTCCACATTCTGGACAGATCCGGCCTGCAGGCCCTGTCGGGCACCGACTGCAGCTGAGCCGGACCCTCTCCGGACGGGCCAGCCCTACTCCATCGGGTCGCCGAACTCATCGAACTGGACCCCGCGCGGGGCGATGCGCAGCGTCAGCGCGCTGGACAGCGCCGCCATGATCCAGAAAAAGAAAAAACCCACGGTATAGACCGTCAGACGGCTGGCCTGCAGGTACCCCATGAACACGATATCCAGGGGATCAACCAAAGCAAACACGACGGCGCTTGCGACCCCTGCCATGAGGAAGGACGGCCACAGAATCCACATCAGATCGCGTGCATGCAATGCCTGTCTCCCAGAGGTAGATAGTGAACTCAGCGCTGTGCGGGCGGCGACGACGGCGCGCTGATGACCAGACCCTGCCGGGTCCCGCCGTCCATAATATCCTGATCACCGTAAGACTGGAATGCCAGCACAATGGTAATGATACATCCAATGACAGAGACGGCAGGGCCCAGGATCAACAACCAGGGCCAGCGATGGCACCACCAGGGGCGACCCTCGGACAGTCCTTCCGTTTTCGACGTATTCGATGCCATGACGCTTTCCTTTCAGCTTTCAATTCGGCACATAGAAACTGGATTGCTCGATCACCGAGGCGGTCTCGCCGGACTCGCGTGTGCCGGTCGTTTCGAACTGGATATCGTACAGGCCGGGCTTGAGCCCGTCGGCCGGCGCCCTCAGGACCACCGGCACCAACCGGTTGGCCGATCCGTCCACCCGGACCTGCGCCGCGCCCTGATCGGCCGTCTGCAGCACCAGGCCCGGCACGCCCGTGGCACGCAGATCCAGATTGACCGGGCTCTCGCCCGAGTTGATGATCTGCAACCGGTAGACGTTCTCGATCAGGCCGCCGGCGACCTCTCGGCCCAGAGCGCCCCGGTCACGGATCACGTCCACCCGCAAGGTGGTACGCGTGGCCAGTGAAAACACGAAGGCGATCGCAATGGCTCCCAGCAGCGCCGAATAGGCCAGCACGCGGGGGCGCAGCATGCGGCGACGCACCTGGGGCTGGGTCAGGCGTTGCGTGATGGCATTGCCGGAGGTGTAGCGAATCAGGCCGCGATCATAGCCCATCTTGTCCATCACCGTGTCACAGGCATCGACACAGGCGCCACAGCCGATACACATGTATTGCAGGCCGTCACGGATGTCGATCCCGGTCGGACAGACCTGCACGCACAGGCTGCAGTCCACACAGTCACCCATGCCGGCTTCTTTGTGATCGATCTTGCGCGAACGGCCACCACGCGGCTCGCCACGCACATGATCGTAGGTCACGACGAACGTGTCATCGTCCACCATCACGCTCTGGAACCGTGCGTAGGGACACATGTACTTGCAGACCGCCTCGCGCATGAACCCGGCATTGCCCCAGGTGGCAAAGGCATAGAACAGCATCCAGAACCATTGCCAGGCGCCGAACTCGAAGGCCATCAGATGCGCGCCCAGCTCGCGGATCGGGGCAAAGTAACCAATGAAGGTATAACCCGTCCACAGGGCCAGAACGATCCACAGAAAATGCTTGATGGCCTTGAGGCGCAGCTTGCGGGCATTCCAGGGCTGCTCGTCGAGACGGATACGGGCCAGGCGGTCACCCTCGACCTTGGTCTCGATCCACATGAACAGTTCGGTATAGACCGTCTGCGGACAGGCGTAGCCACAGAACAGACGCCCGGCCATGGCGGTGAACAGAAACAGCGCAAAAGCCGACAGCACCAGCAGCACCGCCAGATAGATCACGTCCTGGGGCCACAGGACCATGCCGAACAGATAGAACTTGCGCGCGCCCAGATCGAACAGCACCGCCTGGCGGCCATTCCATTGGAGCCAGGGCAGACCGTAGAAGATCAACTGAGTCAGGAACACCATCAGCACGCGGATGCGCGCGAAATTCCCCTGGACGGACCGGGGATAGATTTTCGAGCGGACCTCGGCCAGCGCTTTTTCGACCTGAGGAGACGTCCCTCCCCCCGAGCCCTTGCGTATTCTGCGGGCGGGTTGCCAGGCCGGGGCATCACTCGGCGTCCGAGCTTCAGACTGCTGGGAGGGATCCTGTTGCATGGTGTCCTCTGTCCGTGGATGGCTGATCTGAATGACAGGCCCGGGTGAATCGAATGGATGTCAGCAGGCCCCGAAGGGGGCCGACCGGATGGCTAGCGGTTGGATTGGCTCCAGACCCAGGCCGTCAACAAACGGATCTGTTCGGGTGTCAGGTTCTGTTTCTGAGCGGGCATCTGATTGCTGCGCCCGTTCAGGATGGTCTCGACGATCGTGGCTTCGGAACTGCCATACAGCCAGACATCGTCGGACAGGTTCGGCGCCCCCAGCGCCTGATTGCCCTTGCCCTCGATGCCGTGGCAGGCCACGCAGAAAGTCTCGAACCCGCGCTTGCCGGCATTGATGCGCACCGGATCATGTGCCAGTCCCGACATGGAACGGACATACTGGGCGATGGCCGAGGCCTCGTCGGGCTTGATGGACGCGCTCCAGGCAGGCATCATCCCGTGTCGGCCTTCCGTGATGGTCTGCTGGATCTGTTCCGGCGATCCGCCATACAGCCAGTCGCCGTCGGTCAGATTGGGGAAGCCACGCCCGCCCCTGGCATCCGAGCCGTGACATTGGGCACAGTTGTTCAAGAACAGGCGCTGTCCGATGTCCTGGGCCTGGGTATCTTTGGCGATATCCTGGACAGGCATGTCACGAAAGCGCTCGTAGACAGGCTGGATGCGCTCATTGAACGCCGCCTGCTGCTCCAGCACCTGCTGACCCGCCGTGAAGCCGAGCATGCCTTTCCAGCTGCCCAGTCCCGGAAAAAGCACCAGGTAGCCCAGCGCGAAAATGCACAGGGCCAGATACATCACCGTCCACCAGCGCGGCACGGGGTTGTTCAGTTCGGTCAGGTCGCCGTCCCAGACATGGCCGGTGTTCTCGACCTGCTCGACATCGCGCTTGAGCCAGGCGCGCTGAGAAAACAGCAGGTAGACGCACCAGGCGATCCCGCCCAGGGCAATGACCGCGATGTAGTAGCTCCAGAAACTGCTGACGAAATCACTCATGTGGTTCCCCGGTATTTTTGTCGTTCTGATACTCCTCGGGCAAGGCGAAGGGCAGCATCGCCGCCCTGCGGTTGGCCTCGACGCGGTGCGTCGACCAGGCCCACCATGCGATGCCGAAGAATGTGACCATCGCCAGCACGGTCACGATCCCGTTGATGAGGCCAAGCATGTCAGCGCCCCCCGTTGATCATGGACTGCTGCGCGGCAGCACGACCGCCCACGCCCAGGCCCTGAAGATAGGCCACGACGGCGTCTTCCTCGGTCTTGCCCTCGAGCTGCTCGGGCGCGGCGGCGATTTCCTCGTCCGTGTAGGGAACTCCCAGCACGCGCAGCGCCTTCATGCGCTCCTGGACATCGGCGCCTTCGACCGAGTTGCGCTGCAACCAGGGATAAGCCGGCATGTTGGATTCCTTGACCACATTGCGCGGATTGCGCAGGTGGATGCGATGCCATTCATCGGAGTAGCGCTGGCCGACGCGAGCCAGGTCCGGACCGGTGCGCTTGGAGCCCCAAAGGAAGGGATGGTCATAGACTGATTCGGCGGCGATCGAATAAGGGCCGTAGCGCTGAACCTCGGACTGCAGCTTGCGGATCTGCTGAGAATGGCAGCCCACGCAGCCTTCGCGGATGTAGACGTCACGCCCCACCAGCCGCAGGGCCTCGTAGGGCTTGACCCCCTCGACCGCCGTGGTGGTGGAGTGCTGAAAGAACAGCGGAATGATCTGCACCAGGCCAGAGAATGACACCACCAGAATGCTGAAGATGATCAGCAGGCCGACGTTGCGCTCCAGCATTTCATGGGAGAAGCGTTTTTTAGTACCCGACATGGTCAACTCCTCAGGCCGATGCCGGCACGGTGGATAGGGGGATGGCGCGGGCGTCCGGATTTTCCAGAGGCACCACCGGATTCACCCGGGGCTGACCGCGCACCGTCAGCCAGGTATTCCAGGCCATCAGACTCATGCCCGTCAGGAAGAACAGGCCACCCAGCATGCGGATGATGTAGAACGGATAGGTGGACTTCACGACCTCGACGAAGCTGTAGGTCAGCATCCCGTCCGCGCCGGTGGCGCGCCACATCAGGCCCTGCATCACGCCCGCAATCCACATCGAGGCGATGTACAGCACCACACCCAGCGTTGCCAGCCAGAAATGCAGGTTGATCAATTCGGGGCGGGCCATGCTCTCGCGGCCATACAGGCGCGGGATCAGGTAGTACAGCGAGCCGAAGGTGATCATGGCCACCCAGCCCAGGGCGCCGGCATGCACGTGGCCGATCGTCCAGTCGGTGTAATGGGACAGGGCATTGACGGTGCGGATCGACATCATCGAGCCTTCAAAGGTCGCCATGCCGTAGAAGGACAGCGCCACCACCAGGAATTTCAGGATGGGATCGGTGCGCAGCTTGTGCCAGGCGCCCGAGACGGTCATGATGCCGTTGATCATGCCCCCCCACGACGGGGCCAGCAGAATCAGCGAGAACGCCATCCCCAGCGACTGGGTCCAGTCCGGCAGCGAGGTGTACAGCAGATGGTGCGGCCCGGCCCACATATAGGTAAAGGCCAGGGCCCAGAAGTGCACGATCGACAGGCGATAGGAATAGATCGGGCGACCGGCCTGCTTGGGCACGAAGTAATACATCATGCCCAGGAAGCTGGTGGTCAGGAAAAAGCCCACCGCATTATGCCCGTACCACCACTGCACCATGGCGTCCTGCACCCCGCTGTAGGCGGAATAGGACTTCCACATCGACACCGGAATCTCGACGTTGTTGAAGATGTGCAGGATGGCGATCGTCAGGATGTAGGATCCGAAGAACCAGTTCGCCACATAGATATGCTTGACGCGACGCTTGACGATGGTGCCGAAGAACACGATGGCGTACGCAACCCAGACCAGCGTGATCAGGATGTCCAGAGGCCATTCGAGCTCGGCGTATTCCTTGGTCGAGGTATACCCCAGGGGCAGCGTGATCACGGCACCGACCAGCACGGCCTGCCAGCCCCAGAAGGTAAAGGCAGCCAATTTGTCGGAAAACAGCCGCACCTGACAGGTCCGCTGCACGACATAGTAGGACGTGGCGAACAAGGCGCTGCCACCGAAGGCGAAGATCACCCCGTTGGTGTGCAACGGCCGCAGCCGCCCGTAGCTGAGCCACGGCGTGTTGAAGTTCAACTCCGGCCAGATCAGCTGTGATGCGATCAAGACCCCGACAGCCATCCCCACCACGCCCCAGAAGATCGTGGCGATGGTGAACTGTCTGACGACACCGTAATTGAAGGTTTCGGCCGGTGTCCCGGCGTGGCCGGTCGTGCCCATAAGCGTTCCCCTCAGAACAAGGTTAAGTTATGAATTTTTGAAAAGAAGAATAATGTCTTACCTGCCCCGAAACATCTTTGATTTAAGTCAAGGCGTTTCAGTGTGGGTGCGATCATCATCGTCCAGAACGGCATTGGCCGCATCCCGGGTATCATCGAACTGGCCGGCAAAGATCGCCCACCAGAACGCCACGCCGATTCCCAGAACGAACAGCAGTGAAATCGGCAGCAGCAGGAACAAGGCATCCATGGTCACACCGGCTGGGCAGCCGTCCGCCGCCGGGCCATCGCGCTGACGGCTGGACGCGTCAGACGCCAGGCATTGGCCGCAACCGCCAAAGACGACAACAACATGGTGATGGCAGCCACCCAGGGCTGTACCCAGCCACAGGCCGCCAGGGGTACCATCAGCAAATGCCAGGCCAGCGACCCGCCGAGATTCTGGCGCGCGACGCGCCGCATGGCCTGATCCAGCACGGCAGAATCGGCGCCGTCGTCCGCCCCCCCCCCCGCGCGCAGGCGCACCGCATGACGGGCCGCCAGCGCGGCGGGAACCGACATCGACAGCGCACAGGGACAGCTCATGACCAGCAGCGCGACCGTCACGGCAAGCGCCTGACCGGGCTGCGTGTGCCACCAATACAGGCCCACCAGCGCGGCCAGAGCAATCTGCACACAGACGAACCAGAAAGCCAGACGATCGGCCGAGCGCAGCAAGTCGGCGTCCCGGCCCGCATGAGGCAGGCCACTGACGGCCTGGCGGGCACAGGTTTCCAGGAACCGCGCCGTCAGCAGAAAGGCGACGAACATGGACACCGAATCAAAATAGACCTCTCCGGCGTCATGCCAGGTGGCCACGGCGCTGGGCACGAAAGCAGCAAGGATGCCCAGCGCCACCGGCACATCCATGCCGATGCGGCGCTGCGACAACGTGCGCCAGGCGCCACGCCAGACCGGCCAGGCGCAATACAGGACCAGCGGAACGCACAGGATCAGGCTGAGCCAGTTCATCAGCACGATGGCCTGTTCCAGGGACTGCTGGGCATCGGGGGCGCGCACGCCATGGCGCAGGTAGCCAGGAAAAGCCAGCATCATGACCTGCATCATCACCAGCCAGGCCAGCCCGGTCCGGGCCAGCATGTGCCGCCGCTCATGACGCATGGCGTCCGACATGTCCGGCGGGGGAGTGAAAAGAGAAGGTGTACGCATAAAGGAACTATAGTCAGCCGGCCAGGCGTGAACCTTGATGTATATCAACAACGCGCACCGGGCCGCCGGCTTGCCGGCAGAGAATCTATTGAAGATTAAACATTTTTACAACACTGGCGGAGATCTCCGGCGATTTTCCCGGGAAAGACGGACAACAACAGGCGGCCTCTGTCGCAAAACAGCCGCCGATGATAAAAAAACGGGAAGGCACAGGCCTTCCCGAAAGCACATCACGAGTGACGCCTCTCCTCCAGGCCGCTCATGGAGAGCGCCTGGATTCTCCCGTCACCCGTCCTCTCTCAAATCGTCGTGATCAGGCCACCTGCTTTTCGCCCGCCTGATCGAACTGGGCTTCCTCGGTCGAGCCGGTCAGCGCCGTCGTGGACGATTGGCCGCCCTCGATGGTCTGGGTCACGGCGTCGAAGTAGCCCACCCCGACTTCGCGCTGATGCTTGACGGCCGTGAAGCCTTTGTCCGCCGCAGTGAATTCCTTCTGTTGCAGCTCCACGAAGGCGCTCATCTGGGTGCGGGCATAGCCGTGGGCCAGCTCGAACATGCCGTAGTTCAGGGCGTGGAAGCCGGCCAGCGTGATGAACTGGAACTTGTAGCCCATGGCGCCCAGCTCGCGCTGGAACTTGGCGATCGTCGCGTCATCCAGATTTTTCTTCCAGTTGAACGAGGGCGAGCAGTTGTAGGCCAGCATCTTGCCCGGAAACTGGCGGTGGATGGCTTCGGCGAACTTGCGCGCATATTCCAGGTTGGGCGTGGAGGTCTCGCACCAGATCAGATCCGCGTAGGGTGCGTAGGCCAGGCCCCGGGAAATCGCCTGATCCAGCCCGGCGCGGGTGCGGTAAAAGCCTTCGACCGTACGTTCACCCGTGACGAAAGGCGCATCATTCTCGTCGATGTTGCTGGTCAGCAGGTCAGCGGCCTCGGCATCCGTCCGCGCCACCAGCAGCGTCGGCACATTCAGCACGTCGGCGGCCAGACGGGCGGACACCAGCTTGGCCACGGCCTCGCGGGTGGGCACCAGCACCTTGCCACCCATGTGGCCGCATTTCTTGACGGAGGCCAGCTGATCCTCGAAGTGCACGCCGGCGGCGCCCGCCTCGATCATGGCTTTCATCAGTTCGAAGGCGTTGAGCACCCCGCCGAACCCGGCCTCGGCATCCGCCACGATCGGGGCGAAATAATCGATGTAGCCTTCGTCTCCCGGATTCTTGCCCTCCATCCATTGGATCTGATCACAGCGCGTCAGCGAGTTATTGATGCGCTTGACCACGCTGGGGACGGAATTGGCCGGGTACAGCGACTGATCCGGATACATCTCACCAGCAATGTTGGCGTCCCCCGCCACCTGCCAGCCGGACAGATAGATTGCCTTGAGGCCTGCCTTGACCTGCTGCATGGCCTGATTGCCGGTCAGCGCCCCCAGCGCATTGACGAAGTCCTCGGTGTGCAGCAAGTCCCAGAGGCGCTCCGCACCGCGCCGCGCCAGCGTGTGCTCCACCACCACCGAGCCTCGCAGCCGCACCACTTCATCGGCACCATAGCCTCGTTTGATGCCTTGCCAGCGGGCGTCTTCGGCCCAGCTACGTTGGAGGTTGCGCACTTCGGTTTCACGAATGGTCATGATGAGGCTCCTAAGAGAGAAGAAAACCGTTTCGTCGATGGAATACAGTCTACGCCGTTGATGCGCCGCACACAGCACTTCTATCTTATATAAGATATAAAATTTCTACCTTATAAATCAAAGATATAAAATTTATATTCCATGTTATGAAAATACATTTCTTAAAATGAAAATCAAAAAGACGCAGCGCAGCATTTAATTTTCATATCATGAAAAGAAAATATCATCATGTGAAAAAACGGAAGAAAATGACCAAACCGGTAGAATGAGAAAGCCCGCCTGCATTCCAGGGCGCATCAGACCGTTACACGCAAGACGACATGCATCCAGATTCTCTTTCCGCCAGTCCGCTGGGGCGCGCCACCCCGGGACCGACACACTACGATCCGACTCTGCTGTTCCCGATCGCCCGAGCCGACACCCGCGCCGGGCGGACACTGCCCCTGGCCGTCCATGGCGCCGATATCTGGAACGCCTATGAGCTGTCCTGGCTGAATGACAAGGGCAAGCCGATCGTAGCGATCGGCCGTTTCACCATCCCGATGGACAGCGACAACCTGATCGAGTCCAAATCATTCAAACTCTATCTGAACAGCTACAACGAAGAACGCTTCGAACACGCCGACATCATCCGTCAGCGCCTGCACACCGATCTGTCCCGCGTCTGCGGCAAACCCGTGCATGTCGAGATGCTTTCGGTGCGGCCCGCCTTCGAGCTCAGCTGCGTGCCGTTGCGCGGCACCTCCATCGACGATCAGGACCTGGATTTCGAGCCTGACCGGAGCCCCCGACCCGACCATCTGGTGCTGTCGGAACCCGCCCCCTTCGTGCGCGAAATCCTGGTCTCCGAGTTGCTGAAATCCAATTGCCCGGTCACCGGACAGCCGGACTGGGCCAGTCTGCAGATCCGCTATGCCGGCCCGCGCATCGATCACGCCGGGCTGCTGCGCTACATCGTATCGCTGCGCCATCACCAGGAATTCCACGAGCTGTGCGTGGAAAAGATCTACGGGGAAATCATGCAGCGCTGCGCGCCCGAGGAACTGCTGGTCTATGCGCGCTATACCCGGCGCGGCGGACTGGACATCAATCCCTGGCGCGCCAGCCACCAGCCCACCGACATCAGCAAATCGCGCACCCTGCGGCAATAGGCAGCAGACATCGGCGCGTGTGTCGATCAGGCCCGGTCACGGATTTCCGGCCAGGCCTTTTTCAGGTAGTAGCACATGGACCAGACCGTCAGCACGGCGGCGATCACGATCAGGACCTGACCGACGATGCGGGTGGATATCCCTTCGAGGGGATGCCAGTACAACAGGCACGGGATGGCGATCATCTGTGCCGCGGTCTTGAATTTACCCAGCCAGTGGACGGCCACGCTGCTGCTGGCGCCGATCTTTGCCATCCATTCGCGCAAGGCGGAAATGGTGATTTCGCGGCCGATGATCACCAGCGCGATCAGCGAGTCGACACGGCCCAGATTCAGCAGGATCAGCAGCGCCGCGCAGACCATCAGTTTGTCGGCCACCGGATCCAGGAACGCCCCGAAGGCCGACGTCTGATTCCAGCGCCGCGCCAGCCAGCCATCCAGCCAGTCCGTGACCGCAGCCACAATGAAGGCCAGTGCCGCGGCCGTATCGCGCCAGCCCGATCCCGTCCACTCGGACGGCAGATAGTACAGCCCCACGACCAGGGGGATCATGGCAATGCGCAGCCAGGTCAGAGCGATGGGGACGTTGAACGGCATGATAGGCGTAATACTACCCTAAGGAATCGTCCGCCGTCCGGGCGGCGGATCGTCACCCGCCGCGCAGGTCACCGCAGCGCATGATAGATGCGCTCGGCCAGCGCCTCGGAAATGCCCTCGACGCCACGCAATTCATCGATGCTGGCATCCACGACGCCACTGAAGCCGCCGAAGCGGGCCAGCAGGTTCCGGCGCCGCTGCCGTCCCACGCCTTCGATGTCCTCCAGCCGCGAGACATTGCGCGCCTTGGCCCGCTTGGCGCGCATGCCGGTGATGGCAAAACGGTGAGCCTCGTCGCGGATCTGCGCGACCAGCATCAGCGCCGCAGACTCGACGCCCAGGGCCACCGGGGGCCGTCCATCGACAAACACCAGGGTCTCGAGGCCGATCTTGCGGTGGTCGCCCTTCTTGACCCCGACGATACGGCTGACGTCCAGGCCCAGTTCGACAAAGACCTGATGCGCGACCCCGACCTGGCCCTCGCCTCCATCGATGAGCACCACATCGGGCATCTCGGCCTCGCCGTCGGCCACCCGGGCATAGCGCCGCGTCAATGCCTGACGCATGGCCGCATAGTCGTCACCCGGCTCGATGCCCGCGATATTGAAGCGCCGATACAGCGACGACTGCATGGCATGATGCCGATAGACCACACAGGATGCCTGGGTCGCCTCGCCTGCCGTGTGGCTGATGTCGAAACATTCGATATGCAGCGCGTCGAGCACATCATCATCCGTATCCAGGTCCAGCTCGACGGCCAGGGCCCGCGTACGCGCCTCGCGCGCACTGGATTCGGACAGGCGCTGCGCCAGCGCCATCTGGGCGTTGCGCTGCGCCTGGGCCAGCCAGGCGCGCCGCGCCCCCTGCGGCCGGGTCAGGACGCGGATGCGATGGCCGTGCTGCTCGGCCAGCAGCACGGCCAGATCGGGATCGGACAGGGGGTGCGAACACACCAGCACGGGCGGCGCGGGATTGTCGGCATAGTGCTGCGCCACGAAGGCGCTCAGCACCTCCTCGGCGGATTCATCCTGCGCCTGGGTGGGAAACAGCGGCTTGTCGCCCAGGTGGCGGCCAGCGCGCACCATCGCCAGATTGACGCAGACGCGCCCGCCAGCCAGTTCCACCGCGATGATGTCGGCACTGTCGTCGCCCACCTGCTCCATGGTCTGCTGCTGCAGGACCTTTGCCAGCGCGCGCATCTGGTCGCGCAACGCGGCGGCCTGCTCGAAATCCTGGCGCCCGGCGGCGGCGGTCATGCGCCGCTCGATCTCTTCCAGCATCTCGCTGGCCCGGCCTTCCAGAAAACGGATGGCGCGTTCGACATCGGCCCGGTAGTCCTCGGGCGAGATCAGATTGACGCAGGGCGCCGAGCAGCGGCCGATCTGGTGGAGCAGGCACGGACGCGTGCGATGCGCGTAGACGCTGTCCTCACAGGTGCGCAGGCGAAAGACCCGCTGCAGGATCTGGATGGTCTCGCGCACCGCCCAGGAGTTGGGATAAGGCCCGAAGAACCGGCCCGGACCATGCGTGCTGCCCCGGTAATACACGATGCGCGCGGCCTCGTGCGCCGTCAGATGCAGGTAGGGGTAGGACTTGTCGTCTCTGAAAAGAATGTTGTAGCGGGGTTTGAGGCGCTTGATCAGATTGTTTTCCAGGATCAGCGCCTCGGCCTCTGTGCGCGTGACCGTGATCTCGGTCCGCACAACTCGCGCCAGCATGTGCTCGATGCGCGGACCATGCCCGGCTTTCTGGAAATAAGAGCTGACGCGGCGCTTCAGGTCGCGCGCCTTGCCGACGTACAGGACTTCACCCTGAGCGTCGAGATGCCGATAGACCCCCGGCAGGTGTGGCAGGTCAGACAGAAAGGCTTTCAGATCGAAGGCTTCGGGCACGGAGATACCTCGGATCGGACAACAGCCGCGACCAGTCGGGCGCGGGGCGTGCGGGCATCAGGCGGCGAATGCGGCGTACCGCCTCCGGATCCAACGGACGATCCGCCAGCGCCATCAGCAGTTCATCGGCCAGATCGGGACGGTTGCAGACCAGCACCATGTCGCAGCCAGCCGCCAGCGCGGCCCGGGCCCTGGCCCGGATGTCGCCGGCCACGCTCGCGCCTTCCATGGTGAGATCATCCGAGAACACGACGCCGTCGTAGGCCAGCTGGCCGCGCAGGATGTCGGTCACCCAGCGGCGTGAGAATCCCGCCGGCTCGGGCGCCACCTGGGGATAAATGACATGGGCCGGCATGACGGCCGGCAACGTCAGATCGCCCAGCCAGCGGTAGGGTGCCGCATCGGCGTCCATGATCTCATTGAGCGCGCGCCCGTCCACGGGAATCGCAAGATGGGAATCGGCCGCCACCGCGCCATGGCCGGGAAAGTGTTTGCCACAGGCCGCCATGCCGGCCTGTGACAGGCCCTGAACCAGCGCGCGGGCCAGCAGTGCCACGATGGCCGGATCCTCATGCAAGGCCCGGTTGCCGATCACCTGGCTGACGCCGTAATCCAGATCCAGCACCGGCGTAAAGCTGAAATCCACCCCGCAGGCCCGCAGTTCGCTGGCCAGCACGAAACCGGTCTCGGTGGCCGCGTGTAAGGCCGCCTGAGGATCCCGGTCGTACCACTGGCCGAAGACCCGCATCGCCGGCAGCGGCGTAAAGCCATCGGCGCGGAAACGCTGCACCCGGCCACCCTCGTGGTCCACGGCAATCAGCAAGGGTTCATCGCGCGCATCGTGAATCGCGGCGCACAGCGCGGCAAGCTGGGTGCGATCGGAAAAATTGCGCGTGAACAGAATCACGCCACCCACCTGCGGATGACGCAGTCGCGCACGCTCGGCCTGCGTCAGCTCCAGGCCGGCGACATCCACCATGACAGGGCCGGGCGGCATGGCGGCGCACGCCTCGGCGTGCGTGTTCTGTTGTGTGGTCATGCTGTATTTTCCTTGGAATGCGGGCCGGCAGGCAGCGTTTCGATGAGGACGAAGGCCGCCACCATGTCGGCCTCATCGGTCATGGACACATGCGCCCGACCGAAACGGGTGACGTACCAGTCGGACAGCGGGCCCGACAGATGGATTTCAGGCGCCCCGCCGGGCTGGTTCAGAATCTGCACCCGAGACCAGGTCATGGGCATGTGGATGCCCAGTCCGATAGCCTTGGAGAAAGCCTCCTTGGCTGCAAACCGGGTCGCCAGATAGCGAATGCCCCGCTGCGGGTCGCGGGTCTGGCGGCGACGATGCACGAGCTGCTCGTCAGGCCCCAGAATGCGATGCACGAGGCGCTCGCCGTGGCGCGCGTAGATCCGTTCGATGCGATCGACCCGCAACAGGTCGGTGCCGATACCGGCGATGGCTCCATTGGACAACACGGAAAGGCTCCGAAGAAACGGGGATGACACGACGTCCGGGTCTCCCCGAGCGGCCCGGCGCGGTTCACAGCCGGATGAAATGTTCCCGATAGTGCTTGAGCTCGTCGATCGATTCCTGGATGTCGGCCAGGGCCTCGTGCTTGCTGGCTTTCACAAAGCTGCGATAGACTTCGGGTCGCCAGCGCAGGGACAGTTCCTTGAGGGTGCTGACATCCAGATTGCGGTAATGGAAGTAGGCCTCCAGCCGCGGCATGTATTTCACCATGAAGCGGCGGTCCTGTCCGATGGTGTTGCCGCACATCGGCGACTTGCCGGGCGGCACCAGCGGCGCCAGGAATTCCAGCAGGATATCCTCGGCCTGCGATTCGGTCAGCGTTGACGCCTTGACCTTGTCGATCAAGCCGCTCTTGCCATGGGTGGACCGATTCCATTTGTCCATGCCATCGAGCACGGCGTCATCCTGACGGATCACCAGCACCGGCGCCTGCGCCACGGGAGTCAGGTCGGACTCGGTGACGATCATGGCGATTTCCAGGACGCGTTCCTTTTCGGGGTCCAGGCCCGACATTTCCATGTCCAGCCAGATCAGACGCTGGTCATTCGCGGCCATATCCTATAATCCTCAGGTTCCAAAGACCCGATTTTCGCACATTGGCCGGACAGACATGCTGACCCTCCTGTTTCTCATTTGCCTGGTGGGCGATCTGCTCCTGCGCTACTGGCTGGCACGCCGCCAGATCAACCATGTGCTCGCGCACCGCGACGCGGTCCCCGCTGTCTTTGCCGACCGGATCGGCCTGCACAGTCACCAACGCGCGGCAGACTACACCGTGGCCCGATGCCAGCTGTCGATGATCGAGCGCATCGTCGAAGCCGGCGTACTGCTGGGCCTGACACTGCTGGGCGGCCTGCAGATCCTGGATCTGACCCTGGGTCGGCTCATTGAATCCGATCTCTGGCGTCAGGTGGCACTGGTGGGCGCTGTGCTGGCCCTGCTGGGCGCGGTCGGGCTGGTCTTTTCTGCCTGGCGCACTTTCCGTCTGGAAGCCCGTTTCGGCTTCAACCGCATGACGCCCCGCCTGTTCATCACCGACGCACTCAAGATGCTGGCCGTCACCCTGGTGCTGGGAGTTCCGCTGCTGGCCGCCATCCTGTGGATCATGCAATCGGCCGGCACCGACTGGGCCTGGTGGGCCTGGGGCGTCTGGGTCGGCTTCAACCTGCTGGTCCTGTGGCTGTATCCCAGCTTCATCGCACCGCTGTTCAACCGCTTCACCCCACTGGACGATCCCGAGCTTGGCCAACGCATCCACGCCCTGGCCAGACGCTGCCATTTCGGCCTGTCGGGGCTGTTCGTCATGGACGGGTCGCGGCGGTCCGCCCACGGCAACGCCTATTTCACCGGCTTTGGCCGCCATCGCCGCATCGTGTTCTTCGATACGCTGCTGGCACACCTGAACACCGATGAGGTCGAAGCCGTCCTGGCTCACGAACTGGGGCATTTCGCCCACCGTCATATTCTCAAGCGCATCATCGTCAGTTTCGTGACGGCCGGTGTGCTGTTGCACCTGCTGGCCTGGCTGTCCACACAACTCTGGTTCTACACCGGCCTGGGCGTCATTCCGCAACTGGGCCGCCCCAACGACGGACTGGCGCTGGTCCTGTTCATGCTGGCGCTGCCGGTCCTGACATTCTGGTCCGCGCCCATCGTCAGCCTGCTGTCACGCCGCGACGAATTCCAGGCCGACCGCTATGCGGTACAACAATGCGGCGCAGCGCCGCTGTCCAGCGCGCTGGTCAAGCTCTACGACGACAACGCCGCCACCCTGACACCCGATCCGATCCATTCCGCCTGGTACGACAGCCATCCGCCAGCTCCTGTGCGCATCGCGCATCTGCATGATGGCTGAACCTGCCGCGCTGCGGGGTCGCGTCGTCGCCGCCCACGGACGCCACTACGATGTCGAAATCGAAGGGGGCGGCCAGCGTCAGTGCTACACGCGCGGAAAGAAGGCCGGCCCGGCCGTGGGCGACCAGGTGCGCGTGCGCCCCGAGAGCCGCCAGGAGGGGGTCATCCTCGACATCCTGCCGCGCCGCAACCTGTTCTACCGATCCGACGCTCAGCGCAGCAAGCAGTTCGCCGCCAACATCGACCTGCTGCTCCTGGTGCTGGCCCCCGAGCCTGAATTCTCCGACGACCTCACCGGCCGCGCCCTGGTGGCGGCCGCCGGCGCGGAGGTCCCGGCGCTCATCATCCTGAACAAGGCCGACCTGCCCGGCGCAGCCGCCGCCCGCGCGCGGCTGGCAACGATCGAGGTGCTGGGCACGCCGGTCCTCATGCTCAGCGCTCTGGATAACGACCAGATCCAGACCCGGCTGGCGCCCCGGCTGAAGGATCGCCTCACCCTGCTGCTGGGCCAGAGCGGCATGGGCAAATCCACCCTGCTCAACGCACTGGTCCCCGACGCACTGGCGGCGACCCAAGCGCACTCCGAGGCACTGGGCACGGGCCGTCACACCACGACACGCACGCAACTCTACCCTCTTCCAGGCGGCGGCGGCCTGATCGACTCGCCCGGTTTCCAGGCATTTGGCCTGCAGCACCTGACCGCTCACGACATCGAACAAGGATTCCCGGAATTTGCCGCGCCGATCACCGAGTGCCGCTTTTACAACTGCACGCACCGCCACGAACCGGGCTGCGGTGTGCTGGCAGCCATCCAGCGGGGCGACATCAGCACAGAACGTCACGCCCTCTACATGCGCATCCTGGAAGAAAACGAGGCGGCGAGGCGGTATTAGCAAAGTTCGCACCGCCTGAAAAATGGATTCCTCCGCGACCTGGCCTCAACAGCCTGCCCTGCGAGTGTGTCTGTGAATCAGGTCCCGCGATTGCCGGCGGCCGCCGTCCCCGGAACCGCCATCCCTTGCGACGCAGCCAGGAAATAGTACAGGTTGCGGATCAGGATCGCCGTCGCGCCCCAGATGAAATGAGACTGCCAGCGGATAGCGAAATAACATCGCCCATGCCCCAGCGAAGACTCCATTCGGTGCAACGCATGCCTGCCGGGGTCCATCAGGAAGGCCAGCGGCACCTCGAAGACCTCGGCGACCTCCGCTTCATCCGGCCGGATCCGGAAACCCGGCAACAGCTCGCCAACCACAGGCGTCATCAGGAATTGCGTCGTGGTCAGCAATGTCGGTTGTGTGCCGAAAATATCGATGAAGCGTGACTCGACGCCGATTTCTTCACGAGTCTCGCGGATGGCGGCCGCGACCGGCCCGCTGTCCGAGGATTCGATTCGCCCTCCGGGAAAACTGATCTGCCCTGCATGGTCGTGCAAGTGTTCGGCGCGGCGGGTGAACAACATGTACAGTCCCGCCTCGCGCTGAACCAGCGGCATCAGGACAGCGGCCTGGCGCGCGCGGACATATGAGTCTCCGCCCGGGATGAAGGATTGAGCAAACAGGGGTTCGACCTGCCAGTCGGCCGGATGCCGGAATGCCTGGCGAATGACATCGAGCCGGAGACAGGCCGGCGACAGCGGCGGCAACGGCGTGGTAGGCAGAACAGGCTGAACCTGAGGATCGAAGCCGGCGACGCGCGCCTCGCTCGATCCCGGCATCCGATACGACATGGAATCCCGACAGTAAAGTTCCGCGCGGCTCGAACACGCAGGAAAAACAAGGGCACCCGAACGGGTGCCCTGGGATGATCCGCGGTGCCGTGATCAGACGGCCTTGCGAACCAGCTTTTCCTTGATGCGAGCGGCCTTGCCCGTCAGGTTGCGCAGATAATACAGTTTAGCACGGCGGACATCGCCGCGACGCTTGACCTCGATCGAGGCGATCTGCGGCGAATACAGCTGGAAGGTCCGTTCGACGGCTTCGCCCGACGAGATCTTGCGCACGGTAAAGGCGGAATTCAGGCCACGGTTGCGGCGGGCAATGACCACGCCTTCGTAGGCCTGGGTCCGCTTGCGCGAACCTTCGACCACGTTGACGCTCACGATGACCGTGTCGCCAGGGCCGAATTCAGGAATGGTGCGGCCTTCGGTCAGGCGCGCGATTTCTTCTTTTTCGAGGGTTTCGATCAGGTTCAAGACAGGCTCCAAGGCATCGTGGACACCGGGCGTGGATATATGGGAATACCGGACCAGAGGATGCAAACCAGAGATTATATCAGAAGCCGGCCACTGTACCCAACCACAAGATGCCCGGAATCATGGCCGCCCAAGTCAGCACCATGAGCACATCCCCCGTCAATGCCACCATGCGGCGCCAGCCGAACCGCCGCCCGGCACGAGGCCGATGCGCCCGGACCGTCTGCCGCACAGGCATCGCATGCGCCCGGCGAGCCACGCGTCCCGCGGGACGTCCGCCCCACGAGCCGCCCGATACCCAGGGGCCCTGCAACATACCTGATGTTTTTGCATGCGCGGCATGCGTCATGTCTCGCTGCGGCCGGCGCCAGGCGGCCCCCGCAATCGCCCAGGTCAAGGCCCCGTTTCCAGTCATCGATCCAGCCATGTCGAATCTCCCGAATGCGCTCGGCACCAGAATTGCCGAAACTGTGGTTTTGTACAGTGCTTGTGGGTACTGTACAAAAAAACAGTGTCCGGCACAAGTCCCCTTGCCTGACCTCCCCGCCTCCCGGCCTGCTGGCTCGCCGGCGCCCGGCGAACTTCTGCCGGCATGGCGATAAACGGCGTACAGTGTTTTTTCTCTGGAGGACATCGCATGCCGCCTGCTTTTCTCGACCACATCGTCATCACGGCATTCTCACTGGAGGCCGGCGCCACATTCGTGACTCAGACCCTGGGCGTGGCGCCGCAGGCCGGTGGCGAACACCCGCGCATGGGCACCCATAATCAGTTGCTTCGTCTCGGCGACACTATGTACCTGGAGGTGATCGCCCCCAATCCGGCGGCCCGCCCCCCCGACCGGCCCCGCTGGTTCGGCCTCGACCAACTGCACCCCCGGTCCGCGCCGTCGCTCTCCACATGGGTCGTGCGCAGCACCGATATCACCACCACGGCGGCGGCGGCCCTGGAGCCGCTGGGAAACATAGAATCCATGAGCCGGGGTACGCTCGACTGGCGCATCACCCTGTCCGTCGACAATTCGGTGCCCTTGGACGGCATTGCGCCTGCCCTCATCCAGTGGCAGGACGACGTCCATCCGGCCTCCCGGATGGACGACAAGGGATGTACGCTCGTTCAACTCGAGATCCTGCACCCGGACCCGGAGCGTGTCCGCTGCCTGCTGGCATCGTTGGCACTGGACGCGCCGGTTGCCGTGCGCCCGGCCGGGCCCGATGCTGCGGCGCGCCTGATCGCGCACATCGACACGCCGCAAGGGCGCCGGATTCTGCAAGGATGAAGACTGGCGTTTCCCTAGGGTCTGTCCACCAACGAATCCGCCAGCTTGCGCAGAAACCCCTCGCAAGCATCCAGTTGCGCGATGTCGATGAACTCGTCGGCCCGATGCGCCTGCTCGATGTGCCCCGGGCCACAGATGACCGCAGGGATGCCGGCATTCTGGAATTGTCCCGCCTCTGTCCCGTAACTCACCTTGCTGATCGCGTTGTCACCGGTCAAGGCGCGCGCCAGCCGGGTGATGGCCTCATGTTCGGCGGTCTCAAGCGAGGGAACCACCACGGGCAAGGCGTCGATTTCGACGCGGGCCGCGTCATATTCCTGACGCATGCGAGGCAGCAACTCCGTCTGGATGCAGGCATCGATCCTGTCCTGGATATCGTCCGGTGACAGGCCGGGAAGATTGCGGAACTCGTAGCTGAACTCGCACGAATCCGGAATGGTGTTGACCGCGATGCCGCCGGCGATCAGGTTGGTGCCCATCGTGGTGAAAGGCACATCGAACGCCTCGTCGTAGGGTCCCTCGGACCGGAGCTGATCGGCCAGATCCCGTATCCGGCAGATCAGGCGGGCCGCATATTCGACGGCATTGCAGCCATGCGGTGTCAGCGAGGAATGCGCGGCTTTTCCGTGCACCCGGCAGCGGTACAGATTCATGCCTTTGTGCGCCACCACCACGCGCATCCCGGTGGGTTCGCCCACCACACAGCCCTCGGCGCGCACACCGCGCCGCCTGAGCGCCTCGAGCATGACAGGGGCGCCCAGACAGCCGACCTCCTCATCGTAGGAAAAGGCCAGATGCAAGGATTTGCGACGCTCAAGGGACAGAAAATGAGGCACCAGGGCCAGCGAGGCCGCGATGAAGCCCTTCATGTCCGCCGTGCCGCGGCCATACAGCCGGCCATCTCTTTCGGTGAGCGCAAAGGGATCCGAACGCCAATCCTGGCCATCCACCGGCACGACATCGGTATGCCCCGAGAGCACGATTCCGCCCTGCGTCGCGCCGTCCTGCGCGGGAAGCGTGGCGAACAGATTGGCTTTGTTGCCCGCCGGCGCGTAGGTCAGCTCGGACGCGATGCCATGCGCGGCCAGCGCGTCGCGGATCGTCTCGATCATCGCGAGATTGGAATGCCGGCTGGTCGTATCGAAAGCAACCAGCCGGCGCAGCCATTCGCGTGTGCTTGTGCGGTTCATGAATGAGAGGTTATCCGACCCGCGAGGCGGCATTCCCGCCGTTGATCAGCGATCCGGCTGCGGCGTCGTGCGCAGGTAGGGACGGATTTCGGTATAGCCCTTGGGGAATTTTTCCTTCAGCACCGCCGGATCCTTGAGTGTCGGCACGATGATGACGTCCTCGCCCTGCTTCCAGTTCACCGGTGTCGCCACACTGTAGTTGTCGGTCAATTGCAGGGAATCCAACGCGCGCAGGATCTCGTCGAAATTGCGCCCCGTGCTGGCCGGATAGGTCAGGATCAGGCGGATCTTCTTGTTCGGATCGATGACGAACACCGAACGCACCGTCGCAGTGGCGCTGGCATTCGGGTGGATCATGTCGTAGAGGGTCGCGACCTTGCGGTCCTCATCGGCCAGGATCGGATAATTGACCTCGGTCTTCTGGGTGTCGTTGATGTCCTTGATCCAGTCCAGATGGGACTGCTTGCCATCGACGGACAAGGCAATCACCTTGGCGCCGCGCTTGGCGAACTCACCCGAGAGCACAGCGGTGTAGCCCAGCTCGGTGGTGCAGACCGGTGTGAAATCGGCCGGATGGGAAAACAGGACGCCCCAGCCGTCCCCCAGAAACTCGTGGAACTTGATCCTCCCCTGGGAAGAGTCCTGTTCAAAATCAGGGGCGGTATCGCCCAGACGCAGCGTGGCCATGAATAACTCCTGTTTCAAGTGTCTGCCGCCCGGATGATCCGGGCGGCAAATTAGTTTAGACACTTAAGATTCTTGCAGAATAAAGAATCACATTGAAATACCAGATAGTTATTTATATATCCGCATCCCGCGACAGATCGACACCGCGTGTTATTGCTGCGTCTGGCGCACATAACGATCCGCCAGTCCGCCATCTCCGATGGCGGACTGCAGCGACAGCGCGCGCGGCAGCACATGCGCCGCGTACTGTACCGCGGTGGCAATCTTGTTCGAATGGAAGACATCGGTGGAACCCTCGCCGATGGCGGTCGCGGCGGCCAGCGCGGAACGCCCCAATTGCCACCCGGCATGAACCGTCCCCGCCAGCATCAGGCACGAGACACTGCCCGTGAAAACCCCCCGGATGTCCTCCCGGATGTGCTCGAGGACGAACGCCAGCGCCGTCTCATAGGCTCCGGCCGCGGTTTCCAGACGTTGACCGATCATGCCCAGCGCTTCGGCATGCACCCCACCGGCCGCGCGCAGCGCCGCAGCCGTATCGCGCATTCCGGCGATCTGTTCGCGCGCGACGGCGCCGCCGTCGCGCACCAGCTTGCGGCCGATGAAATCATTGGCCTGGATCGCCGTGGTGCCCTCATAGATGGGCAGAATGCGTGCGTCCCGGTAATACTGGGCCGCACCGGTTTCCTCGATGAAACCCATGCCGCCATGCACCTGCACCCCCAGAGAAGCCACCTCGACGGCCGATTCCGTGGAGAATCCCTTGACGATCGGGACGAAATATTCATACGTCGCCTTGCAGCGGGCCCGCTGCGCCTCATCGGTCAGACGGGACGCCTTGTCCCGATAGCCGGCGGCCACATAGGCCATGGCACGCGCGCCCTCGGTCAGGCCGCGCATGATCCCGAGCATGCGCGACACGTCGGGATGGCGGACGATCGGGACCGGCCCCGCAGAGCCTTCCAGGGCGTTGCCCTGGATCCGTTCGGCCGCGTAGGCCGCCGCATGCTGCAACGCGCGCTCGGACACCGCGATGCCCTGCAACCCCACCGCATAGCGCGCGGCATTCATCATGATGAACATGTATTCCAGGCCGCGGTTTTCCTCACCGATCAAATAGCCGACCGCCCCGCCCTCGCCAGCCTCGCCCTGGCCGGAGCCGTACAGCAGCACGGCCGTCGGGCTGCCGTGAATCCCGAGCTTGTGCTCCAGAGAGGCGCACACCACATCGTTGCGGGCGCCCGGGCTGCCGTCTTCCTTGACGAGGAATTTGGGCACGATGAACAGGGAAATGCCCTTGACGCCCTTGGGCGCATCCGGGGTGCGCGCCAGCACCAGGTGGATGATGTTTTCGGCCATGTCGTGATCTCCATAGGTGATGAAGATCTTCTGGCCGGAAATGCGGTAGCTGCCGTCAGCCTGCTGCACCGCGCGGGTCTTGAGCAAGGCCAGGTCGGAACCGGCCTGCGGCTCGGTCAGATTCATGGTCCCCGTCCAGCGGCCCTCCAGCATGGGCGGGATGAAGCGGGCCTTTTGCGTGTCCGATCCCACCATGGACAGGGCCTCGATCACGCCATCGGTCAGCAGCGGACACAACGAAAAGGCCAGGTTGCCCGCGTTGAGGCTCTCGGTGACCGGCGCCGAGACGATCCTGGGCAGGCCCTGGCCGCCGAATTCCGCCTCGTGCGGCAGCCCCTGCCAGCCGCCTTGCGCAAAGGCCTGGAACGCCGCCTTGAAACCAGGCGTGGTGCTCACTCCCGTCTCGCTCCAGCGCGCCGGCTCGGTGTCGCCCGCACGATTCAGCGGCGCGATTTCCTGCTCGACGAAACGCGCATTTTCCTCCAATACGGCATCGACAAGGTCGGCGGAGACCTCTTCGAAACCCGGCAGTGCCAGCACGCCCGGCAGATCGGCCAGTTCGTGCAAAATGAAACGGATATCCTGAGTGGGAACCTGGTATGTCATGACAATTCCTGTGGTGCGCAGGAGCGCGGGCTCCCGCATGAAACGACGCGCTCTCCTGCGGGAGAGCGCGTGACTGGCTGGCCTAGAGCGCCTGAACCAGCTCGGGCACGGCCTGGAACAGGTCGGCCACCAGGCCGTAATCGGCGACACCGAAAATCGGCGCCTCGGCGTCCTTGTTGATCGCCACGATCACCTTCGAGTCCTTCATCCCCGCCAGATGCTGGATCGCGCCTGAAATCCCGATGGCCACGTACAGTTGCGGCGCCACGATCTTGCCGGTCTGCCCGACCTGCCAGTCATTGGGCGCATAACCGGCATCCACGGCCGCGCGCGAAGCGCCCAGCGCCGCGCCCAGCTTGTCGGCCAACGGGTCCAGGATCTTGAAATTCTCGGCGCTTCCCAGCCCGCGGCCGCCCGACACCACCACCGAAGCGGCGGTCAACTCGGGGCGGTCGCTCTTGGCGAGCTCACGGCCCACGAACGACGACTTGCCCGAATCAGCCACGGCATCGATCTTCTCGACCGCGGCCGAACCGCCCGTGGCGGCCACCGGATCGAACGCCGTGGTCCGCACGGTGACGACCTTCTTGGCATCGGCCGACTGGACTGTCGCCAGAGCGTTGCCCGCGTAGATCGGCCGCACGAACGTATCGGCCGACTCGACGGCCACGATATCGGAAATTTGCGCAACATCGAGCTTGGCCGCGACACGCGGAGCGACATTCTTGCCCGAGACCGTCGCCGCGAACAGAATGTGACCGTAACTGCCGGCCACGGCCAGCACCTGCGCGGCCAGATTCTCGGCCAGACCATCGGCCAGGGCCGGGCCATCGGCCAGCAACACCTTGTTCACCGAAGCCACCCGAGCGGCCTGATCGGCAACGGCCTGCGCGTCGGCGCCCGCCACCAGCACGTGCACCTCGCCTCCGATGGCGGCCGCCGCAGCCACCGCGTTGCGGGTTGCGGCGCCCAACTGGGCGTTGTCATGTTCAGCAATAACCAGAATGCTCATTTACACCACCTTCGCTTCGTTCTTGAGTTTGTCCACCAGAGTCGCCACATCGGGCACGATCACGCCGGCCGAACGGCTGGGCGGCTCGGTGACCTTGAGTGTCTTCAGCCGCGGCGCGACATCCACGCCCAGGGCGTCGGGCGCCATGGTTTCCAGGGGTTTTTTCTTGGCTTTCATGATGTTGGGCAACGTCACGTAGCGCGGCTCGTTCAGACGCAGGTCGGTGGTGATGATGGCCGGCAGCGCCAGGCTGAGGGTCTCCAGACCGCCATCGACTTCGCGGGTCACTTGCACCCGATCGCCCTGAACCTCGACCTTGCTGGCATTGGTCGCCTGCGGCCAATCCAGCAGCGCGGCCAGCATCTGGCCGGTCTGATTGGCGTCATCGTCGATCGCCTGCTTGCCCAGAACCACCAGGCCGGGCTGCTCCTTGTCCACCAGGGCCTTGAGCAGCTTGGCCACGGCCAGCGGCTGCAATTCGGCATCGGTCTGCACCAGAATGCCCCGGTCGGCCCCGATCGCCATGGCCGTGCGCAGCGTTTCCTGGCATTGCGCCACGCCGCACGACACCGCCACGATCTCGGCGGCAGCGCCCTTTTCCTTCAGGCGGGTGGCCTCCTCGACCGCAATTTCGTCGAACGGATTCATGGACATCTTGACGTTGGCGATATCCACGCCAGTGTGATCGGATTTGACGCGTACCTTGACGTTGTAGTCAACCACGCGCTTGACCGGTACCAGGACCTTCATCGAGCATACTCCAGAATGAAAAGAAAACAGGATGGCCGCACACGGCAGCGACGGATCGCGCCCTGCACAGCCTCATCAGTAACCGCCCAGCGCCCGCACATGCGCCACAGCGCTGCGCCCCAGGGCGGACAGGTCGTAACCGCCTTCGAGAAAGCTGACGATCCGCCCCTGGGCGGATTCGGCCGCGATCTCGACCAGACGTTTGGTGATCCAGGCGTAATCCGCCTCGACCAGTTTCAGGTTGCCCATCTCGTCTTCGCGATGCGCATCGAAGCCCGCCGACACCAGGATCAGCTCGGGCCGGAAACCACGCAGCGCCGGCTGCCAGCGCTCCGACACGATGGGACGAATCACATCGCCGGCCGAATAGGCATCGACAGGCACATTGATCATGTTCGGCCCCGGATTCTCCTGGCGAGTATCCGGGAACAACGGGTATTGGTAGAAGCTGCACATCATGACCCGGTCATCGCCCGCCAGGGATTCCTCGGTGCCATTGCCGTGATGGACATCAAAATCCACGATGGCCACGCGCGACAGACCGTAATGATCCAGCGCATGACGAGCCGCGACGGCGATGTTGTTGAAAAAGCAGAATCCCAGCGCCTGCCCGGGGCGCGCATGATGGCCCGGCGGGCGAACGGCGCAGAATGCCGTCTGTGCCCGGCCCGCGAAAATCTCGTCCAGCGCCGTCACGCCCGCGCCTGCCGCCGCCCAGGCGGCCTGCAGCGTATCCGGACTCATGATCGTGTCCGGATCCAGCGGAAAATAGCCGTGCGCGGGCGCGTGCTGGCGCAAGAACGCCAGGTATTCCGGCGTATGCACACGCAGCACATGTTCAGGCTCGGCCGGACGCGCCGTGCGGTGAGACAGGAAGTCCATCAGGCCGCTGGCGGCCAGTTGATCGGCCACAGCATCCAGGCGCTGAGGCGATTCCGGATGCCAGGCCCCCATTTCATGCAAACGGCAGGCCGGATGAGTAATATAGAGTGTCTCCATAAGGGCGATTATGTTCAGACCAACCCGTATTTTGCAAGTTGCCGTAGCGTCGCTTTTTATTTCTGGCTGCGCCAGCAGTCACAGCGGTTCCGAACCGGCCGACACGACCATTTCAGGCACCAAAAATCAAACGATCGTTTCAAACGATCGTATTGATTCTAGCAGAACACCTCCTGCCGCGAAACCTGCGCCGACGCGTGGCGACTTTCTCGGTCCCGATGGCAGCCTGCTCCCCGAAGTACGGGCCTTCGCCCGCGAAACCGCGCAGGCCAAGGCCCTGCCCCTGGCAAACGTCGAAGCCCTCCTGGCCGAAGCGCGCTACAACGCGACCGCCGTCAAGCTGATGACGCCGCCGACGCGATCCGGCCGGATCCGCCGTGCCTGGACCAGCTATCGGCGACGCCACGTCGATGCGGTGCGAATCCGCAAAGGCGTCGAATTCTGGCAGGCGCACCGGGCCGCGATCGACCGGGCCAGCGCCCGCACAGGCGTCCCGCCCTCGATCATCGTCGCCATCATCGGCATCGAAACCGTCTATGGTCAATACACCGGCAATCACCGGGTACTGGACACCCTGGCCACACTGGGCTTTCGCTACCCAGATCCCAAACGGCCGGAACGCCAGACAATGTTTCGCGAGCAACTGGCCGACCTGATCGTCCTGGATCAACGCAAAGAACTGAATGCGCGGGTCGTGGAAGGCTCGTTCGCAGGCGCCATCGGCTTGCCGCAATTCATGCCCGGCAGCCTGATTCGCTACGCGGTCGACGGCGACGGCGACGGCCGCATCGATCTGGTCTCCAATACGGATGATGCAATCGCCTCGGTCGCCGCCTATCTGCAGGCGCACGGCTGGGTGCGCAACGTGCCGGTCTTTGCCCCCGTGGCCCTGCCCGCCAATGCGATACAACTGGCCCAGGAAGGGCTGAAACCTGAAAGCAACTGGAATACGCTGCGCGCCTCGGGCTTGCGCGCGCTGCCGGGCGGCGGTTCAGCCTGGCAAACCCAGGCGCTGGGGGTGATCGACCTGCAGGATGAGGCCCGCAACACGCACGATATGCGCTGCGCCACGCCCAATTTCTTTGCCATCACCTACTACAACCGCAGCTATTTCTACGCGGCATCAGTCGCCGATCTGGCGCATGAGATTGCCGACCGCATCGGCTATGGCGATCCCAACAAGCTGGACGAAGCCCTCACCTGACGGGACGGACATCCCCGGGGACACCGGGGATCGGCGAGAAAAGCCCTCGATGCCCCTCGGGGACTTGTCGGGGGTTCATCGGGGCCATCAGCCAAAGACCCCTGTCGACAGATAGCGGTCGCCCCGATCGCACACGATGAAGACGAGCGTGGCATCGCGCACCGTGGCTGCCACACGCAAGGCCGCGACGGCGGCGCCAGCCGAGGAGATCCCGCCGAAGATGCCCTCTTCGGCGGCCAGACGCCGGGCCATGGCTTCGGCCTGCTCCTGAGTGATGGGCTCGAAAGCATCCACACCGGCCGGATCATAGATGCTGGGTTGGTAGGCCTCGGGCCACTTGCGGATCCCAGGAATGTGGGCGCCTTCTGCGGGCTGGGCCCCGATGATGCGCACGGCCGGGTTGCGCTCGCGCAAGTACGCGCCCACACCCATGATGGTCCCGGTCGTGCCCATGGCGCTGACGAAGTGCGTGATCCGCCCATCGGTCTGCGCCCAGATTTCGGGGCCGGTGGTTTCGTAATGGGCGCGGGGATTGTCCGCATTGGAAAATTGATCCAGCACCTTGCCCTTGCCTTCGGATTGCATCTGCAAGGCCAGATCGCGGGCGTATTCCATGCCCCCGCCCTGGGCAGGCGTCAGGATGAGTTCGGCCCCGTATGCCGTCATGGCGGCGCAACGCTCCTGCGAGGAATTGTCCGGCATGATCAGGATCATGCGGTAGCCGCGCACGGCGGCGGCCATGGCCAGCGCAATGCCCGTATTGCCGCTGGTCGCCTCGATGAGGGTATCGCCGGGACGGATGTCGCCACGCGACTCGGCCTGGCGGATCATGCTCAGCGCGGCGCGGTCCTTGACCGAACCCGCCGGGTTGTGACCTTCCAGTTTGGCCAGAATCACGTTGCCGCGCGACTCGCCGACATCGCCCGGCAGCCGTTGCAGGCGCACCAGCGGGGTGGCGCCAATGATGTCTTCGATGGTGGGATAACTTTTCATGGACGAAATCATACACCTGCCCACCCGTCGTCACGCCCCCCCGCCCCCGGGCCGGAATATGCTTATGACAAAACGGCCTATCGCGCGCCTGGAGGCGGCCGCAGCAGGCTCAGCGCCGGCCTGTCGGCGAGGACTTGGCCGGACCCGCCCGCCGGATGGACCCGACCTGATCGGCCGTCGGACGCGCCGCCTGCCCCTGTCCGGACAGCCGCCCGCCGCCATCGAGGGTCAGGCCGGCCGCTTGCAGGGAACGGGCCCGGCGCGGTCCGATCCCCCGCACCCGGTCCGACAGATCGGTAAACGACCGGTAATGTCCCGCGCGTGTGCGCTCTTCGATAATGATCCGGGCCGTCTTGGGGCCAATGCCGCGGACACTTTGCAGCTGATCCAGCGTGGCCGTGTTCAAATCCACCGCGCCCGCGGTGCCTGCCCAGGCCAGCGCGGCGATGCCCGCCGTCGCCAGCAGATGCGACAGTCTGTGCGGCCGTGGCCGCCCCGGACGCCGGACCGCTGCGCCGTCCGAGCGCGCATCAAGCGCCTCGGCCGCATGGTCCGAGGCGCGGGCATTCACAGTATCGCGGCATGCGCGGGGATGGGCAGCGCTGCCGCGCGAGCGGCGGGCTGTATCGTACAGAAAAGGATTCATGACCGACTCCTGTGGTGTGAGCGTCAGGTCATGATGCCCGGCGTGGCGGGCCAATGGCGCGATACTTGATCCGGAACATCCATCCGGAAAAACACGCGCGAGCGCGCCACGGCGCGTAGCCGTCCAGCTCAGTCGACCGCCAGCCGCCCCGACTCGAGCAATTGACCGATGTAGGCGTTCACCCCTGTCTGCACATCGCAGAAGGCGCCGGTATACCCGGCGGCGCGCAACTGCGTCAGATCTGCCTGGGTATGGCTCTGGTAGCGGCCCTTCAGATCATCCGGGAACGGGATGTAGCGCAGTTGCCCGCCCGCCGCCAGTTCCGACAACGGCAAGGCCAGTTGCCCCTGATGCACGCGCAGGCTGTTGACCACGGTCTGGGCCACATCATTGAACGGCTGGGCGCGTCCGGTGCCGCAATTGAAGATGCCGGAGACCTCCGGATGATCCAGGAAATACAGGTTCACCCTGACCACGTCATCGACAAAAATGAAGTCGCGCTGCTGCCCGCCATCCGGATAGCCATCCCAACCGCCGAACAGCCGCACATGGCCTTCGCTGGCATATTGGTTCATGTTGTGAAAGGCCACCGACGCCATCCGGCCCTTGTGCTGCTCGCGCGGGCCATAGACGTTGAAATAACGAAGGCCCACCACCTGGGCCGTGAGCCGATCCATCCGCCGGCGCAGCACCTGATCGAAGAGCAGCTTGGAATAGCCATAGACGTTCAGCGGCGACTCACAGGCCGGCTCCTCGATGTAGCGCGGACCAGCCCCATACACGGCTGCCGACGACGCATACAGAAAAGGGACTTCACGGGCCTGGCAGTATTCGAACAGCTCCAGCGTCACGCGGAAATTGTTGTCCATCATGAAACGGCCGTCGCGCTCCGTCGTGTCGGAGCAGGCGCCTTGATGAAAGACGGCATCGGGACGCGGCAGTTCGCCCGTCAGAACCCGACGACGGAACTCGTCCTTGTGCTGATAATCGGCGATCTCCAGATCGACCAGATTGCGGAACTTGTCGCCGTCGGTCAGGTCGTCGACCGCCAAAATATCCGTGATGCCACGCGCATTCAAGCCGCGAACCAGATTACTGCCAATGAAACCGGCGGCGCCGGTGACCACGATCATGATGTCAATTCCTCTGCGGTGACGATGGAAGTGCCCAGCTTGCCGACGACAATACCGCCGGCGCGGTTGGCCCATGCCATGGCCTCGAACCAGTCCAGGCCGGCAGCCCGGGCCACCGCCAGGGTGGCCAGCACGGTGTCGCCCGCACCGGACACATCGAAAACCTCATGCGCCTGGGCGTCCACGTGCTGACGGCCTTCAGCGGTGTACAGGGTCATGCCCTGTTCGGAACGGGTGACCAGCAGCGCCTCGAGCGCCAGCTCCTGACGCAGGGTCTGGGCGCGATGCGTCAGGTCGTCCTCGGAATCCCAGCGGCCAACGGCGTCCTGCATTTCGCTGCGATTGGGGGTCACCAGCGTGGCGCCCCGATAGCGCAGATAGCGGTGCCCCTTGGGATCGACCAGAACCGGAATGCCGCGGGCATGGGCCACCTCGATCATGCGCTCGACCTGGGTCAGTGCACCTTTAGCATAATCCGACAACACCAGCAGATCATAATCCGCCAGGATATCCGCCAGGCAGGCGCCCAGGATGTCCAACGCCCGTCCGCCCGGCCCCTGTTCAAAATCGACCCGCAGCAACTGCTGCTGGCGCCCCAGCACGCGCATTTTCAGCGTCGTGTCCATGCCTTCGACGTCCTCGACCAGATGGTCGCGCACACCCGCATCACGCGTCAGGGTGCGGATCCGATGACCGGCCTCATCGGCGCCGACCACGCCCAGCAACCCGACCTGGGCGCCCAGCGCCACGATGTTGCGGGCCACATTCGCGGCGCCGCCCAGGCGGTCTTCCCGGCGGGCCACCCTCACCACGGGCACAGGGGCCTCGGGCGAAATACGATCGACTTCGCCGAACCAGTAGCGGTCCAGCATGATGTCTCCGACCACGAGAATCCGGGCGGCCGCCGCCGCACGGGCCGGAAATGGCGTGACGGACGCCGGCGCACGGGCCGGCGTGCCGCCGCCACGACTCAGGGGGGCCTTGGACTCCAGAGGGGAACCGCCCCGCTCAGCCTCGCCGTGGCCGGCACGGCCTGCGCTCTGGTGCGTGGTCATCGAATTTCCTCCAGACGGCGGGGCTGATAGGTTTCCCAAGTATTGCAGCCCGGACACTGCCAGTAATAGCGTCGCGCCTCGAAGCCGCACTGTGTGCAGGCGTACCGATCCAGGCGCTGTGTATGTTTGTGGATCATGCTGCGCAGCAAGCCCAGATCGGCCCCGGGCACCAGAGGATCCGCGGGGGCGATCTCATCGCTCTGGGCGAGTTCGACCTCCAGCAGCCGATCGAGGCCCAGCAGCGAAGGATGCGCGCGCAACGCCTGACGGGCAAAGGTCCAGGCCGGCGTCGCGCCCTCTGCGGCCCGCAAGGCACGAAAAATCACATTGAACAGGTCGAGCGTCGGCAGCCGGTCGTACTGCGCGCGCAGCAGTGCCAGGCCTTCGGCGGCGCGACCCAGCGCTACGTGGCTATCCAGCAAGGGCTGGGCCACCAGGCCGGCGTATTCCGGCGCGGAGGACAGCACATCCTGCAGATACGCGCGCTGAGACTCCAGGTCATTGTGCAGCGCCGCCCAGCGGGCGCGCAGCATGCGCACCCGCGTCTCGGACGCCGATGTGGAGCCGTTCTGGCGCGCGGCATGCTCGGCGGCATCCAGCGCCAGGGCGGCCGCCTCGAAATCGGGCGTCTTGGATTCCATCAGCGTCTGAGCCCGCTCGCAGTGGTAATGCGCCAGTTGCGGGATGGCCTCATCGGTGCGGCCGCGCAATTGCTGGACCGTATCGATCGCCTTGTCCCAGTCATGCTCGGACTCATGGATGCGGATCAGGGCGCGCAAGGCCTCCAGGACATGACGGGTCTGCAGCACAGCCTCGAAGCCCTGCTCGGCGCGATCCAGCATGCCGGCCTTGAGAAAATCCTGGGCCAGCGCCAATTGGGCGTTCTCGCGATCCGGCAGGGGCAGATCTCCACGCGAAAGCAGGCTCTGGTGCACACGGATGGCGCGCTCGATTTCGCCGCGGCGGCGAAACAGGCTGCCCAAGGCAAAATGCAGTTCGGTGGTCTCGGGGTCCAGCTTGGCCACCTCGACAAAGGCGTCGATGGCGCGATCGGGCTGCTCATTGAGCAGGAAATTCAGCCCTTTGAAATAGGAATCCGGCAGTGCCCTGGTCTCCGAGAGCATCTGGCGAAAGTCAAAACGCGCGGCCAGCCACCCCAGGCCAAACAGCACGGGAATGCTAATCAGCCACCAGGGCTCAAAATCCACGACCCGCCCTCGGAATTCACAAAGGCGCCAACGGCGCCACGGTTTCGGGGATCACCGGCGCGGACGCGGACTGGGGACGGCCCAGGGCCTCCTGGGCGCGGGCAAGCTCGCGGCGCAGCCGGTTGATTTCACGCCGGCGGCGCAGCATGGAGGTCGCGGCCATGAGCAAGCCGAAGATTGCGCCCAGCACAAAAGCCGCGAGCATCACGACGATCAGCGGGATCTGGCTGAACACGCGATCTGCGAACAAGCCGACATCCACCGGCGCAGTGTTCTTCAGGGCGAAAAGCAGCACGATGATGAAAATCACCAGCCGCAGAATCCAGACCAGATAGCGCATGCGACAAGCTCCTCAGGACAATCGCGCTATTGTAAACGCAAAGAGGAAGGGTCAAAAAAACCCAAGAAAAACGGGCGGTGCCTCTTGCGAGGCATCACCCGTTCCATTGACCGGATCGCGCGGCCCGCATGGACTGTTCATGAACGGTCCATGCCTGAATCGCTACATCATCCGGGCATGATACAGATCGGCCACGGTAGCGGGCTCATCCACATCTGTGCCGCCAGGCCCCTGGTCGACGCGCTCGCGCAGTTCTTTGCCTGGCTTGAAATGCGGCACCAGCTTGGCTGGCACATGCACTTTTTCACCCGACTTGGGATTGCGCCCCACACGCGGCTGACGTCGCGAAAGGGAAAAGCTGCCGAAGCCGCGGATTTCGATGCGCTGACCCTGGGCCAGCGCATCAGCCATCGCGTCCAGGACGGTCTTGACTGCAATATCCATGTCACGGGCCGCCAACTGAGGGTAACGGCCCGCCAGCACGGCGATGAGCTCGGACTTGGTCAGGCCAGGCATCACTCGTCGCGCTGCTGGTCGAGCTTGGCCTTCAGCAGGGCACCCAGGTTGGTGGTGCCCGAGGAGGCGCTGGCTTCTGTCATGCGCTGAATGGTTTCGGCCGTTTCTGCGTTGTCACGCGCCTTGATCGACAGCTGGATCGAACGCGCCTTGCGATCGATGTTGATGATCATGGCTTCGACCTGATCGCCGGCATGCAGCACCGTGGTGGCATCCTCGACACGGCCAGCGGAGATTTCCGAGGCGCGCAGGTAGCCTTCGACGTCCACGGACAGCGTCACGACGGCGCCCTTGGGTTCAACGGATTTCACGGTACCCGACAGGACGGCGCCCTTGTCGTAGGTGGACACGAAATTGTTGAACGGATCGCCTTCGAGCTGTTTGATGCCCAGGGAAATGCGTTCCTTCTCGGTGTCGATACCCAGCACCACGGCGTCGATCTCGTCGCCCTTCTTGAAGTTGCGCACTGCCTCTTCGCCGGTTTCGGACCAGGAGATGTCGGACAGGTGCACCAGACCGTCGATGCCGCCGGGCAGGCCGACGAACACACCGAAATCGGTGATCGACTTGATGGCGCCGTGGACCTTGTCACCACGCTTGAAGTTGGAAGCGAAATCCTCCCAGGGATTCGGGCGGCATTGCTTCATGCCCAGCGAGATGCGGCGACGGTCCTCGTCGATTTCCAGGACCATGACCTCGACTTCCTCACCCAGGGTGACGACCTTGCGCGGATCGACGTTCTTGTTGGTCCAGTCCATTTCGGAGACGTGCACCAGACCCTCGATGCCGGCTTCGACTTCCACGAACGCACCGTAGTCGGTCAGGTTGGTGACCTTGCCGAACAGGCGGGTGCCTTGCGGGTAGCGGCGGCCCAGGCCGATCCAGGGATCTTCGCCCAGTTGCTTGACGCCCAGTGAGACGCGGGATTTTTCCTGATCGAACTTGAGAACCTTGGCTTCGATTTCCTGACCCACCTGCAGCACTTCGGACGGGTGGCGGACACGACGCCAGGCCATGTCGGTGATGTGCAGCAGACCGTCGATACCGCCCAGGTCCACGAACGCACCGTAGTCGGTGATGTTCTTGACGATGCCCTTGACGATGGCGCCTTCGTGCAGGGTTTCGAGCAGCTTTTCGCGTTCCTCGCCCATGCTGGCCTCGAGCACCGCGCGGCGCGACAGCACGACGTTGTTGCGCTTGCGATCGAGCTTGATGACCTTGAATTCGAGGGTCTTGCCTTCGTAGGGGGTGGTGTCCTTGACGGGACGCAGGTCGACCAGCGAACCCGGCAGGAATGCGCGGATGCCATTGGTCATGACCGTCAGACCGCCCTTGACCTTGCCGGTGATGGTGCCGTTGACAAGCTCGCCGGACTCCAGTGCCTGTTCGAGCTGCAGCCAGGCCGACAGGCGCTTGGCGCGATCACGCGACAGGATGGTGTCGCCATAGCCGTTTTCCAGGGAATCAATGGCCACGGAGACGAAATCGCCCCCCTGCACTTCCAGGTCGCCCTGATCATTCAGGAATTCGTCGAGAGGAATGTAGGCCTCGGACTTGAGGCCGGCGTTGACCACCACGAAATTGTGGTCGACGCGCACGACTTCGGCGGAGATGACCTCGCCGGAGCGCATATTCTGATCCTTGATGCTGGCAGCAAACAGATCGGCAAAGCTTTCACCGCCCAGGGCGGCTTCAGTGGTAAGGGTGGACATGAACGATAGATCCATACGCCCCGAGGGGCAATCATGACACGCCGGACAAAATGCCCGGCGGAGTGAAAAACATCCTGTCCGACAAAGGCTGCGCCGTCAGCGACGCCTCGTCAGGCAGGCCCGCGTGCGGACCAGAGGTCCAACACTTGTCGCACCACGTCATCGATCCCCTGACGGGACGAATCCATGGTGATGGCATCCGCCGCCGCGACAAGCGGCGCATGCGCTCGACCCCGGTCTCGCGCATCGCGATCCCGAAGGTCTTGCAAAAGACTTGCTAGATTAGCAGAAAAACCCTTGTCCTTCAACTGCTTATAGCGCCGTTGCGCACGCACTTCGACAGCCGCATCGAGAAATATTTTCAGTGGCGCATCGGGAAAGACCACGGTCCCCATGTCGCGCCCATCCGCCACCAGACCGGGGAGGCGGCAGAAATCCCGCTGGCGCGCCATCAACGCCTCGCGCACCGCCGGCCAGGCGGCCACGCGCGAAGCCAGGTTGCCGACGACCTCCTGGCGGATCAGGTGGCCGACGTCCTCGCCATCCATGTAGATGGCCTCCGGCTCGAAGCGCACATCCAGATTCCGGGCCAGGCGGGCCGCCTGCGCCTCATCGGTGCCATCCCCGCCTTCCCGCAGGACAGCCAGCGCGGTCAGCCGGTAGAGCGCGCCACTGTCCAGCACGCGCCACCCCAGGATCTGAGCCACCCGCTGGGCGATCGTTCCCTTGCCCGAGGCCGTCGGGCCATCGATGGTGATGACCGGCGCAGACCGCAAGGAGACGTCATTACCAGAAAATTCGGCGCGCATGGAGGATTCCTTTCTTCGATGAGTGGCCCGCCATTCAGGGGCCTGGACGGCCGGCCGCTCAATCGGTTTCGAGCAGGCGGCGAAAGTCCGTGAAATAGTCGGGATAGGTCTTGCTGACGCAGCCCGGATCCAGGATGGTGACCGGCACGGGCCCGAACGCCGCCAGGGAAAAGCACATCGCCATGCGATGATCGTCGTACGTCCGGATTTCGGCGGGACGCCAGTCGGCGGCCGGCAAGGGATGCACGGTCAGGCTGTCCGCATCGGATTGCACACGCGCGCCCAGCCGGGACAGCTCGGCATGCATGGCGGCGATGCGATCGGTTTCCTTGACCCGCCAGCTGGCGATATTGCGCAGCCGGCAAGGGCCATCGGCATACAAGGCCAGCACGGCCGCAGTCATGGCGGCGTCGGGAATCAGGTTGAAGTCCCGGTCAAAGGCCTTCAAGCGCTCGCCCATGGCCACCGCGCGGCCCCGCACCACCAGGGCATCGGACTCGCGCTCGACCTGCGCGCCCATGGCCTCGACCACCTCGGCGAAAGCCACATCGCCCTGGATGCTGTCACCGCCGACGCCCTCGATGCGGATCGGGCCGCCCGCCAGAGCGCCCAGCCCCAGGAAATACGAGGCGGACGAGGCATCGCCCTCAATCCGGTAGCGCCCCGGACTCTGGTAGCATGCGTCGGCCGGAATGATGAACCGGGCCCACCCCTCGCGCCGCACATGCACGCCAAAGCGCGCCATCAGGTTCAGGGTGATCAGAATGTAGGGCTTGGAGATCAGCGGGCCATCCAGTTCGAGGACCACATCATGTCCGGTCCGACACGCCGCGATCGGAGCCGCCAGCAGCAGGGCCGTCAGAAACTGGCTGGACACGGCGCCACGCACCCGCACGGCCCGACGCGCATCCAGGCGGCCCAGGCCGATCCGCAGCGGCGGATATCCGTCCTGACCCTCGTAATCGATCTCGCAGCCCAGCCCGCGCAGCGCCTGGACCAGATCGCCGATGGGCCGCTCATGCATGCGCGGTACGCCCGACAGGCGGTACTCGCCGCCCATCACCGCCAGGGCGGCCGTCAGCGGCCGGAAGGCGGTGCCCGCGTTACCCAGGAACAGATCAGCCTGCTTTTGCGGCCAGTCGGTAGCGCCGGCCAGACGCACCTGACCGGCGCCGGTCTCGCGCAAATCCAGACCCAGGGCTTGCAATGCCGCGCGCATGACCCTCGTATCGTCGGAATCCAGCAGCCCTTCCAGATCGGTCGTTCCGCCTGCCAGCGCGGCCAGCAGCAGGACACGATTGGAAATGCTTTTGGAGCCCGGCAGCGTCACCGTGCCGCGCGCAGATACAGCGGGTGTCAGGCACAGGGAGGATTCACGCACGTCGGCATGGGTCGTGTTCATTGCATCTGACTCCTGCCGCCCCAGAAACGGCGGGCAAGTGCGGCCTGATCGAGCAGGGATTCAAGTGTCGCGGCGTCGGCATCGCCCTCGAGCGTTGCCCGCAGCTGGCGCAGCACCTGGTCGAAATCATCCAGTTCGCGCAGCACTGCGGCGCGGTTGGAAAGAAAGATGTCGCGCCAGACCTCGGCCGAGCCTGCGGCAATCCGGGTGAAATCCCGGAATCCGGTCCCAGCCAGACTGAGTCGCGTATCGGCATCCTCGGCCCGGATGATCTGCGCCATGTAGGCGGCCGCCAGAAAATGCGGCACATGACTGACGGCTGCCAGTGCCCGGTCATGCGCTTCGGGCGTCATCAGCGCAATGCGCGCGCCGCAGGCCTCCCAGATCCGGATCAGGCGATGCTGCAGCAGGCCCGGCGTATCCTCGAACGGCGTCAGCACGATCTTGCGGCCGTGGTACAGCATGGGATCAGCCGCCTCGGGGCCCGTCATTTCCGATCCGGCAATGGGGTGGCCAGGGATGAATTGCACATGCCGGTCGCCCAGGAGATCCTGCGCCAGACGCGCCACATCGACCTTGGTGCTGCCGGCGTCGGTCATCAGGGTATCCGGCCGCAGGACGGGCTCGAGGTCGCGCAGGATCGGCGCCATGGCACCCACCGGCGTCGCGAGAAAAATCAGATCGGCCTGGGCCGCCGCCTGGTGCAGGTCGGCGATCTCGTCGATCAGACCCAGGTCGCGCGCACGGCGCAGCGAAGCCGGATGGCGGCCGACCCCCAGGACCCGGCCCGCCTGCCCCACCCGACGCAAGGCTGCCGCAAACGACCCGCCGATCAGTCCGGTGCCGACCACGGCCAGCACCGGGACGAGCGGGGCGCCCCAGGCAGCGCCTTCGCCTTGGGGGCGGCCCGGCGGCGGAAGGGATGCCCCAGGATCGCTCATGCCTGCAAGACGGATTTCAGGGCATCGAGCAGCCGGGTGTTTTCCCCGGGCAGCCCGATGCTGACACGCAGGTGTTCGGGCAGGCCGTCGCCGGCGACAGGCCGCACTATGACCCCCTGGCGCAGGAGTTGATCGTTCACACGGGCGGCATCGCCCACGCGCACCAGCACGAAATTCGTATGACTGGGGACGTAATCCAGCCCGAGGGCGGCAAAGCCTTCCTGCAGTTGCGCGCGGCCGGTCTTGTTCAGCGCATAGGTCTGCGCCAGAAAATCCGTATCGTCCAGGGCGACGCGCGCGGCGATCTGGGCCAGGATATTGACGTTGAAGGGCTGTCGCACCCGATTGAGCAGATCGGTCAATGCCGGCTGCGCCAGTGCGTAGCCGACCCGCAGCCCGGCCAGGCCATAGGCCTTGGAAAAGGTGCGGGTGACGATCAGGTTGGGAAACTCACGCACCCACCGCGTACTGTCGACCCGCTCATCGGGATCCAGGTACTCGTCATACGCCTCGTCCAGCAACACGGTCACACGGTCCGCATGCCGTTCCCGGACGGACTCCAGGAAGGCCCGCACGCGCGCGCCGGGCACATGCGTACCGGTGGGATTGTTCGGGTTGGCGATGAAGACCAGCCGCGTATCGTCCGCGATCGCCTCCAGCATGGCGTCCAGGTCATGACCGTAATCCCGGGCCGGAACCATCAGGTGGCGGGCCCCCCGCGCCTGCGTGCTGAGACGATAGACCACGAACGCATGCTGCGCGTAGACGGCCGACGTGCCTTCATCGAGGAGCGCCAGGGAAGCGAGCTCCAGCAGATCGTTGGAGCCGTTGCCCAGTGTGACCCAGCTGGCCGGCACCTGATGCCGCATCGCCAGGCTCGCTTTCAGATCGAACCCGTTGGCGTCCGGATAGCGACCATGCAGGGCATCAACGGCCTCGCCAAGCGCGGCCCGCACCCGACCGGAACATCCGAGCGGATTCTCGTTGGAGGCGAGCTTGACGATGCCTGCCGGGTCCAGTCCGTATTCGCGGGCGAGCTCCTCGATCGGCTTGCCAGCCTGATAGGGCGCGATGGCCCGGATATGGGCGGGGGCGGGAATGTCTGTCATGGAAACGCTCCTCATTGCCGGGGATAGGACCCCAGCACCTTGAAGAAAGCGACCTGCTGGCGCAGCTCGGCCAGAGCCAGTGCGACAGGCTCATCATCCCGATGACCCAGCAGATCAACGTAGAAATAGTATTCCCACTGCCCCGTCCGCGCGGGGCGCGACTCGAAACGCGTCATGGAGACGCCGTGACGCGACAACGGCGCCAGCATGTCGTAGACGGCGCCAGCACGGTTCGGCACGGCCAGCACCAGGCTTGTCTTGTCACGACCGGTCGGCCCGGCATCCCGCGGCCCGACAGCCACGAAGCGGGTCTGGTTCTGTGGATCGTCCTGAATTCCGCTGGCCACAGTGCTCAGCCCCCAGGCCGCCGCCGCCGCCTCTCCGGCTATCGCCGCGCAGGCTGGGTCCTCCGCCGCCATGCGCGCGGCCTGGGCGTTGCTGGCCACCGGCAGGCGTTCCAGTTCCGGGTGGTTGCGACTGAGCCAGGCCTGGCACTGGGCCAGGGCCTGGGGATGGCCCAGGACCCGGGTGACACCCTCGAGTCCGCCGGTCAGGGTGAGCAGATTGTGATGGATGCGGATGGTGCGCTCGCCCAGCACCTTGAGGGAGGAATTCAGCAACAAATCCAGACTGCGATTGACGGCGCCCTCGGTGGAGTTTTCCACCGGAATCATGCCGACATCCGCCTGCCCGGCCTCGACGGCACGGAACACCTCGTCGAAGGACTCGCAGCGCAGGCTGGTGATGGCATGACCGAAATGCTCGTAGGCCGCCTCTTCGGAGAACGACCCCTGGGGCCCGAGGAAAGCGGCCGTCAGCACGCTTTCCAGGCTGCGACAGGTCGAGATGATCTGACGCCAGATCGCGGCGACCGCCTCTTCCGGGATCGGCCCGCCATTGTCCGCTTGCAAACGGCGGATGATCAGGGCCTCACGCTCGGGCTTGAGAATCGGCCCGGCCGCATCGAAGGCCATCTTGACCTCGCCGACCTCGAGCGCCGCGCGGGCGCGCTGATTGAGCAGATCCAGAATCTGCGTATCCAGCGCATCGATGCGCTGGCGCAGAGGGTCCAGCCGGGACTGAAGGGTGTCATCCGCCATGACGGGCCTCGAAATCCTTGAGGAACTCGATCAGGGCCCGCACGCCTTCCAGGGGCATGGCGTTGTACAGCGAAGCCCGCATACCGCCCACCGCCTTGTGGCCCTTCAGGGCCAGCAGCCCCGCAGCCTCGGATTCTGCCAGAAAGGCGGCGTTCAGGGATTCGTCGCGCAAAAAGAACGGCACGTTGACGCGCGAGCGGTTGTCCGGCGCGATGCGGTTCTCGTAAAACGAGGAACGGTCCAGATAATCGTACAGCGCGCGCGACTTCTGTTCGCAGGCCGCATCCATGGCGGCCACACCGCCCTGGCGCAACAGCCACTTGAAGACCAGACCCGCCATATAGATCGCGTAGGTCGGTGGCGTATTGAACATGGACTGGGCGCCGGCCACATTGGCGTAGTCGAATACGGAAGGACAAGACGGCAACGCATGCCCCATCAGGTCCTTGCGCACGAAAGTCAGCGTCACCCCGGCCGGGCCGGCGTTCTTTTGCGCCCCGGCATAGACCATGCCCAGCCGCGAGAAATCGATCGGCCGGGTCAGGATGTTGGAGGACATGTCGGCCACCAGCGGCACGTCGGACGCTCCCAGGGCCGCCATGTCGGGCATGACCGCCTGCTCGACCCCGCCGATGGTCTCGTTGGCGCACAGATGCAGATAGGCGGCATCGCGGCGGACCCGCCATTGGTCTTGCTCGGGCAGCCAGCACCAGGCGTCATAACGGCGGCCGCCGATGTCGATGGCTGACTCGGCCGTGGCAGCCACGGCGATATCGCCATACCGCGCCGCCTCGTTGCAGGATTTACGCGCCCAGTGACCACTCAATATGTAGTCCGCCCTGTCCAGACCGGCACGGCCGATCAGATTCAACGGCACGATGGCATTCTGCGCCGAAGCGCCGCCCTGCATGAAAAGCACCTCGAAATCGTCCGGCACGGCAAGCAGCGCGCGCAGGTCGGCCTCGGCCTCGTCGCGGATGCGGCTGTAGTGCTTGCCGCGGTGGCTCATTTCCATGACCGAAGTGCCGCTGCCGTTCCAGTCGCACATTTCGGCGGCGGCCTGCTGCAGGACCTCGAGCGGCAGCGTGGAGGGGCCCGCCGCAAAGTTCCAGGGGCGGCTCATGGCTCCCGCTCCGCATCGGGTTGCGCGCCGGACGGCTGATCCGCCGGCGGCGCTCCGTCATCCGCAGCCTGTTCGCCAGCCGCGGCGTCTTCGTCGGTCTCGTCGGCATCGCTTTCAGCGACACGGCGCACGCCGGACAGCTGGCTGTCCTCGTCCACGTTGATCAGCGTGACGCCCTGCGTGGCGCGGCCCATCTCGCGGATCTCGGAAACCCGCGTGCGCACCAGCACCCCGCTGGTGGTGATCAGCATGATCTCGTCCTCGGGCTGCACCAGCACGGCGCTGACGACCTTGCCATTGCGCGCCGAGGTCTGAATGGCGATCATGCCCTTGGTCCCGCGGCCATGCCGCGTGTACTCGGCGATGGACGTGCGCTTGCCGTAGCCGTTCTCAGTGGCCGTCAGCACGCTCTGGGACTCGTCTTCGGCCACCAGCAGCGCAATGACGGTCTGGCCTTCTTCCAGCGACATGCCGCGCACACCGCGCGCGGTGCGGCCCATCGGGCGCACGTCGTTTTCGTCGAAACGCACCGCCTTGCCCGCATCCGAGAACAGCATCACGTCATGCTCGCCATCGGTCAGTTCGGCGCCGATCAGGAAATCGCCCTCGTCCAGGCCGACCGCGATGATCCCGGCCTTGCGGGGATTGGAGAAATCCGACAGCGGGGTCTTCTTGACCGTGCCGCGCGAGGTGGCCATGAAGACGTAATGGTCGTCGGAGAAAGCCTTGACCGACAGCACTACCGTGATGGTCTCGCCATCGACCAGCGGGAACATGTTCACGAGGGGGCGGCCCCGCGAATTGCGCGACCCCTGGGGCACCTCCCAGACCTTGAGCCAGTAGACGCGACCCCGGTCCGAGAAGCACAACAGATAGTTGTGCGTATTGGCGATGAAGAGCTGGTCGATCCAGTCGTCTTCCTTGGTGGCCGTGGCCTGCTTGCCGCGACCGCCGCGTTTCTGTGAGCGATATTCCGACAAAGGCTGGCTCTTGATGTAGCCACTGCGCGACAGCGTCACCACCATGTCCATGGGGGTGATGAGATCCTCGGTCTCGAGTTCGGTGGCGTTGTATTCGATTTCCGAGCGGCGCCGGTCATTGCTGGCGTTGGAAAACTCGGTACGGATCGCCTGCAACTCGTCACCGATGATCGCCGTGACTCGCTCCGGGCGGGCCAGGATATCGAGCAGATCGGCGATGGTGTCCATGATCTCGCGGTATTCGCCGACGATCTTGTCCTGCTCCAGTCCGGTCAGGCGCTGCAGGCGCATGTTGAGGATTTCCTGGGCCTGGACCTCGGACAGCCGGTACTCGCCGTCGGCCTGCAGGCCGTAATGCGTATCCAGGCCTTCCGGACGGTAGGCCGCCCGCCCGCCCGAGGCGACGTTGGCGTCGGCGCGTTCGAGCATCTCGCGCACCAGGGAGGAATCCCAGCTGCGGTCCATCAGGGCCTGGCGCGCCACCGGCGGGGTGGGCGCCGCCTTGATGATGGCGATGAAGTCATCGATGTTGGCCAGCGCCACGGCCAGGCCTTCGAGCACATGACCGCGTTCACGCGCCTTGCGCAGCTGGAAAATGGTGCGGCGGGTGACGACTTCCCGGCGATGCCGCAGGAAATACTCCACCATCTGCTTCAGGTTCAGCAGGCGCGGCTGGCCATCGACCAGCGCGACCATGTTCATGCCGAAGGTTTCCTGCAGCTGGGTGTTCTTGTAGAGGTTGTTCAGGACGACCTCGGGGACCTCGCCGCGCTTGAGCTCGATGACCAGACGCATGCCGTCCTTGTCGGACTCGTCGCGGATGTCGGAGATGCCCTCGATCTTTTTCTCGTTGACCAGCTCGGCGATGCGTTCCTGGAGGGATTTCTTGTTCACCTGATAGGGAATGGCATCAACGATGATGGCCTGGCGGTTGCCGCGTTCCATGTCCTCGAAATGGACCTTGGCCCGCATGACCACCCGCCCGCGTCCGGTGCGATAACCCTCGCGCACACCGGTCATGCCGTAAATGATGCCGCCGGTGGGGAAATCCGGCGCGGGGATCCGCTCGATCAATTCGTCGACAGTGCAATCGGGATTGCGCAGGCAGTACAGACAGCCCTCGACGACCTCGGAGAGGTTGTGCGGCGGGATATTGGTCGCCATGCCCACCGCGATCCCGGCGCTGCCGTTGACCAACAGGTTCGGCAGGCGCGACGGCAGCAGCAGCGGCTCCTGTTCGCTGCCGTCATAATTGGGCCCGAAATCCACGGTTTCCTGGTCGATGTCGGCCAGCAGTTCGTGAGCGATCTTCGAGAGGCGGACCTCGGTATAACGCATGGCCGCCGCATTGTCGCCATCGATCGAGCCGAAATTGCCCTGGCCGTCGACCAGCATGTAGCGCAGCGAGAAATCCTGCGCCATGCGCACGATGGTGTCGTAGACCGCCGAATCGCCATGGGGGTGATATTTACCGATCACGTCACCGACGATACGCGCTGATTTTTTATACGCGCGGTTCCAGTCGTTATTCAGCTCGTGCATGGCGAACAGCACCCGCCGATGCACGGGCTTGAGGCCGTCGCGCACATCCGGCAGTGCGCGCCCCACGATCACGCTCATGGCGTAATCCAGGTAGCTGCGCCGCATTTCGTCTTCGAGCGAAATGGGCAGGGTCTCTTTAGCGAAAGAATCCATGACGTATCCGAAAAAACCTTTCAGGCTTGAATGACTGGACCGCATGGCGCCCGGCACGACGGATCGCAAATCCTCACCCCGCTCCGCTGCGCACATCCGGCGCAGCCAAGGAGGATGACCCGTTTTACCTGACACCCAGGCCAATCAGTGATTCTATCATTCGCTCTACATCCCTGGACTGACGCCCCGACGGAACACGCCGATGGACCACGCACATCCCGGATACCCCCCTGAAACCCCTCGAATGTTGCAAAAAGCCGACAGCAATCCCCAGCGACCCCTATAAAACAGGCCCATAAAGCGCACGAAAGGATTTGTGCTTAACCCGGCGAAGGAAATGCCTTAAGATTTCGCCTAACACGCATGAAACCCAGCGCAACTCAGAGTATTCCAGCTCGACATTGCTATACTGGAAGCGTTCTTTCTATATGCGGCGGGGGTTCGCTGCGGTCACTTTCAAGCATCATGCTCAAACGAGGAGAAACATGAACAAACCCTCCAAAATCGCTATTGGACTCGCCATTGCTGCCATGGCTGCCGTCGGCACCGCCTCGGCTTCCGACAACTGGACCAATGTGGACGGTCATGTCTGGAAAGACGCAAGTGGCCAGAACTGCTGGCGTGATGCCTTCTGGACGCCCGCCACTGCTGCCCAAGGTTGCGGTGCCGTTGCCGAAGCCCCTGTCGTGGCTCCGACCGCCAGCAAGGTCGTCCTGAACGCCGACACCTTCTTTGACTTCGACAAAGCCACGCTGAAGCCCGAAGGCCGTCAAGTGCTGGATCAAGTCGCTCAACAAGCGGGTTCGATCAACCTGGAAACGGTCATCGCAACCGGCCATACCGACTCCATCGGTGCCCAGGCTTACAACCAAAAGCTGTCTGAGCGCCGCGCCAGCACGGTCAAGCAATACCTGATCAGCAAGGGTGTTCCCGCCGATCGCATCTACGCCGAAGGCAAGGGCGAACTGCAACCTGTCGCGTCCAACAAGACTCGTCAGGGCCGCGCCCAGAACCGTCGCGTGGAAATCGAAATCGTCGGTACCCGCAAGTAATCCTGCAGGTCATCCGATGCCGCCGCACCCCGTGTGCGGCGGCTACAATAGGGCTCCGTTGAACGGAGCCCTATTCATTTCTGGTTTCATCTGGAGCCCGCCCCATGCACGCAGACAACGCCGACCCGGCGGAACTCAACAAATTCAGCGCATTCGCCTCCAGCTGGTGGGATCCCCAGGGTGAACTGAAGACCCTGCACGACATCAACCCGTTGCGCCTGGACTGGATCCGCGCCCAGGCCGGTTCGCTGCAGGGCCTGCAGGCTCTGGACGTCGGCTGCGGCGGCGGCCTGCTGGCCGAGGCCATGGCCGCCGAAGACGCCCAGGTCACCGGCATCGACCTGGCCAAGCAATCTCTCCAGATCGCGCGCCTGCACGGTCATGAGTCGGGAATCAAGGTCCAATACGAATGCGCCAGCGCCGAGGACTACGCGCAGCAGCAGGCGGGGCAATTCGATCTTGTCACCTGCATGGAGCTGCTGGAACACGTACCCGACCCGGCCTCGGTCGTCAGCGCCTGCGCCCAACTGGTCCGCCCCGGCGGCCTGGTGTGTTTTTCCACGCTGAATCGCAATCCAAAATCCTTTCTGCTGGCGATCGTCGCCGCCGAATACCTCATGCGCATGCTGCCCCGGGGGACACACAGCTACGAACATTTCATCACCCCCAGCGAGCTGGCGGCCGCTGCGCGCTCTGCCGGACTGGAGGTCGTCGGACTGTCCGGCATGGGCTACCAGCCACTGACCCGGCGCTACAGCCTGACACCGGACACCGGCGTCAATTACCTGATGGCCGCACGGCGCCCGGCATGAGCACGATGCACCACCTCGTCCTGTTCGATTTCGACGGCACGCTGGCCGACACGGCGCCGGATCTGGCCGCGGCCGCGAACCAGCAACGCCTGTATCGGGGCCTGCCCCCCCTGCCCTACGAGAACTTGCGACCGTATGCCTCCCATGGCGCGCGCGGCCTGCTCAAGGCTGCCCTGGATCTGGATGACCGGTCCGATGAATACGAGGCCGTCCGTCAGCGTTTCCTGCACGATTACGCCCAGGCCATGCTGGTGCATACCAAGCTGTTCCCCGGCATTCCTGAACTGCTGGACCAGCTGGGTGAGCACAAGTACGGCTGGGGCATCGTCACCAACAAGATCGAATCGCTGGCGCTGCCCATCGTGCGCCATCTGGGCTTGCAGGATCGCTGCCTCGTGACGGTGGGCGGCGATACCACCCCTCACACCAAGCCGCATCCGGAACCGCTGCGGCATGCCGCCCGCCAGGCCGGCTTCGCCCCCGAACACTGCATCTACATTGGCGACGACGCGCGCGACATCGCGGCCGGTCTGGCGGCGGGCATGGCGACCGTGGCCGTCGCCTACGGCTACTGCTCGCTCGACGACCCGACCCGCTGGGGCGCCGATGCCCTTGCCAGCACACCGGCGGAACTCTGGCCGTTGATCCAGCGCTGGTCTGGCGGCGGGCTGATCCGATCGGCGTAGGCGCGTCTGCGCCGGCCGGCGCACGGCTCAGATCATCGGCAGAAAGGACGGCCGACCGTCAGGCCCTAGTGCAAGGTGCCGCCGCCTCCGACGTCCTCGTCCGAGGCCCCATCATCGGCATCGTATTCATCGACCCGGAGGTCCGGCGAGCCCATCACGGCCTCCCAGCTGCGCTGCGGCAGATAAGTCTGCAAGCGTACGACGGCCTGACGGATCAAGGCATCATGGAGCTCATGGCCCACATTCGAGGCCATGTCCAATGTGGCATCCCCGCCCAGGTCGGCCAGGTGTCCATGGACCTGACGCGCCTGATCGACCGGAGCCGTGCGGTCTGCCGCGCCGTGCAGCAGATGCAGGGTGGTCAATGCGGGGGCAACCAGCGGCAGCGTGGCGAAGCGGGTGGAAAACAGCAGCGCCCTGCCCGCCAGCCCCGCCTGCGCGCAGACAGCCTCCAGCGCCACGGCGGCGCCTTCGGAAAATCCCGCCAGCGCCGTCTGCTGGCCGTCCAGGCCATAGCGGCGCTGCAAGGCGCGCACCTCGCCCGCCAGAACAAGTCCTGCTTCGGCCACCAGATCCACATAGGTTTCCGCATCCGGGGCCTCACGCGCAATCCAGCGTCGGGCTGCACCGATGCCGAACGGCCCGTGAGGCTGGACGATCAATGCCTGGGGAAAAGCCTGGCGAATCGCCGCCACCAATTCCAGCACCTGATCCGGCGCGGCGGACTCGCCGTGCAGCACGACGAAAAGCTGCGCGGGCGGGCCCGCGGACGGTTCGATGATCAGGGGAGCAGGATGTGAATCAGGCATGAGAACACGGAAAATCAGAGATTCTCTAGTGTAACTGCCTAGCCCGCGAATCCCCCGGCATCCAGGAACTGCTGTTCCTCGGGGGTCGTCGCACGGCCGAGCGCGCGGTTGCGGTGCGGAAACCGCCCGAATCGCCGCACAATGTCGCGATGCTCGATCGCCCAGCTCAGAGAGCCCGGCACCTCGCGGGTGTACAGGGCGACGGACGCCTCCTGAACCGCCAGATCCTCGGCATGCATGAACGGCAGGCAGACGAAGCCCCGCAGCTCGGGATCGATCAGGTCCAGAAAGACGAGCGCACGCCGGGCACAGGCAAGGGCCAGACCATCCGTGGCGAACATGTGCCCGGTGCCCCGGAACGCATTGCGAGGGTACTGATCCAGCAGCAGGATCAAGGCCAGGGCCGATTCAGGCTGATCCAGCCAATCGTCCAGCTCGCCGCGGGCCGCAGCAAAATGCGCATCCCGGAATCGATCGCGGAACGCGGCATCGAAGGCGTCGTCCTTGGAAAACCAGCGGCGGGGCCCCGCCTCGCGCCAGAACGACAGCACGGCACGCGCCGCCTCGGGCAACGCGCCGGACATTGAAGTGGCATCAGATGACATGGAAAGCCTCGGAAATCGATGAGATACCCTACGGTACATCGTTCCCTCTACAATCACATGACCCTCCCTTGCTGCCAGGTCCGCCATGTCCCTGTCCAACGACTTCGCCCCTACCGGCACCCTGCGTGCCTCGATCAACCTGGGCAATCCCCTGCTGGCCCGACGCGACACAGACAGCGGCGAGGTCTGCGGCGTGTCCGTGGATCTCGCCGGCGCGCTCGCGCGGGAGCTCGACGTGCCGCTGGAACTCGTGGTGTTCGACAAGGCCATGCAGTCCGTCGAAGCCGTCACCACCGGGGCGGCCGACATCGGCTTCTTTGCCATCGACCCCAAACGCGGCGAAGGCATCGCCTTCACCCCGCCTTATGTACTCATCGAAGGGGCCTATCTGGTCCGGATGGATGCTCCGCTGCACGACAATACCGAGGTCGACCAGCCCGGCCATCGCGTCGTGGTTGGCCAGGGCAGCGCCTATGATCTGTATCTCAGTCGCCATCTGCAGCAGGCCGAGATCGTGCGGGCGGAAAACTCTCAACGCGTGGTGGATGACTTCCTGGCGGGCGGCCAGGAGGTCGCCGCAGGGGTGCGCCAGCAACTCCAGGCCGACGCGGACCGGGTCGGCGGCGTGCGGCTGCTGCCGGGCCGGTTCATGGTGATCGAACAAGCCATGGGCCTGGCCCGATCACGCCCGGCGCATGCGGCCACCGCGCTGACCGACTTTGTCGAACGCTGCAAGGCGTCCGGCCTCGTGGCCCAGGCACTGACGCGCCACGGCATCCAGGGCGCCTCGGTCGCCCCCGCCCTCACCGCGTCCTGAGGCGCCCGGCGGCCCACCGCCACGGACCCGGGGCATCGCCCCGAGGCTTGCCGTCGCCGATCGCCGAGATGTCGCCTCGCGGCTTACCTCCGCCGGTCCCGCCAATGGCGGTACCAGCCATAGCCGCTCAGCAGCACGACGCCCAGCACCACCAACAACGTGCCGCCCAGAAAACCCGCCCCCAATGGCTCATCCAGCAGCCAGGCGCCCAGCATGACGCCGAACAGCGGCGTCAGAAAGGAAAACACCCCCAGGCGGGAGGCGAGGTATTTGCGCAGCAGCCAGAACCAGGTCAGATAACTGAGGAACGCGACGAACACGGACTGAAAGGCCAGGCTGGCCCAGACCATCGGCGTCATGCGGACTGTCGTCTGCCCCATCAGGAACGACACTGCCAACAGCCATGCCGCGCCCACCACCAGTTGATAGAGCAGCGTCTGGCTGGCAGGCAGCGCGGCCATCCGCGTCACCCGGACCACCACGGTGGTGGCGCCCCAGGCCGCCCCGCCCAACAAGGCCAGCAGATCGCCCCACAGCATGGAGGTATCGGCCGCCCGGGCGCCGGCATCACGCCACAAAAACGCCAGCGCCACGCCACCAAATGCGAGGGCCACGCCCAGCCACTGGACGGACGCCAGCCGTTCATCGGGGAGTTTCCAGTGCAGTCCCAAGGCCGCGAAAATCGGCGCCGTATACAACAGCACCACAACATGACCGGCCGAAGTATGCCGCAGGCTTTCGCCGACCAGCACAAATTCCAGTGCGTACAGCGTGCCGGCCAGCAGCCCCGGACGCCACAGATCCAGGACGCCGCTCAGGCGCTCGCCGGACCAGACCATGAACAGAATCACCAGCACCCCGCCCACCGCGCTGCGCACAGCGATCTGGAACATGGGCGCAAAATCCAGGGCCGTCGCCTTGAGCACGATCTGCTGCATGGCCCAGATCAGACACAGCACCAGCATCAGACCGGAGGCCAGACCATCCATGGGCAGACGGGATTCCATGCGAATCACCTGGAAATGAAAAGCTGTCATTGTAGGCCTGTCCCGCGCTGCCGGCCTGCCTGACTCCAGGCAACTCGCACCCGGCAACTCGCGCCCGGCGACATGCCCCCCGCGCAACACGCCACCCAGCGACACGCGCCCGATTCCCGGCCGCCCGTCCCGGACTTTCCTGGTTACGCTCGGCGCGCGGGTTTATGATGATTCCGAACCCGATTTCAGGAGACCCGCACCATGGATTCCCCAATGTACCCCCAACTCACCCCTGAACTGGCCAAGCGGCGCGCCGAACTTGCCCCCGAGGCCCTGTCTGCGTTCAAGGCCTTCAGCAAGGCCGTCTTTGCCCCCGGCGCGCTGGATGCGAAAACCAAGCAACTGATCGCCGTGGCCGTGGCCCACGTCACCCAGTGCCCCTATTGCATCAAAGGTCACACCGAAGGCGCGGCGCGCGCGGGCGCATCCGATGCGGAGGTCATGGAAGCCATCTGGGTCGCGGCCGAGATGCGGGCGGGCGGCGCCTACGCCCATTCCGCCCTGGCGCTGCAAACCCTGACAGACCTGCCAGGGCACAAACAGACCTGATCATGGATCGCGCCTCATGGGCGCCACGCGCCGCCGCGATTCCAGCGCGCCAGCGGCGCCCCCCTCGTCTCGTCTCTCCAGGAAACGCACATGCCTGACCTGTTCGACCCGCTTCAGCTCGGCGATCTGTTGCTGCCCAACCGCATCATCATGGCCCCCCTGACCCGCTGCCGCGCCGAGCCCGGGCGCATTCCCGGTGAACTGATGGTCGAATACTACCGACAACGCGCCAGCGCCGGCCTGATCATCAGCGAGGCGACCGCCGTCACCCCGATGGGCGTCGGCTACCCGGACACACCCGGCATCTGGTCCGACGATCAGGTCCGGGGCTGGCAGAAAGTCACCTCCGCCGTGCATGAGACAGGCGGACGGATCATCCTGCAACTCTGGCACGTGGGCCGCATTTCCGATCCGCTGTACTTGAGCGGCGTAACGCCGGTCGCGCCCAGCGCCCTCCAGCCCGCCGGAACCGTCAGTCTAGTGAGGCCCAGGAAAGCCTACGTCACGCCTCGCGCGCTGGACATCGAGGAAATCCCCGGTCTCATCCAGGCCTACCGGCAAGGCGCGGAAAACGCCCGGACAGCGGGTTTCGATGGCGTGGAAATCCACGCCGCCAACGGTTACCTGCTCGACCAATTCCTGCAGAGCGGCGCCAATCAGCGCACGGACGCCTACGGCGGCTCCATCGAGAACCGGGTCCGGCTGCTGCTGGAGATCACGGATGCAATCCTCGAGACCTGGATGCCCGGGCGCGTCGGCGTCCATCTGTCGCCGCGAGGCGACAGCCATGACATGGGCGATGCGCAACCCCGCGAGACCTTTGGTACGGTGACCGAGGCCCTGGGGCGACGCGGCATCGCTTTCCTCTGCCTGCGCGAACATGACGGTCCGGACAGTCTGGCACCGATGATGCGGGAGGCATTTCCGGGACAGTTCATCATCAACGAAGGGCTCGACCAGGACCAGGCATCACGCAAACTGGCGCAAGGCCACGCAGACGCGGCAGCATTTGGCCGGCTGTTCATCGCCAATCCCGACCTGCCGGCCCGATTCATGCAGCGCGCCGCGCTGAACACGCCCCGGCGTGAACTGTTCTACGCCTCCGGGCCCGAAGGCTATACCGACTATTCCGCCCTCGATCAGTGCCAGGCGCCAGCCTGACGATACGAAGATCGCCGCGCTCGCTGTAGATGAAAATCGACGGCCTCTTCCCGGAGGATTTGCGCGGCTCCACCTCTTGGGTCGGGGGGTGGAACACTACCCTGAGATCATGCTGTTCCAGAACATGAGGGCGGCGATGGCGGATTTTTGCGGTAATGTTGAACAGAGGCCGGCTAGCCAAGATGTGGGCCCGTTCTATGCTAGAATTCCACGCTTGACCGCAGTCATACTAGGAGAGGTGGCAGAGTGGTCGAATGTACCTGACTCGAAATCAGGCGTACGGTAACCCCGTACCGTGGGTTCGAATCCCACCCTCTCCGCCACTTCGGAACAAAACGGGGGATGTCGGTTACCACCGGTTTCCCTCCCTTTGTCGCCATCAGTGTCCGCAGCAGGGTGTGGCTCTACCCCATTAACTGGGGATAGGCATTCATCAGACACGGTTGATGACACCGTTCCAACCGCATTGAGCCAAGACCCTCATGCGGTAATTCTCAAAATTCCTGAAGCCGTAGGCCCTACGCAAGAGCATCTCCATCTTGGTGTGGAATCCTTCGGTGATTCCATTGGGTTTGGAGGTTCGAACTGAGCGATCAGGGCTCTTGTGACCTTCGGGATCGTGCTGCTGCCAGAGCTTGAGGAAATGCCCCAGGAAGCACGGCTGCATTGATCAAAACCATGGAACCGCCTATAGTGAACTAAGCATCAGACGCAGCAGGAGGTCCGCCATGAACATCCAAGCCCTGCAATTCGTGCTCGACGTCGACGGCAACGGCTCGGTTGCCGGATGGGAGATCATTGGCGCCCTGAAATGGGCCTTCACCTTGCCCGGTCGCTTGCTGGTCGAGGGCCTGGGCAATATCCCGCCCATCGCCGACACCTTCGACATCCAGGCCTCGGCCGCAACCGGCTACGACAGCCTTCACAGCCTGTTGGCAACAATCCTGACGCTGTTGTTCTGGATAGGATGCCTGCTTCTGATCACACGCAGCGGCACCCATCGGTCGGGCCGATCTGCCGCCACAGACGCGGAGGCATCGAATCAGACCGGCATGCGGCGTTATCGAGGCCCGAAGACCCACAAAACATGAGCCTGGCGAGGCCGGCATGCATCTCAGCCAGATCCCGCGTCTGACCGCTCAGGCCCGGATCGCCTCCAGCCCCCCCATGTAGGGGCGCAGCACAGACGGAATCGCAATGCTGCCATCGGCCTGCTGGTAGTTTTCCAGCACCGCCACCAGGGCGCGTCCCACGGCCAGCCCCGACCCATTCAGGGTATGCAGGTATTCCGGCTTGGCCTTGGAGCCCTCGGGGCGAAAGCGCCCCTGCAGACGTCGCGCCTGGAAATCCAGGCAGTTCGACACAGATGAGATTTCGCGCCAGGTATTCTGCGCCGGCAGCCAGACCTCCAGATCGTAGGTCTTGGCTGATCCGAAGCCCATATCGCCCGCGCACAGCAGCACGGTGCGGTACGGCAGGCCCAGCGCCTGCAGGACATGCTCGGCGTGACCGACCATCTCATCGAGCACCTGCCAGGATTGGTCCGGATGCACAATCTGCACCATCTCGACCTTGTCGAATTGGTGCTGGCGGATCAGGCCGCGCAGGTCGCGTCCGCCACTGCCCGCCTCGGAGCGGAAGCACGGTGTATGCGCGGTCAGCCGCAACGGCAGCTCCTGCGCATCCAGAATGCGGTCCCGCACCGTCCCGGTCAGGGGGATTTCCGCAGTGGAAATCAGGTACAGATCCTCGACCGGATCCTCGTCGTCCGGTGTGCTGCCCTGACCGCCCTTGGTCACCCAGAACATGTCGTCCTTGAACTTGGGCAACTGGCCGGTACCGTACAAGGTAGCGCCATTGACGATGTAAGGCGTATAGCATTCCTGGTAACCGTGCTCGCCGGTCTGCACATCCAGCATGAACTGCGCCAACGCGCGGTGCAGGCGGGCGATGGGGCCTCGCAACATCATGAAGCGCGCGCCCACCAACGACCGGGCCGACTCGAAATCCAGCCCGAAAGGCTCGGCCAGGGCAACGTGATCGCGCGGTTCGAAACCCAGGCTGGCTGGATTGCCGTCCGCTCCGGCCGCGCCCGGCAGCCAGCGGCGGACCTCGATATTGTCGGCCTCGGAGGCGCCATCCGGCACGCTGTCGTCGGGCAAGTTGGGGAGGGTCATCAGCCAGGCGGACAATTCCTGCTGCACCGCGCCCAGATCCTGTTCCAGGGCCTTGAGCCGGTCGGGGATGGCCTGGGATTCGGCCAGCACGGCCGAGGCGTCCTCGCCGCGCGACTTCAACTGGCCGATCTGCTTGGCGAGCGCATTGCGCCGCGCCTGCAGTTCTTCGGTCTGAACCTGGACGGCTTTGCGGCGGGCCTCCAGAGCGTGATAACGGTCCGTATCAAAGGCCAGGCCGCGCCGGGCAAGCGCCCGCACGACGCGATCCAGGTCCTTGCGCAGCAGATTGGTGTCGAGCATGTCGAAATAACGAAGATTCGTGAAAAGAGCTATTGTATTCAATCCCCATCCTGTCGCGGCTGCGTCATGCAACGGACGGGATGAGGCATCTCTCAGGAAAGGAGCCTTCTCATGGCGAAAGTACTGGTGCTCTACCACTCGACCTACGGTCACATCGAAACCCTGGCCCAGGCCATTGCCGAAGGCGCCCGATCCGCGGGGGCCACGGTCGACATCAAACGTGTGCCGGAACTGGTTCCTGAGGAAATCGCCCGCAAATCGGGCTACAAACTCGACCAGTCCGCGCCCGTGGCGCAGGTCAAGGAACTGGCCGACTACGATGCCATTCTGATCGGCTGCGGCACCCGTTTCGGCCGCATGTGCTCACAAATGGCGAATTTTCTGGACCAGGCGGGCGGTCTGTGGGCCAGCGGCCAGTTGAATGGCAAGGTAGGGGCCGCATTCACCAGCACAGCGACACAGCATGGCGGCCAGGAAACCACGCTGTTTTCGATCATCTCGAACATGCTGCATTTCGGCTTCGTCGTCGTGGGCCTGCCCTATAGCTTCCAGGGTCAGATGCGCCTGGACGAAGTCACTGGCGGAGCGCCCTATGGCGCATCCACCATCGCCGGAGGCGACGGCTCACGCAAACCATCGGCCAACGAACAGGACGGCGCGCGTTTTCAGGGCCGGCACGTGGCGGAAATCGCGTGCAAGCTGTTCGGATGATCCGTCAGCGGTAGACGGACAAGACGTCCAGGACGTCGGGCGACCACAGATGGAAAGCCGCCGTCGGACACGCCCCGGAGAGTGGCTGCCGGATGCGCTCAGCCCAGCGGTTCGAAACGGCTGGTGAAGAATCGCAGCAATTTGGGTTCGTAGACCATCTTCATGCCCTTGAGGTCGCGACGGTGACGATACAGCGCCTCGCAGGCCCGGGCCACGATGTCCAGGTGCGCGTAGGTGTACACGCGGCGGGGAATCGTCAGACGCACCAGTTCCAGCTTGGGCCGATGATGATCGCCCGTCTCCTGGTTGCGGCCGGCGGACACGATGCCTCGCTCCATGCTGCGCACGCCGCTTTCCAGGTAAAGCTGGGCCGCCAGCGTCTGCGCCGGGAATACTTCCTGGGGCAGATGATCGAGGAACGCACGGGCGTCCAGGAACACCGCGTGTCCTCCCACCGGCCTGACGATGGGGATGCCGGCCGCGACCAGCTGGTCGGCGAGATAGCGGCACTGACCGATCCGATGCTGGATGTAGTGATAGTCCACCGACTCCTCGATTCCCCGGGCCATCGCCTCCATATCGCGTCCGGCCAGCCCGCCATAGCTGGGCATGCCCTCGAACAGCACGACGAGTTCGGTCGCCCGCTGATAGAGCTGGTCATCGTTCATGCACAGGAAACCTCCGATGTTGACGAGGCAATCCTTCTTGCCGCTCATGGTGCAGCCATCGGCGTAGCTCATCATTTCCTTGAGAATTTCAGCGATCGTGCGCGTGGCGTATTCCGGCTCACGCTCCTTGATGAAGTAGGCGTTCTCCACGCAACGGGTGGCGTCGAACATCACCTGGATGCCATACGCCTCGCACAGGCGCTTGACGGCGCGCAGATTGTCCATGCTGACCGGCTGCCCCCCCGCCAGGTTCACCGTCACGGCCACACAGACGTAGGGGATCCGGTCCGCGCCGACCTCGTCGATCAGACGCTGCAGCTTTGCCAGGTCGATATTGCCCTTGAATGGCAATTCGATCTGCGGATCGTGCGCCCCGTCGATGATGATGTCCACGAATTTCGCGCCATTCAGTTCCTGGTGCGCGCGCGTGGTGGTGAAATACATGTTCCCTGGCACGTAATCTCCAGGCTTGATACACAGGCGCGACAACAGGTTCTCGGCGCCCCGCCCCTGATGGGTCGGCACGATATGCTTGAAGCCATAGTAGCGGCGGACCACCTCCTGCAGATGGATGAAATTGCGGCTGCCGGCATAGGCCTCGTCCCCCAGCATCATGCCCGCCCACTGGTTGTCGCTCATGGCGGTCGTGCCGCTATCGGTCAGCAAATCGATATAGCATTGATCCGAGCGCAGCAGGAACGTGTTGTATCCCGCCTCGGCGATGAACCGCGCCCGCTGCTCGCGGGTCGTGACGGCGATCGGTTCGACCATCTTGATCTTGTAAGGTTCGGCCGTGTAAATCGTATCCATCGGTATTGCCTCCTTTAAAGGGTCGGGTCTCATGAAAAGAGCTCAAGGGCCGGGGGATGGACCCTGCGCATAGGCCACCAGTCCGGCCGAGTCAGCGACCCGGATTCCATGTGTCGTTTCGTCCAGCAGGCCCGCCCGCCGCAGCAGGCCGATGGCATTGCTGACGGTGACCCGATGCAGTCCCAGCATCTCCGCGATCTCCCTATGGGAAACAGGCAGGCTGGCAGACCGGTGCAGCCGGTCCAGACCGTACAGCAGCCGGGCCACCCGCTGGGGACCGTTCAGAAAGACGGCATCCTCCACCTGAGACGAACCGATATAGGATTTGGCCGCGATATTGACCAGCAGCTGCCGGCTCAGGGCCGGGTGTTTCTCGAACAGATCCCGCATGATCACCGACGCGGGAAATTCATGAGCCTCGACCCGTTCCAGGGCGCTGATTTCATGCCGATAGGGCTTGCCGCTCAACAGGGCGGCTTCGCCCAGCACGCTGCCAGCGCCCTGGAGCCACAAGGTGCGCTGTACGCCCTCCTGGCTGACGGCGGACACCTTGATCAGCCCGGAACGGATCAGGAAAACGCTGTGCGCGGGATCACCCGGGTCTCGAATCCGCTCGCCGCGCGTCCACACGATACGGCGCCCCAGAGGCAACACCTCGTCCCAGATGGAGAGGTTATCGAACACGACCCAAGGCACATCGATAGATGCTTCGAATTCTTTTGTTTTTGAAATCACCCCTCACTCCATCCGCATGCTGACGAATTATCTTTCCGTCATTGGATGAATACTAGCATTTACTATCTTCTGAAATCAGTAGCATGGACTACACGGCGCACGCATCCAGGGCTGACACGCTGCAAAAATGTCGAACAGGCTGTTCAGGTCAGCTGTCTGGTTGTGAGATTTTTCACTGGCAATGCATCCTGTTGCCGTCTCCAGGCCACAGCAGCCCGACCAGACACCAGTCCTGCCTGTATTTCTTCCTGCCTTCTTTCCTTGATCTTTTATTGAAGGGAACTTCACCCAGCAAAGGTCGCTCGACCTTGAACTCACACAAAGACATAAAAAAGAAGCATTCCCCAAGGTCTTTGCTGTTCCAGATCTTTAAAAATATTTAATTTTTCCAATTCAAAAGTTAAATTTTTAATAACTAAGTTAAATAATGTTAATTTTTTATGACTATACTTTACCAATTGCGGGTATCGATGTACATTAAACCTTGAAAATAAAAGTATGAAATTTGTAAAAGAGGCGTTCCCGAGATAGCCATCCATTTTTATACTGTTTTGAAGACAAACAAAATTAATATGGAATCCTTAACCCATACATTGTCTCCTAAAACAAAAGAAGCCCAGGAAAAAAATAATTTCAAGTCCTGGAATGAATTCATCGATCGACGGGTGCTTGGTGTTAAAATGGGAAACCCTTTAACCCGGTCTTATGATGGCAATATCGAACTATATGGCTTGGGCGGCGCCTCCATCATATTTGCTCAAGGCGAGCAATGCAATTCTCACAGAGGAACCGATGAAATAGCAAACCTGGGCAAAGAAAACCCTCGATTGCTGCTGGTGCGAACCAACGCGCCCACACATAGCAATCATGGCGGTCACGATGCGCAGTTGCTGGCAGGCGACCTGATTCTGATCGATTCCAAGCAAACCTATGACTGGGACAGTTCGCGGATCGACTGTACTATTTTTGCCATGTCGGATGCAATGGTGAGGGAATGGGGCTTCCCTCTTAAAAAATATGCAGGCCTTCGATTCTCGCAGGAACACGGATGGGCCCGTATATTGTCATACTACATGGCAGGAATAGAAGCAGCCTTGATGAAATCAATTCGTCAGACACCTGCATTGAGAGCTGCTTTTACTTCGTACCTTTTTTCCCTGATGATGAGGATGGTATTGGAAAAACCCGTATATACCGAGCAATCTGGTTTTCCAAACTCGCGATCCGACGGCGCCCGCCAGCATCTTTATCACCAAATGATGATCTGGATCCACGATAACTATAACGATCCCACCGCAACTGCCCAAAGCCTCGCAGAGGATTTTGAGATATCCGTCCGCTATGTGCACAAATTATTTTCCACATACTCGCCAGAAGGGCAGAGCTTTTTAAAACAACTTCAGAACGTACGTCTGAGACATGTCCTCGAGCGATTCCGGAATGAACAGGATATGAGATTCACAGTTGCCGAGATCGCGTGGGATTGCGGTTTCTCCGATGAGGGATCTTTAGCCAGGCTATTTAAAAAACGATATGGCTCTCCTCCAGGAGCCTATAGAAAACACTTGTATCGATAATCCATCATGGCGGCAAAGCGCCATCTGACGGATCAGGCTCCCCGACGCCATGAACAAACCCTCATGGAAATTCATCAAACTGAATGGATTTCGCCAGCCACAGGGGTAGCTGGCGTTGCCAATCGAAATACGAGGTAGGCACCCTCATCTCCTTACAGCCACTTGAGCCGGGTAAAAACGCATGTTTTAAAACAGTACGCCGGCAATCAGCCCTTGTTCCATTGTCTAGATATGGCATTTGCTGTATTGATTGCGTCCTGATCAGTTCGCATCGGAATATCCAGAATCCCTTGTTTGGCCGACATATCCAAACGCAGCAGACTGATGATGTTTTTACCGACCGTTGTAATCAATATATTTCCTCTGTATTTTGTCGTGATCGCATCCAGTTTTTTTGCACCGGCCTGAGTGAATTGAAACCGAACAAAAGGGTGGCCATTGTTAGAACGACGCGGCTGAACATTCTCCAAATCAGCATCATTCATGACTGCCTGAGGAGAAAACCAGAGAACGCCCTTTCCGATCTGAAGCCGGGACAATCCCTGCGCCTGCTGATCCTGCGCCAGATAAAAAGTGACCGATTGATACCTGGCAGCCGTACTGGCCTGCCGGGAAACCGATTGAACGGCAACTTCTGACGATTGCGCAGTCGATTGCGGACCGTTCCTGTTGTCTGGCCGCGGCGCCCTGCTCTGGCAGCCGGCCAGCACAACCGATGCAAGAACAGGGGCCAGCATTACAACACTTCGCTTTAGCAGCATAGAATTTTCACCCGATAAGCAAATCAGTAGACTTCGTTCTACTCAGAAGTGCTCCTCATGTTTACCATTGATATCCGACACCGATCGTGCCACCAAAATCGCTTCGCGAAGAACCATTTGCAGCCGCCTTGAGAACCCAGTTCCCATTTTCAGTCACATGGGACATACCCACCGCATAACCGCCTTCGCCACGCCAAGTTGAACCAGCAACACTGACCATGCTCTTGCCCGGCAAATACGCCTGAGGCAAACCGGCTACAGCCATGGCTGCCGCGACACCCGCACTGGCTCGATTGTCGACAGAATCGATCCGCTTGGACACCCGATTCAGCTGATTTACATTCACTGCATCGGTGCCCGCTGTCCCCGGTGCGACATTCGTGATTTTCTGCCCCCGCATATCTATGCCGTTCTGAGTCATGACGGGACCATTTTCTATCGCAATCTGCTGAGTGGCCGTCAGCGACTGAATATGCAGATCATTCGAAAGCCGCACACTGACGCCATTCGAGGTGGTCTCTGTGGAGATGTTGTTCCCATCCCCAGTGATGGCGACAGTCTGACCGAGCCGACGCGCCGTTGGCGTACCGCTGTCCGCCGCAAAACTCAGCGGAACCTGGACAGCCTGCTCTACCGTGTAGAGCTGACTGCCATTCACGGCATCCGTGCTGGTGGCGCTTACCTCCCCGGCTGCGACATTGATCACCTGGCGCTCGGCGCCCTCCTTCCCCACGCTGACCACGCCAAATGAAGAATTCCCCTGGCCAGCATACGTATACGCCTGATCATTGATCGTCGAACCCGTCTCGGTTGTCGCCTCCCGATCAGTTGAGTCGGCACCCAGCACTACACCGTTATCTTGCGTGGTGCTCACGTTATTGCCCAATACGAACGTATTGTCGTTGGCAATGGTGTTGCGATTGCCAACGGCATAACTCCTCTTACCACTGACTACATTCGGATCCCCGAAAGCCCCGGAGTGATCGCCCGTTACCTGATTTCCCACCCCAACGGCAACCGATTGCTCTCCACTCGCCTCGGAATTCGTGCCCATTGCAATCGCATTTTTCCCGCTCGCGTTCGCACTGACACCCAGCGCAAGACTGTTTTGTCCTGCAGCCGTTGACGACCGTCCCATGCCGATCGCATTGTTCGCGGTCGCACTCGCACTGGCACCCAGCGCAAGACTGTTTTGTCCTGCAGCCGTTGACGACCGTCCCATACCAACCGCATTGAGCCCGGAAGCATTCGAGTTCGAGCCGATGCCAATGGCATAGTCTCCCATTGCGCTCGCCGCATTGCCCATGCCAACAGCATCGGCGCCAGAGGCTGTCGACAACGTACCAATGCCAATGGCATTTACACCACTTGCTTTCGCCGTATTGCCCAGGCCAACAGCATTTTCTGCCGTCGCTTCAGCCATGGCTCCCAGCGCGACAGTGTTGCTTTCCGTCGCCTTCGATTCCTGGCCCAGGCTCACCGCATTGACTCCGGAAGCATTCGACCTCTGGCCGATGCCGATGGCACCGTCCTGAGTTGCCTGCGCCGCATTGCCCATGCCGATCGCATTGTTCGCGCTCGCACTCGCACTGGCACCCAGCGCAAGACTGTTTGTCCCTGTGGAGTTCGAGCCCGAACCGATACTCACGGCAGAGCCCCCAGTTGCTTTGGCACTATGGCCAATTCCGATGGTCTCGTTCTTAGAGGCATTTGCTGAATCGCCAATACTGATCGCATAATTCGCTACCGCAGATGGGCCACCTCCGGTGCTGTCCGACTTATTTCCTATACTGATAGAGCTGGTCCCCCGCGAGGACGAGGCTGACCCAAGAGCAATGGAATTCGTCCCATTTGCTTTCGCGGCACCTAAAGCAACGCTACCCTTCGAGGTCGCATTCGCCCCATCGCCAACGGCCGTGGCGGATGCCTGCGAAGCCTTGGCGTTATTCCCTACAGCCGTGGTGTTGGGCTGCGAAGCCTTGGCTTTATTTCCTACAGCTGTGGCATTTGTATTCGTGGCGCCCGCCTCAGAGCCGACTGCTGTCGTACCTTCCTTTGATGCCTTGGCCATATGGCCTACAGCCGTGGCGTTTTTTCCCGCAGCGTTGGCCTTTACTCCGGCCGCCAGCGCGTCTGTCCCGGTAGCACCGTTATTATTGTAATTTCCCGTGCTGCTGGTCGTATTTCCGACACTATAGAAGTGGCAATCGTTACTGGTTGCAGAGCAACCTCCCGCATACGAAAAACTTGCGAAACCCAATACACCGATGCACGCGAAGGCCATCCTGGCAATCGCCGCTGCAACCCGCTCCGCGGTTCCGACTTGCACCGTCGTACGATTGCGGGCATCCGCCGATCCGGATCGTTTCCCACGACCTTGAGCGGTTTCCGGAACGACCACATAGGTTCTCGTCCGATCATTCCAGATGATTTTATGGATCTTGTTCATGTGAGCCTCCGCCAAATTCCTTTGAGATACAAATTCATACTTGAATGTCTCGAGACGCTACGAGATTTGGAGATTATTTTCTCAGCAGTTGCATTTTTTTAGTTAGTCAATTCAGGCATGCCGATACCGCATAAAGTGCACATTGCACAAATAATTGATCTGTTTGACGAGATTCAGAAATCGGTCAGGCATCTGGCGCAGCCCTCCAGATGATGTCCACGGCCCAGCCTCGTACCTGCAGAACATGCTCACGACCTGTCCGCATCGTCGAACCACTGATTGGGGGAACGGCTGCCGCATCGCTGACAGCTCGAGAAAAGACGACAGCCTGTTTGCACCACTTGAACCGGGTGCGGATATCCTGCGCAGTGTCGCTTGAGTCACGGCTCACCATGCGAATGGCCGTGGATCCGCCAACATGCGCAACGCGCTGGCATAGCCCTGCATCAGCCCCAACGGACTGATGCTTTTACGAGTCAACGATGTGAATCCTGACCTTGATGGTCGATGAGCACCACTTCAGTACGCTCGCCAGTTTTCAGGACAGGAGGAGGAAAGGAGTGGACGTCTCTTGTTTTCTGATTTCACGCATCCCCGGCCTCTTCGTCCCACTTTCTCAGCAGGGCCAGCTTCTCGGCGATCCTGATTTCCAGCCCCCTGGGCACGGGCTGATACCAACCCGGCTCCAGCATGCCGTCGGGCAGATAGGTCTCACCCGCCGCATAGGCATTGGGCTCATCGTGGGCATACCGGTAGGCATGCCCGTAGCCCAGTTCCTTCATGAGCTTGGTCGGCGCATTGCGCAAATGTACCGGAACCTCCCGGCTTTTGTCCTGCTTGACAAAGGCGCGTGCCCGGTTGTACGCGTTGTAGCCGGCGTTGCTCTTGGCCGCCATGGCCAGATAGATCACCGCCTGCCCCAGAGCCAGTTCTCCTTCGGGGCTGCCCAGCCGCTCATAGGTCGAGGCCGCATCGTTGGCGATCTGCATGGCCCTCGGGTCGGCCAGGCCGATGTCTTCCCAGGCCATACGGACAATGCGCCGGGCCAGATAGCGGGGGTCTGCGCCGCCATCCAGCATCCGCGTGAACCAGTACAGCGCCGCATCCGGATGCGAGCCGCGCACCGACTTGTGCAAGGCCGAGATCTGGTCGTAGAAATTGTCCCCGCTCTTGTCGAAACGACGGCTGTTGAGGGTCAGGGCGTTTTGCAGGAAATCGACGCTGATCGTGGTCAGGCCGGACGCCTCGGCGGCGGTGCGCGACTGCTCCAGCAGGTTCAGGAACCGTCTGGCATCTCCGTCGGCGTAACCAATGAGCGTATCCCGTGCCGGATCATCGAACTGAAGCGCACCCAGCGCGACTTTGCGCACCCGCTCGAACAGTTGGGTGAGTTCCGCCTCGGTCAGCGATTTGAGCACGTAGACCTGCGCCCGCGACAAGAGCGCGGAGTTCACCTCGAAAGAGGGATTCTCGGTGGTGGCGCCAACGAAGGTGACCAGGCCGCTTTCTGCGTAGGGCAACAGCGCATCCTGCTGGGCCTTGTTGAACCGGTGGATTTCATCCACGAACAGGAGCGTGTGCTTGCCCATGGACTGGTGGCGCTGAGCCTGTTCGATCGCGGCCCTGATGTCCTTGACACCCGAAAACACGGCGGACAAGGCGATGAATTCACACTTGAAGGCGGTCGCCATCAGGCGTGCCAGGGTCGTCTTGCCGACACCGGGCGGCCCCCACAGAATCATGGAATGCGGTGTGCCGGACTCGAAGGCCAGCCGCAGAGGACGGCCCGGCCCCAGCAGATGGGTCTGGCCGATCACCTCGTCCAGCGAACGGGGCCGCAAGGCATCGGCCAGCGGCGCGCCGGAGAGGGCCTGGAGCGGATCGGTCGCCGGCGCGCCCTGCCTGTGCCGGGCGCCTGACCGGGCCGGCATCGCGGCCTGCGCGAGGTCCGGATCGTCGCCCAGCAGATCGCCCTGCCCGTTCATCATTCCATCTTCACGAGATCGGCACCCTTGGGGACCGTGAACCGGAACTGCCCGGCGGGAATCTCGGGGTTGGACTTCAGGCCAGTAAAGACGATGCGCGAGATCTGGCCAAAGGCATCCAGCAATTCGAGCTGGCGCGGCAGCCCGTCGGAAAACGCGATATCCACGTGGACGAAGCCGGCATCCGGAGTCTTGGGCACGGCGCGCAGCCATTGCAGGCCGTCGCGATCGGGCCGGGGCTGCAGGTCGAAGGCGTCGTCCAGCGAACCCGAGCCGAACAAGAGCGCGGCCGGCGAAGCCCCGACAGCCTGGCTGGCGCGGCGCTCGGTGACCTGCGCCAGGTCGGGATCATACTGGTACACACGGCTGCCGTCGGAGACGATCAGCTGCTGATAGGGAGCGCGGACATCCCAGCGAAACTTGCCGGGCCGCTGGAAGGCGAAGGACCCACTTTGGGGTTTTTGGGCGAGCCCCCTGGCATCGGTCCGTTCCTGGCTGAACTGACCGATGGCGGCATGGACACGGCTCACGAAGGACTGCAGCTGGACCTGGGCCGTATCGACCGCCCGAGAAAGACCGGGCCATACCGCCAGGCAACACGACAGCGTGGCAGCGGCCAGAGCTCGACGGCGATTCGAAAAGCAGGCGATCATGGGAGTCACTCGTCCTCGCCGGGCGAGGCCGGCACCAGAATGTCACGGTTGCCGTTGGGCTGCTGCGGAGACACCAAGCCGGCCCGCTCCATCTGTTCGAGGATGCGGGCGGAACGGTTGTAGCCAATGCGCAGATTGCGCTGCACGAAGGAGATCGACGCCCGGCGGCTGCGCATGACGACTTCGACGGCCTGATCGTACAGCGGATCGCTTTCCGTATCGGCAAAGCCCGTGACGGAACTGACGCCGTCGCCGGTCTCGCCCTCGCTGGCGCCTTCGAGGAGCCCTTCGACATAATCCGGCTCGCCCTCGGCCTTCAGGGCCTCGACCACGCGATGCACCTCATCATCATGGACAAAGGCGCCATGAACCCGCGTGGGCACGCTGGTCCCCGGCGGCTGGTAGAGCATGTCGCCCTGTCCCAGCAGGGTCTCGGCGCCCATCTGGTCCAGGATGGTCCGGGAATCGACCTTGGAGGAGACCTGGAAGGCGATCCGCGTGGGGATATTGGCCTTGATCAGACCGGTGATGACATCCACGCTGGGGCGCTGCGTCGCCAGAATCAGGTGAATGCCGGCGGCGCGGGCCTTCTGGGCCAGCCGGGCGATGAGTTCCTCGACCTTTTTGCCCACCACCATCATCAGGTCGGCCAGCTCGTCGATCACCACCACGATCATGGGCAGCGGGCCCAGGGGCTCGGGCGCATCGGGCGTCAGCGAGAAGGGATTGGGAATGAGCTCCTCGCGCTTCTGGGCCTCGCGGATCTTGGTGTTGTACCCCGCCAGATTGCGCACCCCGAGCTTGCTCATGAGCTTGTAGCGCTTTTCCATTTCGGCCACGCACCAGTTCAGGGCATTGGAGGCATGGCGCATGTCGGTGACCACGGGGGCCAGCAAATGCGGAATGCCCTCGTAGACGGACATTTCCAGCATCTTGGGATCGATCAGGATCAGACGCACCTGGGTGGCGTCGGCCTTGTACAGGAGCGACAGGATCATGGCATTGATCCCGACCGACTTGCCCGAACCCGTGGTCCCGGCCACCAGCAGGTGCGGCATCTTGCCCAGGTCGGCCACCACCGGGTTGCCGGCGATGTCCTTGCCCAGCGCCATCGTCAGCAGGGACGCGCTCTCGTGGTAGACCTGGGACCCCAGGATTTCGGACAGCCGCACCGTCTGGCGCCGGGGATTGGGCAGCTCGAGCCCCATCAGGTTCTTGCCCGGGATGGTCTCCACCACCCGGATGCGCACCAGGCTGAGCGCGCGGGCCAGGTCCTTGGCCAGATTGACGATCTGGCTGCCCTTGACGCCGGTGGCCGGCTCGATCTCGTAGCGCGTGATGACCGGCCCGGCTTGGGCGGCCACGACGGTGACGCTGACGCCGAAATCGGACAGTTTTTTCTCGATCAGGCGCGAGGTGTATTCGATGGTCTCCGGGGAGACGGTTTCCTGGGTCTGCTCGACCGGGTCCAGCAGCGACAGGGCCGGCAGGCTGCCGGCCATCGCCGGGTCCTCGCGCGGCGTGAACAAGGGCTGTTGTTTTTCCTGCTGGACGCGCGGCGATTTGGGTACCGTGGTGACGGTGGGCTCGATACGGACCGGCTGCTCGTGCACCAGCTGGGTCTGGCGCGTTTCGACGATTTCCTGGCGTTCGGCCTGCGCCGTGACCCCCACGCGCCGGTCCTGCCAGGCGTTTTTCAGATCCCACAGGCGACGCCAGGCAAGTTCGAGGGCATGGCCGACGCGCTCGGAGACGTTCAGCCATGAAAAACCGAAAAACAGACTGGTGCCCGCGACGATGAAGGCCAGCAGCAGCAAGGTGCTGCCCGCCTCGCCCAGCAGTCGGGCCAATGCGCCCGCCAGGAGCTGACCCAGTTGCCCGCCCGCGCCCGCCGGCAGATGCCCCGCCCACCCCTGCAACCGCAGAGCCTCGACCCCCATGCAGCCCAGGAACAGCAGGGCAAAACCGATCCCGACCTCCCAGCGCACGCGCGGCAGCAATTCCGGGACACGGCTGGGCAGCACGACCCGGGACAGGCGATAGAATCCCGCCGCCACCCGACGCAGCAACAGCAGCACCCACAGCCAGGCGGATGCGCCGAACAGGTACAGCAGCAGATCGGCGACATACGCGCCAAAAGTGCCGCCCCAGTTGTAGATCGTGTCGCCGAAGACGGAATGGGACCAGCCCGGGTCGGTGCGATTCCAGGTGGCCAGCACCAGGATCAGCCAACAGGCCAGAGCCGCCAGCAGCACCCATCGGGCCTCGCGGAACAAGCCAGACAGGCGTGTCTGCAAAGGAGAGGGGCCGTTGCGCACGTTGCGGGAGGAGCGTGTAGGGGTCGCCGGAATTCTTGCCATCCCGTCATTATAATTGCGGGGTCAAAGTTCAACGGATTTTCAGCGATGCCCAGCGCAAAACACGCCAAACTCATCATTCTCGGGTCCGGTCCGGCAGGTTACACCGCCGCCGTCTACGCCGCCCGCGCCAATCTGAACCCGGTCCTGATCACCGGCCTGGAGCAAGGCGGTCAATTGATGACCACGACCGAAGTCGACAACTGGCCGGCCGATGTCGCCGGCGTCCAGGGCCCCGATCTGATGCAGCGGTTCATGGAGCACGCCCAGCGTTTCAACACGGAAATAGTGTTCGACCATATCGCCAGCGTGGACCTGTCGCAACGTCCCTTCACGCTGACCGGCGATACGGGGGAGACCTACACATGCGACGCCCTGATCCTCGCCACGGGGGCCTCAGCCCAGTACCTGGGGCTGCCGTCCGAACAGACGTTCATGGGCCGCGGCGTATCGGCCTGCGCCACCTGCGACGGCTTTTTTTACAAGAACCAGGACGTCGTCGTGGTCGGCGGCGGCAACACCGCTGTCGAAGAAGCCCTGTACCTGTCCAATATCTGCCGCACCGTCACCCTGGTACACCGGCGCGACAAGTTCCGCGCCGAGCCCATCCTGATCGACAAGCTGATGGACAAGGTCGAACACGGCAACATGCGCCTGGCGCTGTTTCGCGAACTGGATCAGGTCCTGGGCGACGATTCCGGCGTCACCGGCGTGCGGCTGCGCGACAATCGCAGCGGCGAGACCGAGAACCTGGCGGTCACCGGCGCCTTCATCGCGATCGGACACAAACCCAACACGGCGATCTTCGAGGGACAGATCACCATGGAAAACGGCTATATCGTCACCCGTAGCGGTCTCAAGGGGCTGGCGACCATGACCTCCGTGGAGGGCGTCTTCGCCGCTGGCGACGTGCAGGATCATGTCTACCGCCAGGCCATCACCAGCGCCGGCACCGGCTGCATGGCCGCGCTGGACGCACAACGCTGGCTGGAGAATGAAGGCATCTAAGCCCTCCCTGGCCGACCTGCGCCGGCTGCGCACCGAAGCGGCTCCCCCGGAACCACCCGCCCTTTCTCGCCCCAAGCCTCAGGGCTCGAAGCGCGGAGGCCGGAACAGTCCGGCAAACGCTCGACACGCCGGGCCGGAGGCAAAACACGTCGGTCCGGACTCAAGCGCCTCGGACGACCTGCCCCCACAGGCCGGAACGCCCTCGCTGGACCCCGCCGACCGCGCGCTGTTCCGCCAGGCCATGCGGTTCGTGCAACCGTTGCCGGATCACGGTCCCCGCGCCCGGGCGGGGGGCGGGCCGCGCGGCCCCGACAGCCTGCTGCAGGCCAGGCGGCAACACGCCCAAGGCGCCACCGCTGCGGCCCGGACGCCTCCCACCGCGCCCCGGCAACGGCGCAAAGCGCCGGCGTTCGATCCCGAAGCCGACGCCTTCCTGCAAACAGGCTGCGGCCCGGATCTGCTGCGCGGGCTGCGACGCGGCAAATGGATTCCTCAAGCATCACTGGATCTGCATGGCAGCACACTGGATCAGGCCCGCGAGCGGCTGGACCGGTTCCTGGCCTCATGCCTGACGCACGACATCCGCTGTGTGCGCATCATTCACGGCAAAGGGATCGGCTCGCGCCGGGGCGAGCCCGTTCTGAAAGCCGCGATCCGCCAGCACCTGTGCCGCCTGGAAGCCATCCAGGCCTGGGTCCAGTGCCATGAACACGAAGGCGGAGAAGGCGCCCTGCACGCCCTGCTGCGTCTGACCGCCCCACCCCGGGATTAACCACGGCTGCCACCCGGCATCGCCGCCCGCGCCTTACCGGAGTCTCTCATGAGCCCCAGCTGGATCTATCTGAGCATTGCCATTCTGGCCGAAGTCATCGCCACTTCCGCGCTGAAGGTGTCGAACGGCTTTACCCGCCCCCTGCCCTCGGCCATCACCACCCTGGGCTACGGACTCGCGTTCTATCTGCTGGCGCTGGCGTTGAAAACGATCCCGGTCGGAGTCGCCTATGCCGTCTGGTCGGGCGTGGGCATCCTCGCCATTGCCCTGATCGGTTACTTTGTCTTTGGTCAGGCGCTGGACGCCGCCGCGCTGGTCGGCATCGGGCTGATCCTGGCCGGGGTGCTGGTGTTGAATGTGCTTTCGGGATCGGGCGGGCAGGCATGACCCGTGTGAGCAGGCCCTGAATGGATCGGGGCCGACGATTTTGTCGTCGGCCCCGCCAGATTTATGTTTCTTATATGGGTACTGCTACAAATTAAAGCGCCATCTCCGTGGCGCCAGTGCCCTCGCAAGGCTGTCTCCTCACCTGCATGGACAGCATTATGCTGTCTGTATCTACAAATGACACTTAGGGAAGTCCCGTATCCCGTGCTGGTCCGCCGCCGTCACATCAGGGCCGGACCAAAACAGACAGCCGCGCCTGCCACGCCGACCGGTATGCGCAGCCACGACCGGTAACCGGAAATGAAGGCGAAGGACAGGCACCACAGCCCGATACCGATCTGCACGAAAGCCGCCAGTGCCCGCCAGGGATGATCGATCAGCTGCACCAGCTGCGGATTGGCGATCATGGCCAGCGGAATGATGTACAGCCCCACCCCCAGCCGCATCGCCGAGGCAGCCACCTTGAGCCAGTTCTCGCCCACGATGCCGGCCGCAATGAACACAGTGCCACAGACCGGCGGGGTGATCGTCGACAGCAAGGCATACCAGAACACGAAAAGGTGCGCCAGCAGCAGGTCGATCCCCAGCCGGTTCAACGCCGGTCCGGCGATCGCCACGCAGATGACGTACGCCGCCGTGGTCGGCACCTCCATGCCCAGCAGCAGGCACGCCACCGCCGTCAGCAGCAGCGCCGGCCACAGACTCTCCTGCGCCAGGGCGAGAATGACCGATGTGACCTTGATGCCCAGTCCCGTCATGCCCAGGACACCGATCACGATCGAGGCGCAGATGATGATGGCCGCGATCATGGAAATCTGCCGGCCCGCGATCAGGGCCGCTTCGGAGATGCGCCGGGCGAACGTCCGCAGCGACACCTTGAAGCGGATGTCGACCAGAAGCAACAGCACGCCCACCAGAATCGCCATGCAGGCGGCATACTGCGGCGTCACCTGCGCGATGAACATCTGCTGCAACAGCACCCCGAAAGGCACCAGGAAAAACAACAAGGTGACAATGACATCGCGCCGGCTGGGCTGGTCATCCTGGTCCAGCGCTTTGAGGCCATAGCGACGGGCAAACAGATCGATGCCGATCCATACAGCCAGGAAATACAGCAAGGCCGGCAACAGGGCCGCCGCCATGATCCGGGTGTAGGGCGTCCCGGTGAGCTCGACCATCACGAATGCGCCCGCGCCCATCAGCGGCGGCATGATCTGCCCGCCCGAGGAAGCGACCGCCTCGACGGCGCCCGCCAGGGATCTGGGATAGCCCATGCGCACCATCGTCGGCATCGTGACGGCCCCGATGGAAGCGGCATTGGCCGACGCGGAACCCGAAATCGACCCGAACAGCGCGGATGCCAGCACCGCAACCTTGCCCGCGCCACCCCGCAGGCGGCCCGCTGCCGCAGTGGCGATGTTGAGAAACCCCCGGCCCGCCTCGCCCACGTTCAGCACGGCGCCCATGATCACGAAAATGGCCACGACGCTGACGGATACACCGGTCAACGAACCCCAGACACCACCTTCCGTGATCGTCAATGTCCCCAGGACACTGCCCGGCGGCACCGCCGGGTGGCCGAACTGCCCCGGCACGTACTGACCGAAAAATCCATACAGCAGACAGATCAGCGCCACCATCGGCAAAGGCCAGCCGATGGCACGGCGGGCCATCTCCAGCGCGACCCCGAGCAACACCAGCCCTACAGCGATCTGCAGATTACTTTCGAGAAAACCGTATTGATCCCCCAGCGCATCGGCATTCAGCGCGATATACAGGCATGCGGCCACGCCCAGCGACATCAGCACCCATCCCGACAGCTTCTGCCACCGGGTCCGGGCCGCATAGACGAACAGCCAGGGCAGCGCCAGCGCCATGTGCAAAGGCCGCGCCACCAGGGCCGGCACCAGGCCGCTGAACACCAGCCCCAAGTGAAAGACGATCGAAAGCACCCCCAGGCCCACCCAGACGGTGGGCCCGCGCATCGGCTGCGCGGTCATGTCAGCGCATTTCCGCCGGGATCCGAAGACCGGCTTCCTGGTAATAGCGCACGGCGCCAGGATGCAGCTTGACCGTCGTCTTGAGCAACATCTCGGGGGTGACGGCTTTCCACCACGGCGCCCGCTCGCCCAACCCCGCCTTTTGCTGCCAGAAGGTCTTGGTCAGCAGATAGGCGGTCTGCTCGTCCATGGCCGTCGTCGTGAAGGCCTCGACGGGCAGGAACGTGGTGGCGACATCCTTGTCCACCCCCGCATAGGTGCCCGCCGGAATAATCTGCTTCTGACGGCCGGTCTGCTCGATCTGCGCATCGGTCAGCGACACCAGGGACACCGGCATGCTCGCGGAAGCCTCGACCAGATTGGGCGCGGGGAATGACCCGGCCGTCACGAAACCGTCGATCTGACCGTTCTTGAGAGCATCGGCGGCATTGCCAAGTTCCGCCGAGGCGATCTTGATCTTGTCCTCGAGACCGAACAGCTTGATGTATTTTTCGCCCTCGGTGGCCCCGAAACTGCCCTTGCCCAACAGGATGGTCTTGCCGGCCATGTCGGAGAACCGATCGACCTGCTGATCGCCCCGCATGACGAAATGCATGGTCAGCGACGGAATCGGAAACAGCGCCCGGATATTGGCGAAGGATTCCTTGGGTCGGTTCTTGAACGGTCCCTTGCCCTCCATGGCGCTCTCGACGAGACCCGGCGGCGAGGTGAACACATAGTCACCTTGCCGCACGGCGGCTTCCATGACGTTCTGCACCGAGCCCTGGCTCTCTTCCACCGTGAGGATGGTGCCTCCTTGCGAACCGGTCTTGATGGCGTTGGCCAGCTCCACACCCATCTGGTAGTAGGAGGTGCCGGCCTTGGCCGACTTGTAGGCGATGCGCTGCTCCGCATGCCCGGGCGCCGCAAGCCCGAATGAACACAGCGCCGTGACGCCCAGCGCAATCGTTGTTTTCAACCATGCTCGCATGGAATGCTCCTTGTATTAAGCCTCAAGGATATCGAGGGTATACATAACGCGTGGCCAGCGTCAATTTTTAAAGTGCCCGGTGACAGGCCGTCCAGGCGCCGCGGCAGACAACTCGACCGCCGAGCAATCGGGATTCACGGGAAAAGGCCGGCCGAACAGATAGCCTTGCGCCAGCAGACAGTCCTTTTCCATCGACAGCAACACACCCCGCTGCGCGGCGTTTTCGACCCCCTCGGCCACTACGTTCAAATCCAGTGAGCAGGCCAGGTTGAGCACGGCGGCCACGATGGCCGCGCTGCGCTGCTGCCCTTCCCGTCCCAGCGGCGCGATGAAGGAGCGGTCGATTTTCAGGGTCCTCAGAGGAAAGCGGTGCACATGACTGAGCGAGGAATAGCCGGTACCGAAATCGTCCAGCGCAATGCGCACGCCCGCCTCGCTCAAACAGCCCAGGATCTCGGAGGCCGCGTCCGGATCGGACATCAAAGAGGTCTCGGTGACCTCGACGCACAGTTGATTCGCCGCCACCCCGGTCCGCGATGCCAGATCCAGCAGGCGCTGGGGGAAATTCCGGCTGTGGAAATGGCTCGGTGAAATATTGAGGCTCAGGCACTTGTCGCTGCCGAGCATCATGGAAGCCGCCTCACAGGCCAGTTCATACATGTGCCAGTCGAGCGCCTCGATCAGGCCGACTTCTTCGGCCGCGGGCAGGAACTGGCTGGGCACCAGTACACCGTGTTCAGGATGCTGCCAACGGATCAGGGCCTCGTAGCCCACGACCTCGCTGTCCGTCAGGCGCACGATGGGCTGGAAATAAGCCGCGAACTGCGCCTGATCCAGCGCGATGCGCATCTGCTGCTCCAGATCGAGGACATTGATGGCTGATGCATGCAGCGCCTGGTCGAACAACACATAGCGCTTGCGGCCTGCCGCCTTGGCCCGATAAAGCGCCGTATCGGCGTCATGCAGCAATTGATCGACCGACCCGTAGGCCTGATGGCTCATCGCGATGCCGATACTGACCGAGATATGCAACTGGCGGCCATCAACCTTGATGGTTTCGGCCACCCGGGCCTGAATGCGCTCGGCAACCAGGCAGGCGGAATATGACTGCGAGCAATTTTCGAGCAGAATGGCAAACTCGTCGCCCGACAGCCGGCCGACCATGTCGGGCGCCCGCACGCAATCGGCCATCCGGGCCGAGACGATCCGCAACACCTCATCGCCCACGCGATGTCCCAGACCATCGTTAAAGAGCTTGAAGCGATCGACATCCAGATACAACAGGGCAAAACTGCGGGTCCGGTCCAGTTTTTGCGCGGCCAGCGCGCGTTCCAGGCGTTCGCGTAAATACAGGCGGTTGGGCAGACTGGTGAGCGAATCATGCATGACCTGATGCGTGAGTTGCTTTTGCGCCTGTTCCCGGACCACGATCTGTCGGTACAACGCCTGCGTGCGCTCGTGGACACGCTGCTCAAGCTGCGCGTTGAGCACCTGCAATGCCTCGGCCTGCTGGCGTCGCTGCAACGTATTGGCAATCTGATAGGACACGAACGTCAGCAGTTCGGCGTCCTGCTGCGTGTAATGCAGATTGGAACGGTAGCTCTGCACGACGACGACGCCCATCACGCCCTGCGGCCCCATCAAGGGCGCGCCGAGCCAGGAAACAGCCGGGGTGCCATAAATGGCCGGGTCTACCTCGCCTTGCTTGACCAGCGCATCGATATCCTGCATCTCCAGCCGGATGGTTTCCGCTCGCCGGATCGTATATTCACTCATGCCACGGCTCATGGGCCGGCGCACGAGCTCGGCCCCGGAACTGTCTACGTAATAGGGAAAATCCAGCCATTCTCCATCGTCGGACACCAGCGCGATGCAGAAACTCTCTGCATTGAGCAGCTCCCCCACCGCCTGATGAATGCTGCAATAAAAGACATCGCTGCTGTCCAGGCAATGGCTGAGCGCGGCAATCCGGTACAACGCCGACTGCAAATGAACTGCGCGTTCGCTTTCACGCACCTGTTTTCGCAGCCTGACATTGGCGCGAACGAATTCGCTGGTGCGTTCGGCGACCCGGCGCTCCAGGGTCTCCCGGTCCAGTTCAGACATGGCGCCATGCGCCTGCGCCTGGGCTGAGACCTGCGAATGCCCGGTTGCGCCTGTTTCAGTCGTAATCGTCGAGTCCGATGATTTCATCCGGCTCATGACTCATGTGTTCCCCTGTGTCGCCATGCGACACACTGATGCCGATTTCCTTTTTTTAAGTATAGTATATACAGATTGTAACCTGGCTGTTCTAGCCGACGCCCAATACCGCCTGAGCCGCGCGGATCACGGGCAGATCCACCATCCGGCCATCGAGGCTGAACGCCTCGCCGCCATGCCTGGCCGCCTCGTCCAGCACGCGACGCGCCCAGATGCGTTCAGCCTCGGAATACCCCAGGGTCTCGTTCACCCGCGCCACCTGGGTCGGGTGGATGCACAATTTGCCACCAAAACCGAAAGCTCGTGCCCTCCGGGCATCCGCCACAAGCCGTTCGGCATCCTGGGTATCCGTGGTCACGCCATCGATGGGCGCGGGCAACCCCGCGCGACGCGAGGCGGCCACCAGCGCGTGACGGGCAAAGGCCAGTTCGGGCTCATCGACCGAGGCGCGCATGCCGAGGTCGAGCTGAAAATCCAGATGACCGAAGGCCAGACGCGCGACCTGCGGTTCCCGCGCCAGCACATCGACGGCATCCAGCCCCGCCAGTGACTCGATCAAGGCCACGAGGCATGCGTTCGCGCCCAGCGCCTGGGCGATATCACGCAGCGCGGCGGGTGCTTCCGATTTGGGCTGCATCACGGTCACACCCTGCGCCGCCGAGTGGCGCAACATGGCGAGGTCGGCCGCATGCCAGCACGTGTCCACGGCATTGACGCGCACGACGATTCGCGCCAGCACGCCCGGTGCCAATGAGGTCAGGAACTGGGCGAGCTGATCACGCGCGACATCCTTGCTGCCCTCGGCAACAGCATCCTCGAGGTCGATGATGATGCAATCAGCGCCCGAATCCAGCGCCTTGGCGAAACGCTCCGGCTTGGTGGCCGGCACGAACAACAGACTGCGCGCATGGCAGGCGGGGGACGATACGGCGGTCATGAGGCATCCTTTTGCGGACATACCCGGCAAAAACGCAGAAAAGCCCCGCTTTCGCAATGAAAACGGGGCTTTTCAAAACCAGAAACGGTCAAACCGAGGACTACATGTTCTCGATCATCACCTGGCCGAAGCCCGAGCACGACACCTGGGTCGCGCCTTCCAGCAGACGGGCGAAGTCATAGGTGACCCGCTTCGACAGGATGGATTTCTCCATGCTGCTGATGATCAGGTCGGCGGCTTCGGTCCAGCCCATGTGACGCAGCATCATCTCGGCGGACAGAATCTCCGAACCCGGGTTGACGTAGTCCTTGCCCGCATACTTGGGCGCGGTGCCGTGCGTGGCCTCGAACATGGCCACGGAATCCGACAGGTTGGCGCCCGGGGCGATGCCGATCCCGCCGACCTGGGCAGCCAGGGCGTCGGAAATGTAGTCGCCGTTCAGGTTCAGCGTCGCGATGACGTCGTACTCGGCCGGCCGCAGCAGGATCTGCTGCAGGAAGGCGTCGGCGATGACGTCCTTGACCACGATGTCGCGACCGGTCTTGGGATTCTTGAATTTGCACCACGGGCCGCCATCGACCAGCTGGGCGCCGAATTCCTTCTGGGCCAGGGCGTAACCCCAGTCGCGGAAGCCGCCTTCGGTGAATTTCATGATGTTGCCCTTGTGCACCAGCGTGACACTCGGGCGGTCATTGTCGATGGCGTACTGGATCGCCTTGCGCACCAGGCGCTCCGTGCCTTCGCGCGACACGGGCTTGACGCCGATGCCGGACGTGCCCGGGAAACGGATTTTCTTGACACCCAGCTTGTCCTGCAGGAATTCGATGATCTGGCGGGCCTTGTCGGATTCCGCCTCGAACTCGATGCCGGCGTAGATGTCTTCGGAGTTTTCGCGGAAGATGACCATGTCGGTCTTTTCCGGTTCACGCACGGGCGAAGGCACGCCCTTGAAATAGCGCACCGGACGCAGGCAGACATACAGGTCCAGTTCCTGGCGCAGGGCCACGTTCAAGGAACGGATGCCACCGCCGACCGGGGTGGTCAGCGGGCCCTTGATGGAGACGACGTAATCGCGAACGACGTCCAGGGTTTCCTCGGGAAGCCAGACGTCCGGACCGTAGATCTTGGTGGATTTCTCACCGGCGTAGACTTCCATCCAGTGAATCTTGCGTTTGCCACCGTACGCTTTGGCCACTGCGGCATCGACGACCTTCAGCATCACCGGGGTGATGTCCTGGCCGGTGCCGTCACCCTCGATGTAGGGAATGATGGGCTCATCGGGAATGTTCAGGGAGAAATCGGCGTTGACCGTGATCTTCTGTCCGCCGGCCGGGACCTTGATGTGCTGATAGGACATGGGCGCTCCAGTGTTGCTGGGTTCGTTGTTTAAGGGAGGGAAATCAGTCTTATATAAGAGTTTAACGTAAACTGGCTGTCAGCAAACAGTGATTCTCCTCTTATTCTACCGGCCAGGGCGCCCGGGGCGTTCGATCCTGCGGGTTAAAATGCGTATCCCGACCCGTCGTCACCGCCTATTTTCTCCCCGCCCATGTTCAACCCGTCCAAGGAACAGGTCCGCGCGTTCTTCACCGATGCCTGGCGAAAACACCGTGAAGGCGGGGTGCTGACACCCCTGGAGACCATGGCTGTCGACCTGATCGGTCGCCACCCCGAATACCACGCCGACCTGCAGGATCCCGATGCGGCGGAGCGCGACTATCCGGTCGAGGCCGGCCGCACCAACCCGTTCCTGCACCTGTCGATGCATCTGGCGATCCAGGAACAACTGGCGATCGACCACCCCCCCGGCATCCGGGCCGCCTGGCATACGCTGTCCAAGGGACGGGACGAGCATGAGGCCGCCCACGTCATCATGGAGGCGCTCGGCGAGGTCGTCTGGGAGGCCCAGCGCCTGGGCAAGCCGCTGGACAATGCGCACTATCTGGACCTGATCCGGCGTCACGCCACGCGTGACCGCTGACGGGCGGCGCCCCGGCGGCGTCCCGACGGCAAAAACGAAAACGCCCGCCGGGCGTGCAGGCCGGACGGGCGTTCGCCGAAACAGGATGACCGGCTATTTGCGCACGGCCAGGGCGGAAGGCTGAGCCGACAGCCAGGCGGAAATATTCTCGATATCGGTGGCTGACAGTTGAGCCGCCATGGCCCCCATGATGGCATTCTTGCGCACATTGGCCGAGGCTGGCGCCCCCGCCTGCCCGCGCTGATACGAGGTCAACGCATGCACCAGATAGTCCTCATGCTGCCCGGCCAGGATTGGATAGTCTGGCTGCAGCGGCGTCTTGGCATCGGCGCCGTGACAGGAAGCACAGGTGTATTTTTCGAAAGCGGCCTTGCCGGCCTGCAGGTCGGCTGCCTGAGCGCCGGTTGCCACCAGGCCAAGACCCAGCAGGGCAATCCCCAATGTACGCATGATGGTGTTCCCCCGGATCACTTGAGACTGGAATAGTAGGCTGCGACATCGGCCATGTCCTGCTCGGACAGGGACCGCGCGATGGCGTCCATGGTCGGGAAGGTCCGCGCGCCACTGGCGTATTCCTTCAGGGCCGCCACAATGTAGGCCGCGTTCTGACCCGCGATCATGGGGACGTGGTACAACTCCGGGTAGGCGGCCTTGTAGCCCAGGATTCCATGGCATCCGATGCACATGGAGACCTTTTGGGCGCCCGCCTGAGCATTGCCCTGCACGGCGGGAGGATCGGCCGCCAGGGCAGACCCCGCCAGCAGACAGGATGCCGCCACGACGACAGCTCCCAAACCACGATCAAACATAGCTCGCGACTTCATATGGCCTCTTGTCTCTCTGATTCATATTGTGTCGGCATCGGCCCCTGTTTTACCGGACCGATGAGGCATGTCGATTGTACGATAATTGCCTCGATACAGTCAGACCTCGAAATTTAAAACCCATAATATCTGTCCACTAGGTTCTTCGTCCGCCCCTCCTGTTTCCATGACCCGCATCGCAACCTCCGCCTCGCAAGACCGTTTCGACGGCACCGACCGCTACGTCGCCACCGAATCCCTGAAAACCGCCGTCAATGCCGCCCTGACGTTGCAGCGCCCCCTGCTGGTCAAGGGCGAACCCGGAACCGGCAAGACCCTGCTGGCCGAGGAGGTCGCCCGCGCGCTGGGCCGCCCTCTGTTGCAATGGCACATCAAATCCACAACCAAGGCGCAACAGGGTCTGTACGAATACGACGCTGTCTCGCGCCTGCGCGATTCCCAGTTGGGTGAGGCCGCCGTGCGCGACATCCGCAACTACATCGTGCAGGGCGTCCTGTGGCAGGCGTTCGAATCGGAGCAGCCCAGCGTCGTGCTGATCGACGAGATCGACAAGGCCGACATCGAGTTCCCCAACGACCTGCTGCGCGAACTGGATCGCATGGAATTCCATGTCTACGAGACGCGCCAGACAGTCCATGCGCGCCACAAGCCGCTGATCATCATCACGTCGAACAACGAAAAGGACCTGCCCGACGCGTTCCTGCGGCGCTGCTTCTTTCACTACATCGAATTCCCCGACCGTGAGACCCTGACCGATATCGTGGCCGTCCATTTTCCTGATCTGCGGGCCGAGGTGCTGGGCGCCGCACTGGACGCGTTCTTCCGCCTGCGCGAGGTGCCAGGACTGAAAAAACGCCCCTCGACCTCCGAGTTCCTGGACTGGCTGCATCTGCTGCTGGCCGAATCCGTGACGCCCGACAGCCTGTCGCGAGGCGACACACCGCCCCTGGCCGGCGCCCTGCTGAAAAACGAACAGGACCTGAATCTGTTGCGACGGCTGGCCGCCCTGACGCAACGCGGCGGGCGCTGACGCCCCAGCCCCCGGTGACCCGCATCACACAGTACAGCACAGCACAGCACAGCACCGATCACATCACGACACCCTCCCCGCTCCCCTCTTCATCGGACCTTCTCATGAACGCGCTGACCTCCGGATTCAGGCAGTCCCCCCGCCCCATCACCCTGGAGGGCCATGGCGTGCGCCTGGTCCCGCTGTCTCCGGACCATGCCGACAGCCTGCGCGCCGCCGCCGCCGACGGCGAACTCTGGAACCTGCGCATCACCTCGGTTCCCGAGCCCGAGCAGACCGGGGCCTACATCGATCAGGCGCTGCAAGGGCTGGCCGACGGCCACATGCTGCCCTTTGCCGTCACTGACGCTGCCAGCGGCCAGGTGCTGGGCACCACGCGCTACCACGACATCATCCCGGCTGTTGCCCGGCTCGAGATCGGCTACACCTGGTATGCCAGATCCCATCAGCGCACGCGCGTCAACACCGCCTGCAAGCTGCTGCTGCTCGAACATGCCTTCAATACCCTGGGCGCCGCCGTGGTGGGCTGGCGCACCGACAACTACAACTATGCCTCCCAGCGCGCCATCGAACGCCTGGGCGCGCACCGCGATGGCGCCATCCGCCACCACGCGCTGCGCCGCGACGGCACCGTGCGCGACACGGTCATGTACAGCCTGCTGGCGGGAGAATGGGCCGAGGTCCGGGCCCATCTGCTGCACCAGTTGCAGCGTCCCCGCAACTGATCCCCCCTGCTTTTGCGACCATGCTGACCGATTTCTTCACCCAGTTGCGCGCGGCAGGCATTCCGGTCTCCATCCGCGAATATCTGAGTCTGCTGGAATTGCTGCACAGCCCCGCCGCACCGGTCAGCACCGAGGCGTTCTACCACGTGGCACGCCTGACGCTGGTCAAGGACGAAACCCGCTACGACCGCTACGATCGGGTCTTCGCCGCCTTCATCGGCCAGCTCCAGGCCCGCGCGGGCGGCCCGGACATCCCGCCGGACTGGCTCGTCCAGACCTTCCGCAAGCAGCTCAGCGACGAGGAAAAGGCCGCCCTGGAAAAACACGGCTGGGACAAGCTGATGGAGATGTTCCGCGAACGCCTGGCCGAGCAGAAGGAACGCCACGCGGGCGGCAACAAGTGGATCGGCACCGGCGGCTCATCGCCCTTCGGCCACGGCGGCTACCATCCCGAAGGCATCCGCATCGGCGGCCCCTCGGCGGGCAACCGCACGGCCGTCAAGGTCTGGGAACGACGCGATTACCGCGACTACGACGATCAGCAGACCCTTGGCACACGCAACTTCAAGATGGCGCTGCGGCGCCTGCGGCGCTTCGCCCGCCAGAGCGCCAACCTCGAACTGGACATGCCCGGCACCATTCGCGGGACGGCTGAGCAGGCCGGCCTGCTGGATCTGCACTGGGTGCCAGAACGCCACAACGCGGTCAAGGTGCTGATGCTGCTGGATGTGGGCGGCAGCATGGACGACCACATTGCCCGGATCGAGTCCCTGTTTTCCGCCGCCCGCAGCGAGTTCCGGCATCTGGAAGTCCATTACTTCCACAACTGCCCCTATGACTCCGTCTGGCGGCACAACAGTCGCCGCCACAGCGAGCGCATCGAGACCTGGGATCTGCTGCGCAGCTATGGCGAGGACTGGCGCCTGATCCTGGTGGGCGACGCGTCCATGAGCCCCTACGAGCTGCTGTACCCGGGCGGCTCGATCGAACACCACAACGAGGAAACCGGCGCGGCCTGGCTGCAACGCCTTTTGGGCCAATGGCCGCGGGCGGTCTGGCTGAATCCGGAGCCCTCCGGATCCTGGCGATACCGCCAATCCATCGCCCTGATCAAAGAACTGATGCACGAACGCATGTTCGGCATGACGATGGACGGGCTGGAACAGGCGATGCGGCTGCTGTCGAAGTAGGGCCGATGAGTGGGCGGATGACTCAGTCCACCGTATCCAGCACCTCGGCCAGCGTCCCGAAGATCTGCCCGATCTGGTCCTCACTGATGATGAGCGGCGGCGAAACAGCGATCGTGTCGCCGGTATAGCGAACCAGCACCCCTTTGTCGAAGCATTTCCCGAACACCTCCGCGGCCCGGGCGCCCGGCGCGCCCTCGCGCGGCGTCATTTCGATACCGGCGACCAGTCCCAGGTTGCGCACATCGATCACATGCCGGCGCCCCTTCAGCGCATGCGCGGCCGCCTCGAACGGCGCCGACATGGCGTGCGCCCGCGCGAACAGGTCCTCGTCCCGGTAAATACCCAGGGTGGCGCGGATGGCCGCCGTCGCCAGCGGGTGCGCGGAATAGGTGTAGCCGTGGAAAAACTCGATCCCCGCGGCGCTGGCATCCACGATGGTGTCATGCACGCCCCGGCGCACCGCGACCGCACCGGCCGGCACGGCAGCGTTGCTGATCCCCTTGGCCATGGTGATCAGGTCGGGCGTGACGCCGAAAAAGGCGCTGCCGGTGGCCGCGCCCAGACGGCCGAACCCCGTGATCACTTCGTCGAAGATCAGCAAAATGCCATGTTTTTCGGTGATGGCCCGCAACCGTTCCAGATAGCCCTTGGGCGGCAGCAGCACACCGGTGGAGCCGGCCAGAGGCTCGACGATGACGGCCGCGATCGTCGAAGCATCATGTAGCGCGATGATGCTCTCGAGCGCATCGGCGAACTGTTCTCCCCCCCAGGCCGGCTGACCCCGGGAAAACGCATTGTGCGCCAGATCGTGCGTGTGTGGCAGATGATCGACCCCCGGCAGCAATACCCCTGAGAACGCCTTGCGGTTGGGCGAGATGCCGCCCACCGAGATGCCGCCGAAACCGACGCCATGATAGCCGCGCTCGCGACCGATCAGGCGGGTGCGCTGGCCCTCGCCCCGGGCCCGGTGATAGGCCAGTGCGATCTTGAGCGCCGTATCCACCGATTCAGAACCCGAATTGGTGAAGAACACCCGGTCCAGGCCGGCGGGCATCAGGGCCGCCACCTCGGAGGCGGCCAGGAAAGAGTTCTCGTGGCCGATCTGGAAGCTGGGCGCGTAATCGAGATGCGCGGTCTGCCGGCTGATCGCCTCCGTGATGGGCTGACGGCCATGTCCGGCATTGACGCACCAGAGCCCCGATGTGCCATCCAGCACCTGATGGCCGTCCGCGGCGGCGTAATGCATGTCCTTGGCGGCCGCGAGCATGCGGGGATGCGCCTTGAACTGGCGGTTCGCGGTGAACGGCATCCATAAATTGGACAGGTCGGGAGAATGGGTGGCTTGGGTTTGCATGGCAGCCTCGGGATCCGGAGTTTGATGATCAGAATGCGTGTTCTCATTCTGTGCCGACCCGGAACCGACCGCCATAGACGGTGACAGAATCATCGGATAACTGTATTGTTCAGATCGGGACAACTGTATTGAAAACGATCTCCATATGGTGTTGCGCGCCGAAGGAACCTGCATGGTCCTGTTCGAACCGGACCGCCGGCGGAAGGTGGCTCCGACGCTGGTGGACCAGACCGTCACTGCGCTGGAAAATGCGATCCGCGACCGCAGGCTGAGACAGGGCATGGCCTTGCCGTCGATCCGGCAATTCGCCCGGAATCATGGATTGAGCACGTTCACCGTCATGGCGGCCTACAACCGCCTGGTCGCCCGGGGGCTGCTGCAATCCAGGCCGGGCGCCGGCTTCCGGGTCGGCCGCCTGAAACAGGCCGCGCCGGCGGCCGTGCCCGAATGGGTCGCGCCCCGCATCGGGTCCTCCTGGCTTCTGGCCGATGTGTTCGCCGATCACTCGATCTCGATCAAGGCGGGATGCGGCTGGCTGCCGCCGGACTGGCACGAGCAGGCCAGCCTGCCGCACGCCCTGCGCCAGCTCAGTCATGTCCCGATCAGCCAGATGTCGGCCTACGGCCACCCGCTCGGCTACCGCCCCTTGCGCGAGCACATCGCCCACCATCTGCTGGAGCACGGGTTCGACGTCGAGCCCGACCAGGTCCTGCTGACCCACGGCGCCACCCAGGCCATGGATATCGTCGTGCGCACCTTGCTGCGTCCGGGCGACCATGTCGCCGTCGAGTCGCCCTGTTACGCCAACCTGCTGCAGATTCTCGCCCTGAACCGCATCGTCGCGCACGCAGTCCCCAGGACGACCGAGGGGATCGACGAAGAGACGCTCGACAGCCTGGCCCGCGCGCATCCCATCCGCGCCTTGTTCGTCACCACGGTGCTCCAGAATCCGACCGGCGCCAGTTTTACGATGGCCGGGGCGTTCCGGCTGCTGCAACTGGCCGAACGCCATGACTTTCTGGTCGTGGAGGACGACATGTCCCGCGACCTTCTGCCCGGGCCCGCCCCCATGCTGGCCTCACTGGCGGGCGCCAGCCGGGTGATCTACCTGTCCGGGTTCTCAAAGAACGTGATGCCCTCCATCCGCGTGGGGTATCTGGCGTGCGCGAAACCCCTGGTGGACCCCTGCGCCCGCACCAAGATGTTGCTGGGCCTGACCTCATCGGAAGTGATGGAACGGGCCGTCCACCATCTCCTGCGGGATGGCCGCCACGGCACATATCTGCGCGGCATCCGCGAACGCCTGCGCCAGGCGCACGATGAGGTGGCCGCCGCCATGCACGCGCACGGATTCGAGGCCTGGACGGAACCAGGCGCCGGCATGTTCCTGTGGGCCAGACCGCCCGCCCCCCGCCCGACGGGAGAAGCCATGATCGAACTGGCCACAGAGGCGCTGAAGGCGGGCATCTGGCTGGCGCCAGGCAGCTACTTCGACCCGGAAGGACGGGATGAGGGCTGGCTGCGCTTCAATGTGGCGTATTCCGGCGATCCGCGCCTGTGGCATTTTTTCCGGCAGGCGCTGAGCCTGCCCGACCCGCAGCCGTCCTGACCGCCCCATCCCATCAAAACCCCTTTCGGGACGCCCTTGCGGTATGGTTATGCCTCACGCACACTTACCCAAGAACATCTCCAGACCATGCGCCGGCTGCCCCTCCTGATCTTCCCGCTGCTCTCGCTTTGCCTGCTGGCGGCGTCGAGCCTGCCTCGCCCAGCGCTTGCCGAATCCACGGCGACCGCCCCGACGACAACGACGACCTCCTCCCCCCCGCCCGCCGGCGTACGGCAGATCGTCATGATCGAAGGCGTGACCGAGTACCGCCTGGACAATGGGCTGCAGGTCCTGCTGGCGCCGGATGACTCGCGCGCCCAGACCACGGTCAACATGAGCTACCGGGTCGGTTCGCGCAACGAGGGGCCAGGTGAAACCGGCATGGCGCATCTGCTGGAGCACTTGCTGTTCCGCGGCAGTCCGGCCTATCCGGATGCCCTGGCGGAGTTCTCGCGCCGGGGGCTGGCCGCCAACGGTTCGACCACGGCCGACCTGACCAACTACTACGCGACTTTTGCCAGCGACCCGGTCACCCTGCGCTGGTATCTGTCCTGGCAGGCCGACGCCATGCTCAATGCGCGCATCGCCCGGTCGGATCTGGATGCGGAAATGCCCGTGGTGCGCAACGAAATGGAACGCGGCGAGAACAGCCCGTTCAGCATGCTGATGCAGCAGGTCACCTCGGCCGCGTATGTCTGGCATCCCTACGGCCGCGGCGTCATCGGTGCGCGATCCGATGTCGAGCATGTCGGCATCGAGCCGCTGCGCGCGTTCTACCACCGTTACTACCAGCCTGACAACGCCACGCTGATCGTCACCGGCCGCTTCGACGCAAAACAGACGCTGGAATGGATCGCACAGGATTTCGGCGTGATCGCCAGGCCTGCCCGCACGCTGCCGTCCGAGTACACGGTCGAACCCGTCCAGCAGGGGGCGCGCAGCGTCACCCTGCGGCGGATCGGTGGCAGCCCCATCGCGCTGGCGCAATACCATGTGCCGGAAGCCGCCAGCGACGCCTACACGGCCTTGTTCGTCGGCACCGCCATGCTGTCCGACACGCCAGCGGGGCCGCTCTACCAGGCCCTGGTCGCCAAGGGGCTTGCCAGCAGCGTGTTCGGTTTTGCCCGCGCCATGAATCAGCCCGGCTACACGGTGTTCGGCGCGCAGCTCCAGCCCGGCGCAGATCCTCGGGCGGCGCTGTCCGCCCTGGAAAACAGCCTGGAATCCGGCGGCATCGATCAGCTGGATCAGGCCGCGCTGGACCGCATCCGGACCGCCTGGCTGAACGAGTGGAAACAGATCTTCAACCAGTCCGGAGCGCTCGCCCAGGCCCTGTCCGATGCCGTGGCCTGGGGCGACTGGCGCCTGTTCTTCATCGAGCGCCAGCGTGTCAAAGCGCTGGCACTGGAGGACATTCGCGCGCAATTGCGCACCTGGCTGCTCCCCAGCAACCGGACCAGCGGGCTCTACCTGCCCACGCCAGCGCCAAAGGACGTCCCTGCTTCCGCGCCGGTCAATCTCGATCCCTGGATCCAGCAGATCGAGACCGGCACCAGCCGCCCTGCCGTGGCAGCCTTCGACACCCGTCCCGCCGCCATCGACGCCGCGACGCAGCGCCGGGTGCTGTCCCTGCCCAGCGGCCCGGTCGAACTGGCCCTGCTGCCCAAAGAAACCACCGGAGAACAGGTGCATGCCCTCCTGACCATGGGCTTTGGCCGCGCGGACGAACTGCGTGGTCTGGGCCTCGCGCCTGACGTCACCGGGCTCATGCTGATGCGCGGCGCGACAGACACGACCCGCCAGCAGATCGAGGATCGTCTGAACGCGCTGGATTCCGATCTTTCATTCGATACCGAAGGCAACGTCCTGACCGTCGCCATCCGCAGTTCCCGTGAGCATCTTCCCGATGTGCTGGATCTGGCTTTTCACCTGATGCGCGCGCCCACCTTCCCGGAGGACGAGCTGGAACAGATCAAGCGCAGTCTGCGCACCAGCCTGGAAAATGGCGCTTCCAGCCCCGCCTATCTGGCACGCAACGCATTGCTGCGCCACGACCAGCCCTGGCAACCCGATGACATCCGCTACATCCCCACGACCGCCGAGGCCCTGGCCCAGGTCGACCGCCTGGACCGCGACCAGCTGCAAAAGTTCCACCAGCAGTTTTACGGCACAGGCCATCTGACCCTGGCGGTCGTCGGAGATTTCGATCCCGCGGTCGTGGAACAACACCTGCGCACCGGCCTGCAGGACTGGCGCGCCGCGCCGGCCTACACGCGGCTGGATGATCCCTGGTATGCGATGAAGCCGCAGACATTCCAGATTCCGGCCCCCGGCAAGGCCAACGCCGAGTACCGGGCCGTCCTGCCGCTGAAGCTGCGCGATACCGACCCGCGCTCGACCCCGCTGATGCTGGCTAACTACCTGCTCGGCGGCTCCGAGAATTCCCGCCTGTGGCAGCGCATCCGGGTACGCGACGGCCTGTCCTACAGCGTGGGCAGCGCCGTCAGCGCCTCATCCTTCGAAGACTCGGGTACCTGGACGATCTTTGCCAGTACTGCGGCCCGCAACGCCGAGGCGCTGCGGACCGCGATCCGCGCGGTACTGGACGAAACCCTGAAAACCGGCTTCACCCAGGCCGAGGTCGATCAGGGTGTCAAGTCCCTGCTGAACTATCTCGAGCTGGGACGCTCCGACGACGGCTATCTGGTCAGCCGCTGGTCCGACTACATGGAAACGGGCCGCGACTTTTCCTGGCACCAGCACGTCATCGACCAACTGCGCACCTTGAAGGCGGAACAGGTCAATGCCGCGATGCGGGACCTGTTCAAGCCCGACGCCCTCAGCATCGCCGTGGCTGCCGATCCCGATCCGAAACCCTGAGGGGTACTGCCATCCGGCATGCCCCCGATGTCGTGTCCGATGACGCATCCGTATCGTTTTTTATCGGTATATAGTTTGGTATATTACGATGGCGCGAGGTTCTCGCCGCGCGCCACCTTCCATCCTATCCACGTCTCCTCAGACCGATACCGTCATGACTGCCAGACTGCTGAGCCTCTGCCTTTTCCTGACCGCCGCGCAAGCCACCTCCGCCTTCGCCGATACGCTGCTCATCGCATCGGCGGGCGGCTACCGCAAGCCCTTGATGGAGCTGATCCGCCAACTGCCCATCGCTTACGGCCTCAAGGTAGAGGCCAGCTTTGGACATGTCCGCGGCATCGTCACCCAGGCCAGACAGAACGCCGGCATCGCGTTGTTGATCGGAGACCGGGCCCTGCTCGAACCCGAAGACCTGTCAACCCGCTATGAGCGCCTGGGCGCTGGCCGTCTGGCCATCATCTATCGCCAGGGCCTGGCGCTGACATCGATCCAGGACCTGCGCAGCGGCCAGGTCCGGCGCTATGCCATGCCGCACCCTCGACGCACCATCTATGGCCGGGCGGCAGCGCAATGCCTGCAGCGCACCGGCCTGGACATCACGACCCGGGCCAAGCGCACCGAAAGCGACGGGGTGCCCCAGGTCGGCGCCTATGTCGCCCTGGGCGACATGGATGCGGGACTCGTCAATCTGACGGAAGCCCTGGGCCGGGGCGATTCGATCGGAGGCTATTTCCTCGCGCCGGATTCCTGCTACGACCCGATCGAGATCACCATGGCCGTCACGAAAGGGCATGAAAGCGATCCCGCCGTGCAGGCATGGGCCACTTATATCGCGACGCCCGCCGCACGCGATATCCTGCGTCGCTACGGTCTGGATTAAAGCCTGCCCCCATGGCCCCCCCATGAGCAGCCTGTGTGCGAGCGCCTCAATCGGACTGACCCTCCAGATCATTCTGTGGGCCACCGTTCTGCAGCTGATTCTGGGCACCCTGCTGGGCTGGCTGCTGGCGCACAAGTGTTTTCCGGGAAAAGGCATGCTGGATGTCCTGATCATGCTGCCGCTGATCTTCCCGCCCATGGTGCTGGGGTATGGTCTGCTCATGGCGCTCGGACAGCGGGGCTGGTTGCTGGCCTGGCTGTCGCCGGGCCTGCGTCCGGACATCATTTTTCAGATGCCCGGCCTGGTGATCGCGGCCTTCATCGCAGGTCTGCCGTTGATGGTCAAACCCGTGCAAACCGCATTCCAGGCTATCCATCGCGACATGCAGGAGGCCGGGGCCACACTGGGCGCGCGGCCATGGGCCGTATTCACCCAAATCGAATGGCCGCTGGCTCGCCATGGCGTGATCACCGGGCTCATTCTCTCGTGCGGCCGGGCGCTGGGCGAAGTCGGCATCTCGCTCATGCTCGGCGGCAATATCGTCGGACGCACTGAAACGCTCTCCCTGGCGATCTACAACCACGTCATGGACGGCCAGTTCGACTGCGCCAATCAGCTCTCTTTGCTCCTGTGCGGACTTTCCGCGCTCATCTTCTTTCTGCTCAAGCGCTATGGCTCCCTCTGACACCCCTTCCCCCCTGCCTGCCGCCTCACACCGGGGACAGCAAGACGCCATGAATGAATCCGCACTCTTTTTCAACACCTCGACGCTGGATGACTGGCTGCAGGAAGACATCGGCTTCTTCGACCTGACCAGCACATTGCTGGAGATCGGATCACGGCCCGCGCACATCGCCTGGGTCGCCCGGCACTCCACGATCGCCGCCTGCACCGAAGAAGTGGCCCGCATGGTGCTCAGTCGGGGCGGCGAGCCGGAATCCTGCCTTTCGAGCGGCCAGACGGCCGGCCCGGAGATGCCTCTTGTGACGGCCCGCGGGCCGGCCCGGGCGCTGCTGGATTGCTGGAAAGTCGGGCAAAACCTGCTGGAATACGCCTGCGGCGTGGCGGCCCGCACCCGCACACTGGTGCAGATCGCGGATCAGATCGGCCCGGGCGTCGGCATCCTGACGACCCGCAAACATCCGCCCGGCCTTCGCCGTACCGCCCAGAAGGCCGCCCTGGCGGGCGGGGCCTTCCCGCACCGGCTTGGCCTGTCGGAAACCATCCTGGTGTTCCCCCAGCATCGAGCCCTGCTGCCCCGAGGCTGGGCTGACATACGGGAGGGGTTGGCGCGGCATCGCCGCCATCTGGTCGAAAAGAAAATCGTGATCGAAGCCGCCGATTTCGACGAAGCCTGCGAGGCGGCAGGCTGTGGCGCTGACGTCATCCAGTTTGACAAGGCCGCGCCCGACCTGCTCGCTGGCTGGTGCCCCCGGCTGCGAACCCGATGGCCGGGCCTGAGGCTGCTGGCTGCCGGCGGCATCCACGCCGGCAACGTGGCCGCTTACGCGGCCACCGGGGTGGATGCCCTGGTGACCAGCAGCCCGTTCTCTGGTCCTCCCGCAGACATCGGCGTGCGGATCACCCCTGCCTGAGCCACGAACTGCGGCGGGGTCAGGAGAAGAAGTTCTTGACCTTGTCCGTCCAGGATTCGCTCTTGGGCGAATGACGGTCGCCACCACTGTTCAGGGACGACTCGAACTGACGCAGCAGCGACTTCTGCTCGTCGTTCAGGCGCACCGGTGTTTCCACCACGATATGGCAGTACAGGTCGCCGGGATAGCTGGAGCGCACCCCCTTGATGCCCTTGCCGCGCAGGCGGAAGGTCTTGCCGGTCTGCGTGCCTTCAGGAATGGTGATCTCGCCACGCCCGGCCAGCGTCGGGACCTCCTGCACACCGCCCAGCGCCGCCTTGGTGAAGGGGATGGTCAGTTCGCAGTGCAGATCCTCGCCCTCGCGCTCGAAGATGCCGTGCGGCTTGATGTGGATTTCCACATACAGGTCGCCCGGCGGACCGCCATTGACCCCCGGCTCGCCATTGCCGGTCGAGCGGATGCGCATGCCATCGTCGATCCCGGCGGGGATCTTGACCTGCAACGTCTTGTTCTTGCGGATACGGCCCACGCCATCACAATCGCCGCAGGGATCGGTGATCTCCTGGCCGGTGCCATGGCAGGTCGGACATGTCTGCTGGACACTGAAAAAACCCTGCTGCATGCGCACGGCGCCATTGCCGCCGCACGTACGGCAGGTCTGGGGCGAAGTCCCCGGCCTGGCCCCCGAGCCGTGACACGTCTCGCAGGATTCCCAACTGGGGATGCGGATCTCGGTGTCAAAGCCGTCGGCGGCCTGCTCCAGGCTGATCTCCAGGGAATATTTGAGGTCGGCACCACGATAGACCTGCGGGCCGCCACCGCCCCGACGGCCAGCGGCGCCGCCGAAGATTTCCCCGAAAATATCGCCAAAGGCATCGGCAAAACCGCCGGCGCCGCCGCCCATGCCGGCGCCGGCTGCGGCATTCGGATCCACGCCCGCATGGCCGAAGCGATCATAGGCCGCGCGCTTCTCGGCGTCAGACAGTATCTCGTAAGCCTCCTTGGCCTCTTTGAATTTGTCCTCGGCCTCTTTGCTGTCCGGATTGCGGTCCGGATGATATTTCATGGCCAGCTTGCGGTAGGCCTTGCGGATGTCGTCGTCCGAGGCGTTCTTGGCCACACTCAGGACTTCGTAAAAATCTCGTTTTGCCATGGATTCGGGTTGCCTGTGCTATGCGCTGCTGATTGAAGGACAGATGCCCGGTCCGGCGATCACGCCGGTTCCGGGCAGGTGTATCGGCCGCAAGCCACGCGCCCGGGCGGCCCGAAGGCGCGTGGCTGCGAAGGCTCAGTCGCGCTTCACTTCCTTGAAGTCGGCATCGACGACGTCGTCTTCCGCCGGCGCAGCGCCATTGGCGGCAGCCGCACCCTCGGCCGCCTGTTTGGCCTGCATGTCGGCGTACATCTTCTCGCCGAGCTTCTGCGATGCCGTGGACAGGGCTTCGACCTTGGCATCGATGGTCGCCTTGTCATCGCCCTTGATGGCCTCTTCGAGGTCCTTGAGGGCCGACTCGATGGCTTCCTTCTCGGCGGCTTCGAGCTTGTCGCCGTATTCCGTCAGGGACTTGCGCGTGGCATGCACCAGACCGTCGGCCTGATTGCGCGCCTGCGCCAGCTCGGCGACCCGATGGTCTTCCTCGGCATTGGCCTCGGCGTCCTTTACCATGCGCTCGATCTCGTCCTCGGTCAGACCGGAGCTGGCCTTGATCGTGATCTTGTTTTCCTTGCCGGTGCCCTTGTCCTTGGCCGACACGTGCAGGATGCCATTGGCGTCGATGTCGAACGTGACCTCGATCTGCGGCAGCCCGCGCGGAGCCGGCGGAATGCCTTCCAGATTGAACTCGCCCAGCGCCTTGTTGCCGGCGGCAACCTCGCGCTCACCCTGGTAGACCTTGATGGTCACGGCCGGCTGGTTATCGTCCGCCGTGGAGAACACCTGCGAAAACCGCGTCGGGATCGTGGTGTTCTTTTTGATCATCTTGGTCATGACGCCACCCAGGGTCTCGATCCCCAGCGACAGCGGCGTCACATCCAGCAGCAGCACGTCCTTGCGGTCGCCCGACAGCACGGAACCCTGGATCGCGGCGCCCGCGGCCACGGCCTCGTCGGGGTTCACGTCCTTGCGCGGGTCACGGCCGAAGAATTCCTTGACCTTTTCCTGGACCTTGGGCATGCGGGTCATGCCGCCGACCAGAATCACGTCGTCGATGTCGGAGACCTTGACGCCAGCGTCCTTGATCGCCACGCGGCAGGGTTCGATCGTGCGTTCGATCAGTTCCTCGACCAGCGCCTCCAGCTTGGAGCGGGTGATCTTCAGGTTCAGGTGCTTGGGGCCGGAAGCATCGGCCGTGATGTACGGCAGGTTGATTTCGGTCTGCTGCGTGGAGGACAGCTCGATCTTGGCCTTTTCGGCGGCTTCTTTCAGGCGCTGCAGGGCCAGCACATCCTTGGACAGATCGACGCCGGATTCCTTCTTGAACTCAGCGATGATGTACTCGATGATGCGCTGGTCGAAGTCCTCGCCGCCCAGGAAGGTATCGCCATTGGTCGACAGCACCTCGAACTGCTTTTCACCGTCCACGTCCGCGATTTCGATGATGGACACGTCGAAAGTCCCGCCGCCCAGGTCATAGACAACGATCTTGCGGTCGCCGCGTTCGGATTTGTCCAGGCCGAAGGCCAGGGCCGCTGCGGTCGGCTCATTGATGATGCGCTTGACGTCCAGACCGGCGATGCGGCCGGCATCCTTGGTGGCCTGACGCTGGCTGTCGTTGAAGTAGGCCGGCACCGTGATCACGGCCTCGGTGACTTCCTCGCCCAGGTAGTCCTCGGCGGTCTTCTTCATCTTGCGCAGGATATCGGCCGACACCTGCGGAGGCGCCAGCTTCTTGTCCTGGGCCTCGACCCAGGCGTCGCCATTGTCGGCCTTGAGAATCCGGTAGGGCATCAGGTCGATGTCCTTCTGGACGGCCTTTTCCTCGAATTTGCGACCGATCAGGCGCTTGACCGCGAAAATGGTGTTTTTCGGGTTGGTGACAGCCTGACGCTTGGCGGGGGCGCCCACCAGGATTTCGCCGTCCTGCATGTAGGCGACAATGGAAGGCGTCGTGCGCGCGCCTTCGGCGTTTTCGATGATCTTGACCTTCGCGCCGTCCAGCACTGCGACGCAGCTGTTGGTCGTCCCCAGGTCGATGCCGATGATCTTGCTCATGTTGGATCCTGTCGATGTTTGAATGACGGGGCGGATTTCATGACCGCCGATGATACAAATATGGGGTTGCCTGAACGGGTTTCAAGCCCCGCGCCTGCGTATTTCAGGCCGGACCCGCCGACACCATGACCAGCGCCGGGCGCAGAACGCGATCGGCGATCAGGTAGCCCTTTTGCAAGGTCTGGGCGACCGTGCCCTGCGGGTGCGCCGAAGGCACATTGGAAATCGCCTGATGACGATGCGGATCGAAGGCCTCGCCGGGCGCGGGCGCGATCTCGCGCATCTGGTTGCGGTCAAAAGCGGCATTCAGCTGCCGCAAGGTGGCCTCGACGCCGCCACGCCAGTCCTCGACGGTCTGATCTTCCTGGGCCAGCGCGGCCTCCAGGCTGTCGCGCACGGGAATCAGGCTCTCGGCAAAGGACTCCGTGCCGAATTTGCGGGCCTTGGCCACATCCTCCTGGGCGCGCCGGCGGACATTCTCGACCTCGGCATGCGCGCGCAACAGCTGATCGTGGTAATCGGCGACCTGCTTCTGGGCGGCGTCCAGCAACGCGGCAAGGTCTTCGCCCGGCTGCTCGACGGACGGTTCGGCAGCGGATTCTGCCGCATCGTCCGGTTTCTGAGCCGGGGGCGGGGTTTCGGCGCTCGGCGCGGCTTGCGGGTCCAAGTCTTCCTGGGGTGCCGACATGGTGAACTCTCCAAAAACAGAAAATACGGGTGAATCAATAGATAGGGGGGAATGTGGGGATTTCAAGAGGCCGGCCGCCCTCCTGCCGGGATCACGCGCAAGACGGGCGATCTCCGGTCACGCCAGGCGCTCGACAGCGCTCGGGCGCAACGCGATCTCCTCGAGGCGTGCGAACAGACCCTGAGCCGTGCCGGCCTATTCAGGCCATTGGACGTAAGGCTGCGCCGACTGGCCGGGCGCTCCCGACGCGGCAGGCACCCACTGAGGCTGGCACTGGGACAGCGCGGCGCACACGCGGTCCAGGGCCGCCTGGCCCGTGGCGCCATCGGCCACCCGGTTCCACCAGAGACGATGCACATGCATCACCCGGACCGGAATCGAGGGCAGATCCAGCCATTGCGTCATGGCCAGACGATGCCGGCCATTCCGATATTTCAGGACATGCCCTTGCCGCGAGATCACCACCCCAATGGGATCGGTGGCCCGCTCGGGCTGATAGCCATCGGCAGCCATGTCGTCCACGAAACCCAGGTAGATTTCCAGGTAGGTCCGGATGCGCGGCACGGAATCCAGGCTGATGCCCTGACGATGCGACCGGTGCGGCCGCCCCTCCTGCAACGCCCGCAGGAACCGGCGATAGACCTGTGAATCCTGCAGACGGTCCCGGTGCGTGACTATATCCTGAACCTCGGAGAGCTCCGTGCCAACGCCATAGCGCAAGTCGGAACGCCGCAGATCCCAGTCGCCATCCCAGATCAGCGCCATCGAGGAGGGTCGATGACCCTGCCCGCGCGGCGCATGATTCGCATCCTGGACCAGATCGCGGGGCCGCACCCAGAGCGTCAGCGCATCACCGCCCAGGCGCCGCTCGAGGTTGTGGCGCGGCAAGCCGAAACGCTCGACCTGAGCGGCGCCTGGCCACTGCCGCAACCAGGCCTGCAGACAGGATTCGCCAAACGGCAGACCGAACGTGTTCTGATTGAAGCGGCGGAAGCGCTCGACCAGCAGGGCCAGATACAGCCGCGCCTGCATGCCGGACGCGGCAACGGCGGCAAAGGCCCGATCGCCATTGACGCCAACTCGCTGGATATTCGTGGTATCCGGGTGTTGGATGTGAGATGACTGCTGTAATGGGAAACGCATAACTGTCTGAAATCAAAATCAATCACAATCGTCTTGAAGCCGCCGCCCGGCGCCTCAGCCTGAGGAAGTCCAGCCAGCCAGGTTATCCGCGATCAGGCCGGCAAATGCCTGCGCCCAATCAGGGTCGGCGTTCAGGCACGGGATGTAACGGAACGTCCGCCCGCCGGCTGCCAGAAATGCCTCGCGACAGCCTATATTGATCTCCTCGAGCGTCTCCAGACAATCCGCCAAAAAGCCGGGGCACATCAGATCCACCGTGCCAACACCCTCCCGCCCCCAGGCCTCCAGCGTGGGCTGCGTGTAGGGCTGCAACCAAGACGCCGCCCCAAAACGGCTTTGAAAGGCCACATGCAGCCGCGCACCATCGGCGCCCAGCCGTTCACGCAGCGCCCGGGCGGTTTGCTGGCAATCGCGAAAATAGGGATCGCCCTGGCGCACCGACTGCTGGGGCAATCCATGGAAACTGAGCAACAACCGATCTGGCGTGCCGGCCCGATCCCAGTGTGCCCGCACTGAACGGCACAGCGCATCCACATAAGCGTCCGCCGTCGGAAAACGGTCCAGAAAGCGCAAGGTGGGCTGGTGGCGCAACCGGGCCAGATGCGCCGCCACGGCGTCAACGGCCGTGGCCGTGGTGCTGGCCGCGTACTGGGGATACATCGGTACCACCAAAATACGACCACATCCGGCCGCGCGCAAGGCATCCAGGGCGTCGGCCAGCGCTGGCCGCCCATAACGCATGGCCAGCCCGACCCGCGCGTCCAGCCCCTGGGCACGCAACACGGCGGCCACGGCCCCGGCCAGATCCTGGCTGTGCACCAGGAGAGGCGAGCCCCGGTCGAGCCAGATCTGGGCATATTTCGGCGCGATCGCAGCCGGCCGTCGCATCAGCACGAACAGACGCAAGATGACCTGCCACAGCATGGCGGGCAGCTCGACCACCCTGGGATCCGACAGGAATTCGCCCAGGTAGCGGCGCACGGCCGCAGGCGTCGGCGCATCCGGGGTGCCCAGATTGATCAGCAGCACGCCCAGCGGCCCGCGGCCGGCCCGCGGCGCATCCGGATCAAGCGCACTGGGATCGGGGGGTTCGAGCAGAAAACGGCTCATGGTCAACACACGAGGAACGAAAACATCACAGGAGGGCAGAATCCGGAGGAGGCCCGCCCCTCACGAGGATGCCTGCCCCAGCGCATTAGACAGCATGCGGGCGGTGATGTCGACGATGGGAATCACCCGGTCATAGGCCATGCGGCTGGGTCCGATGACACCCAACGTGCCGATCACCTGCCCGTCCACGCCGTACGGCGCGGTGATGACCGACACATCCTCGAGCGGCACCAGGCGGGAATCACCGCCGATGTAGATCTGCACGCCCTGGGCATGGCTGGAAACATCCAGCAGATGCAGCAGGTCGGTCTTTTGCTCGAACAACTGGAACAGGCGGCGCAGGCGGTCCATATCGGCGGTCATTTCGGACACGCCCAGCAGCTTGCCCTCGCCGGAGATGACCACCGAATCGTCGTCCGTGTCCTGGGAATCCAGGCCCGCATCCACGGCCTGCTGCATCAGGCGGGAAATATCGGCGCGCAGCGAAGTCAGCTCGTCGGCCAGCGCCAGGCGGACCGAGTGGAAGGATTTGCCCGAGAAATGCTGATTGAAGAAATTGGAGGCCTCCAGCAACTCGACATCCGAGTATTCACGCGACACGAACAGGATGCGGTTCTGCACGTCGCCATTGGGCGTGACGATGATCAGCAGCACGCGCCGGTCCGACAGGCGGATGAATTCGAGATGACGGAACACCTGCGTCCGCTTGGGCGTGAGGACCACTCCCGCGAACTGCGACAGATTCGACAACAGCGAGGCGGCGGCGGTCACTGCGCGGCCGGGTTCGGCCGCCGGCAGACAGTCTTCGATCTGCAGATCGGGGCTGAGTTCGTAGGACCGGGCCGTCAGCAGGCTGTCGACGAACATGCGGTAGCCGCGCGGCGTGGGCACGCGCCCGGCGGAGGTGTGCGGGCTGTGAATCAGCCCCAGGTCCTCCAGATCGGCCATGACGTTCCGGATCGTGGCCGGCGACAGATCGAAGACCTTCGACAGGGTGCGTGACCCCACGGGCTGGCCGTCCGCGATATAGCGTTCGACCAGCGTCTTCAGCAATGCCTTGGCTCGTTCATCCATGTCCAGTGTCCAGCGCGAGACGAAAACAGCCCGCCAAAATCGGCAGTCACGCCCCCATCCCCCTATAATCGGATACCACTTATTATTCCACTAAATTCCGGGAGCCCCCCGCCCATGCATTTCAAGACCGTCGCCCTGATTGGCCGCCACCAGGACAGCGGCATGGACGCGCCCCTGCGCAGACTGGGTCAGGCCCTGTCTGCGGCGGGATGCGACATCCTGGTCGAAGCGGCCACGGGTCGCAACACCGGGGTGGCCGACTTCCCGCTGGCCTCGTACACGGACATCGGCGCACGGGCCGACCTGGCCATCATCATGGGGGGCGACGGAACCATGCTGGCCGCCGCGCGACAGCTGGCGACCTCCGGCGTGGCCATGATCGGCATCAACCATGGCCGGCTGGGCTTCATCACCGACATCCCCCTGGGCAGCGCCGACGAGGCCATCACCCGGGTGCTGAACGGCGCCTTCGTCCAGGACGAGCGCATACTCCTCGAGGGCCGCGTCATGCGCGGCGACGAGACCATCTTTTCCGGGCTGGCGCTCAACGACGTCATCATCAACCGCGCCGGACGCGGCGGCATGATCGAACTGCGCGTCGAATGCAATGGCGCGTTCATGCACAGCCAGCGCGCCGATGGCCTGATCATCGCCACGCCCACGGGGTCGACCGCCTACGCCCTGTCGGCCGGCGGGCCGATCCTGCACCCCCAGGTCAACGCCCTGGTCCTGGTGCCCGTCGCCCCGCAGACCCTCTCTAACCGTCCCATCACCCTGCCCGACGACAGCGTGCTGAACATCACCATCAGCGCCCTGGGCCGGGTGGAGTCGGGCGCCAGCGTCCATTTCGACATGCAGGCCCTGTCCAACTGCCAGGAAGGCGACCGCATCGACGTCCGCCGCAGCCCGCACCGCGTCCGGTTCCTGCATCCCCAGGGCTACAGCTATTTCTCCACGCTGCGCAGCAAGCTGAACTGGAACCGCATGCTGCACCCCTGGGACGACCCCGACCAATAGGGCCGATCCCCATGCTGCGCGCGCTGCACATCCGTGACTTCGTCATCGTCGATCGGGCCGATATCGCCTTCGATGCCGGCTTCACCGTGTTCTCCGGCGAGACCGGGGCCGGCAAATCGATCCTGATCGACGCGCTGGCGCTGGCCCTGGGCGGCCGGGGCGACGCCACCCTGATTCGTCAGGATGCCGCGCGCACCGACATCAGCGCCGTCTTCAACGCCCCCGGGGCGGCGGCGGACTGGCTGGCCGAACAGGCCCTGGAAGGCCCGGAACTGATCCTGCGCCGCGTCATCGACCCCCAAGGCCGCAGCAAGGCCTGGATCAACGGGGTTCCGGCCACCCTGAGCCAATTGCGCGACCTGGGCGCCCTGCTCGTGGACATTCATGGACAGCACGCCCACCAGAGCCTGCTGCAATCCGCCAGCCAGCGCGACCTGCTGGACGCCCAGGGAGGGCACACCCACCAGGCGCGCGCCGTGCAACAGGCCTGGAGCGACTGGCGCCAGGCACAGGCGGCGCTGGAAAACGCCCGCGACGATGCCGCCGGGCAGACCGCCCTGCTGGAGCGGCTGTCCGCCGACGTCGCCTGGCTGGACGAACTGGCGCCCGGACCCGATGAATGGCCGACACTGTGCGCCCGCCAGTCCCGTCTGGCGCATGCGCAGGCACTGCTGGCCGGGGCCGGTCAGGCCGTCGAGGCGCTCGACGGTGAATCCGGCTCGGCGGCCCAGGCCCTGCACGCCGCCCTCCAATCTCTGCACGCCCTGGTGCGGCACGACCCCACGCTCGAGGAACACATCCAGACGCTGGAATCGGCCCGCATCCTGTGCGCCGAAACCATCTCCGGCCTGAACGCCTATGCCGACCGGCTGGAGCCGGACCCCGACGCGCTGGCGCAGGCCGATGCCCGGATGAGCCGGATGTTCGAGGCCGCCCGCCGCTTTCACATCGAGCCCGACGCCCTGGCCGAACACCTCGACACACTGCGAGGCCGCCTGAGCGAGGCTGAGGCCGGACAGGACATCGAGGCGCTGGAACACGCCTGCCGTCAGGCCGAGGCGCATTATCTGGAACTGGCGCGTGCCCTGGGCGACGCGCGCCGGGCGATGGCGGCGCAACTTGCCGCACAGGTCACGGCCGCCATGCAGGCCCTGTCCATGGACGGCGGCGTGTTCGAGATCGTTCTGGCCGACGGCAAGCCCAGCGCGCATGGCCTGGAAACCATCGAATTCCTGGTGGCGGGTCATGCAGGCGTCCCGTCCCGGCCGCTGTCCCGGGTGGCCTCGGGCGGCGAACTGGCACGCATTTCCCTGGCCCTGTCTGTGATCGCCAGCCAGGCAGCCCGGGTCCCCACGCTGATCTTCGATGAGGTGGACGCCGGCATCGGCGGCGCCGTGGCCGAGGTCGTCGGCCGCCTGCTTCGCGAGCTGGGCATGCGCCATCAGGTGCTGTGCGTGACCCATCTGCCTCAGGTCGCGGCTTGCGCCGCGCGGCACTTTCAGGTCAGCAAGGCCACCCGCGAGGGCCGGACGCTGTCGGCCATCGAGCCGCTGGACGAGGAATCCCGCACGGAAGAAATCGCCCGCATGCTGGGCGGACTGAAGATGACGAACGCCTCGCGCGCCCACGCTCGTGAAATGCTGGCATCCGGGCAGCGCTAGCGTCAGGCCAGACGCATCAGTTCAAGGCTGACGCATCAAGGTCAGGATCGACGCATCCGTGTCAGAACGGATGCGTCGGCATCAGGCGGTCCGTTTGATGCCCGAGCATTTCGGGCAGACCCCGTAGAGCATCATATGGTGGCTTTCGAGGGTGAAACCATTGTCCTTGGCCACCCGATGCTGGCGTTTTTCGATTTCCGCATCGGAGAATTCCACCACCCGGCCGCAATTGGTGCAGATCAGATGATCATGGTGATCCCCGTCGTTCAATTCGAACACCGCCTTGCCGCCATCGAACTGGCTGCGCAGCAGGATGCCCGCCTGTTCGAACTGGGTCAGCACGCGATACACGGTTGCCAGACCAATATCCACATCGTCGGCAATCAGGGCCCGATAGACGTCTTCAGCACTGTGGTGGCGGGTTTCCGCCTTGCGAAATACATCGAGGATCTTGAGGCGAGGAAACGTCGCCTTCAGGCCCATGGTCTTGAGTTCAATCTGATCATTCATGATTCAAGTATCCCGAGGAATGCGGTACAAGGCAAGCGGGATGAACACCTGCCACACCCAGCCACGCACATGCGCAAAACTGAATTACCTTTATGATAGCGGTTTTAGCGGCCGCAGATACGCGGCCACCGAATCTACTACGGGGACCTTCGTGCATATCCGACCCAGCGCTCATTCCCACAGGCTGACCGTGCTCCTGGTCGCCAGCATCTTATCGTTAGGGCTGGCGGGCTGCGGCTCGACCAACTGGGGCTTTCCCTACAAGGCCACGATTCAACAGGGCAACTGGATCACCTCAGCGCAGGTCGCCAAGCTCGAAACCGGCATGACCCGCGACCAGGTCCGCTTCGTCCTGGGCACCCCCACGCTGCAGGACATCTTCCATGCCGACCGCTGGGACTATCCCTATTACAACCAGCCCGGTTATGGTTCGGGCGAACTGCGCAAGTTCACCGTCTGGTTCGAAAACGACCAGCTGACACGCTGGACGGGCGACGATCAGCCCGACCGCCAGCCCTTCCAGAAGGCCGACAGCGGCAAAGAGGCCATCCCGCCGGCGGAGGCCGGGGGCAACACGCAACAGGCCGCGACGCCGGGAACGGACGATGCCGCCTCGACCAGCAGCCAGGCCATCGAGGACGCGACGCCGGTCACCGAAAGCAGGTCGACGACCGATGAAGCATCACCGCCGCCCCCCCAGGCCGTGTCCGGCGGCACCGGCACCCAGGAAGGACAACCATAATGCGGATCGCCATCGCGGGCGCCTCGGGCCGTATGGGGCGCATGCTGATCCAGGCCGTCCTGGAATCCCAGGACCTCACGCTGGCCGGCGCGCTGGACCGCCCAGGCTGCGATGCCATCGGCCAGGATGCCGGCGCGCCGCTGGGCATCGACACCGGCGTGTGCATCACCGATCGCCTGGACACCCTGGCTGCGGCTGACTGCCTGATCGACTTCACCCGTCCCGAAGGCACCCTGGCGCATCTGGACGCCTGCGTGGAGCATGGCGTCAAATGCGTCATCGGCACCACCGGGTTCGACGCCGATGGCAAGCAGGCCATCCGCGCCGCCGCCCAAAAAACCGCCATTGTCTTCGCGCCCAACATGAGCGTGGGCGTCAACGTCACGCTCAAGCTGCTGGACATGGCCGCCCGGCTGCTCAACAGCGGCTACGACGTCGAGGTCTTCGAGGCCCATCACCGCAACAAGGTCGATGCGCCATCCGGCACTGCCCTGGCCATGGGCGAGGCCGTGGCGAACGCCTGGGGCCAGCCACTGGAAGGCATCGCCGACTGGGTGCGTCACGGCGATACAGGGCCGCGCGGGACCGGTCGCATCGGTTTTTCCGTGCTGCGTGGCGGCGACATCGTCGGCGACCACACCGTGTATTTCTGCGGCACCGGCGAACGCATCGAGATCAGCCACCGGTCCAGCAGCCGGGCCACCTATGCCCAGGGCAGCCTGCGCGCCGCGCGTTATCTGGCCCGCCGCGAATTCGGCCTGTTCGACATGCAGGATGTGCTGGCCACCTGACCGCCGCGCACGGCCCCGGATTCGCCTGGTCGGCGCAAGAAGGGTGAAAATGACCGGCGCATGATCGGCAAATAGCCGCCGGAGGACCGGCGGCAAAGGACCGGCGGCAAAGGACCGGGAAACAACCGGCGGCCGCGCTCAGTCCAGAATCACGGGCTCCTGCTCCAAGTCCACCTCGAAAAGTCTCCGCACATCGGCGCGCACGGCCCGCGCCAGCGCCCGCACGTCATCCGCCTGCGCTCCGCCATGGTTGACCAGCACCAGCGCCTGACGCGCGTGCATGCCCACGGGCCCGAGACGCCGTCCCTTCCAGCCCGCCTGCTCGATCAGCCAGCCCGCCGCCAGCTTGGCTCGCCCGTCAGCCTGGGGATAGACGCGCAGGTCGGGGAACCGCTGCCGCAATCGCGCCGCCTGATCCGCATCAACCACCGGATTCTTGAAAAAGCTGCCGGCATTTCCCAGCACGGCCGGATCGGGCAGCTTGCGACGACGGATATCGCACACCGCCTCGAAGATCCGGCGCGGGGAAGGGGCACCCGGCCCGCCGGCTCCGACGCTCCGCAACCCAGGATGATCGCGCAGATCGGGATAATCCAGGCGCGGCGTCCAGGCCTTGGGCAGCAGGAAGCGCACCCGCACGATCAGCCAGCGCCCTGCCCCATCGCGCTTGAACAGACTGTCGCGGTAGGCAAAGCCGCACGCATCCGGCGGCAACGTGCTTTCCCGACCCGCCTGGAGATCCCAGACCACCACGGAATGCAGGCGCTGATCCAGTTCCAGCCCATAGGCGCCGATGTTCTGCACGGGCGCCGCGCCCACGGTCCCCGGGATCAGCGCCAGGTTTTCCAGCCCCGGCCAGCCCTGCGCCAGGCAGTGATCGACGAAACCATGCCAGGATTCCCCCGCAGCGGCCTCGACGATCCAGTGGTCGGCGGTCTCCTGCCACAGGCGGATCCCGCGCAAGGCCACGCGCAGCACACGATGACGTGGCCGCGCATCCATCACCAGATTGCTGCCACCTCCCAGCACGAACACCGGCGCCTCGGCCTGCTGCCGCCCCGCAGCCAGCGTTTTGCAAAACGCGGGGATGACGGACTCGTCCTCCAGGACCGCCAGGCCCGCGCGCGCGGGCAGGCCCAGGGTATTGCTGGCGTGCAGATCCTGATCGGTAAAAACGAGCGGCTGGGCAGGCATGGAAGCGGTCGGCACTCAAGCGGATGCAAAGGCGTAAGGATACCGCGCGCCACGGATCCGGACGCAGCCGGCCGACCGATGAACGCAGTCGGGACCACCGTCGGGACCACCAGGACCACCGATTTGACAGACTCTGACCGTGTATCTTATAGTTCTGCCTCTTGCCTGATTGTGTATCGGCAGAAGCCCCGAAGGGGTTGATGCCTCGGCCAGAAAATTAAAGTGGAACACGCCACGGATTTGACGGACGTAAAAGTACATCATATAATGCAAAGCTTAGCTGAATGGCTAGGAACGCGGGAATAGCTCAGTTGGTAGAGCGCAACCTTGCCAAGGTTGAGGTCGCGAGTTCGAGACTCGTTTCCCGCTCCAGTTTCGGTGTATTCGCCCTCCAAGCCAGTGCCTTGCCTGCAAGCACTGGCTTTATTGTTTGTGGTGTTTGCACGTTGTTGCAGGGGCAGACATGGAACTCGAACTGAAGATTCTGGATGAACGCATCCGCCAACACATGCCAGCCTACGCCACGCCCGGTAGCGCTGGCCTTGATCTGCGCGCTTGCATTGTCGAACCGCTGGTGCTGGAGCCCAATGCGTGGCAACTGGTGCCCACCGGCATGGCGGTGCATTTGCGCGATCCGGGTTATGCGGCCCTGTTGCTGCCGCGTTCCGGCCTCGGACACAAGCATGGCATCGTGCTGGGCAACCTGGTCGGCCTGATCGACAGCGATTACCAGGGGGAGCTGATGGTTAGCGCGTGGAACCGCAGCAATACGGTGTTTACGCTGCAACCGATGGAGCGCCTTGCACAGATGGTGATTGTGCCGGTGCTGCAGGCGCAGTTCCGTGTGGTGGAGGCATTTGCCCAGACGAGCGAACGCGCGGCAGGCGGCTACGGTTCAACGGGACGGCAATAAGCCGGTTGGGTTGCCGGCAGGGCGCTGGCGCTTGGCTCAGCGCTTGACCTCATCGACCAGCGCCTTGAACTCGTCAACGTCTTCAAAGCTGCGGTACACGCTGGCAAAGCGGATATAGGCCACCTTGTCGAGCTTTTTGAGTTCGCGCATGACAAGCTCTCACCTTTTGCCGTAGGGCATGTACCGCTCTCCCGAGGTCAGTAGTCTTTCCTCGATCTGCGCGATCGCGTTGTCGACCTGGTCGATGCT
>NZ_JBKEAA010000012.1:0-182835 GCF_047971665.1 Castellaniella sp. | reverse complement strand
CTGCCCCCCGAGGGGGCGGCGCTCATCCTTGGGACGGCCCGGCGGATGACCGGGCCCCCACGCTCGCGTCGCTCGCTGCCCCCCGAGGGGGCGGCGCTCATCCTTGGGACGGCCCGGCGGATGACCGGGCCCCCACGCTCGCGTCGCTCGCTGCCCCCCGAGGGGGGCGGACATCCTTGGGACGATCCGGCCAAGCACCAATGGCGGGTTGAAACCCGCCTTTCGCCCTGGCAAAGACGTCGCGATCATGGTCGTCGGGTCGGCGGCAAGCCGCCCACCCTGCCAACCTGCACCACGGCCACCGCCAACACCCACCGCGCCTGACGATTTTTTGGTCTTCCGGGCCCATGTGCGCGTGACACCGACGGCCCCACCTCCCTACACTCGGGCCATCCCGTCCACCCTCGCTCCGCCCATGACCACCCCGATCTTCGACTTCGACACCGTCATCGACCGCCGCGCCATCCCCGACGAAAAATGGGCGCGCTACGCCGGCCGCGACATCCTGCCCATGTGGGTGGCCGACATGGACTTCGCCACCCCGCAGCCCATCCTCGACGCGCTTCACGCACGCATCGACCAGAAGGTGTTCGGCTACGCCGGCCCCTGGCCATCGCTGACCGACACCGTCGTACATAGCCTCGAGCGCGATCACGGCTGGCGCATCGATGCCGACTGGCTGGTCTGGCTGCCCGGCGTGGTCACCGGTTTCAATGTCGCCTGCGCCATCGCCGGCGAGCCGGGCGACGGCGTGCTCACCGCCACGCCGGTGTACCCACCCTTTTTGCACGCGCCGGCCAACACCGGGCGCACGCTGCAGGCCGTCGCGCTGGTCGAGGAGGACAATCACTGGGGCTGGGACTGGGGCGCGGTCGACGCCGCTATCGACGCGCACACCCGCATGCTCCTGCTGTGCAACCCGCACAACCCGGTCGGTCGCGTGTTCACCCGCGACGAACTGACCGCCCTGGCCGAGCGCGCCGAGCGGCACGACCTCATCATCTGCTCCGACGACATCCACTGCGGCCTCGTGCTCGACGGCACCCACACCCCCCTCGCCGCGCTCGACGAGGCCATCGCCCGGCGCAGCATCACCCTCATGGCGCCGAGCAAGACCTGGAACATCGCCCCGCTCTACGCCAGCTTTGCCATCATCCCCGATGCGCGCCTGCGCAAGCGCTACCTGCACGCCATGCGCGGCCTCATCCCGCATCCCAATGTGCTCGGCCTGGTCGCCACGGAGGCCGCCTACCGCGACGGCGAACCCTGGCGCCGCGCGCTCATCGACTACCTGCGCGGCAACCGCGAGCGCGTCGTCGACGCCGTCGCCGCCCTGCCCGGCCTGCGCACCACCCGCCCCGAAGCCACGTATCTGGCCTGGATCGACTGCCGCGACGCCGGCCTCACCGACCCCGCCGCCTTCTTCGAAGACCACGGCGTCGGCCTCTCCGACGGTCGCCACTTCGGCGCCCCGCCGGGCTTCGTGCGCCTCAATTTCGGTTGCCCGCGCCAAACGCTGGACGAGGGATTGCGGCGGATGGCTGTGGCGATGGTTGCGCGTTGAGAACAAGGGAGCATCGATAACATACAAGTCCGGATGCAGCGCCGCGGAATCCGGGAGCACCGGCAAATCGCACTCGGTGCGCCATTGATCAATCCACGACCACCCCATATCTCCGGCCTTCGGCCGGCATATTAGGCAAGTGGCTCCAAGTTATCTTCGGGAACTTCGATGGCTGCTCCATCGCTTCGTTCGACCAGCACCAATATGGTGCCGATCGGTACTCGAAATTTTTCAGCCGTCTCTGCCGTGACAATCTCGCGGAATCCACAAACACTCCCAGTATAGTGCTGAGAGGTTTCAGGACAAACAATCCGTACTGAAGAGCCGTAGTCGTACTTCATGGTTTCACCGGTAGCCAAGGAGTCCCGTCCGAGTTCGTAACTCCCGGAACATGCGAATGAGGTTGCAGTGCGCGTGGATCTGCATGAGTGTTGGGGCTGTGAGGTCCATCCATTCGCATCCCAGTCGGATTTCCTTGCGGGTCTCTGACCTGCCGCCAAACCCCATCTTTTGAACCAGTTATGTATTCGCCTGGTTTGAGTGGGATAGCATTTCCTCTGCTATCGACGATTACGCGGTCAGGAGGGCAGAATCGGGGGGAAGCGCTGCCGCCGCTAGCTCCTCTGGACACTCCTATCGCACTGGAACCGCCTCCATATCCCCCAGCGCTTCGCCCTCCCCAAATGGGACCACCGGGCACATTGCTCCCGTTCGATTGCATGAGTCCCTGCGGGTCGTTGTAACTCAACGGATTCCCACCAACATAGCCGTAAGTATTACTCCCTCCCTGAAGCCCGATGGGATCCGATTGGATGTACCGGGCCTGAACCTCGCCGCCCACGCCGAGCAGCGAGACAACAACAGCCAGTAAAAACAAGAATTTATTCATGATGAGGCATCCACACAGAAAGTTTGGCCGGTCATTGATATGTTTCTGGCGGCATGCGCCAGCCCAGCGCCTCAGCCTTGCGTTGCCAGGCTAGAAGACTGCGCTCAAGTTCGACAAAGCGCGGACGCTCGGGGATGGGAATATCGTTGGGCGTGGGGTACTTTTCGACGAACTCTGTGGCCCACATGTAGTGGTAAGCGGCACGAAGCGCGAGCATTGCGCGCACGTCCCTCGGGTCGATCTCGAGCATCAGCCTGGCCAGGGCGATTCGGGCATCTGTCTGCCTCTGGTTCCTGTAATGGGCAAGCAGCACGTCGGCCAGGACACCAATGGCTTCCCGTTTTGTCAGCGGACGCATGTAAATTCCGTTGTTGATTGCCGCGTCGGTCATCGGTAGCTGTTTGCGCATCCAGAGGTCCCGCGTGACGCCCGCGCCGCTGGTCGTCTCGAGGTTGTAGAGCGCGCCGTCGTCATCCCTGAACTTGATGAAGATGTGCTCGGGCGCAGTAGCAAGACTCAGGTCGAGTCCTATCCGTTCTCCGAGTGCGAGAAACAGGATGGGCATCGAGACGCAGTTCCCTTTTCGGGAGTTCAGGTACGTGGGCAGTAGTTTGTTGCGGAGCACGCGACCAAACGGGTCGCCGAGGTCATAGCTGAAGCTGCGATGCTGATTCCAGGGGCCGGGCTGGTACACATAACGGCGGAGCACATCGAGCTTGACCCGGCTCGACGCCAATAGCGGGACTTGCCCCGCCAGTTCCACTGTCATTGCCTCGACACGCGCTACTTCAGCGTCGATGTCGATAGCGGGATCGATCATGCGATCAATGGTCAGTTTGATGCGCAGCAGATCGATTTGCGAATCGGGTAGCGCCGCCAGCTCGCGCAACGTTTGGAGGTGAAGCGCTGCGATTGTTGGCTTGGCGACTGCGTGCGCCGGCAGTAGAAGATACGCAATAGCCAGACAAGCTAATACCCATACGGACGCGGCAAGCGAACGTTTGAGACGAAATGGGGACATGGCATCACATCGTTAAAAAAATGACTCCTTCATCATAGACAAAAAACAACTATGTCATCAGCGTATTTTCCGCCGCGTACCAATGCAAAGAACGGAGCCACCTCAATGGCTCCGTTCCTATTGCTGACTACTTGCTGCTTATCCGGCCCTAGAACGGAATATCGTCGTCAAAATCCCCAAACCCACCGCCCGAGCCGCTGGCCGGTGCCGGCTTGTTGCCCCCACCTTGCTGCGGGCGCTGTTGCGGCGCCGGGCGGCTGGCCGGGCGCTGGTCGTAGCCGCCGTCGTCCATCGGTGCGTCGCCACCGCTGCCGCCACTGTCACGACCGCCGAGCATCTGCATTTCGGTGGCGCGGATCTCGGTGGTGTAGCGGTCCTGGCCGTTCTGGTCTTGCCATTTGCGGGTGCGCAACTGGCCCTCCACATAGATGGCGCGGCCTTTCTTGAGGTATTGCCCGACGATTTCGGCGAGCTTGCCGAAGAACACCACGCGGTGCCATTCGGTCGCCTCCTTCTTCTCGCCGGTCTGCTTGTCTTTCCAGGTGTCCGTGGTGGCGATGCTGACGTTGCAGATGGCGTCGCCGGACGGGGCGTAGCGGATCTCCGGGTCACGCCCCAGGTTGCCGACCAGAATCACTTTGTTGACCGATGCCATTTCAGACTTCTCCTCCGATGAGTTGGCGCAGGCGGGATTCGTCCCACCGGTCCAGATTGACTTTGAGATGCGCCATGCGCGCATCATGTTCGATGACCGCTTCGCGTACGCCGGGCAAATCGAGAATTTGCCGGCGTACGGCATCGATGTCTACCGTGGCGGCGATCGGGTAGCTGCGCGCGGCCACTTTGGGCGGCGGCAGCATGGTCATGGCCACACCCAGCCACAGCAGGGCCATGAGCGTCGTGACCACGAACACGCTGTCTGGCCCGAGATGCTGGCTCAACAAGCCGCCGAGCATGCCGCCGAGGAACAGGCCCAAGGCCTGGCTGGTGTTGTACACGCCCAGCGCCGCCCCCTTGGAGGCCGGCGGCGCGACGCGCGAGACCAGCGAGGGCAGCGTGGCTTCGAGAATATTGAAGGCGACGAAGAAGGCGACCAGCAGCACCGCCATCTGCCACACCTGCTCACGGCCGAACAGCAAACCGAGCTGGGTGAGCGAGAGCAGCGCGATGGCGGCCATGAAGATCGGTTTGAGGCGGTTCTTGCGCTCGGCCACGATGATGGCGGGGATCATCAGCGCGAAGCTGACCAGCACCGCCGGCAAATAGATTTTCCAGTGTTCGGCGACCGGCAGGTTACCGCGCGCCACCAGCGCCGCCGGCACCACCACGAACATGGCCATCTGCACCGTGTGCAGGGTGAAGATGCCGAGGTTGAGACGCAGCAACTGGGTGTCGCGCAGCACGCCGGCAAAACGCACCGGCTTGGCCTCGACCCGGGGCGGGTTGGGCACCACGCGGCGCAGCACCACGATAGCCAGCAGCGCGAGCCCGGCCGTCAGCCAGAAGATGCCGGCCATGCCGATGGCAGCGTACAGCACGGGCGCGGCGACCAGCGACACGGCAAAGACCAGCCCGATGCTGGAGCCGATCATGGCCATCACCTTGGTGCGATGTTGCTCGCGGGTGAGATCGGCGGCCAGCGCGGTGACGGCCGCGGATATGGCGCCGGAGCCCTGCAGGGCGCGGCCGGCGATGATCCACGGCAGGCTATGGGCCATCGCGGCCATCACCGAACCGGCGGCAAACAGCAGCAGGCCGAAGATGATCACCGGCTTGCGGCCGAAACGGTCGGAGGCGATGCCGAAGGGGATCTGGAAACACGCCTGGGTGAGCCCGTAGATACCCAGCGCCAGCCCCACCAGGGTGAGGTTGTCGCCGCCCGGCAGGCCGCGCGCATAGACCGCGAACACGGGCAGGATCAGGAACAGGCCGAGCATGCGCAGGCCAAAAATGCCTGCCAGCGACGCGCCGGTGCGCCGTTCGGCGGATGTCATGGTATCGGTATCGGCCATGGGGGACGAAACTTGGTCCGGGCGAAGTGAATTGCGTATATTAGCAGGTTGCGCCCGGCGGGCTGCAGTGCACGATCGACTGACAGGCTGGCCGGCGAGATCTCAATCGACCTGCCCTGGTGCAGCCCAAACTCGGTCACGAAGCCTGGCATGGACAACATTCGAATTCGCGGTGCACGCACCCACAATCTCAAGAACATCGACCTCGACCTGCCACGCAACCGGCTGACGGTGATCACCGGCCTGTCGGGCTCGGGCAAGTCCTCGCTGGCCTTCGACACGCTCTATGCCGAGGGGCAGCGCCGCTATGTAGAGTCGCTGTCGGCCTACGCGCGGCAGTTTCTGCAGTTGATGGAAAAACCGGATGTGGATCTCATCGAGGGCCTCAGCCCAGCGATCTCCATCGAGCAGAAGGCCACCAGCCACAACCCGCGCTCGACCGTGGGCACGGTCACCGAGATCCACGACTACCTGCGCCTGCTCTTCGCCCGCGCCGGCACGCCCTACTGCCCCGACCACCCCGAGCATGCGCTCGAGGCGCAGAGCGTGAGCCAGATGGTAGACCATGTGCTGGCGCTGCCCGAAGACACCAAGCTGATGATCCTCGCGCCGGTGGTGGCCAACCGCAAGGGTGAACAGGCCGACCTGCTCTCCGAGTTGCGCGCCCAGGGCTTCGTGCGGGTACGCATCGATGGCGAGGTGGTGGACCTCGACGCCGCCCCCAAGCTCGACAAGAACAAGCGCCACAGCATCGACGTGGTGGTCGACCGCCTCAAGGTGCGTACCGACGCCCGCCAGCGCCTTGCCGAGTCCTTCGAGACCGCGCTCACCCACGCTGAGGGCCGTGCCATCGCGCTGGAGATGGACAGCGGTGCCGAGCACCTGTTCTCGTCCCGCTTCGCCTGCCCGGTGTGCAGCTTCGCGCTGGCCGAACTGGAGCCGCGCCTGTTCTCCTTCAACAACCCGGCCGGCGCCTGCCCCAAGTGCGACGGCCTGGGCGCCATGGAGTTCTTCGACGCCCAGCGCGTGGTGGCGCATCCGGCGCTGTCGCTGGCCGGTGGCGCCATCCGCGGCTGGGACCGGCGCAACCAGTTCTACTACCAGATGCTCACCTCACTGGCCAAGCACTACCAGTTCGACATCGAGGCGCCCTTTGAGGACTTGCCCGAGGCGGTGCGACAGGTGGTGCTGCACGGCAGCGGCAAGACGGCGATCGCCTTCCGCTACCTGTCGGACAGCGGCCGCGCGGTGCTCAAGGAGCACCCCTTCGAAGGCATCATCCCCAATCTCGAGCGGCGCTATCGCGAGACCGATTCGCTGGCCGTGCGCGAGGAGCTGGCCAAGCTGCGCGGCACCCAGACCTGCCCGGTGTGCGCCGGCGCCCGCTTGCGTGCCGAGGCCCGCCACGTGCGCATCGGCACGCGCACGCTGCCCGAGCTGAGCCACCTGCCGCTGGCCGACTGCGCGCACTACTTCGAAACTCTGCAGCTGACCGGCCACCGCGCCCAGATCGCCGACAAGATCGTGCGCGAAGTCACCAACCGCCTGCACTTCCTGATCAACGTCGGCCTCGACTACCTCACCCTGCAGCGCTCGGCCGACACGCTCTCCGGCGGCGAGGCGCAGCGCATCCGCCTGGCGAGCCAGATCGGCTCGGGCCTGACCGGCGTGATGTACGTGCTCGACGAACCCTCCATCGGCCTGCACCAGCGCGACAACGACCGCCTGCTCGGCACGCTCAAGCGCCTGCGCGACATGGGCAATACGGTGATCGTGGTCGAGCACGACGAAGACGCCATCCGCGCCGCCGACCATGTGGTCGACATGGGCCCGGGTGCCGGTGCACATGGCGGCCAGGTGGTGGCCGAGGGGCTGCCGGAAGACATCCTCCACCACCCCGATTCGCTCACCGGCGCCTACCTGTCGGGGCGGCGATCGATCGCCATCCCGGCCCGGCGTGTCGCACCGCGTGAGGACCGCGAACTGGTGCTGCGCGGCTGCCGCGGTAATAACCTCAAGGGCGTCGACCTGCACCTGCCGGTGGGTCTGCTCACCTGCGTCACCGGGGTGTCCGGCTCGGGCAAGTCCACCCTGATCAACGACACCCTGTACGCCGTCGCGGCGCGCCATCTGTATGGCTCGAATGCCGAGCCGGCGGCGCACGACAGCGTCGACGGGCTGGCCTTCTTCGACAAGGTCATCAACGTCGACCAGTCGCCCATCGGCCGCACGCCGCGCTCCAACCCGGCCACCTACACCGGCCTACTGACGCCGATCCGAGAGCTGTTCGCCGGCGTACCCGAAGCGCGCACCCGCGGCTACGGGCCGGGGCGCTTCTCGTTCAACGTCAAGGGCGGGCGCTGCGAAGCCTGCCAGGGCGACGGCCTGATCAAGGTCGAGATGCATTTTTTGCCGGACATGTACGTGCCCTGCGATGTCTGCCACGGCAAGCGCTACAACCGCGAGACGCTCGACGTGCGCTACAAGGGCAAGACCATCCACGACGTGCTGGAGATGACCGTCTCACAGGCGCTGGAGTTCTTCGCGCCGGTGCCGGCGGTGGCGCGCAAGCTGCAGACGCTGGACGACGTGGGCCTGGGCTACATCGGCCTTGGCCAGAGCGCCACTACGCTGTCGGGCGGCGAGGCGCAGCGGGTCAAGCTGGCGCTGGAGCTGTCCAAGCGCGACACCGGCCGCACGCTGTACATCCTCGACGAGCCGACCACCGGCCTGCATTTCCAGGACATCGAAATGCTGCTGGCGGTGCTGCACCGGCTGCGCGACCACGGCAACACGGTGGTGGTGATCGAGCACAACCTCGACGTGATCAAGACCGCCGACTGGCTGATCGACCTCGGGCCGGAAGGCGGCAACGGCGGCGGCACCATTTTGGCCGCCGGCACCCCGGAGACCCTCGCCGCGACCCCCGGTAGCCACACCGGAACCTACCTCGCGCCCATACTGGCACGTATCGCACAAACCCCTTGAAATACCGCGCCCCCAGGCGGATGTAACGAAATATTTGATTCATCGCAAATTCATCCCACGGCCGGCCGGGTAGCGTTGAATCCCCGTTTCTCGCCCACGGCCGCACCATGAGCATCCGCCTCTTCATCCTGCTGACCTCGGCCTTGGTCGGGCTCGTTTTCGTCGGCGGAAGCTGGTATGCCGTTGGCAGCGGGTTCAACGAGACGCTGACCCGCCATGCCCGCCACCAGGCCGAGGAAAGCGCCCGCCTGACGCAGGCCATGCTCTATGAGGTGATGAACACCGGGTGGTATCCGGACCAGGCGCGCGCTTTCAACGCAGCCCTGCGCGCGAGCAACCCCGACACCACCATCCGCATCCACAACACGGCGGCGCCCGGCGCCACCCCGGCCGACCGCGCCGCCGATCCGCTGCTGCGCGACGTCCTCACCTCCGGTGAGCCGCGCGAACAGGCCGCCAACGGCAATCTGCGCAGCGTCTTCCCGCTCATCGCCGAAGCGCGCTGCCTGAGCTGCCACAACCTGGCACACGAAGGCCAGGTGCTCGGCGCCATCGAGGTGCGGGCACCGCTGTCGCAAGTGGTCTCCGAAGCCCTGTGGGCTTTCTTTTTCAGTGCCATGCCGAGCATCCTGCTGGGCATCGGCATCGCCGCGGGCGGCGTGTGGTGGGTCAGCCGCCGCATCGGACACAGCGTCGAAGCCGTCGAGCAACAGGTCAATACCATCGGCAGCATCGCCGACCTCAAGGCACTGAGCCATCCGACCGACACCCAGCCCTTTGCCGAAATCGTCCGCATCCAGCAGGCACTGGGCACGCTGGCCATGCGCCTGCGCTCGATCGCGGTAGACAAGGACATCCTGCTGTTCGAGATCGGGCTGCTCGAGAAATTCGTCATTACCTCCGAGGTCATCCGCGACTGGCGTGAATACGTCAATCAGTTGCTCACCGACATCAACGCGGTGATCGAAGTCCACGTGCTGTTCTCGGTGTTCCAGATCGACGACGAAGCCTTTGACGTGGAGGTGTTCTGGCACGGCCGGCCAACGGACACCCTGCGCACGATGATCGAGCAACAGATCGCCGATGCGGTGACGCATCACCCCCGGCTGTCCGGCCCGGCCGAGGTCACGCTGCGCCACCATCACGACAGCGAGTCCGCGCTATCGGCCGAGGTCGACGCCACCGAGCTGGCGCTCAAGGTCAAATCGCTGTTTGTCGAACAGCCCAAGATCGGTGGCATCGTCGGCATCGGCGTGCATGCCGACACCCTCACCGACCAGACCCACATGCTGGTCCTCGAGAGCATCCTGTCGACCCTGCTCAACGTCGTCGGCTCGATCAAGGCCATCCACAAATACACCCGCGATCTGGAGTACTACGCCACCCGCGATCCGCTCACCGGCCTCTACAACCAGCGCGTGTTCTGGGAACTGCTGGGCTATGAAGTCGGCCGCAGCCAGCGTCATTCGACGCCCTTCACCCTGCTACTGCTCGACCTCGACAACTTCAAGCTGATCAACGACCACTACGGCCACGCCTGTGGCGACCGCTTCCTGCAGCAGTTCGCTACCGGAGTCGGCGAGGCGCTGCGCCCGGGCGACATCTTCGCCCGCTACGGCGGCGACGAGTTCGTCGTGGTGCTGCCCGAGGCCGACATGGAGCAGGGCTACACGGTGGCGCAACGGGTGCTGGAGGTGGCACGCAGCGTGTCGATCGAAGCCAAGAACGGCGACCGCCTGCACGCCTCGGCATCGATCGGCGTGGCGGTCTATCCTGACCACGCGGCCGACCCGAAAGACCTCTTCCTGTTTGCCGACTCGATGATGTATCGCGCCAAGGCCGAAGGCAAGGAGCGGGTCCGCCTGCCCACCAACGCCGACGTGATGACCGTCTTCCGCGATCTGTCGGAATGGGCGTCGCCGTGCTGGCCGCGGTCGAAGAAAAACGCATCACCCCGTACTTCCAGCCGATCATGGGCATTGCCAACAAACGGGTGGCGGCGGTCGAAGTGCTCTCGCGCATGGAGATCAACGGCGAGGTGATTCGCGCCGACCAGTTCATCGAAATCGCCGAGGAGGTCGGTGTCATCCACCGGCTCGACGCCATCGTGATCGAGGCTGCGCTGGCCCAGGTGGCCGGCATCGGATACGACGGCTACCTGTTCTTCAACCTGTCGCCGCGCGCGCTGGTGTTGTCGGAATTCACCGCCACCTTGCGCAGCATCGTCGCCACCTCGGGCTTCCCGCCCGAGCGCATCGTGTTCGAGATCACCGAGCGCGACACCGTCAAGAACCTCAGCCTGATGCAGCGCTTCCTGTCCGAGCTGCGCTCGGAAGGCTTCAAGCTGGCCATCGACGACTTCGGCTCAGGCTTCTCCTCCTTCCACTACCTGCGCAACTTCACCTTCGACTTCCTCAAGATCGAAGGGGATTTCGTGGCCAACATGCTCCACAACGACCGTGACCAGGTCTTCGTGCGCAGCATCACTGCGTTGGCCCGCCAGCTCGACATCCAGGTTATCGCCGAATTTGTCGAGAACGCCGAGATCCTCACCCTGCTGGAGGAAATCGGCATCGACTATGCCCAGGGCTATCTCATTGGTCGCCCCTCGGCACAGCCGCCGGGCACACCCTGCCCCACACAGGCGGCCTGAGCCTGCCCTCAGGCCGCTTCGGCCGCCACCTCATCCGAGGCGCGCTCACCGCGGCTCAGATAGATGGTGCACGCCACCCGCAACAACGATGAAAAGTTGCTGACATCGCCATGCCGGGCCAGCTGCTCTTCGTGCAGCCTAGCGAGAAACTGCGGCAGGCTGAAACCCTCGGTAGCCGCCAACCGCTCGAGGATGTCCCAGAACTGGCGCTCCAGCGCCACACTGGTGACATGGCCGTTGAGGCGCACCGACCGCTTCACGGTTTCATAGTTGGCCGGGTCCTGCCCCGAATACAGATTGCACATGGCGACTCCTTGTAGCACCTCGCTACTACCCCAACGAACCGTCGACTCCCTACAGTGTAGTTGCCGCCGCGACGATGTCATCACCGCACGGCGCCCACCCTTCAGGAGGAGACCACAATGACACGCAAGATTCTGATACTGGCCGGCGATTTCGTCGAAGACTACGAACTGATGGTGCCCTTTCAGGCCCTGCTGGCCGTCGGCTACACCGTCCATGCCGTGTGTCCCGGCAAACAGGCTGGCGAGCAGATCGCCACGGCCATTCACGACTTCGAGGGCGACCAGACCTACAGCGAAAAGCGAGGCCACAACTTCACCCTCAACGCCAGCTTCGACGCCATCGACCCAGCCGACTACGACGGCCTGTGCATCCCCGGCGGACGAGCCCCCGAATACATCCGCCTCAACACCCGAGTGCTCGACATCGTGCGCCACTTCGACCAGGCCCGGAAGCCGATTGCCGCGGTGTGCCACGGGCTGCAGGTGCTGGCCGCGGCCGACGTGCTGCGCAGCAAGCACTGCACCGCCTACCCGGCCTGCGGGCCCGATGTGCGCGCCGCCGGTGGGCACTACGAAGAGATCGCGGTCGACAGCGCCATGACCGACGGCAACCTGGTGTCCGCCCCCGCCTGGCCGGCGCATCCGCAGTGGATCGCCCAGTTCCTGGCCCTGCTCGGCACCACCATTCACCACGCCTGAACGGCCAACCGCCCCGGCCGGCGCCCCCTGCCCGCCGGGCAGCGGGAAAGTGGCGCCGGCCCCGGGCACCTTGTGCTAGCTTCGACAGCTCGGTCGCCCCGCTGCGGGGCCGAACCCTGCCGATTTCCGCACCAAGGAGGCCCGTCATGCCGGATCCGACACCGTCTGTCGCCCACGACCCTCAGAGCCGCTATCTGCGCCGCGTCGAGCGTCGGCTCAAGGTGCTCGATACCCTCGAAAAAGCAGGCCTGGGCGTCTTCCTGCCGGCCGACAGCCAGCAGCGCAAGCATCACATCGAGTTGCTCGCCCGCCTCATCGCCCGCCTGAGCGAGCTGCCGCAGCTACCGCGCAGCAGCTTCGACGAGGCCGCCAAACTGCTCGAGGCGCGCTTCGAAGCCATGCAGAAGCTGCTGCCCAGCGACGTCCAGCACCGCAACCGCATCCGCCGCAACTGGTAACGCAGGCCACGCCAGCGCCTCGCGGCTGACACGCACCTCCAGCGCACCCATCAGCGCCGGCAAACGGATGCCCGCGGGAGTGGCGACAATTACGTCAGGGCCATCATTGCGGCGTCTCCGGCGGCTGGCGCGGGGGTGGCGGTGGCGTGGTGGATGAGGGCTTCGGCAAGGCGGCCGCCGCATCGAGTTGATGGCGCACCTGGCGCGCCTCACGGCGCGTGCGCAGGGTCCACGGCAGCATCGCCAGCACGCCGATCAGGCCACCGAGCGCAACGGCCCAGAGCAGTGCCATCGCCACCGAGGTCTGGATCCGCCAGACAACGAAACTCAACTCGATCGAATGGAAATTCTGCAGCATGAAGACCGCGGCGAGCACCACCGACACGGTCAGCAGGACATTACGCATCTTTGTTCTCCGGCACAGGCGGATCGATCGGCGGCACACTCAGCGGAGCCAACGCATCATGGGTGGCATCATCGGAGGCCCCGCCGCGACCGACACCGGGCACCTCGCCGCTGCGCTTGAGCGCGTATTCGGTCAGCACCGGGCCGATCGTCTCGAGGATGACGATGGCGCCGAGCACGATGGCCGACAAGGTGGCGGCAAACTCCGGATAGCGTGCCGCCGTCATCTGCGTCAGCCCGATCGCCATGCCGGCCATCGGCAGCAGGGTCAGCCCCGTCAGTGCCGACTGGCGCACGTTCATCCCACCGCGGGTCAGGATCATCACGCCCAGGCTCTTGCCCACGAAGCGGGCCAGCACGAAGGCGACGGCGGCGAAACCGGCCGAGCTCAGATCGGACAGATGCAGGCGCGCCCCTGCCACCACGAAGAGAATCACGAAGAAAATCTCGCCGCCGCTGCCGAAATCGACCGGCAGCACATGCGACTGGCGATCCAGATTGCGCGTCATCACGCCCAGCGCGAGCAGGCTCAGCAGCATCGAGCCATTGGCCAGCTGGGCGACGCCGACGGTGCCGACGATCATGCCGATCAGCAACGCGAACTGGGTGGTCTCCTCCTTCGGCAGCAGGCGCGCCAGTTGCAGCAGCAACCAGGAGAACACCCCAGCGATCCCCACCGACACGCCCAACACATAGAGCGGCTCGAGCACGGCGATCTCCCAGCCCGAGTTGTGCGCGTAGTGGATGAAGGGCAGCAGCGCGGTATAGGCAAGGAAGGAGAAGATGTTGTTCATCGCCACCAGCATCAGGCTGCGATCGGTCAACGGCCCCTTGGCGCCGAGTTCGCGCACCACCAGCAGCACCACCGCCGGTGAGGACGAAATGCCGATGGCGGCAGCCACCGCCGCCTGGATGGGCGCGATGTCGAACTGCATCAGGATCAGGAACACCGCGGCAAAGGCCAGGCCGGCCTCGGCCACCGCGGCAGCCAGCAACGGGCGCTCCCGCCAGGCCAGCGACAGGTCGAGCAGCCGCCCGAGCTGGAACAGGATCAGGCCGAGGGCGACATCGACGAAGACCTGCGCGCCGTCGAGCATCTCCGGGGTGACCAGTCCGGCCACGCTCGGGCCAAGAACAAAGCCGATGGCGATAAAGCCGGTGATGCGGGGCAGGAACCCGCTTCGATGCGCCAGTTCGCCGCCGACCAGACCGGCGAGCATGAGCAGCCCGAACAGGATGAAGCCGTTGACATCGGGCGGCCACGCGGGCAGGAACGGCCAGTTCATCGCAGTACGGTCGCGTTGGTTGGCTCAGAGATCGGAGAACGGCCGACCGGCAGCGTCTTCCTGCACCGCCATGCTCTTGGCCAGCGTGTGCAGATCGCCGCTCAGACGCAGCAACACGTCCTGTGGCAACCGGGCCAGCGCGTCGGGCAGCAGGCCGGCCACCGGCTCCGGCGCCTTGGCCAGCGTGTCGCTGCCGGCGTCGGTCAAATAGAGTTTGACCACACGCTGGTCGGCCTGCGAACGCTCGCGGCGCAGCAACCCGGCCTTTTCGGCCTTGGCCAGCAGGTTGCTGGCGGTCGACGGATGAATTGCCATGGCATCGGCCAGTTCGGTCACCCGCATGCCCGGCTGACGTGCCAGCAATGCCAGCGCCCATACCTGCGCGCCGCTGGCGCCGCAACGCCGCTCGATGCTCTGAAGGTGGTGGCGCACCGCCGCGTAGATGGCGCGGAACAGGCGAAGGGCTTCATGTGTTGTCGAACTGGAGACGGAGGTGCTCATGATTTACTTTTGTGCAAAACAAAACGCATCATAAGCGCAGGCCAAGGCAACGTCCAGTCCCCCGCCGCCTACCGGCCGTACCCGTCCGGGTTGCCCGACTGCCAGCGCCACGCATCGGCGCACATGTCGGCCAGGTCATGCTCGGCCCGCCACCCCAGCTCGGCCTCGGCCCGCGCCGGATCGGCATAGCACTGCGCGATGTCGCCGGCGCGGCGCGGCGCGATCCGGTAGGGCACCGGCCGGCCCGACGCCTGCTCAAAGGCCTTGACCACTTCCAGCACGCTGTAACCGCGCCCCGTGCCCAGGTTGAGCGTGAGCACACCGGCCCCCTGCATCAGCCGCTCAACGGCCCGCACATGACCGGCTGCCAGATCGACAACATGTATGTAGTCGCGCACGCCAGTGCCGTCGACGGTGGCGTAGTCGTCGCCAAACACGCTCAGCTCGGCCAGCTTGCCCACGGCCACCTGACTCACAAAGGGCATCAGATTGTTCGGGATGCCGTTGGGGTCTTCGCCGATCAGGCCGGACGGGTGGGCACCGACGGGATTGAAATAGCGCAGCAGGGCAATATCCCAATCAGCATCGGCGGCGGCCACATCTTGCAGGATGAACTCGAGCATCCACTTGGTGCGCCCATAGGGATTGGTCGGGCCGGTGGGGAAGTCTTCGCGGATCGGCACGCTGGCCGGGTCGCCGTACACGGTGGCCGACGAGCTGAAAACCATGCGCTTGACGCCGTGGGCCGCCATGACGTCGAGCAGCACCAGGGTGCCGGCCACATTGTTGTCATAGTAGGCATGGGGCTGCTGAACCGACTCGCCCACCGCCTTCAGCCCCGCGAAGTGAATCACCGCATCGATCCGATGGGTGGCAAACACCGCCGCCAGCGCATCGCGATTGCGGATATCGACGGCGTGGACCGCGTCGACGGTCCGACCGGCGATCTGCGCCACGCGCGCCAGCGCCTGCGGTTTGCTGTTGCTGTAGTTGTCGACCACCACCACCTGATGCCCGGCGGCCAGCAGCGCCACGCACGTGTGCGAGCCGATGTAACCGGCGCCGCCAGTGACGAGAATGCATGCCATGCCAAAATCTCCGCTATGAAGTGTCGGCCGGATGATACCCCGTCCGCGTGACAGGACATGTGAATGGCGTGAAAAAACCGCCCGCAGGCGGCCATGCCGTCGAGCAGCCGTGGCCGGTTGCCCGGCGGCAACAGCGTGTCGAAACGACGTTGATGGCGCCGCCGCCAGCCCTCAAGGCACCGACGGCAGACGCCGCGCCCGGGGGGGCGCGCTCAGTGCGCGCCGTGCTTCATCGCTGGCGATGCCAGGGCACGTACCGGCGCGTCGACCTCGACAGTCTCGCGCGTGCCGTCAGCGCCTTCGAAGGTGAGCGTCATCGGCACTTTCATGCCCGGCGTCAGCGGCGCCGTCAGCCCCATCAACATGATGTGATAACCACCCGGCTTGAGGGCAACCTGCTGCCCCGCCGGCAGGTCGATGCCCTCGACCTGGCGCATCTTCCTGACATCGTTGTCCATGCGCATCTCGTGCACCTCCACGGTGGGGGTGACCGGGCTGCTGGCACCGATCAGGCGCATCGGCTTGGCCGCGGTCAGGCCCATGAACGCACCTGTGGCTTGCTGCGCTGCGACCGTCCCACGCACCCACGGTTCGCTGACGGTCACCTCGCCTGCCATGGCCGCGGTCGCGCTACAGGCCAGCACGGCGGCGGCGATCAGATGTTTGGCGTTCTTCATGCGGTTTTCTCCGGTCGATTTGTCGCGCAAAAGCGTACTCCAATGTGTGCAAACCGGGCTGCGGCAGTTCGCCGCACCGTGCCGTCGCCACGGCGCTTCCGCCATAATGGAACTCGATGCTCAACCATCCGCCCCACCCGTTCAGCCTTCGCCCTCCCCGTCCCGGCGGAAACCCGCTGGCACGGCTCGTCTCTTTGCGCTGGTACACGGTGCTGGTCATGCTGGTACTCGCCGTCGGTGCGGCCCCGGCCCTGAACATCCGCATCCCGGCCGTGCCGATCCTGCTGATCGCAGCCGCACTTGCTCTGTGGAATCTGCTCACCCAACGGTTTGTGCGCCCCAGCGACGATCCCGGCGCATGGAGCCTGTTGCTCGAGTTGCTGATCGACCTGGCGGCCTGGAGCGCTGTGCTCTACCTGAGCGGCGGCGCAACCAATCCGCTCATTTCGCTCTTCCTGCCACTGATTGCCGTCGGCGCCGCCGTGCTGCCGGCGATGCAAACCTGGCTGCTGGCGCTGGTCTCGATCGGCGTCTATTCCCTGCTGTGGATCTACCACCGGCCGCTCGGCCTGGCCGACCCGACCCGCGCCATCGACTGGCACCTGGCGGGCATGTGGGGCACCTTTGCGGTATCGGCGCTGGTAATCACCTGGTATGTCTCGCGGATGACCTCGACCGTGCGCGCACGCGACATGGCGCTGGCACAGGCACGCGAACGCCGGCTGCGCAACGAGCGAATCGTCGCCATGGCCAACCTGGCTGCCGGCGCGGCCCATGAGATGGGCACGCCGCTGGGCACCATGCGCCTGATCGTCGACAACCTGCAGGCCCAGTGCTGCGACGACGCCGAGTGCCGCGAGGATCTCGCCATCATGGCGCAGCAGATCGGGCATTGCCGCGCGATCCTGTCACGCCTGACGGCCTCCGGTGGTCAGGCGCGGGTTGAAGCCGGCGGCGCACTCGAGGTCGCTGACTGGCTGGACGAGCTGGTCATGACCATCGAATCGCAACGCCCCGAGGTGCACATCGACTGCACGGACACATCGCCGCTGTGCGGATTGCGGATGGTGGCAGACCAATCACTGACCCAGGCGGTGCACAATCTCATCAACAACGCCGCCACCGCCTCGCCTGACCGCCGCGTCACCCTTGACGCCCGTCGCGACGGCGAGTGCTTCTGGCTGGATATCCTCGACCGTGGCCCGGGCATTCCTGCCGATATCCTCGACACACTGCATCAGCCCCCCGCCAAACCAGATCCCGGCCGTGGCGGCCTGGGCATCGGCCTGCTGCTCAGTCTCGGCGCCATCGAAGCCTTCGGCGGCACGCTGCACTACGCCGCCCGCGACGGTGGCGGTACCATCACCACCGTCAACCTGCCTCTCCTGAACCCATGACGACACCCGGCATCCAGACCGCCCTGGTCATCGACGACGACCCGGCCTTCAACCGCATCCTGTGCCGGACTCTGGCGCTGCACGGCATCGACTGCGTCGGCGCCCATGACGGCGCCAGCGCACTGCAGGAGATGCGGCGACACCGCCCCGACGCGGTGATCCTCGACCTCAATCTTTCCGGCAGCTCGGGGCTCCCCCTGATCGCGCCGCTGCGCGAGGTGCGCCCAGACACCCGCATTGTGGTGCTCACCGGCTATGCCAGCATCACCACCGCCGTCGACGCCATCAAGCTTGGCGCGCACCAGTATTTGGCCAAACCGGCCGACGCAGAGAGCATTCTGCGCGCACTCACCGACTCTGCCGGCGCGCCGGCAGAGGACACTCCGCTCGAACCGATGTCCGTCGACCGGCTCGAATGGGAGCACATCCAGCGGGTGTTGGCCGAGCATCAGGGCAACATCTCGGCCACCGCACGGGCACTCAAGATGCATCGCCGGACACTGCAGCGCAAACTGTCAAAGCGGCCAGTGCGCGAATGAACAGCGATACCGGAACACGTATCGACAAATGGCTCTGGGCGGCACGCTTTTTCAAGACCCGCGGCCTGGCCAAGGCGGCGATCGAGGGCGGACATGTCCACATCAACGGCGCCCGCGCCAAACCTGCGCGTAACGTGCACACAGGCGACACGCTCGATCTGACAATCGGCGAGCGCAAGATCACCCTCGTCGTTGCCGGCCTGTCGGACACCCGGGGACCGGCCCCGGTCGCGCAGCAACTGTATGCCGAAACGCCGGAGAGCCTCGCGCGAGCTGACGCCGCGCGCGCCGAACGGCGCCTCGGCGCGCCGGCCCGGACCGGCGGTCGCCCGACCAAGCGCGATCGCCGGGCCATCCATCGTTTCAACGAAGGCGCCGACCGATAACCCGCCGCACCACGGGCGCGGGCTGGACGAACCGCGTCGTGACCAGCGCCTCAGAAAGCAAAAACGCCCCGATCGAATCGGGGCGTTTTCCAGACCACAGCCTGCGGGCAACCGCCCGAAGCGGTCAGCGCCTCAAGCAGCTTGCTCTTCAGCAGGCGCTTCGACCGGGGCCGACGCCTCTTCCGGGCGGTCCAGCAGTTCGACGATCGCCATCGGCGCGTTGTCGCCGTCGCGGAAACCGAACTTCAGGATGCGCAGGTAGCCGCCGTTGCGGGTCGCATAGCGCGGGCCCAGCTCGTCAAAGAGCTTGACCACCATGTCGCGATCGCGCAGACGGTCGAAAGCCAGGCGGCGGTTAGCCACGGTCGCTTTCTTGCTCAGCGTGATGAGGGGCTCCACCACCCGGCGCAGTTCCTTCGCCTTGGGGAGAGTCGTCTTGATGACTTCGTGCTGCAGCAGCGCATTCGCCATGTTGCGGAACATTGCCTGGCGGTGTGCACTGGTGCGGTTCAGCTTGCGAAGACCGTTACGGTGACGCATGATCTCGTTCCTTTATCCCTGCCGAATCAACCGAGCTTCTCGAGCCCGGCCGGCGGCCAATTTTCCAACTTCATGCCGAGCGTCAGGCCGCGCGAGGCGAGCACTTCCTTGATCTCGTTGAGCGACTTGCGTCCGAGATTCGGCGTCTTGAGCAGTTCGGTTTCCGTCCGCTGGATCAGGTCACCGATGTAGTAGATGTTCTCTGCCTTGAGGCAGTTCGCCGAGCGAACCGTCAGCTCCAGATCATCCACCGGGCGCAGCAGCACCGGATCGATCGTCGGCGCTTGCGCCGCTTCGACTTCAACCGGCGTCCCTTCCAGGTCTGCGAACACGGACAGCTGATCGACCAGCACGCGCGCGGCAAAGCGGATCGCTTCTTCCGGATCGACCGCACCGTTGGTTTCGATGTCGATCACCAGACGATCGAGGTCGGTACGCTGTTCAACCCGGGCGCTCTCGACCTTGTAGCTCACGCGACGCACCGGGCTGAACGAGGCGTCCAGCACGACATGGCCGATGGCCTTCGATTCGCCATTGGTCGGGCGCTGGTTGGCCGGCTGATAGCCCCGGCCTTCCTCGACCTTGATTTCCATGTCGAGCTTGCCGCCCGGCGCCAGGTGCGCGATCACGAAGTCGGGGTTGATCACCTCGACGTCATGGGTCGTTTCGATGTCGGCCGCGGTCACGACGCCTTCACCGGACTTGGCCAGGCGCAGCGTTGCCTCGGTGCGGTTGTGCATCTTGAGCACGACGCCCTTGAGGTTCAGCAGCAGATCGACAACGTCTTCACGCACACCGTCCAGCGTGGAGTACTCGTGCAGCACGCCCTGAATACTCACTTCAGTCGGTGCACACCCCGGAAGTGACGAGAGCAAAATCCGACGCAGGGCGTTACCGAGCGTGTGTCCGAATCCGCGCTCGAACGGCTCCATCGTGACACGTGCATGCACGGTCGACAGGCTTTGTACGTCAATGATGCGCGGTTTCAGCAGTACATTGCTTTGCATCAGCAGTCCTTGTTTCGCAAATTACGTCAGAAGCCGCAATTAGCGGGAGTAAAGTTCGACGACCAGACCTTCGTTCAGCGTAGCGGGCAGTTCGCTGCGCTGCGGGTAGGCTTTGAACACGCCCTTGCCGGCCTTCACATCGACTTCGATCCACTCGGGGAAACCACGCGACTCGGCGGCTTCCAGAGCGGCCTTGACACGCAGGGTGCCACGAACGCCTTCGGTCACTTCAACGACATCACCCGGACGCACGTTGTAGGACGGGATGTTCACACGCTGACCATTGACCAGCACGCCGTTGTGGCGAACGATCTGGCGAGCTTCGGCACGCGAGACGCCAAAACCCATGCGGTAGGCGACGGAGTCGAGACGGCCTTCGAGCAGCTGGAGCAGGTTTTCACCGGTCTGGCCGCGGCGACGATCTGCCTCGGAATACACTTTGCGGAACTGACGCTCGAGCACGCCGTACAGACGACGGATCTTCTGCTTTTCGCGCAGCTGAACACCGTACCCGGACATGCGCTGACCGGAACGCTGACCGTGCTGACCCGGCGCATAGGCGCGGCGCTCGATGGCGCACTTATCGGTAAAGCACTTCTCGCCTTTCAGGAACAGCTTCTCGCCTTCACGGCGGCACTGGCGGCACTTGGGATCAAGATTGCGGGCCACGTTTTACTCCTTGTTAGATACGGCGCTTTTTGGGCGGCCGGCAACCGTTGTGCGGGATCGGCGTGATATCGGTGATGCTGGTCACCTTGATACCCAGCGCGTTCAGCGCACGCACCGACGACTCACGCCCCGGACCCGGGCCCTTGATGCGCACTTCGACGTTCTTCACGCCGCATTCCTGCGCGGCCTTGCCGGCGGCTTCTGCGGCCACCTGCGCTGCGAACGGAGTGCTCTTGCGCGAGCCCTTGAAACCGGCACCACCGGAAGTGGCCCACGACAAGGCGTTGCCCTGGCGGTCCGTGATGGTGATGATCGTGTTGTTGAAGCTCGCATGAACATGAACGATGCCTTCGGCAACGTTCTTCTTGACCTTCTTGCGAACTTTGGTTGCAGTCTTAGCCATATCTCGTCTCTATCACTTCTTGCCGGCAATTGCCTTGCGCGGTCCCTTGCGGGTGCGGGCGTTAGTGCGGGTCCGCTGACCACGGCACGGCAGACCGCGACGATGGCGCAGCCCACGATAGCAACTCAGGTCCATCAGGCGCTTGATGCTCATCGTGATTTCACGACGCAAATCGCCCTCAACCGAGAACTTGCCTACCTCGTCGCGCAGACGCTCCATATCCGACTCGGTCAAATCCTTGATCTTCGTCGAACGTGCAACACCGGCTGCGTCGCAAATCTTTTGCGCGCGAGTCCGGCCAACCCCGAAGATCGCCGTCAAAGCGATTTCCGCGTGTTTGTGATTGGGAATGTTTACCCCAGCAATACGGGCCATCCGATCACCCCAGAAAGTTAAACCTTAAATTATAGTTGTGATAGCTGTCGCTATCAACCCTGGCGCTGCTTGTGACGCGGATCGGTGCAAATCACACGAACCACGCCCTTGCGGCGAATGATCTTGCAGTTTCGGCAGAGGCGCTTCACTGAAGCCTGAACTCTCATTTCTTTCTCCTGAAGATTCTGTTACTTGGAGCGGAAAACTATCCGCCCCTTGGTCAGATCGTATGGCGTCAATTGCACTGTGACGCGGTCCCCAGGCAGGATCCGAATGTAGTGCATGCGCATCTTCCCGGAAATATGGCCAAGTACTGTGTGGCCATTTTCCAGGCGTACCTTAAACATCGCATTGGGAAGCGTTTCAAGCACCTCCCCCTGCATCTCGATGCCATCTTCCTTCGTCATGGCGCTCTTACCGCATCGGCATTCCCGCACCCTTGAAGTTCGCCTTCTTCAACAGGCTCTCGTACTGGTGCGACATGATGTAAGCCTGAACCTGCGCCATGAAATCCATCGTCACGACAACGATGATCAGCAGCGAGGTCCCCCCGAAATAAAACGGCACGTTCCACTTCAGAATCAGAAACTCAGGAAGCAGACACACCAGCGTGATGTACACCGCACCGGCCATGGTCAATCGCATCAGGATGCGATCGATGTATCGTGCCGTCTGCTCCCCTGGACGAATGCCCGGCACGAACGCACCGCTCTTCTTCAGGTTGTCTGCCGTCTCCCGCGCATTGAAGACCAGCGCGGTGTAGAAGAAGCAGAAAAACACGATGGCAGCGGCGTACAACATGACGTAGATCGGCTGTCCCGGCGCCAGGGTGGCGGAAATATCCCGCAACCAGGTCATCCCTTCCGATGCGCCGAACCACTGTCCCAGCGTTGCCGGGAACAGGATGATGCTCGACGCAAAGATCGGGGGAATCACACCCGCCATGTTCAGCTTCAGCGGCAGATGGGAGCTTTGCCCACCGTACACCTTGTTGCCGACCTGACGTTTGGCGTAATTCACCAGGATCTTGCGCTGCCCCCGCTCGACGAACACCACCAGCGCGGTCACCAGCACCACCAGGATGCAGATGAACAGAGCGGTGAAGGGGTGCATCGCGCCGGTTCGCACCAGCTCGAACAAGCCGCCGATCGCGCTCGGCAGGCCAGAAGCAATGCCCGCAAAGATGATGAGCGAAATGCCGTTACCCAGACCCCTTTCGGTGATCTGCTCGCCAAGCCACATCAGGAACATCGTCCCGGTCACCAGCGTCGCCACCGTCACGAAGCGGAACATCAGCCCCGGATCGAGGACGAGGCCTGGCTGCCCTTCGAGCGCGACCGAAATACCAACCGCCTGAAACAGTGCCAGCCCCAGGGTGCCGTAGCGCGTGTATTGCGTGATCTTGCGCCGCCCCGCCTCACCTTCCTTCTTCAAGGCTTCGAGTTGCGGCGAGGCCACGCTCATCAGCTGCATGATGATCGATGCAGAGATGTAGGGCATGATCCCGAGCGCGAAGATGGTGAATCTCGACAGCGCACCACCGGAAATCAGGTTGAACACACCCAGAATGCCGCCCTGCTGGGTCTGGAACAGTTCCGCCAAACGCTGCGGATCAATGCCAGGCACAGGGATGTGCGCGCCGATGCGATACACCACCAGCGCCCCCAACAGGAACATCAGTCGGCGACGCAAATCACCAAACTTGCCCTGGTTGCCGAGGGTCGCGGGTTGCTTTGCCACGATCCGCCGCCTTACGCCGCGACGCTGCCGCCGGCAGCCTGAATGGCAGCCAGCGCACCTTTCGTCGCGCCAATGCCGGACAGTTCAACCTTGCGGGTGATGGCGCCAGACAGAATCACTTTTGCCGACAGCGCATCCGCCGGAATGACACCGGCCTGCTTCAGCACCAGCAGGTCGATCTGATCAACCGGCAGTTGCTCGAGCTCGGACAAACGCACCTCGACGTTGCGACCACGCACCAGCGAGATGAAACCGCGCTTCGGCAGGCGGCGTTGAATCGGCATTTGGCCGCCTTCAAAACCGACTTTATGGAAGCCGCCCGAACGGGATTTCTGACCCTTGTGGCCACGACCACCGGTTTTACCCAGGCCGCTGCCAATGCCGCGTCCGACACGCTTGCGTGCGTGCTTGGCGCCTTCGGCCGATTTGATGGTATTGAGTTGCATTTAGCCCTCGCACTTCACCAGATAGGCGACTTTGTTAACCATGCCGCGCACCTCGGGGGTGTCCTGGAGCTCAACCGTGTGGTTGAGACGGCGCAGACCCAGACCGCGCACGGTGGCGCGATGGGATTGCTTGGTTCCGATGACGCTCTTGACGAGCGTAACTTTCACTTTTTTGTCAGCCATGCGCTCACCCAATCAGTTCTTCGACCGTCTTGCCGCGCTTGGCAGCAATCTCGGCCGGCGTGCGAACCGCAAAGAGACCATTCAGCGTGGCACGAACCACGTTGTACGGGTTCGACGAGCCCAGGCACTTGCAGATGATGTCCGTCACGCCCATCACTTCGAAAACGGCACGCATCGGGCCGCCTGCAATGATCCCGGTACCGGAAGGAGCCGGCTGCATGAGAACCGTGGCTGCGCCATGCTTGCCGACGACCGCGTGATGCAGGGTGCCGTTCTTCAGCGACACCTTGGCCATCTTGCGACGAGCCTCATCCATTGCCTTCTGCACAGCGACCGGCACTTCACGGGACTTGCCCTTGCCCATGCCGACTGCGCCATCGCCATCGCCAACGACCGTCAGCGCGGCAAAGCCGAGGATCCGACCACCCTTGACAACCTTGGTGACGCGGTTGATCGCCACCATTTTTTCGCGAAAGGAATCATCGCGTTCTTCGGCTGCCGGGGCGCGTTTGGTTTGCTGTTTCGCCATTGCTAACCTCGCTTAGAACTTGAGGCCGGCTTCGCGAGCCGCCTCTGCCAGCGCCTTGACGCGGCCGTGATAGTGGAAGCCGGCACGATCGAACGCGACGGTCTCGATCCCCGCGGCCTTCGCGCGCTCAGCAATGGTCTTGCCAACCGCAACTGCAGCCGCCACATTGCCCCCGTTGGACGCGTCGCCGCGCACGGCAGCCTCGACCGTGGATGCTGCCGCCAGAACACGGGAGCCGCAGCCCGAAATGATCTGCGCATAGATGTGCAGGTTCGAACGGAACACCGTCAGTCGAACAGCTTTCAGCTCGGAGATTTTGGCTCGGGTTTTGCGAGCCCGACGCACACGCGTCGCTTTCTTGTTCATCATGACAAACGGCCCTTACTTCTTCTTGGTTTCGCGGATGACCACCACCTCGTCGGCATACCGAACACCCTTGCCCTTGTAGGGCTCCGGAGCACGATAGGCACGCACTTCAGCGGCGATCTGTCCAACCAGTTGCTTGTCGACACCCTTGATCAGCACCTCGGTCTGGGTCGGCGTTTCCACCTTCACACCAGCAGGCATCTGATGGACGACCGGGTGCGAAAACCCGAGACTGAGATTCAGCTTGTCGCCCTGCGCCTGGGCACGATAGCCCACGCCAACCAAGGTCAGCTTGCGCTCGAAGCCCTTCGTCACGCCCTGCACCATGTTGGCCACCAGCGAACGCATGGTGCCCGACATCGCACGACCCTCAACCTGGCCCTCAATGGCGGAGCATTGGATAGCGCCGTCATTGAGCGACACCGACACCGCCGGATGGAGCGTGCGCGTCATCAGCCCCAGCGGACCCTTGACGGTAATGCTGCTTGCGTCGATCTTGACATCCACACCCTGGGGCACGGACACCGGATTCTTTGCTACTCGCGACATGTCCGCCTCCTTACGCCACGATGCAGATGACTTCACCACCGACGCGGCTGGCGCGTGCGGCACGATCAGTCATCACACCTTTCGGCGTCGAAACAATCGCAACGCCCAGGCCGTTCATCACGCGGGGCAGATCCTGGCTGCCTTTGTACACCCGCAGGCCCGGCTTCGAAATGCGCTCGATGCGCTCGATCACCGGCGCCCCTGCGTAGTACTTCAGGGCCACATCCAACTCGGGCTTGCCGTCAGCTTCGCGAACCGCGAAACCGTCGATGTAGCCTTCTTCTTGCAAGACCTTGGCAATCGCCACCTTCAACTTGGAAGAGGGCATCACCACAGTCGCCTTTTGCGCCTGCTGACCGTTACGGATGCGGGTCAACATATCGGCGATCGGATCAGACATACTCATCTTCGTCTCTCCTTACCAACTCGCCTTGGTCATACCCGGCACCTCACCACGGAAAGCGACTTCCCGAAGCTTGTTGCGACACAGACCGAATTTACGGAACACACCCCGCGGACGACCCGTCAGGCTGCAACGATTACGACCGCGCGTCGGATTCGCGTTACGCGGCAACTGCTGAATTTTCAGCCGAGCCGTCATACGCTCTTCGTCCGACAAGCTGCTGTCGTTGACTTGCGCTACCAGCGCGGCACGCTTGGCGGCGTATTTCGCCACCAGCTTGCGACGCTTTTCTTCGCGATTGATCAGAGCCAGTTTCGCCATATCGCCCTCAATTCTTGAACGGAAACTTGAACGCCGCCAGGAGCGCTCGCGCCTCTGCGTCAGTCTTCGCGGTTGTCGTTATACTGACGTTCATGCCACGCAGGGCATCAACTTTGTCGTATTCGATTTCCGGAAAAATAATCTGCTCTTTGACGCCGACGTTGTAGTTGCCGCGACCGTCAAAGCCCTTCGCAGCGACACCACGGAAGTCGCGCACTCGCGGCAGCGCCACGGTGACAAAACGATCCAGGAATTCGAACATGCGGGGACCACGCAGCGTCACCATGCAGCCGATCGGGTAGCCATCACGAATCTTGAAGCCAGCGATCGACTTGCGCGCCCGGGTCACCACCGGCTTCTGACCGGCCACCTTGGCCATGTCGCCCACCGCGAACTCGAGAATCTTCTTGTCGCCAACCGCCTCACCGACACCCATGTTCAGGGTGATCTTCGTGATTCGCGGAACCTCCATCACCGACTTGTAGCCAAACTGCTTGACCAAGCCAGGAACGACGGTTTCCTTGTAGAAATCTTGCAAGCGTGCCATCGCGTTTCCTTAAGCGTCGACCAGTTCGCCGTTGGACTTGAACACGCGCACTTTGCGACCGTCCTCAAGCACCTTAACCCCAACGCGATCCCCTTTCTGGGCCGCCGGGTTAAACAGCGCAACATTGGAAACATGGATCGGCATGTCCTTCTCGACGATGCCACCCACCTCACCTTTCATGGGGTTCGGGCGAACGTGCTTCTTGACACGATTGACACCCTCCACCACCACCAGCTCGGCATCCACCCGACGCAGCACAACGCCACGACGACCACGATCCTTGCCAGCCAGAACGACGACTTCGTCGCCGGTACGAATCTTCTTCATGACCGCTCCTTACAGAACTTCAGGCGCGAGCGAAACGATCTTCATGAAGCGCTCGGTACGCAGCTCGCGCGTCACCGGCCCGAAGATACGCGTCCCGATCGGCTCCAGCTTGGAGTTCAGCAAGACCGCCGCATTGCCATCGAATTTGATCAACGCACCATCCGAACGGCGAACACCCTTCGCAGTACGCACGACCACCGCGCTATACACATCGCCTTTCTTGACACGACCACGAGGCACAGCCTCCTTGATCGCGACCTTGATGATGTCACCCACCCCGGCGTAGCGACGCTTGGAGCCGCCCAACACCTTGATGCACATCACCGAACGCGCGCCGGAGTTATCGGCGACGTTCAGCACCGTTTGCATTTGAATCATGAGTTTTACACTCCAACTTGGCCCGCCATGCGGTCAGTCTTGGAACCCGTACGGGTTTTAGTGCTCGGAAGAGCAAAGAAGCGGAATTATAGTGGCTTGTCAATTCGTTGACAAGCCACTATCGCCATTTTTTAAATGACGCGCGCCTTTTCGAGGACTTTCGAGACTTTCCAGTTCTTCGAGCGCGAGATCGGGCGGCATTCTTCAATCTCCACCAGGTCGCCAGCGCCGGCCACGCTATCTTCATCGTGCGCGTGGTACTTCGCCGAGCGCATGATGATCTTGCTGTACAACGGATGCTTGACGCGACGCTCAACCAGCACCGTCACCGTTTTCTGCATCTTGTCGCTAACCACCTTGCCCACCAGGGTGCGCGAGGTCTTTACCGTTTCCTGAGTCATTACTGAGCCGCCTTTTCACGCAGAAGGGTCCGGATGCGCGCGATGTCGCGACGCACCTTGCCAAGCTGGCTGGTATTGGTCAGTTGCTGAGTTGCCAGCTGCATGCGCAGGCTGAACTGCGCCTTCAGCAACTCGAGCATTTCCTTGTTAAGTTCTTCAACGCTCTTCGCGCGGAGTTCACTTGCTTTCATGATTACCCCACATGCCGTGTGACGAACGTGGTCGCAAACGGCAGCTTCGCCGCTGCAAGGCGGAACGCCTCGCGCGCCAGGGACTCGTCAACACCGTCCATTTCGTACAACACCTTGCCCGGCTGAATCTCGGCAACATAGTATTCCGGGTTGCCTTTACCCGAGCCCATCCGCACTTCGGCGGGCTTGCGGCTGATCGGCTTATCCGGGAACACACGAATCCAGATGCGGCCGCCCCGCTTGATGTGACGGGTCATCGCACGACGTGCAGATTCGATCTGGCGTGCCGTCAGGCGGCCGCGACCGGTGGCCTTCAGGCCGAACTCGCCAAAGCTGACCTTGGCGCCGCGCGTGGCCAGGCCGGTGTTACGGCCTTTCTGTTCTTTGCGGTACTTTCTTCTTTTCGGCTGAAGCATTATTCACTCCTGCTCTCAGTGCCAGCATCGCCACCGGACTCGGCGCGACGCGGCGCGCGACGCTGACCACGGTTGTCGCCGTCATTGCGACCTCCACGGCGTGCGCGACGCGGTTCATTTTCCGGCTCGCTCGCTGCGGGCTGCTCGTTGCGGCCCAGCATTTCGCCCTTGTAAACCCAGACCTTGATCCCCGAGATGCCGTAGGTAGTCTTGGCTTCCGAAACACCGTAATCGATGTTGGCGCGCAGGGTGTGCAGCGGCACGCGACCTTCGCGATACCACTCGGTACGGGCGATTTCTGCACCGTTCAGGCGGCCCGAGCTCATGATCTTGATGCCCTGAACGCCAAGACGCATGGCGTTCTGGATCGCGCGCTTCATGGCGCGACGGAACATGATCCGACGCTCAAGCTGCTGGGCGATCGAGTCGGCGATCAGTTGCGCATCGGTTTCCGGCTTGCGCACTTCTTCGATGTTCACGTGCACCGGCACGCCGATCATTTTCTGCAGGTCGGCCTTCAGGCGCTCGATGTCCTCGCCTTTCTTGCCGATGACCACACCAGGACGTGCGCTGAACAGCGTAATCCGGGCGTTCTTGGCAGGACGCTCGATCAGCACGCGGCCAACCGATGCATGCGCCAGGCGCTTCTTCAGGAAAGCACGCACCTCGAGGTCGTCCGCCAGAGTCTTGGCGAAGTCCTTCTTGGATGCATACCAGCGGGCGGTCCAGTCGCGGGTGACTGCGAGACGGAACCCGGTAGGATGAATTTTCTGACCCATGAGTTCCCCTCAGTTCCCGACCGTCACGAACACGTGACACGTCGGCTTCAGAATACGATTGCCTCGACCTTTGGCGCGCGCGGTAAAACGCTTCAGCGTCATACCTTCTTCAACGTGAATCGTCTTCACCTTGAGCTCGTCAATGTCAGCGCCGTCATTGTGCTCGGCGTTCGCAATCGCGGACTCGACCACCTTCTTGATGATCTGTGCGCCTTTCTTCGGGGAAAACGCCAGAATGTTCAGCGCCTGCTCCACCGGTTTGCCGCGGACCTGGTCTGCCACCAAGCGCCCTTTCTGGGCACTGAGACGGACGCCGCGGAGGATGGCTTTGGTTTCCATTCCAATACTCCTTAACGTTTCGCCTTCTTGCTGGCGAGATGGCCCTTGAACGTACGCGTCAGGGCGAATTCGCCAAGTTTGTGGCCGACCATGTTTTCCGACACATACACCGGCACGTGCTGACGGCCGTTATGCACGGCAATCGTCAGACCGACGAAATCCGGCAAAACCGTCGAACGGCGCGACCAGGTCTTGATCGGGCGCTTGTCGTTGCTACCCCGCGCCGCGTCCACCTTCTTCATCAGGTGAGCGTCGACGAACGGGCCTTTTTTCAGAGAGCGAGTCATCCGTTACCCCTTAACGCTTTTTGCGGCGCTGAACAATCATCGAGTCGGTACGCTTGTTGTTACGCGTCCGATAGCCCTTGGCCGGCGTGCCCCACGGGCTGACCGGCACACGGCCCTCACCCGTACGACCTTCACCACCACCGTGCGGGTGATCGACCGGGTTCATGACCACGCCACGAACCGTCGGACGGATACCGCGCCAACGGTTGGCACCGGCCTTGCCGATCTTGCGCAGCGAATGCTCGCCATTGCCCACTTCGCCGACAGTCGCGCGGCACTCGACGTGCACACGACGGATTTCACCGGAACGCAGACGCAGCTGAGCGTACGAACCCTCACGCGCCAGCAGCTGCACGGAAGCGCCGGCCGAGCGCGCCAGCTGGGCACCCTTGCCAGGCTGCATCTCGATGCAGTGGATCACGGTACCGACCGGGATATTCCGGATCGGAAGCGCGTTGCCGGACTTGATGGGCGCCTCGGAACCGCTGACGACTTCCTGGCCGACTTCAACATTGCGCGGTGCGATGATGTAGCGGCGCTCGCCATCGGCGTAGCACAGCAGCGCGATGTGAGCAGAGCGGTTCGGGTCGTACTCGATACGCTCGACCTTCGCCACGATACCGTCCTTGTTGCGACGGAAATCGACCACGCGATAGTGCTGCTTGTGACCACCACCCTGGTGACGCACCGTGATGCGGCCCGCATTGTTGCGGCCGGCATTCTTCGATTGCTTCTCGACCAGTGCGGCGTGCGGACGGCCTTTGTACAGCTCTTTATTGACAACCTTGACAACCGCGCGACGACCAGCGGATGTCGGCTTAACTTTTACCAACGCCATAGCTCAGTCACTCCCCAGCCGCGAAGTTGATTTCCTGGCCAGGCTGCAAGCAGACGAATGCCTTCTTCCAACCCTTGCGCTGACCGGTAATCTTGCCGAAGCGCTTGACCTTACCCTTGACGTTCGTAGTCTGGACCGACTTCACCTTCACATTGAAGAGCGCCTCGACGGCTGCCTTCACTTCCGGCTTGGTTGCGTCGGAAACGACACGGAACACCACCTGCTCATTCTTGTCGGCGATATAGGTCGCCTTTTCGGAGATCTGCGGTGCGAGCAGCACCTTCAGCAGACGCTCTTGCTTGAGCTGACTCATTGCCACACCTCCTGCATCTTCGCCAGCGCACCCTTGGTCACGACAACCTGCGGGAAACGCACCAGCGACACCGGATCCGCCTCGGTCACCTCGAGCACCAGCACATCGCGCAAGTTGCGCGACGCCAGGAAGAGGTTCTCGCTCAGCTCATCGGTGATCACCAGCACCGAATCCACAAACCCCATGCCCTTGAGCTTCTCAGCCACCAGACGCGTCTTCGGCGCCTCCAGCGAGAAATCATCAACCACGGAGATGCGGCCTTCGCGCGCCAACTGCGAGAGGATCGACGCCACGCCGGCGCGATACATCTTGCGGTTCACCTTCTGCGAGAAGTTCTCGTCGGGCTTGTTCGGGAAAATCCGACCACCCCCACGCCACAGCGGGCTCGAGGCCATACCGGCACGAGCACGACCCGTCCCTTTCTGACGCCACGGCTTGCGCGTCGACTTGGCGATCTCGGAGCGCCCTTTCTGGGCACGATTACCGGAACGCGCATTGGCCATGTAAGCCACGACGACCTGATGAATCAGCGCCTCGTTGTACTCACGGCCGAACAGCACATCCGACACTTGAATCGTTTCGGCAGCCTGACCCTGCTCGTTAAGAAGCTTGAGTTCCATTACGCCCCCTTGACCGCCGGCCGGACCACCACATCACCGCCCCGGGCACCCGGAACAGCACCCTTGACCAGCAGCAGCTGGCGCTCGGCATCGACGCGAACCACTTCCAGGTTCTGCATGGTGCGCTGCACATCACCCATGTGGGCAGCCATGCGCTTACCCGGCAGCACGCGACCAGGATCCTGCGCCTGACCGATCGAACCGGCCGAGTTGTGCGACACCGAGTTACCGTGGGATGCACGGTTAGAAGAGAAGTTGTGACGCTTGATGGCGCCAGCAAAACCCTTACCGATAGAGGTTCCGATGACATCGACCTTCTGACCGACACCGAACATGTCAACCGTCAGCACATCGCCCGGCTTAACGCCGTCGAGCGCCGAAGCGTCAACACGGAATTCCTGAAGGAGCCGACTGGCTTCAACACCAGCTTTGGCAAGATGACCCGCGAGCGGTTTGCCCACACGACTAGCACGACGCTTGCCGAAGGCAACCTGGACGGCGGTGTAGCCGTCGGTCTCAGCGGTCTTGATCTGGCTAACGCGATTGTCGGACATGTCAAGCACGGTCACCGGGATGGTTTGACCATCGTCGGTGAATATGCGAGTCATGCCGACCTTGCGACCTACAAGGCCTAGACTCATTTTATTCTCCCAAATCCCGGTTGCGATTGACCGGGGCCGTAAAGATTTTGCGCGAAAAACGCAAGGGCCGGATTATACCGGCCCAAGCGCACAGAACACAAGCCAAGAATTACTGCAACTTGATTTCCACGTCGACGCCGGCGGGCAGATCGAGTTTCATCAGGGCGTCAACCGTCTTTTCCGTCGGATCAACAATGTCCATCAGGCGCTGATGCGTACGGATTTCGAACTGGTCACGCGAGGCCTTGTTGACGTGCGGCGAACGCAGCACGTCATAACGCTCGATGCGGGTGGGCAGCGGCACGGGGCCACGAACCACAGCGCCGGTACGCTTGGCCGTCTCGACAATCTCGAGCGCCGACTGGTCGATCAGACGATAGTCGAAGGCCTTCAGGCGAATACGGATTTTTTGGCTTTGCATAGTAGATTCCAAAGAGCGAGGGCGACGCGGCATGCGCCGCCCGGAACATTGTTGATTACTCGATGACCTTGGCAACCACGCCGGCGCCGACGGTACGGCCACCTTCGCGGATGGCGAAGCGCAGACCTTCTTCCATGGCGATCGGGGCGATCAGTTTGACGGTGATCGACACGTTGTCGCCCGGCATGACCATCTCGGTGCCTTCGGGCAGCGAGATCGAACCGGTCACGTCCGTGGTACGGAAGTAGAACTGCGGACGGTAGTTGGCGAAGAACGGGGTGTGACGGCCGCCTTCTTCCTTCGACAGCACATACACTTCTCCCGTGAAGTGGGTGTGCGGCTTGATCGAACCCGGCTTGCACAGCACCTGGCCACGCTCGACGTCCTCACGCTTGGTGCCGCGCAGCAGCACGCCGACGTTGTCGCCAGCCTGACCCTGATCGAGCAGCTTGCGGAACATCTCGACGCCGGTGCAGATGGTCTTGACGGTATCCTTGATGCCGACGATTTCGATTTCTTCGCCAACCTTGACGATGCCGCGCTCGACACGACCGGTCACCACGGTACCGCGACCGGAGATCGAGAACACGTCTTCGATCGGCAGCAGGAAGGGCTTGTCGATGGCACGCTCGGGGGTCGGGATGTACGAATCGAGCGCAGCGGCCAGTTCGAAGATCGCCGGCTCGCCGATCGGGCTCTGGTCGCCTTCGAGGGCTTTCAGGGCCGAACCCTTGACGATGGGCACATCATCACCCGGGAAGTCGTACTTGGACAGCAGCTCGCGCACTTCCATCTCGACCAGCTCGAGCAGCTCTTCGTCGTCGACCATGTCGCACTTGTTCAGGAAGACGATGATGTACGGCACGCCAACCTGACGGGCCAGCAGGATGTGCTCGCGGGTCTGGGGCATCGGGCCGTCAGCGGCCGAGCACACCAGGATCGCGCCGTCCATCTGCGCAGCACCGGTAATCATGTTCTTGACGTAGTCAGCGTGACCCGGGCAATCCACATGGGCGTAGTGACGGGTTTCCGTCTCGTACTCGACGTGCGCGGTGTTGATCGTGATACCGCGAGCCTTTTCTTCCGGCGCGCTGTCGATCGACGCGTAGTCCTTGGCTTCACCACCGAACTTCTTCGACAGAATCGTCGTGATCGCTGCCGTCAGCGTGGTCTTGCCGTGGTCGACGTGACCAATCGTGCCGACGTTGACGTGCGGCTTCGTCCGTTCAAACTTACCCTTAGCCATATCGATACCTCTGTTCGAAATCAGGAATACGCGCTACACAATTCACGCTGGCGACACCAAGAAAAACCTGGTGCCCATGGGCAGGATTGAACTGCCGACCTCTCCCTTACCAAGGGAGTGCTCTGCCACTGAGCTACATGGGCGCACCACATAAACCATGGAGCGGGTGAAGGGAATCGAACCCTCGTCGTAAGCTTGGAAGGCTTCTGCTCTACCATTGAGCTACACCCGCGGTTCGGATCCCTGCCGACTCCCCTGTCACACGGCAGGGAAAATCGTTCGCATGGTGGTGGGGGTTGGATTCGAACCAACGTAGGCGCAAGGCCAACAGATTTACAGTCTGCCCCCTTTAACCACTCGGGCACCCCACCGAAGCGAATTTCGAATTATGCAGAAATCCAAATTTCGTGTCAAGCAACCGCGTCGCGATCGGCCAGCACCCCCCCGAGTCCCTGGCGATCCAGCAAGGCATCAAGATGTTCCCAGTTGGAAAATTCGATCACCAGCTGCCCCCCCTTGCGGGCGCCCGAACGGATCCTCACCCGGGTCGCCAGATGATCCGACAGCGCTTTTTCCAGCCGGTCCAGATCGCCCGAACGGACCGCGCCGCCTCCGCGCGCCGAGCGGCCCGCCGGCGTGGTGATGGGTTCATCGGCCTCACGCAGCGCGCGCGCGACCCGTTTTTCTGTTTCGCGCACCGACAATCGCCGGGCGATGACCTCATTGGCCAGCAGGATCTGCTGCGCGGCATCGGCGGACAGCAGCGCCCGGGCGTGTCCCATGTCGATATCGCCTGCCAGCAGCATGGTCTGCACCGGATCGGCCAGATTCAGCAGGCGCAGCAGGTTGGTGGTGGCGGAGCGCGAACGACCGATGGCCGTGGCCGCCTGTTCGTGCGTCAGACCGAACTCATCGAGCAGGCGACGCACGCCATGGGCTTCTTCGAGGGGATTGAGGTCTTCGCGCTGAATGTTCTCGATCAGCGCCATGGCGGCGGCGTTCTCGTCGGCCACCTCGCGCACCAGGACCGGTACCGCTTTCAAACCGGCGATTTTCGCCGCGCGGAACCGGCGTTCCCCCGCAATGATCTCGTACTGGCCTTTGCCTTTTTCGAGGGGGCGCACCAGGATGGGCTGCATGATTCCCTGCGCGCGGATGGATTCGGCCAGATCGTTCAGCGCGCCTTCATCCATGCGGGTACGCGGCTGGTACCGACCCGCGCGCAGTACGCTGACCGGCAACTGGCTGGGTGCGTCGTCGTTCTTGCGCCCCACGGCGTCCAGCGCGCCGTTATCGGCGCCCAGCAGGGCGTCCAGACCGCGTCCGAGTCCTTTTTTGCGAGTGGCCATCGTCTGTGTTTCCTATGGGTGATACCGGGCGGGCGTTCAGGCCGCGCGCGGACGGATCTTGCCGCCGACCCGGCGGATGAGTTCCTCGCCAAAAGCGAGGTAGGCGCGGGCGCCCCGGGATGACTTGTCATACACCACGCCGGGTTGACCATAGCTGGGGGCTTCGGCCAGGCGGACATTGCGGGGCACGACTGTCTTGAAGACCTTGTCTCCGAAATGCAATTCCAGTTGCGTCGAGACCTGTTGCTGCAACGTCATCCGCGGGTCGAACATGACGCGCAGCAGACCGATCAGTTCCAGGTCGGGATTCAGATTGCGATAGATCCGTTTGATCGTGTTGACCAGGTCGGACAGGCCTTCGAGCGCGAAATACTCGCACTGCATGGGAATGATCACGCCATGAGCGCCCGCCAGTCCGTTCAGGGTCAGCAAAGAAAGCGTCGGCGGACAGTCGATCAGGATGAAATCGTAATCCTGGGCCACCTTGCTCAAGGCGCGCTTGAGCTGCATTTCACGATCGTTCATCTGGACCAGATCGATTTCCGCCCCAGACAATTCACGATTCGAGGGCAGCACATCATAGCCGCCCGATTCCGAGCGAATGCGGGCCTGCGCGATATCGGCCTCTCCGATGAGCACCTGGTACAAGTTGACGGCTGCCGCATTCTTGTCGATGCCGCTGCCCATGGTGGCGTTGCCCTGCGGATCCAGATCGACCAGCAGCACACGCTGGCCATGCATTGCCAGCGAAGCGGCCAGATTGATGGCTGTGGTGGTCTTTCCCACCCCGCCCTTCTGATTGGCGATGCAGAATACTCGGGCGGATTTCGGACGATCGACTGTCATGAGGTTCCTTGGGGACCGGGTGAATCGAGTTCGAGCAGACAACGACGCGCATCCAGCTCTGGAACGTGCAGTTCGACAGCACATTTCACGAACCAGCCTGTGTCGGCTTGCAGGGCAGCGCGCTCATCAACGAAGTCCTGGCCTTTCATGGCCAGCATCGCGCCACCTGGCGCACGATGATGCGCAGCGACGCGCACAAAATCCGACAGTGAGGCAAAGGCGCGCGAAACCACGAGATCGGCATCCAGGCTGTCCATGGACTCGATGCGCCCCTGCACGGCGCGCACGTTCTTCAGTCCCAGCACGCCTGCCGCCTGACGGACGAATGCGGTTTTCTTGCCCACGGCATCGACGCAGACAACCGACCAGTCCGGCTGGCAGATGGCCAGAATGATACCCGGCAAACCGGCCCCCGACCCCATGTCCGCGATCCGCAGATTACGGCGCGGCCAACGGGCTCTCAATTCGGGCACGATGGACAGACTGTCGAAAACATGCTGCACCAGCATCTTACCCGGGTCGCGGATCGCCGTCAGATTGTAGGCCTTGTTCCAGTGCTGAAGTTGTTGCAGGTAGCTCAACAGCACGGAAATACGCGCCTGGTCATCCGTCATGTCCAGCGCGCGCAGCGCTGCCGCCAGGCGCGTCTCGAACGGTCGGGATTGATCATCATGCATCATGCTGCGTGTCGCCCGCGGACATGCCGCTTCAGATGAACCAGCAGCAAAGACACTGCGGCGGGTGTGACGCCGGAAATCCGCGCCGCCTGGCCGATAGTGGTCGGCCGCGAGGCCTCCAGGCGCTGACGAACCTCCGTCGACAGGCCGGCTACCCCGGCATAATCAAAATCTTCCGGTACCACCTGATCCGCTTGCTTCTTTTGCCGCTCGATCTCATCACGTTGACGATCAACATAGCCGGCGTATTTGGCCTGGATCCCAACCTGCTCCGCCTGAACGGGATCATCGAGTCCGGGGCCGGCCAGCAAAGCCCCTTGCCCGTCGCGCAGCGCCATCAGCGCGCCGTATTCGACGTCCGGACGGCGCAGCAGATCGAGCAGGCTGGGATGCCGGTCCACACGCTGGAGGCAGAGCTGTTCACGCGTGTGAGCATCCAGTACGGTCGGATTGACGCGAGTTTCCCTGAGCCGCTCGATCTCCGCAGCCACCGCGTCGCGTTTGCGGCAAAAGGCCTCCCAACGCGCATCATCGACCAGACCCAGCGCCCTGCCCTTTTCCGTCAGCCGCAGATCGGCATTGTCCTCGCGCAGGCTGAGACGATATTCGGCTCGGGAGGTAAACATTCTGTAAGGTTCTGTTACGCCTTTGGTGACCAGATCATCCACCAGTACGCCCAGATACGCCTGACTGCGCTCCAATGTCCAGGGTTCCCGGCTCATAGTCTGCAAAGCCGCGTTGGCGCCAGCAAGCAACCCTTGCGCAGCAGCCTCTTCGTAACCGGTGGTGCCATTGATCTGGCCGGCAAAAAACAGGCCCTGGATCGACCGGGTCTCCAGCCAGCCATGCAGATGCCTGGGGTCGAAATAATCGTATTCAATCGCATAGCCCGGACGCATGATGCGGGCATTTTCCAGACCGCGCAAGCTTCTCACCAGTTCGAACTGAATATCGAACGGGAGACTGGTTGAAATCCCGTTCGGGTAGATTTCCCTGGATGAGGCTCCTTCGGGTTCCAGGAACACCTGATGACTCGACTTGTCCGCAAAGCGATGAATCTTGTCCTCGATCGAGGGACAGTAACGCGGCCCTACTCCTTCGATCGTGCCCTGATCACTGTACATGGGAGAACGATCAAGACCGGATCGCACGATTTCGTGCGATCGCTCATTGGTATGCGTGATCCAGCATGGCACCTGCTCGGGATGCATGTCCGCATGACCCAAAAAGGAAAACGCCGGCACTGGATCCATATCGCCCGGTTGGATCTCTGTCTTGGAAAAATCGATGGTGTTGGCATCGATCCGAGGTGGCGTCCCGGTCTTCAGTCGCCCCTGCGGCAGTTTCAACTCTCTGAGCCGGTGTCCCAAACTGGTCGCCGAAGGATCGCCAGCCCTGCCCGCAACATGATGCGACAACCCCACATGCATCAGACCATTCAAGAATGTCCCCGTTGTCAGCACTACTGCCCGGGCCCGGAACACCAAACCGATTTGAGTCCGGACTCCCACAACACGATCCCCTTCAAGAACCAGATCGTCCACCATCTGCTGGAAAATCATGAGATTCTTTTGCCCCTGCAGAATCATCCGCATGGCACGCCGGTACAACGAGCGATCTGCCTGCGCGCGCGTGGCACGTACGGCTGGCCCTTTGGAGCGATTCAAAATCCTGAACTGGATCCCCGCTTGATCGGTTGCCCAGGCCATAGCGCCACCCAAAGCATCCACCTCTTTGACCAAATGTCCCTTGCCGATGCCCCCGATCGAGGGGTTGCAGGACATCTGACCCAGCGTATCCATATTCTGAGTCAACAACAGAGTGGACGCGCCCATGCGAGCCGAGGCCAATGCGGCTTCAGCACCGGCATGACCACCACCAATCACAGCAACGTCAAATTTTTCTGAGTAATTCATAGCAAAACGGAGAGATTTCGAAAATTATACTTCGCGCCTCTTGAACGGATGTTCCACGTGAAACAACACATCAGTGTTTTATGTAAAACAACATAGTCATGTTTCACGTGGAACATCTACAAAATTGATTGAAATAAAATTTTGAATGTTGCGTAGTACAACGTAGATGTGACCGTAACAATTATTTTGAAGCATACCGACGGGACATCAACTCAGTACACACCAATACGCTCTGCAACGTGATCTAAAAGACAAGTAAAGAAATTCATCAATCAGAACTGTCTCTTTGTGTCAAGCAAATACCAACACGTGAAATTATCGAGACGTCACCCTGAAAACAAAAACCTGCTGCATCCGGATCATCCGCTTGAAACTCCAACCCTGTACACGCCGGATCTTCAATCGATTCATCTTGCATCGGGCATAGAGCCGCCGCTGACTTGCATCGCTGAACGTGTGTTTCACGTGAAACACACGTTCAGAAGAAAAGCTTGAATCATCATGTGAATAAAGCTGTGGACAAGGTTTGAACAAGAGGGTACAAGTGTCTCAGCCCAGGAAAGCGCAGGCAACAAAAAAGGCACTCCGAAGAGTGCCTTGCAGCGAAATCGCGAACTGTATTACAGCGGGCGGATCTCAGCAGCTTGAGGACCCTTGGGGCCGTCCTTGACTTCGTACTGCACGGCCTGGCCTTCGTTCAGGCTGCGGTAACCGCGGCCTTCGATGGCGGAAAAGTGCGCGAACACGTCGGTACCGCCCGCGTCGGGAGTGATAAAGCCGAAACCTTTTTCAGCGTTGAACCATTTAACTTTGCCCGTTTGAGCCATGATCTGAAACGTCCTAAATGAATGAAAGAAAACAATGAATCAAGAACGCTGAAACGAAACAGATCGTGCCGGAGTGCGGATAGCAACGAGGCATGCCTTGTGCGAAACGTGCGTACTGCTAGATTGCATTGCAACAGGGAGCATAACTACGCAATATGAAAAGTCAAATCATAGTTTTCCCTTAGGCGCGATTGTATCCGCAACCGATCCATTCATGCTCGAAATAGCGTCCTTAAATCCACATAAAGCATCAAAACAACACATGCTCAATCAATTGCCGTCCAAATTGCCCGATGTGGGCAGCACGATCTTCACTGAAATGAGCGCATTGGCCCTGAAATGCAAAGCCATCAACCTGGGGCAGGGCTTTCCGAACTACCCGCCGCCCGAACCACTGATTCAGGCTGTCAATGCAGCCATGCGGCAAGGACACAATCAATACGCTCCCATGGCCGGCTTGCCTCAGTTACGCGAAGTCATCGCCTCAAAAGTTCTGGGACAGCACGGCCAGGACTATTCAACCGAAACTGAAATCACGGTCACATCAGGGGCGACCGAAGCTCTGATGAGCAGTTTTTTGGCGCTGACGCATCCAGGCGATGAGGTTCTGTTGATCGATCCGGCGTACGACTTGTACTCGCCCGCGCTTCGTCTGGCAGGCGCTACACCTGTCCGTGTCCCCATGTGTCCACCAAAAGAGGACGATCCGTCATTTCGTATCGACTGGAACCGGATCGAATCCGCCATCACGACCAGGACGCGGATGCTGGTCCTGAATTTTCCTCACAATCCAAGCGGTCTGACACTGAAACCGGAGGATCTGGATGCGCTGGAGACCTTGGTTTCGAAACGTCCCTTGCTCCTGCTGTCCGATGAAGTCTATGAGCATATTGTCTTTGATGGAAAGAAACATCTGAGTCCTGTCGCCCGACCGACGCTGGCGGAACGGACAGTCCTGATCTCATCGTTCGGCAAGACGTTTCATGCCACGGGCTGGAAGATCGGTTATTGCTGTGCTCCGGCACAGATCATGACTGAAATCCGCAAGATCCATCAATTCACCGTGTTTTCCGTCAGTACTCCCATGCAGGCGGGTATTGCGCGGTACCTGCGGGAGCCCAACATTGTGTCGGAGTTATCTGATTTTTATCAGAGAAAACGAGACCGCTTGATTGCCGGGTTGAAAAACACCGTATTGCGTCCACTCACTTCTGAAGGCACGTTTTTCCTGTTGGTCGACACGCAGGCGCTGGGGGCTGGGCTTGAGAAGGAACTCGCCCTCAGTCTGACCCGTGAACTGGGTGTTGTCAGCATTCCGGTTTCAGCCTTTTATGCGGATCCGGACAGTCCGGCATCCAACCATCAACTGCTGCGGTTGTGCTTTGCCAAACGGGATGCCACGTTGGACCAGGCGCTGGAACGCCTGCAAGGCGTGAAAAATTGCTGAGGGGCTGGGAGATGCGTCTTTTCTTTTCCTTTGAATATCAAAATGGTAAGAATGATGGAAGGTTGTGGATAACTTGGAAAACATAAAAAATCATTCAAAATCAATAGGTTATATAATCATTGTCTGTGAGCTCTTTTGTGTGTGGCTGTCGCATGATTTGGGGACGGTTTTCGGGCCGGGGTGAATTGACGGACTTATGAACAATTTGTCGACAGGATAGGCACACATATGCTGCACGGGACTTATCCACATCTCTCACAAGCAAGAATCAGGACGTTTTTTCGCTGACGAGGAGGGTCTCGATCCGCGCGCCATCGTCGAACAGCAGCGTGCGTTCTGGCCAGAGCATGGCCGCCAGCCGATAGCGGTTTTCCGGACTTTTATCGGGGAATTTTCGGGCGTGCCAACGCGCGCCGACGGAATAGTCGATGCAGAATGCCTGTTGATGTCGGCCATGCCAGGCGGTGGGCATGACACCCTCGAACAAGCGACCATAGCGCCAGGCGGTGGTCTGATCGGGGGATTCGAACAGGCGCCAGTAGTGACCGATCAGGACCGGAGTGGGATCGTTGTCTTCGTTCCACCAAGCGGTGCGATCAGAGTAGCGCCAGCGGTTGCCCGAGAAGAAAGGCTGGGGACTGCGCGCCTCGATGCCCGAAGTCAGCCGCTTGATGGGATTGAGGCGTTGTTCCAGTGACTCGAAATCCGCGACGGCGTCCAGATAGGGAGGCGGGTGGTCCGGGTCTTCGAGTTGCTTGCCCCAGCGATCGAGTTCGGCCAGGTGGCGGGCGTACAGATCATCGACCCGGGCGGCTTCGATGAGCTTGAGTTCCTGTTCGTGGATCAGTTCCAGAATTCGCCCACAAGGGAAATCCGCGATGGCCTCGATGGCAGCCGCATCCCAGGCCGCATGCACGATACGCAGTCCCGGCATGCGGATGGCCAGCGGCAGGCCACTCAAAAAGTGGCGAATCTCGGGGCGCTCCTGGGCTGATGCGCGAGAAAAGGGCGAATAGAAGGACGTATCGGAGGCTTCCCGGCTGTCGAAAAACCAACCTGCGCCGTCTTTTGCCTCGTTGGCCAGCAGGTTGACTTCGTGATTGCCCAGGATGGCGAGTGCGCGGCCCTCTTCGACAAGCTGTCTGACTCGTTGAATGACGCCGACGCTGTCCGGCCCTCGATCGCACAGATCGCCGATAAAGACCAGCAGGCGATCTTGCGTGTCGGAGCGCTGCTGCAATTGTTCGAGCAGTGCGTCCAGCGCCTGGGCCTCGCCGTGGATATCGCCGATGACGGCCAGAGGCTGTTCGTCCAGGGTGTGGACAAGTGTTGGGTTCATGTTTCTATTTTCCTGCCTGTCGGGATTGAGGACAATGGGAATAATCCAGAGGGTGTTCGGGTTTCGCAGGAGACTGTCTGATGAACCGGTATCAGATCAGCGGATGGCAGAACAGCGACCAGGAAGGGTCCGATGGCGACGTGCTGAAGAACAAGCTGGGCATTGTCACGCGTGACGACATGAACCACGCGGAATTGATGTTGCTGCGCAAGCTGTACGTCGAGGTGCTGTGGCAGGTTCCTCGGGGCCCCATCACGGTGCGGCTGATCCGGGCGTGGCATCGTCGCTGGTTGGGCAATGTCTATGCCTGGGCGGGGTATGAGCGTTCAGTCAATATGAGCAAGGGCGGCTTTCCTTTTGCGGCGGCAGATCGCATCCCCACGCTGCTGGACGACTATGACCGACGCTACCTGGCCCGGTATACCCCGTGTTTTGATATGCGTCGCGCGGACCTGATCGAAGCCATCTCCCTGACGCATGTGGAATTCATCCTGATACATCCGTTCCGCGAGGGAAACGGCCGGATTGCGCGTCTGCTGGCGGATGTGATGGCCGTGCAGGCCGGGTTGGGGCCGCTGGACTACAGTCCCTGGGAGTCGGACCGACCGCATTACATCCTGGCCATTCAGATGGGATTGATGGGGGATTATCAGCCAATGAGGGCTTGTGTCGAGCGGATCATGCCAGTTGAGGGCGCCTGATCAGGCCAGGGCGGGGGAGGCCAGTTCCAGTGCCGGAAAACGGCTCTCGGATTGCAGTTGGCGTTCGAGTTCGTGGACGGTCTGCCCGGTTTCGATGGCGGTTGAACTGGCGACGGCCCGGATGATGCGGCGCAGTTCCACGGCGGGGGCCACGGTCAACAGGTCGGGAGCGAAGGGCAGGGTGCTGGAAAGCATGCTGTCATTATACTGTGCATCGTGTCGAAGTCCCTGATTTAAAGCGGGAAATCTGTTTTTTCGCATCTGGATGCAGGGATTTTGAGACAGTTTCAGGCTGTGTGGACGTGAGGTTTTTCGGTTTCGGTCAGCAGGCGCTTGAGACGATACAGCCGTTCGCGCTCCAGCGTCACCGCCAGCGGCGCGGGAGGATGTCCCAGCGCCACGGCATCGGCGGCCATGGCCCGCACGGCAGCGTCCAGGCGCGATGATCCCGCCTGCCACCAGTCGGCCAGCAATTGATCGGGGGAATACGCATCCAGTCCCTGACGCCGCAATTCCGACTGGTCGAAATCCTTCAGATTCCATGTCATCACCTGTACGGCGGGCGGGCGCTGCGAACCACAACGCGCGCGCCGGGCTAGGCCGGCCGCGATCACGTGAAAGTCCTTTGGATCGCTGTAGCGCAATCCGGTTTCGTAGGGGTCGGTATGGGTCTCCATGGCGTCGGGGAAACGCTGGTTCATGGCGTGCCATTGCGCGGCCAGTTTTTCAGGCGCAATCTGCCACAGGAGAGCGGCGTTGCGGCGCCATTCCTCACCGATGCGTTCGGTCCATATCGGCTGGAATACGCCCTGTCCGGCGACCCGCAGCAGCAATTGGCGTTGCAGCGTGGACATCAGCACGCAGGCATCGAGGACGACGAAAGGAGGGGGCGGGCTGGACATGGAGGTGGTTGCCTCATGGAACAGGCTCGGCTGTGGATAGCGGAGCCCGTTCACAAACCTGCATTGCTACAGAATTTTCATCAATGATGGGAATCGACGGGAGCCAGCTCACACGTCAATATTTCCCGCCTGCAGCGCATGCGTCTCGATGAAGGCGCGGCGCGGCTCGACGTTGTCGCCCATCAGGGTGACGAAGATCTCGTCGGCGGCGATGGCATCCTCGATCTGCACGCGCAGCAGGCGGCGCACGGTCGGATCCATGGTGGTTTCCCAGAGCTGTTCCGGGTTCATTTCGCCCAGGCCCTTGTAACGCTGCTTGCTGATGCCGCGCTCGGCCTCGGCGCGCAGCCATTGCATGACCTCACGAAAATCCGTCACGGATTTTTCCTTGAGCTTGTCGCCGGTGCCCCGGCGCACAATGGCGCCTTCGCCCATCAGGCCCAGGAAAGTCTTGGCGGTGCGGGCCAGCACGGCATAGTCGCCGCCGCGCACGAAATGACGGTCGAACACGCTGACGCGCAGGTTGCCGAAGTGCGGACGGATGACCGCCAGGCGCCAGGCCTCCTCGATCTCGTCGTATTGAGCTTCGACCTGAACGCTGCTGGGATCGGCCGGATTGCGCAGGGCCTGTTCCAGCGCGGTGGCGCTGGCGCGGGCGGCCTCTTCGTCGATCAGGCTGAGCTGCACGCCTTCGGCCATGGCGGACAGGGCCTCGGCATCCAGCGTGCGCGACAGGCGGGCGATGACCGAGTCGGCCGTGACGTACTGGCGGGCCAGATCCATCAGGGCGTCGCCGGTGATCGGCGTGGCGTTGGCCGCAGGGGTCAGTTCCGTGTCCTTGAGCGCCAGTTGCAGCATGAACTGGGCTTCCTCGGCGTCGTCCTTCAGATAGCGTTCCTCGCGGCCGACCTTGACCTTGTAGAGCGGCGGCTGGGCGATGTAGACGTAGCCGTGTTCGATCAGCGACGGCATCTGGCGATAGAGCAGCGTCAGCAGCAGCGTGCGGATGTGGGCGCCGTCCACGTCCGCATCGGTCATGATGATGATGCGGTGGTAGCGTAGTTTTTCGATGTTGAAGTCCGGGCCGATGCTGGTGCCCAGGGCGGTGATCAGGGTGGTGATCTGTTCGCTGGACAGCAGTCGGTCGAAACGGGCTTTTTCCACGTTCAGGACCTTGCCGCGCAGTGGCAGGATGGCCTGGAATTTGCGGTCGCGGCCTTGTTTGGCGGACCCTCCGGCCGAGTCGCCCTCGACGATGTAGAGTTCGCACAGGGCGGGGTCTTTTTCCTGGCAGTCGGCCAGCTTGCCGGGCAGGCCGGCGCCTTCCAGGACGCTCTTGCGCCGGGTCATCTCGCGGGCCTTGCGCGCGGCCTCGCGGGCCCGGGCGGCCTCGACGATCTTGGAGCACAGTGCGCGCGCGTCGTTGGGGTTTTCGAGCAGCCAGGTTTCGAGGGTGCGGCTGACGGCTTCTTCCACGGCGGGCCGGACTTCGCTGGAAACGAGCTTGTCCTTGGTCTGGCTGCTGAATTTGGGCTCGGGCACCTTGACCGAGAGCACGCAGGCCAGGCCTTCGCGCATGTCGTCGCCCGTGGTGTCGACCTTGGCTTTCTTGGCCAGTTCGTTGTCGGTGATGTATTTGTTCAGCACCCGGGTCATGGCGGCGCGCAGGCCGGTCAGGTGGGTGCCGCCGTCGCGTTGCGGAATGTTGTTGGTGAAGCACAGCACGGTTTCGGCGTAGCTGTCGTTCCATTGCATGGCGACTTCGACACCCACGGGCACACCGCCGGCCTCGGATTCGGTCGTCACGGCAAAGATATTCTCGTGCAGGACAGATTTGGTGCGGTTGATGTACTGGACAAAGCCCTTGACACCGCCCAGGAAGGCCAGGTTCTCGTCCTGACCGGTGCGTTCGTCCACCAGGCGGATCTTGACGCCATTGTTCAGGAAGGACAGCTCGCGCAGCCGCCGCGCCAGGATTTCGTAGGTGTAGTCGATGTTGGTGAAGATTTCGGCATCGGCCAGGTACTGGACCCGGGTGCCGGTCCGCTCGGCGGTGCCCGTCACGGCCAGTGGGGCGACCCGCTCACCGCGCCGGAATTCCATCTGGTGTTCCTCGCCGTGCCGCCAGATCGTCAGACGCAGCCATTCGGACAGGGCGTTGACGCAGGACACGCCCACGCCATGCAGACCGCCGGAGACCTTGTAGGAGTTCTGGTCGAATTTGCCGCCGGCGTGCAGTTCGGTCATGACGATTTCGGCCGCGCTGCGACGTTGTTCATCGTCCTTGTGGATGGCCGTGGGAATGCCGCGGCCGTTGTCCGTCACGGAAATGCTGTTGTCGGAATGGATGGTGACGACGATGTCGTCGCAATACCCCGCCAGCGCCTCGTCGATGGCGTTGTCCACGACCTCGAAGACCATGTGGTGCAGGCCGGTCCCATCGGAGGTGTCGCCGATGTACATGCCCGGGCGCTTGCGCACGGCCTCCAGGCCTTTGAGCATCTTGATCGAATCGGCGCCGTAGCCGGCGGCGGGGTTCTGAGGGGCGAGGTCTGACATGAAAATCCTGTGGTTGAATGCGTCGACGGCGTGGACGGATCAGGGGGCTCAGATACGCATCGGCATGACGACGTATTTGAATTCTTCGTCGTTGGGCAGCGTGATCAGCACAGACGCGTTGGCGTCGGGCTGAACGGACCAGCACACGGAGTCGGTCTTGATGTTGGACAGCACATCGAGCAGATAGCTGACGTTGAAGGCGACGTCCAGAGATTCCTTGTCGTAGTCGACTTCGAGTTCTTCGCGGGCCTCTTCCTGCTCGGCATTGGATGAGGACAGTCGCAGCAGGTTGTCGCCCAGTTGCAGGCGCACACCCTTGAGTTTGTCCGTGGTCAGGATGGCGGTGCGCTGCAGCGCGGCCTGAAGAACGTCGCGGGCCACATCGAAATGCCGCGTATAGCCGGAGGGGATCACGCGGCGATAGTCGGGGAATTTGCCTTCGACCAGCTTGGAGACGACTTCGATGTCGTCGAAGCGGAAGCGGATCTGGCCGGCGGCTACATCGACCTGCACGGCGGCCTGTTCATCATCGGACAGCAGGCGTTGCATCTCGTGGATGGTCTTGCGCGGAATGATCACATCCATCGAGGCCGATTGCCCTTCGATGGCGGCGCCGCTGTGGGCCAGCCTGTGACCGTCGGTCGCCACCGCCCGCACGCGGCCGGGTTCGAGCACCAGCAGCAGGCCGTTCAGGTAATAACGGATGTCCTGTTGCGCCATGGAGAAATGCACCTGATTGAACAGGTTCTTCAGGGTCTTCTGGGAAATGGAGAAGGAAGCGGACCATTGTTCGGCCTGGGTGACCGTGGGATAGTCGGTCGCGTCCAGGGTCTGCAGGGCAAAGCGGCTGCGACCGGCCTGGACGGTTAGCTTGGATTCGTCCAGGGACAGCCGGACCTCGCCCGATTCGGGCAGGGCGCGCAGGATGTCGAGCAGCTTGCGGGCGGCCACGGTGGTGGCCTGGGCCTCGTCGCCCACACCGAAGTCGGCGCGGGTCGTGATCTGGACTTCCAGGTCATTGGCCACGAACTCGAGCTGGTTGTCTTGTTTGCGGATCAATACATTGGCGAGGATCGGCAGCGTGTTGCGCCGCTCGACGATCCCCACCACCATCGTCAGGGGCTTGAGCACGGCATCGCGGGTCGCTTGAATGAGTTGCATCTTCTTATCCTTTGAGAGTTTGCTCGAGTACGTGGAGTGCGTGATTCAGCTCGGTCTGCTTGGCGCGCAGGTCAGTGATCTTGCGCACGGCATGCAGCACGGTGGTGTGGTCGCGTCCGCCAAACAGGTCGCCGATTTCCGGCAGGCTCTTTTGAGTGAGTTCCTTGGCCAGGTACATGGCAATCTGACGGGGCAGGGCGATGTTTGCGGGCCGACGCTTGGAGTACATGTCGGCGACCTTGATTTTATAGAAATCGGCCACGGTCTTCTGGATGTTCTCGACCGTGATCTGACTGTTGGAGACGGACAGCAGGTCTTTGAGGGCCTCTTTGCAGACTTCGACGGTCAGCACGTCGCGGCCGTGAAAATTGGCGTAGGCCGAGACCTTTCGCAGGGCGCCTTCGAGTTCGCGCACGTTGCTGCGCAGGTGCTTGGCGATGAAGAAGGCGACTTCTTCAGGCATGACGATGCGCTCGGCCTGCGCCTTGCGCAGCAGGATGGCGACGCGCATTTCCAGTTCGGGCGGCTCGATGGCCACCGTCAGGCCCCAGTCGAAACGTGAGATCAGGCGATTGTCGATATTCGACAACTCCTTGGGGTAGGTGTCCGAGGTGATGATGATCTGCTTGCGTTGGGCGACCATGGCCTCGAAGGCGTAGAAGAATTCCTCCTGGGTACGGTTCTTGCCGGCGAAGAACTGGATGTCGTCGATGAGCAGCAGATCCAGGGAATGGTAGTAGCGCTTGAAGTCGTCGAAGGCGCGGCGGTGGTAGGCCTTGACCACGTCGGAAATGTACTGATCCGCGTGGACGTAGCGAACCCGTGTGCTGGCGCCGTTGGCGAGCAGCGCATTGCCGATGGCGTGGATCAGGTGGGTCTTGCCCAGGCCGACGCCGCCGTACAGGAACAGCGGGTTGTAGGAGACGCCGGGGTTTTCGGCGACCTGCATGGCCGCCGCGCGGGCCAGCTGGTTGGCCTTGCCGATGACGAAATTCTCGAAGGTCAGTTCCCGGTTCAGGCGGGAGTGATCCTGGATGGATTCATCCGTGGCGGTCTGAACCGGAGCGGATCGGGGTGCCGTGGCGCCAGGCACCGCGGCGGATTCGACTGCGGCGGCGGGGACTGTCGAGGCGGCGCTGGAAGTCGTCTGCGCAGGCGCGGCCGACGGCGCGACCGGCGCGGCCGTGCGGCCGGTCTGAACAGACAGCTCGAATTGCACCTGCACCGCCTGGGAATACCAGTCGGAGGCCATCGATTCCAGGCGGGTGGAGAAGTTCTTGCGGACCCAGTCGAGCTTGAAGCGATTGGGCGCGCCGATCCTCAGGACCGCGAGTTCCTCGTCGTAGTCGAGAGGAACCAGGGGCCGGATCCAGGCATTGATCTGTTGGGGGGGGAGTTCCTGCTCCAGTCTCTGGACGCAGGCCTGCCAGAATTCATTCATAGAGGTCATCGTGCTAAACCTCGATTCTACCCTTTCTGGCCCAAAGTTATCCACAGCCTGACTGTGACATAAGCGTTCGACAGCGGGCGCAATCACGCCAAGTGATTGACACAACTTCTGAAATTTGATGAAATAATGGGCTTTTCGATGCTGATAGGCCTAGTGGCTGTCGGCTTTATCCCGGGGGACGTGTTGCCTTCGGGCCCGTCCCTGGCCATTGGCCTCGAGCTCTTTTGGATTCACCATGAAACGCACTTTTCAGCCTTCCGTTACCCGTCGCAAGCGCACCCATGGGTTTCGCGTGCGCATGAAGACCCGTGCCGGCCGCGCCGTCCTGAACGCCCGCCGCGCCAAGGGCCGCAAGCGTCTGGCCGTCTGATTTTCCTTTCTGGGCCGGCGTCCGGCAAGGCCCCGGAATGATTGCCATGCCCACCGCTTTCCCCCCGGCGGCCCGGCTGCATTGCCCCTCGGAATACGCGGCGGCCCTGAAAGGGCGGCGTATCGCCCGAGGGGCTTTGTTCGTGGTCTCCAGCCCGCGCGGTCCGGCGGCGGGGCCAGCCAGATTGGGTCTGGTGGTCCCCAAACGGCACGCGCCGCTGGCCGTGACCCGCAATGCCATCAAGCGTGTTCTGCGGGAGGCCTTTCGCCTGCACCGGAACGCATTGCCGGGCGGTGACCTGGTGTTCCGCCTGGTGAACCGCCCGCCGGCCACCAGCCTGACCGCGCTCAAGCGCGAGGTCCGGGCCGAGGCCGACGCCCTGCTGGCGCGGATCGTGTCATGATGCGCGCGCTGTTTATCGCCCCGATCCGTTTTTACCGGTACTTTTTGAGTCCCTGGGTGGGGCAGCAGTGCCGTTTTACCCCGACCTGTTCGGCCTATGCCATCGAGGCCATCGAGACGCATGGCGTGGTTCGAGGGGTGTGGCTGGGCACGCGGCGGATCGCACGATGCCATCCCTGGTGCCAGGGCGGTCATGATCCGGTACCGCCCGCCCGTCCGGTGCCACCCACGCACGGCACGGGCAGGGGCCGGCCGTGAGGGCCGGATCGGGAATGCTTAGGGCCGCAGTCAGGATTGCTACGTTAAACTGACGGGATTTTGCCCCGTCCTCATACAGAAAAACAGGCGCCAATGGACATTCGACGCACCATCCTCTGGATGATCTTTTCCTTTTCGCTGCTGCTGTTGTGGAACAACTGGCAGGTCTATCGGGGCCAGCCGTCGCTGTTCTCCCTGACGCCGCCCGCGACCCAGCAGTCCAAGACCGCCAAGTCCGACAATGGCCAGCCTGCCGGCGTGCCTGCGTCCGCAGCCGCGGCCGCCGCGCAGCCCGGGACGCCGGCGACGGTGCCCGGTTCGGCCGTCGAGTCCCAGGGGCAGAAGATTCACCTCAAGACCGACGTCTACGACCTGACGTTCGACACCACCGGCGCCCAGCTGGTGCAGGCGCAGTTGCTGCAGTACAAGTCCCTGAAGGGCGACGATGGCCCGATGTATCTGCTGAACGATCAACCGGGTGACACCTATGTGGCCCAGACCGGTGTGGTCGGCGCTCCGCAGGGCAGCGGCTATCCGACGCACCTGACGCCGTTCTCGCTTGTGACGCCGGAGCCCGTCGTCAAGGGCGACACGACGGAAATTTCCTTTGAGGCGACGGACGGTCAGGTCAAGGTGGTCAAGACCTTCATCGTGCCGCGCAATGGCTATGACATCCGTGTCCGCCACGACATCATCAATCAGGGCGAGCAGCCGATCAATCCCTCGCTGTATCTGCAGCTGACGCGCGACGGCAACGATCCGCCGAACACTTCGGGTTTCTACAGCACCTTCACGGGCGCGGCGGTGTACTCGTCGGAAGACAAGTTCCAGAAGGTGAAGTTCGACGACATCGCCAAGGGCAAGGGCAGCTACATCCAGCAGGCCGACAACGGCTGGATCGGTATCGTGCAGCATTATTTCGCCAGCGCCTGGGTGCCGCCCCAGGGCACGGTGCGCAGCAACCAGGCATTGCGCCTGGCGGACAATCTGTACGCGATCCGCACGATCGAGCAGGTCGGCGCCATCGCGCCGGGCGCGCAGCGCTCGGTCGAGGCCAATCTGTGGGTCGGCCCGCAGGACCAGCAGGCGATGAGCGCGGTGGCGCCGGGCCTGGAGCTGGTGGTCGATTACGGCTGGGTGACCATCATCGCCAAGCCGATGTTCAAGTTCATGACCTGGCTGCACTCGCTGCTGGGCAACTGGGGCTGGACCATCGTAGTGCTGACGCTGCTGATCAAGCTGGTGTTCTACCCGCTGTCGGCGGCCAGCTACCGCTCGATGGCAAAGATGAAGCTGGTCGCGCCGCGCATGCAGCACCTGAAGGAAAAATTCGGCGACGACAAGGCCAAGCTGAACGCCGCCATGATGGAGATGTACCGCACGGAAAAGATCAACCCGCTGGGCGGTTGCCTGCCGATGCTGGTGCAGATCCCCGTGTTCATCGCGCTGTACTGGGTGCTGCTGGCCAGTGTGGAAATGCGCGGTGCGCCCTGGATTCTGTGGGTTCACGACCTTTCGGTGCGCGATCCCTGGTTCATCCTGCCGGCGATCATGATGGCGACGATGTTCCTGCAGATCAAGCTGAACCCCACGCCGCCTGATCCGACCCAGGCCAAGATCATGATGATCATGCCGCTGGTGTTCGGCGGGATGATGTTCATGTTCCCGGCCGGTCTGGTGCTGTACTGGTGCGTGAACAACACGATTTCCATTATCCAGCAGCGGGTGATCATGAAACGGCTTGATCGGGAGAAAGCGGCCGCGGCGTCGAGCTGACGGCGGCTTTCCCTCCCGGATGCGGGACGACGGCGCTCTTTACGGAGCGCCGTTTCTTTTGAACGTGCGGTGCTGCGTTCCTGGGTATCGGGGCAGGCCGGCCCGGCTTGCCCTTATGATGCGGTTTGCCATGTCCTATCATAGGGCTGCTTTGTGGGCGCCGTCCCATTGACCGGTCCGAACCTGTCGAGATGACTGAATTTTCCTCCGATCCCATCATTGCCATTGCCACGGCGCCCGGCCGGGGCGGGATCGGCGTGATCCGGATTTCGGGTGCCGGCCTGAGAGGCTGGGCCGATGCGCTGTGCGGGCAGGCCTTGACGCCTCGTCATGCCCACTACCTGCCGTTTCGCGACCGCGGGGGCGAGATCATGGACGAGGGGCTGGCGCTGTTCTTTCCCGGGCCGCATTCGTATACCGGCGAGGATGTGCTGGAATTGCAGGGACACGGCGGCCCTGCGGTGCTGCGGCGCGTGCTGGAGGACTGTCTGGCGCGTGGCGCGGACATGGGCCTGCGTCTGGCGCAGCCGGGCGAGTTTACCCAGCGCGCCTTCCTGAACGATCGCCTGGATCTGGCCCAGGCCGAGGCCGTGGCTGATCTGATCGAGGCCAGCTCCACAGCAGCGGCGCGCAGCGCCATGGCATCCCTGTCGGGCGCTTTTTCCACCGAGATCGATGCCTTGAGCGAGCGCATCGTCCGGTTGCGCATGCTGGTCGAGGCGACGCTGGATTTCCCCGAGGAGGAAATCGATTTTCTGGAAAAATACCAGGCGGCCGAGCGCCTGGGCGCAGTGTCGGCGGCACTGGATTGCGTGCTGGCGACCGCGCGACAGGGGCTGGTGCTGCGCGAGGGGCTGCATGTGGTCCTGGCGGGCCAGCCCAATGTGGGCAAGTCCAGCCTGCTCAATGCCCTGGCGGGGGAAGACGTCGCCATCGTGACGCCGATTGCCGGCACTACGCGTGACCGGGTGGTGCAGCAGATCCACCTCGATGGCATCCCGCTGCACATCGTGGACACCGCCGGTCTGCGCGAGACCGAGGACACCGTCGAACGCATCGGCATTGAGCGCAGCTGGGCCGAGATCGCTCGCGCCCAGGTGATCCTGCACTTGCAGGATGCCCGGCATCCCGATGATCCGCTGGATGCGCAGATCGTGCAGCGACTGCCGGCCGGTGTGCCGGTGTTGAGGGTGTGGAACAAGATGGATTTGCTGGGGCATGGAACCGTTCCTGCGGACGGTTCCATCCCAGGCAAATCCGAGCGGCATGCAAGCCGCGAGGTGGACACGCCCGACAATATGCCGTTGCGTATTTCCGCGCAGACCGGCGCGGGGCTGGACGCGCTGCGCGCGCGGCTGCTGGCCATCGCGGGCTGGACGCCGGGAACGGAGTCCCCCTGGCTGGCGCGAGAGCGGCACGTGCGCGCGCTGGAGGCGGCGCGTGCGCATTTAGAGGCCGCAGCGATGCATGCGGCGCACAGCGATCAGGTGCTGGATCTGTTTGCGGAGGAACTGCGTCTGACGCACGAGGCCTTGTGCGGGATCACGGGGCAGTTCACGAGCGATGATTTGCTGGGAGAGATTTTTTCGCGGTTCTGCATCGGGAAGTGAATCGATGGCCAAGGACATCCACTGACGTCTTCAGAATGACTTTAAATTAGCGTAGATAAAGGAATCTTTGTCTGCAGACAAGTTCGGTGATACAGTCGAAGCCACTCACTGATATGTCCAAGTTTGGTACCAAGTAGCGGGATTCTTGCTCTCCATCCCTCTGCTTGGACATACGGAGGATGAGATGGCACTGACCGATACCGCGCTCAAGGCACTCAAGCCCGGGGACAAAACCGGTACGGGCTCTTGCCAGGCGATGCCATGTGCTTCGAGCAGGCTGACCAGACGGGCGTTCTCGGCACGGAGGCGGGCGAGCTCATCGTTGCGGTCGGCCATCTTCAGGGCTAACCCGGCCACAGGCCGGCATCGGCCAGGCGGCGCAGCAGGGCCGCACGCCTTGCATGCGGTACGAGGAAACGTCGCAGCTCGCGGTCGAAGGCTTCACGGCTGGAAACCAGGGCATAGCCTTCGGCAAGCTCGGCCAGTATCCGCATGGCTTGGTCGTAGCCCGATGCACCGCCGCGTGCGGCATGGGTATCGGCGGCTTTCCACGATTCATCCGGAGAGGCCATCAACTGGCGCAGCTTGGCTTTGTGTTGGCGGCGACGCTCGGCCTCTCGCTTCGCATGTGCCTTGGCTTCGCGTACTCGCCGGATCGCGGCGACCGATTGGGCCAGTCCGCGCAGCTCCGCCACCCGGCGGCGGGGAGAATCCGGTGCCACCGGGCGCTGGGCTTTCAGCCATGCGGCGTAGCGGGATTTCACCTGACGTTCCGCTTCTTGGCCATGCCCCAGTGCGAGCTTCGTGAGCATGTCCTTCATGTCGGAGACCTGCCAGGTATCCAGCCATGGGGTCATGCGCGTCGTTTCTTCATCGCCCGCTGGCATGGACGCAGCGCTTCCGGTACTGGCGGCTTCGAACAGGTCCGGGTCGATCTCCAGGAATTCGACCAGGGCCTGCTGTGCAGGCGACAGTTCCGTCAGGCCCGGTGGAACGTCCGGCTCCTGCGTATCATCGTCCAGCGCATCGCCAGCGGCCAGCCAGCCCAGGTATAGTGGTCGCAGGTCGCCACGCAACAGTTCGTCACGCAGTGGAATCAGCCGGCGCATCCAGCCGCTGCCATCATCTTCTGCAAAGCGGTCGTAGTCTTCGCTTTCGTCCAGGGTCCAGTCGAGGATCCAGTGCGTATCGCTGAACTCGACCGAAAGCGTGGTCGGGGCAATGAAGGGACGCAGCTCGGCCTTGTCAAAAGCAGCCTTCGGCAGCCGCAGCGACAGATGGCAACTGCACCAGTTAGCCGAATAGACAAAAGCGTCGAAATAGTGCCGCATCCACTCGGCTGGATCAGCCTTGAGGTCGCCCCATTCGTAGTGGTTGGTGAATCCGCCGGGGGTGATGACAGCGCGGGTGGAGATGGCGCGAAGCTTGGCCATCTCGGACTGGGTCAATGGCCGGTCGATGGCCGCGAATTCATAGTACTGGTATTCACTCATGGCATTGGTGTCTTGCTCGGTCCGGAGGGCAACTCAGCGCAACTCGTACCACGTCCCACGCCCGCCCCCCCGCTGGACCAAATGCTCCTGTTCCACCAACGTACGCAAGTGTTGTTTGAGCGTATTCCGGTTGCCGCCGGTCAGGCGAATGGCTTCGGCCATGGTGATCCTGCCATGCTCGCGCGTAAATTCGACAATCTGCAGCGCCAGGTCCGGCAGCTTGGTCAGCACCAGCTTCTCGCGCTCGACCTTGCGTTCCAGGCGGCGTACCTGCTGGGACAGCGCACGCAGGAAGAACACCAGCCAAGGCTGCCAATTCGGCGTATCGGTGCGGATGCTGCCTTGTGTCTGCCGCAGCGCCAGGTAGTAGGCTTCCTTGTTCTGCTCGATCACGCTTTCCAACGAGCTATATGGCACGTAGGCATAGCCGGCCTGCAGCAGCAGCAACGTGGTCAGTACCCGGCTCAGGCGGCCATTGCCGTCCTGGAACGGGTGGATCTCCAGGAACACCACCACCCAGATGCCGATGAGTAGCAGCGGATGCAAGCGTCCATGACTACGCTCCTCGTTGAACCAGGTCACCAGTTCGGTCATCAGATGCGGTGTATCAAAAGGCGTGGCAGTCTCGAAGACAATGCCCAACTGCTTGCCGCTTTCATCGAACGCGGCCACGCTGTTGCTGGTGGTCTTGTAGTTGCCACGATGCCAGGCATCCTTGTCGCTGTAGGTCAGCAGGTCGCGGTGCAATTGCCGGATATGGTTTTCGGTCAGCGAGATGTCTTGCCAGGACGCAAACACCAGTTCCATGACTTCAGCATAACCAGCGACTTCCTGCTCGTCGCGTGTCTCGAACGACTTGATCTGCAGGTTGGCAAGCAAGCGCTCGACTTCGCGGTCCGACAGCTTGCTGCCCTCGATACGGGTCGAAGAGCCGATGCTTTCGATCGTGGCCACCCGCCGCAGCGCCGACAGCCGATCCGGTGCCAGCGTGCCTAGCGCCCGCCACGCGCCCTTGAATTCGTCGATCCCGGCGATCAGGCTCAGGATGTCGGTGGTGATCTGGAGGGTGTCTGTGCGGATCATGGAACCAATGGTACACCCATTTACACCCAATCATGACTCCCAACCATTTCGGAACCCATTTACACCCATTCCTATCGTGGCTGGCGCAGTAACCGAAAGCAAAGACCTTGCGCCATGGAAGTCCAGCGGGGGATACACTAAAACAGTGGGTCCAAGAATAGGTCCAAGTGGGACTCCGTGCTCAGAATGAATCTTTATGAATCAATAAGACATGGTTCAATCAATCCCCCTGCATCGGGGAATAGAAACGTTTCCGATAGATTCCGCATAGATCAGGCAAAATGTGCGCCCTTCATGATGATATACCTTGTTTTCAGACCGGAGTATGGGCATATAGCCATTACCGGGGGCGGCGACATGGCACTATCAGATGCAAAGCTGTGGGCTGGAGCCTGCGGACAAAACCTGGCCGATGAGGGCGGCCTGTCTCTGGTCATCCATCCCGGCGGGGCCAAGTCCTGGCAGTACCGCTATCGGATCGCGTGGGCGTAATGCCAAACAAGAAAAGAAGAAAAGGTGATCCTTGGCGGCTACCCGCTGACACCCATTTCAGCAGGCCCCGCGCAACACATATCGAGCCCACTGCCCATCCCGCTACTCGATCACTACCTCTGAATGCACCACTTCCGGCGCCTTTTCAAAAAACGCGCCGACCAGGCCGCGCCAGGTCTGGAAATCGTCCGATTGACGGAAATGCACCATGTGGTCGTCCAGGGTCTCCCAATACACCATCAGCACGTATTGCTCAGGGTGTTCGATGATGTGGTGCAGCTCGACGCGCTTGCAGCCCCGGGCGCGGTGAAAGAGCGGCAATGCTTTTTGAACGCCGGCCTGGAAGTCGGCCTGGGTGCCGGGATTGACGGTGATGTGGGCCATTTCGCGGATCATGTCGGACTCCAGAGAACAAGGGTTGAAGACGATTGCGTGGTGATGCATTGTGTCATGGCATGCCCGGGCTTTGCATGACCTCGTCGGTGATAGCCAGGCAGGCGGTCAGGCCCGGGGACTCGATGCCGTACAGGTTGATCAGGCCGGGGATGCCGTGCGCACGGACGTCCTGGATGATGAAATCGGCGTCCTGGCCGGCGGGCATGACGAGCTTGGGGCGGATGCCGGCATAGTCGGGATGCAGGACGTCGTCCCGCAGGGCGGGCCAGTAGCGGCGGATGGCGGCGTAGAAACCCTCGGCCCGGGCCGGATCGACGCGGTAGTCGATGGTGTCGATCCATTCGACGTCGGGGCCGAAGCGTGCCTGCCCGCCCAGGTCGAACGTCAGATGCACGCCCAGGCCGCCGGGTTCCGGCACGGGATAGATCAGGCGGGAAAACGGCGCCTTGCCCGAGAGTGCGTAGTAGTTGCCTTTGGCATAGCGACCGGCGGGGATGCTGTCGGGAGGCAGGCCATCGAGCGCGGCGGAGAAGGTCTGGGCATGCAGACCGGCGCAGTTGATGACGCGGCTGGCGATGAGTTCCATGGGCTCGTCGCCTCCGATACGCAGCAGGATTCCCTCGGTGCGTGCCAGGATCTGACCTGACAGGACCGGGGACCGCAGGGCCAGCAGGCCGCCGGCGGATTCCAGGTCGCCTTGCAGGGCGAGCATCAGGCCGTGGCTGTCGATGATGCCGGTGGAGGGCGATTCCAGGGCTGCCACGCAGCGCAGTGCGGGTTCCTGCGCTCGCGCCTGATCGGCATCCAGCCAGCACAGGTCGTTCACGCCGTTGGCGACCGCCGCATCGTGGATTTTTTTCAGCGCAGCAGTCTGTTCCTCGCGGGTGGCGACGATGAGCTTGCCGCAGCGCTGGTGAGCCACGCCGTGTGATGCGCAGTAGTCGTACAGGGACTGACGGCCCCGCACGCACAGCCGTGCTTTGAGTGAGCCGCGCGGATAGTAGAGGCCGGCGTGAATGACTTCGCTGTTGCGTGCGCTGGTCCCGGTGCCGATGGCGGATTCGGCCTCCAGTACCAGGGTTTCCAGGCCGGCCTGAGCGCAGGCGCGGGCGACCGCCAGGCCGATGACGCCGGCGCCGATCACGACGCAGTCGACGCGATCCGTCATGGTGATTTCCTTGAGTAGGTCAGGGTGAAAGTGTATCGCCGCTTTTCTGCCTGCGCTGACGGCCCCTGGCGCGATGAGCCTGAGCATGGGATCGGCCGGTGCGCACGACAGGTTGATGGCATGAAGCGACAGATGTCGGACCGCGCCATAAGAACAGGGATCGGATGGTATTATAAATATCGTTTGCTATTAAATAGTGCGCTATATAAAATGAGGCCATGAGCCGTTCCAACCTGTCCCTTGCCGCCACACCGCCCGCCCGTCTGACGCTGGATGCCCAGCTTTGCTTTGCGCTGTATTCGACGCAACTGGCGATGGGCAAGATCTATCGCCGTCATCTGGCCGATCTGGGGCTGACCTATCCTCAATACCTGGTGATGCTGGTCCTTTGGGAGGCGGACGGGGTGACCGTCTCGGCGCTGGGGGAACGGCTGTACCTCGATTCGGCCACGCTGACGCCCTTGCTCAAGCGGCTGCAGGCCATGGGGCTGTTGCGCCGCGACCGTTCGGCCCAAGACCAGCGCCAGGTCTGTGTGACGTTGACCCAGGCGGGACGCGATCTCTGGCGCCGCGCCAGCGACATCCCGCAAGGCGTGCTGTGCGCCACAGGTTGCTCGCCTGGTCATGCACGGGTCCTCAAGGCCGAACTGGAGGAACTGCGTGCGAATCTGCTGGCGGCGGCCGCCCTCCCTGAAAACCGCACGGCGCCGGACTGACCGGCCCGCTGATGAGTCGTCGCCGATCGTGGTGCGGGCGGCGTCTCTGGAACCGCACCACAAGGAGTCCAATCATGACAGTCGAAAATGTTCTCTACACCGCCCATGCCACGGCTGTTGGCGGCCGTGAAGGCAGCGCCAAATCGTCCGATGGCCACCTGTCCGTCAAGCTGTCCACGCCGAAGGAACTGGGCGGCGCGGGCGGTGAGGGCACCAATCCGGAACAGTTGTTTGCGGCCGGCTATTCGGCGTGCTTTCTGGGTGCGCTGAAGCTGGTCTCCGGCAAGGAAGGCGTCAAGCTGCCCGAGACGACGGAGATCTCCGGTTCCGTGGGGATCGGCCCCATCCCCACCGGGTTCGGGATCGCTGTGGAACTGAAGATTTCCGCGCCCGGCGTGGATCGTGCAACCCTGGAGGGTCTGGTGCAAAAGGCGCATGTGGTGTGCCCTTATTCCAACGCCACGCGCAACAATGTCGATGTAAAGTTGACGGTTCAATAAATTCATCAATGAACGGCCGCCTTTAGTTTTGTGATGGCCGGATCCAGACTGCCGGGGCCTTTCGGTGCGCCGTCCTTTTCTTGATTTGCTGGCCGCCCCCCTGGCGCGCCAGGGGCTGCATTATGGCTGGGTGGTCGCCGCCCTCGCCTTTCTGACCATGCTCAGCTCCGCGGCAGCCATTGGGCTGCCGGGCGCTTTTTTGTTGCCGCTCAGCCGGGAATTCGGCTGGGACATCGACCGGATTTCCTCGGCTCTGGCGGTGCGTTTCATGCTGTTCGGCCTGATGGGGCCTTTTGCTGCGATCCTGATCGAGCGCTACGGCCTGCGTCGCATCATCTGTCTGGCGCTGTCGTTAGCGGCGTGCGGCCTGGGCCTGGCCGTGTTCATGACGCAATCCTGGCATCTGGTGTTGCTGTGGGGTGTGGTGCTGGGCGCGGGCGCAGGATTGACGGCGCTGGTGCTGACGGCGATCGTGGTCAACCGCTGGTTCGACCGTCATCGGGGGCTGGTGCTGGGGGTGTTGACCGCCAGTTCGGCCACCGGGCTATTGGCCTTTTTACCGCTGGCGACATGGCTGATCGAGGTGGCGGGATGGAGGCTCGCGCTGTTGCCGGTGGTGGTGTGTTGTCTGGCGGTGGCAGGCCTGGTCGGTCTGCTGATGTGCGATCGCCCTGAGGACATGGGCTTGCGGCCTTACGGTGCGGACCCGCAGACGCCGCCCGAGCCTGTGCTGGTCGGTCGCCCTGGCTTTGGCACGCCGATCGCAGTGTTGTTCCAGGCCGCCCGCCGTCCAGTGTTCTGGGTGCTGTTCGGGACGTTTTTTGTCTGTGGACTGAGCACCAGCGGCCTGATCCAGACGCATTTCATTACCTTGTGCGGAGATTACGGCCTGTCGCCCGTGCCGGCCGCCTCGGTGCTGGCGCTGATGGGGGTGTTCGATCTGGTCGGTACGGTGCTGTCCGGCTGGCTGTCGGATCGCTACGATAATCGCAAGCTGCTGTTCTGGTATTACGGGTTGCGCGGCCTGTCGCTGTTCTGGCTGCCGCATTCAGGGTTTTCATTGGTGGGCCTGTCTGTGTTCGCCATGTTCTATGGGCTGGACTGGATTGCCACGGTGCCGCCGACAGTGCGGCTGACGACGGCAGCCTTTGGCAAGATCCAGGCGGGGATGGTGTTTGGCTGGATCTTCGCCGGCCACCAGATCGGCGGGGCCATTGCGGCTTATGGTGCGGGGCTGTCGCGCACGGTCTGGCTGACCTACGATCCGGCCCTGTATGCCGCCGGGCTGGTCTGTCTGATCGCTGCTTTGGCGGTTTTCCTGATTCGGCGGCCCGCGCCGGGGCCTGTCCCGGAAACACGGATTGCTTAGGAGGTGCGCCCGCCCAACCGCTATTTGTGTTGAGGCGCGCTGCCCGGCCGTGTGCAAGCGCGTGATATGACCTGGATCAGGTAACCTTTTGACAAAGATGGATATGATCCTGCCCCAGGGGCTTGACCCCCATCAAGGGAGATCTTCATGTCATCGAGCGTCGCACCTGCGTCTGTGTCGCGCAAGGCGCTGTCTGTGCTGTTCGCCAGCACGTTCGCCTTCATTGCTTGTTTTGCCGCCTGGACGATGTTCTCGATCCTGGGCGTGCCGCTCAAGGCCGAGCTGGACCTGAGTGAAACGCAGTTTGGTCTATTGATCGCGACGCCGGTGCTGACCGGCGCGTTGGTGCGTGTGCCATTGGGCATGCTGACGGACCGTTTTGGCGGTCGGCTGGTATTTGTGTCGGTGTTGCTGGCTTGCGTACTGCCCTTGTACCTGATGTCGTATGCGACCAGCTATGGTCAGTTTCTGGTGCTGGCCTTGTTCGTGGGGCTGGCGGGAGGGGCCTTCTCTGTCGGTACCCCATATGTGGCGCGCTGGTTCGCGCCAGAACGTCGGGGGTTCGCCATGGGGGTGTTCGGTGCCGGCGATTCCGGGGCGGCGCTGAACATGTTCGTGGCGCCGCTCATCATCGGTGCGTTCGGCTGGACGATGCTGCCCCGGGTGTATGCGGCGCTGATGCTGGGAACAGCGGTGTTGTTCCTGATTTTCAGTCATACGAATCCGGCGCATCGGGCGTCATCGGCGACAGGGTTGCGCGAGCAGCTGGCTTTGCTGAAGTCGCCCCGTGTCTGGCGCTATTGCCAGTATTACTCGGTGGTGTTTGGCGGGTATGTGGGGCTGGCGCTCTGGATCACGGAATATTACGTGGCGGAATATGGGTTTGATCTGACACTGGCGGCCTTCCTGGCCATGGTGTTCTCACTGCCCGCCGGCGCGCTGCGGGCGCTGGGGGGCTGGTTTGCCGACCGGTATGGTGCGTATCCGGTGACATGGTGGGTGATGTGGGTCTGCTGGGTCTGCTTCTTTCTGCTGTCCTATCCTCAGACGCAGATGACGATCCAGACGGTGGATGGACCGGTGTCGTTGCATATCGGCTTGAATTCGACCCTGTTCACGATCCTGCTGTTCGTGGTCGGGGTGGCGATGGCGATCGGCAAGGCGTCGGTCTTCAAGTTCATCAGTGATGATTTTGCGGACAATATCGGCGCCGTGTCCGGCGTGGTGGGGCTGGCCGGCGGCCTGGGCGGGTTCATCCTGCCGATTCTGTTCGGTGTGCTGCTGGATGTGACGGGCGTCTATTCCAGCGCTTTCATGCTGCTCTACGGCACGGTCTGCGTGTCGCTGGTGTTCATGCACTATTCGTATCAGCGTGCGCCGCGGGCGGGCACGGAGCGGGCCGGGGTGGTGTGAGGGGGAAACATCCCTGCGCCTCGTGCCTTGCGGGGTACTCGGATAAGACAGGCATGAGATAGCCCGCAGGGGGCTATCTCAGATCCCGTCTTATCCCCCGCAGCCGCCGCAGCAGTTGCCGTCTTCACCGTGGACGGGCTTGAGGGCTTCGTAGCCGGCGTCCTGGACAGCGACTTGCAGGCGCTGGACGGAGACTTGGGCGGTGTCGAAGGTGACGGTGACCTTTTCGTCGGCCAGAGAGACGGAAACCTCCGAGACGCCGGGCACGGCGGACACGGCGCGGTCCACCTTGTCGGCGCATGACGGGCCGCGCAGGCCGACCAGGCCCAGGGTGGCGGTTTTCTGGGAAGAACGCTTCAGGGTTGCTGCTTCCATAGGGTCCTCGCAAGCGGGGGAAGCCCTCAGAGAGGGCAGGGTTATAGATTCATTTGAAATACATCTTCTAGGGCGGCTAGTATAGCAGGGCTATCGTCATTTCGTGCCATGCCCGTTGCCTCTTTTGTCCGCCGTATCGCGCATCTGGATATGGACGCGTTCTACGCGTCCGTGGAGTTGCTGCGCTATCCGGACTTGCGCGGTCAGCCGGTGGTGATCGGCGGATGGGGGCCGCAGCCTGCCGAAGGCGGATATGCCCGATTGCGGGACTATATCGGGCGTGGGGTGATCACGACGGCGACGTACGAGGCCCGCGCCTTGGGCGTGCATTCGGCCATGGGTATGATGAAGGCCGCGCGGCTGGCGCCGGATGCCGTGCTGTTGCCGGTGGATTTCCCGGCCTATCGTCATTATTCACGGCTGTTCAAGGCTGCTGTGGCTGAGATTGCCCCCTGTATCGAGGATCGCGGAATCGACGAGATCTATATCGATCTGACCGATTTGCCTCAGGAGTCGGCAGAACTGGCCCGTCTGCTGAAGCAGGCCGTGCGTGATGCGACAGGGCTGAGCTGTTCGATCGGCATTTCACCGAACAAGCTGCTGTCGAAGATCGCCTCAGATCTGGACAAGCCCGATGGCATCACGCTGATCGGTCCCGGCGATCTGGAGCGGCGCATCTGGCCCTTGCCGGTATCCAGGGTCAATGGTATCGGCCCGAAAGCCACGCGCAAATTGCAGGATCTGGGTATCGAGACCGTCGGCCGGCTGGCGCAGGCCTCGCCGGCGCTGCTGCAGCGCAATTTCGGGCTGAGCATGGCGCAATGGCTGCTGGAGGTGGCCCATGGCATCGACGACCGTCCAGTGGTGACGCAATCCGAGCCTAAATCCCTGAGCCGGGAAACCACATTCGAGCGTGATCTGCATGTGCGCCGCGACCGGTCGCTGTTGTCGCGGATCTTCCGGGACCTCTGTGAGCGCCTGGCCGAGGATCTGGCCCGCAAGAGGGTGCGCGGGGCGACAGTGGGCATCAAACTGCGTTTCGATGATTTCCAGATTGTGACCCGCGATCTGACATTGGATGAAGCGGTCGGAGACGCCGAGGCCATTCATCGGGCCGCCGGGCAGTGCCTGAAGCGGGTGCCGCTGGAGCGGCGTCTGCGGCTGCTGGGAGTGCGGGTCAGCAAGCTGGAGCCGGCAGACGCCGGCGACCAGCCGCATCCTGTACAACTGGATCTCTATTGATCGTTCAGAAGTCGTATTCCGGCTCTATGGTGTCGCCCACCTGCAGCCAGGTCTCGCCATCCGGCAGGGTGACAATGGCGTTCATGCCGAACAGTACGCCTTGCTCGAATTGTCTGTACCGGGCCAGGGTGCGGCCGGGTTCCGCGGCCGTATCGCCGGTCTGTGGATCGACGTTGGGGATAGGGCAGCGGGCGCAGGCCTTGACGAAGGCAAACCCGGCATCGCCCGTGCGGAATCCGGAGAGATGGTCCTCGTCATAGGGCTCGAGCCCCTGAAGCACGATGTTGGGACGAAAGCGAATCATGTCCACCGGGGGGATGTCCTGAGCCGCCAGTTGGCCGTTCAGTTCCTCCAGCGAATGCAGATTGGCGACCAGGAAAGGAAAACCGTCGGCGAAGGCGAAGGCATGGCGCTCCACCGGCAGAAAGGATTGCGGCCAGTCGGGGTGTGTCTGGATCCAGCGGGTGACGTGCGGCAGGCTGGCCAGCCGGTTCGCCCGGGGGTGCAGGTGGAGCAGTCGGCAGGAGGTGCCCAGGAAGGCGCTCAGCCATGTCGCGACTTCGTCGCCCTGGTCGGCGCCCAGGGTCCGGGTGCCCCAGATGGCGACCGGCACCGCCGGCGCCTGAGCGGATGGAGGCGGCACGAAACAGTCGCTTTGGCCGGGAGCGCGCAGCCACAGGCCGTCCTCGGCGGTGTCGGGGCGGATCAGCACCATGCGCGGGTGCTGGCGCTGTGTCATGAAAAGGCCCTGGGCGTCCACGATGACCCAATGCCGATCGAATGCCAGGCCGGATTCAGTGACGCGGACACGCGTGTGCGCCGTGCCGGCGCAGGATTTGACGGGATAGCTGTACAGGCGGTGGATGGCCAGGCGCATGGAATCTGCTGGTGGAGGGGGATGAGGGTCATTCTAAAGCGAATGCGCAGGACTGATGGGGCCAGCCTTTCCGTCCGGGCGATTTTGACCCGGGCCCGACCTTCCATCGATCCTCTCTCGATCATAAAACCTGAAATGCCGTAGCATGCAGGATTTGTGGCAGGAGGGCCCATGTCATTGAAAGACATCCTGGCGGCGCTGGTCGTCATTGTGGTGTGGGGGGCCAATTTTGTCGTCATCAAGGTCGGCGTGGATGAGATTCCGCCGATGTTGCTGGGCGCTTTGCGTTTCCTTTTCGTAGCGTTTCCGGCGGTGTTCTTCGTGCCCCGGCCGGCCGTGTCCTGGCGTTACGTCGTGGGCTATGGTGCGACTATCTGCCTGGGGCAATTCATTTTTCTGTTTCTGGCGATCTATCTGGGCATGCCGGCCGGCCTGGCTTCCCTGGTGTTGCAGGCGCAGGCGTTTTTCACGGTGGCGATTGCCGCGCTGGTGCTGCATGAGGCTATCCGGGCGCATCACGTGCTGGGCATCGGTCTGGCGGCGGCGGGACTGGTGTTGCTGGATCTGGGCGCCAGCGGCGAGGCGGGCGTGCCGCTGGTCGGGTTCTTGCTGACGCTGGCGGCGGCGTTCAGCTGGGCCTCGGGCAATGTGGTGCTGAAATGCGCCGGTTCGGTGCGCATGCTGTCGATGGTGGTGTGGGGCGCCCTGCTGCCGCCGATTCCGTTTTTGTTGCTGTCGGCGGGATTCGAGGGGGCGGATCGCATCGTCGCCAGCCTGACGCACATCAGCTGGCGCGGGGTGGGGGCGGTGGCCTACCTGTCGGGCGTGGCGACACTGATCGGCTATGTGCTGTGGGGCAGGCTGCTTTCCCGCCATCCGGTAGCCCGGATTGCGCCGCTCAGTCTGCTGATCCCGGTGGTGGGGCTGCTGTGCGCCGACTGGTTCCTGGGAGAGCGGCTGGGCCTGTGGCAATGGCTGGGCGGGCTCGTGGTGCTGTTCGGGCTGGCGGTGAATCTGTTCGGGGGACGCTGGGTCGCGCGCATCAAGGCCGCTCCGCGGACGCCTTAAGTCATAAAATAGCGGTTTGTGCGGCGGCGTGCCGTCGGGACTTCGTTTTTCAGGAATTCGCACACATGTCGATCGATCGTGCCGGGCTGAACGCCCTGATGGAAATCACTTCTCGTCCGGAGCTGGTCTTCGTCCGGGGCCAGGGTTCCTGGCTGGAAGACCACACCGGCAAGCGCTATCTGGATTTCATCCAGGGCTGGGCCGTGAACTGCCTGGGGCACAACCCGCAGGCCATGATCGACGCGCTGGACCGCCAGTCGCGGCTGTTGATCAATCCCTCGCCCGCGTTCTACAACCAGCCGTCCATCGATCTGGCGCGCCGCATCGTGGAGTCGTCCTGCTTCGATCGCGTGTTCTTCGCCAACAGCGGGGCGGAGGCCAACGAGGGCGCCATCAAGCTGGCGCGCAAATGGGGACAGCTGCACCGCAAGGGCGCCTACAAGATCATCACCTTCGATCACAGCTTCCACGGCCGCACCCTGGCGACCATGTCGGCTTCGGGCAAGGCCGGCTGGGACACGAAATTCGCGCCGCAGGTCGACGGGTTTCCCAAGGCCGACCTGAACGACCTGGATTCGGTACGCGCCCTGATCGACGATCAGACGGTCGCCGTGATGCTGGAGCCTATCCAGGGCGAAGGCGGCGTGATTCCCGCGACGCGTGAGTTCATGCAGGGATTGCGCGCCCTGACGCGCGAGCGCGGCCTGCTGTTGATCGTCGACGAGGTTCAGACGGGCATGGCCCGCACGGGGCGGCTGTACGCGTATCAGCATTTCGGTATCGAGCCCGACATCATGACGCTGGGCAAGGGGATCGGCGCGGGCGTGCCGCTGGCGGCCCTGTGCGCGCGCGAGGCCGTCTGCTGCTTCGAGCATGGCGACCAGGGCGGCACCTACAACGGCAATCCGCTGATGACGGCGGTGGGCGCGGCGGTCTTCGACGTGCTGATGGCCCCGGGTTTCATGGACCAGGTCAATGCGCGGGCCCGGCAGTTGTCGGCCGGCCTGGTGGCGCTGTCGGACAAGTGGGGGATGAACGGAGAACGCGGTCTGGGCCTGTTGCGCGCGCTGGTGATGGATCGCGACGATGGTCCCGCCCTGATCCAGGCCGCGCGCGATCGCGCGCCCGAGGGCCTGCTGCTGAATGCGCCGCGCGGCAATTTGCTGCGCTTCATGCCGGCCCTGAACGTGACGGCCGAGGAAATCGACACGATGCTGTCCTGGCTGGACGATTTGCTGGTCCAGATGCGCGGGTGAGCATGCCGCCCGGCGGCGGCTCCGCTGCCGTGGCGTCCGGGGAGACGTCGCGGCCGGTTTGATGGGCTGCGGCCGCAGTCGCAGCCCGCTGAAAAGACAAACGCCCCGGTGAATCACCGGGGCGTTTGCCTGCATGGAGCCGGGCCGTCTCAGGTCTTGGCCGCCTGCTCTGCCTTTTTGACCTGGCGCCAGTGGTGCAGCAGCGGCTCGGTGTAGCCATTGGGCTGCTCCAGGCCCTTGAAGATCAGGTCGCTGGCGGCCTTGAAGGCGCAGGAGGTTTCGAAATGGCCGGCCATCGGCTCGTAGGCGTCATCGCCGGCATTCTGCTTGTCCACCACGGTGGCCATGCGGCGCAGGGTTTCTTCGACCTGCTCGCGGGAGGCGACGCCGTGCAGCAGCCAGTTGGCGATGTGCTGGCTGGAAATCCGCAGCGTGGCGCGGTCTTCCATCAGGCCCACGTCGTGAATGTCGGGGACCTTTGAGCAGCCCACGCCCTGGTCGATCCATCGCACCACGTAGCCCAGGATTCCCTGGCAATTGTTGTCCAGCTCCTGCTGGATTTGCTTGGGCGTCCAGGTGGGCGCGGCGGTGACCGGCACGCTCAGGATGCGGTCGATATAGTCCTGATGCTGGTTTTCCAGGGATTTTTGCACCTCGACCACATCAACCTGGTGATAGTGCAAGGCGTGCAGGGTGGCGGCCGTCGGCGAGGGGACCCAGGCGGTGTTGCCGCCAGCCTTGAGCTGGGCGCTCTTTTGTTCCAGCATCGCGGCCATCAGGTCGGGCATGGCCCACATGCCCTTGCCGATCTGCGCGTGGCCGCGCAGGCCGCACTCCAGGCCGCTTTGCACATTGTTCGGCTCGTAGGCCTGGATCCAGGTCTGGGTCTTCATGTCGTGCTTGCGTACCATGACGCCGGCGTGCATGGAGGTATGCAGTTCGTCGCCGGTGCGATCCAGGAAACCGGTGTTGATGAAGGCCACGCGATCTCTAGCGGCGGCGATGCAGGCCTTGAGGTTGACGCTGGTGCGGCGCTCCTCGTCCATGATGCCCATCTTGATCGTGTTGGGCGCCAGGCCCAGCAGCTGCTCGACGCGGCTGAAGATCTCGCTGGCGAAGGCGACCTCGTCGGGGCCATGCATCTTGGGTTTGACGATGTAGATCGAGCCGGCGCGGGAGTTCTTGCGCGCCTTCAGGTCATGGATGGCGATCAGCGAGGTGAAGGCGGCATCCAGGATGCCTTCGGGGACTTCGTTGCCATCGCGGTCCAGGATGGCCGGGTTGGTCATCAGGTGGCCGACATTGCGCACGAGCATCAGCGAGCGGCCGTGCAGGGTGGCGGCGGCGCCGTCGCGCGCCGTGTACTCACGGTCCGGATTCAGGCGGCGGGTGATGGTCTTGCCACCCTTGACCAGATCCTCGCTCAGGTCGCCTTTCATCAGACCCAGCCAGTTGTGGTAGGCGAGAACTTTGTCTTCCGCATCCACGGCGGCGACGGAATCCTCGCAGTCCATGATGGTGGTGAGGGCCGATTCGACGACCACGTCCTTGATGTGGGCGGTATCGGTCTTGCCGATAGGATGGTTCGCATCGAACTGGATCTCGATGTGCAGGCCGTGATGGCGCAACACCAGGGCTTGAGGAGCGGCCGCATCACCGCGATGCCCCAGGAAAGCGGCGGAATCGGCCAGACCTGTGACCGTGCTGTCCTTGAGCGTGACTTGCAGGTCGCCCTGAACAACGGCGTAGGCGGTGGCGTCGGCATGCGAGCCTTTGGCCAGCGGGAAGCTGTCGTCGAGGAATTTGCGCGCGAAGGCAATCACGCGCGCGCCGCGCACCGGGTTGTAGCCGCCGGCGCGCGCGGCGTCTTCGGTGTCGGGAATCGCATCGGTGCCGTACAGGGCGTCGTACAGGCTTCCCCAGCGCGCGTTGGCAGCGTTCAGGGCATAGCGGGCGTTCATCACCGGCACGACCAGCTGTGGACCGGCCTGCGAGGTGATTTCGACGTCGACGCGATCCGTGGCGATGGAGACCTGCTCGGGGATGTCCTTCAGGTAGCCGATGTCCTTCAGGAAGGCGCGATAGGCCGCAGGATCGGCGATGGGGCCCGGATGCTTGGCATACCAATCATCCAGCGTGGCCTGGAGGCGATCGCGTTCGGCCAGCAGCGCGCGGTTTTTTGGAGCGAGGTCGTGAATGATTGCCGACAGGCCTTCCCAGAAGGCAGCCGCCTGCACATCCGTACCCGGCAGGGCTTCCTGTTCGAGGAAGCGGTGCAAGGAAGCGGCGATCTGGAGTCCATGGCTGGAGATGCGATCGGTCATGATGGTCCTTGAATAATCTGGAAGTCAATGATGGATTATAGGCAGTCTTCTATAAGAGTTGAAGTGGGGCCTTGCTTGTTGCGAGAGCGACGCATGCGAGGACAACTGAAGTGGCCCCCTTTCATCAGACAGCCTGAAGAAGTTCGTAAGCTCTGCTCCATGGTTTCTGACTCAGGCTGCCAACAGATTCTGCCCCAGACAGCGCGACGGCGGGACGCCATGAGCCTCTGTGTGTCGCTCATTTGCGCAATGATTCAATAAATGTTGTATTATCGAATCATGAATCAAGATCAAGCCGTTTCCGCCCTCGGCGCCTTGGCTCACACCCAGCGGCTGCGCGTATTCCGCGCCCTGGTGGTCGCGGGCCCCGAGGGACTGACGCCCAGCGTCCTTGCCGACCAGCTCGACGTGGCCCGTAACTCCCTGTCCTTCCACTTGAAGGAATTGGCCCATGCCGGCCTCGTCACCATCGAGCAGCAGGGCCGCAATCTGATCTACCGCGCCGACTTCGCCCGGATGAACGGTTTGCTCGGCTACATGACCGAGCACTGCTGCCAAGGCGGTGTCTGCGAGGTTTCCGACACAACCACCCGCTGCGACTGCTGACGCTGGTGTTGCTGTTCGCCTTCCAAGGCGAAGCCATTCTGCGTCAACCGCTGGTGATTGCCATGCTGGCCGTGCCCATTCTGATCCAAGTGTTCTTCAACTCCGGGTTGGCGTACTGGCTCAACCGCAAAGTAGGCGAGAAGCACAGCATCGCCGGCCCCTCGGCACTGATCGGCGCATCCAATTTCTTCGAGCTGGCCGTGGCCGCCGCCATCAGCCTGTTCGGTTTCCACTCCGGCGCGGCGCTGGCCACCGTGGTCGGCGTGCTGATCGAAGTGCCGGTGATGCTGCTGGTGGTGCGCGTGGTCACGCCGCTGAGTGCGTCCGTCTCGTTCCCTTGGTCATCCTTCCAGTTCCTTTGTCAGCATTATCGCCGGCTCAGGCCCAGGGCGCTCCGCTTATCGGGCTGGCTGAATTCCCGCCGCGACCTCTTTTCTGGCGTCAGTCGGGCACCTGGGCGATATGCAGCAGGTTGGTGCTGCCGCTGCGCCCGAACGGCAGGCCGGCGATCACGATCAGCATGTCGCCTGGTTCGGCCAGTCCGGCCTGGCGGGCAGCGGTGGTGGCCCGGTCGATCATTTCGGTCGATTCGTGCAGCTGTTCGGGGAAATGGATCGGGCGCACGCCCCAGGCCAGCGCCAGGCGCCGTGCGGTTTCAGGCTGCGAGGTCAGGGCCAGGATCGGGGTGGCGGGTCGTTCGCGGCTGGCGCGCAAGGCGCTGAAGCCCGAGGTCGTGTAGGCCACAGTCGCGGCCGGCTCCAGCAGGCCCGCGACACGGCGCAGGGCACAGCAGATGGCATCCGGGATATTGGCCTCGGCCGGACTGTGCGTGGCCTCCAGGTTGGCGCGCCAGGACGGATCGGCTTCGACTTCCTGGATGATGTGCTCCATGATGGCGACTGCCTCGACCGGGTATTTGCCGGAGGCCGATTCGGCCGACAGCATGACGGCATCGGCGCCGCTGTAGACGGCGGTGGCTACATCGGAGGCTTCCGCGCGGGTGGGCACGGGGGCGGTGATCATGGATTCCAGCATCTGCGTGGCGACGACCACCGGTTTGCCGGCGGCGCGCGCCCGGCGCACGATGCGTTGCTGCAGAACCGGGACGCGTTGCGGAGGCAGCTCCACGCCCAGGTCGCCGCGCGCCACCATGATGCCGTCGGCCTGCGCCACGATGGCGTCCAGATGCTCGATGGCGGCGGGTTTTTCCAGTTTGGCCATGATCCAGGCGCGCTGACCAATCAGGCTGCGCGCCTCGATGAGGTCTTCCGGACGCTGTACAAAGGACAGGGCCACCCAGTCCACGCCCAGCGACAGACCGAATTCCAGATCGGCGCGATCCTTGGGCGTCAGGGGAGAGATCGGCAGGATGACGCCGGGCACGTTGACGCCCTTGCGGTCGGACAGCGGACCGCCCACCAGGACGGTGGTCTCGGCGAAGTCCGGGCCGTGGTGGTCAACGCGCAAGCGCAGCTTGCCATCGTCGAGCAACAGGTCGGTGCCGTCTTCCAGGGCGGCGAAGATCTCCGGGTGCGGCAGGTTGGCGCGCGCGGCATCCCCCTCGGCGGGGTCCAGGTCCAGCCGGAAGGACTGGCCGGCCGTCAGGACGGTTTTGCCGCCAGCGATCCTGCCCACGCGCAGTTTCGGCCCCTGCAGGTCCATCAGGATGCCGATGGGGCGGCCCAGTTCCTGTTCGACCTGACGGACGATGCGATAGCGTTCGGCGTGGTCCTCGTGTGTGCCGTGGCTGAAATTCAGGCGGAACACATTGGCGCCTGCCTGCGCCAGGGCGCGGATCTGTTCGAACGAGGAACTGGTCGGGCCCAGGGTGGCCAGGATACGGACACGGCGATCATTGCGCATGATTCGGCTCTTATCGGGTGGGGGCTGCGGCGTCCAGGGCGTCCACGCCGGCCTGGGCCACCTGGGCGTCCTGGGCCGCCTGCACGCCGGAGACCCCGATCGCGCCGATGACGCTGCCTTCGAAGCGGACGGGCTCCCCGCCTTCCAGCGGGACGATGGGCATGGACAGGGCGGCGAACCGACCCTGGTTGACCATGTCCTCGTAGACTTTGCTGGGCTTGCCGCCGAGGACGCAGGTCCGGGCCTTGTCCGGGGCCACCTGGGCGCTCATGAGCGGCGCGCCGTCCATGCGCTGCAACCAAATCGCGTGGCCGCCGGCGTCGCAGATGGCGATGCTGACGTTCCAGCTGTTGCGGCGGGCTTCGGCCTCGGCGGCGTCCGCCATGCGGCGTGCGTCTTCCAGGGTCAGGACTCGGATGGTTTTCATGGTGTTTCTCCTGTGTGTGCCGTCGGGATCAAAGAACCAGGATGGCGCGAAAGTCGTTGACGTTGGTCAGGGTGGGGCCGGTGATCAGGGAATCGCCCAGGCGTTCAAAAAATCCGTGGCCGTCGTTGTCGTCCAGATGCGCGCGCGGCGGCATGCCGGTTGCCCAAGCGCGCGCCAGGGTGTCCGGGCTGATCAGGGCTCCGGCGATTTCTTCCTGGCCGTCGACGCCGTCGGTGTCTCCGGCCAGGGCGTGAACGCCTGGGGCGCCGTCCAGGGTAATGGCAAGAGACAGCAGACATTCGACATTGCGCCCGCCCCGGCCCTGGCCGCGCACGGTCACGGTGGTTTCGCCACCGGACAGCAGGACGCAAGGCGCGGTGATGGGCTGTCCATGCACGCGCACTTGCAGCGCGATGCCGCCCAGCACCTTGCCGACATCGCGCGCCTCGCCCTCGATGCGATCGCCCAGCAGCAGCGGCTTGATGCCGGCTTCCCGGGCGACCGAGGCGGCGGCCTCCAGGGCCATCTGTGGGGTGGCGATCAGGTGGGTTTCGACGCGGGCCAGCCGGGCATCGCCCGGTTTGAGGGTTTCGCCCTCGCCGGATTCCAGCAGCCGGCGGGCGCCGGCCGGCAGATCGATGCCGTAGCGGCGCACGATGTCCAGCGCGTCGGCGCAGGTGCTCGGGTCGGCCACGGTGGGGCCCGATGCGATGTCGCAGGGCTGGTCGCCGGGGACGTCGGAGATCAGCAGGTTGATCACGCGCGCGGGGGTGCAGGCTGCCGCGAGCCGGCCGCCCTTGATGCCCGACAGGTGGCGGCGCACGCAGTTCATCTCGGCGATCGTCGCGCCGGATTTCAGCAGGGCGCGGTTGATGGCCTGCTTGTCGGCCAGTGTCACGCCACTGCCAGGCACGGGCAGCAGCGAGGAGCCACCGCCCGAGATCAGGCAGATCACCAGATCGTCGGCCGTCAGGCCGGCGACCTGTTCGAACAGCCTCCGGGCGGCGATTTCACCGGCCTCGTCGGGGACCGGATGGGCCGCTTCCACGATCTCGATGCGCTCACAGGACACGGCGTAGCCGTAACGGGTGACCACCCGCCCCGTCAGCGGACCCGACCAATGCCGCTCGAACGCCTGTGCCATGGCCGCCGAGGCCTTTCCTGCGCCGATGACGATCGTGCGCCCTTTGGGCCGTTGTGGCAGAAAGGCGGGGATGCAGTGCTCAGGCTGGGCGGCGCGCACGGCAGCCTGGAACATGCGGGTGAGGAGTTCGCGGGGCGAAAGGTTCATGGTGCGGTCATCCCGAAAATGAGGCGTGGCTTCCCGGCGGAATGCGAGGAGCCAAGCTTACACTCATTGATCGATTTTGTGATTCGCCAGGATTTCCAGCGCGCGCACCATGCCGGAATGATCCCAGCCGGCGCCGCCGTGGGCCACGCAGGCATTGAACAGTTCCTGTGCCACGGCCGTGCTGGGCAGGGACAGGCCGAGCTGGCGGGCGGTGGTCAGGGCAAGATTCAGGTCCTTCTGGTGCAGGTTGATGCGGAATCCCGGATCGAAGGTGCGCTTGACCATGCGCTCGCCGTGCACTTCCAGGATGCGTGAGCTGGCGAACCCGCCCATCAGCGCCTGACGGACCTTGGCCGGGTCGGCGCCGGCTTTCGACGCCAGCACCAGGGCTTCGCTCACAGCTTCGATGGTCAGGGCGACGATGATCTGGTTGGCGACCTTGGTGGTCTGTCCGTCGCCGTTGCCGCCGACCAGGGTGATGTTCTTGCCCATCAGCTCGAAGATCGGCTTGCACTGATCAAAGGCGGCCTGGCTGCCGCCGATCATGATGGTCAGGCTGGCGGCCTTGGCGCCGACTTCGCCACCGGACACTGGGGCGTCCAGGTATTCGCAGCCCAGCGCGTTGATCTTCTTGGCGAATTCCTTGGTGGCGACGGGCGAGATCGAGCTCATGTCGATCACGATCTTGCCCTTGGACAGGCCTTCGGCCACGCCGTTTTCACCGAACAGCACCGCCTCGACATCCGGGGTGTCGGGCACCATGACGATGATGATGTCGGCGGCTTTGGCGACTTCCGTGCCGCTGGCAACAGCCTTGGCGCCCGCGTCCAGCAGGCTTTGCGGCGTCTTGCCGCGGGTAAACGTGACCAGGGCGTGGCCGCCCGAAATGAGATTGGCCGCCATGGGGGTGCCCATGATGCCCAGGCCGATGAAACCGATGTTAGCCATGTGATTGCTCCTTGTTGGATGTGGTAAAGGTCGGGTGCGATGCGCTGGCCGGTCGGCCGGCGGTGGTCGCCGCGATCAGGCCAGCGCCTGGATCCAGCCCAGGCCATCCGCGGTCCGGCCGGCTGGCTTGTATTCGCAGCCGATCCAGCCGCTGTAGCCGACCTGATCGATGTGGCGCAGCAGCCACTGATAGTTGATTTCGCCGGTACCGGGTTCGTTGCGGCCAGGATTGTCGGCCAGCTGGATGTGGCCGATGTCGCCCAGATGCTTGCTGATCGTGTTGCCGAGCTCTCCTTCCATGCGCTGGGCATGATAGATGTCGTATTGCACGCGCAGGTTGTCGGACCCGACCTCGGCGATGAGGGCCAGGGCCTGATCGGTGCGGGTCAGGAAGAAACCGGGAATGTCGAAGGTGTTGATCGGTTCGATGACCAGGCGGATGCCGGCTTGTTTCAGTGCGGCGGCGGCATGGCGCAGATTGTCGACAAAGGTCCGGTGCGCCGTGGCGGTGTCCACGCCCGCGGGAACCTTGCCGGCCAGGCAGTTGACCTGCGGGCAATTCAGGGCCTGGGCGTATTCGATGGCGCGGGCAACCCCTTGCTTGAATTCCTCGACCCGGTCGGGGTGGCAGGCGATGCCGCGCTCGCCGCCCTCCCAGTCTCCGGCCGGGAGGTTGTGCAGCACCTGGACCAGGCCGTTGTCCTCGAGGCGCCGGGCCAGATCCTGCTTGTCGTAGGCGTAAGGGAACAGATATTCCACGCCCTGGAAACCGGCCTTGGCGGCCGCCTGGAACCGGTCCAGGAAGTCGATCTCGGTGAACAGCATCGTCAGGTTGGCGGCAAATTTAGGCATGTGATGTGACTCCTGTTGATTCGGTGGGGCCGCCATGCGATGACAGGGCGGCCGCAATCCTGCTCAGTCCAGCAGGGTGACGGCGGTCGGGGCGTCCGCGCCATGTTCCGCCAGTTCCTCGAATTCGTTGATCGCGTCGATCTCGTTGCCCATGGAGATGTTGGTGACGCGCTCCAGGATGAACTCGACCACGACGGGGACGCGGAATTCCTTGATCCAGGCGCGGGCCTGGGCGATCGCGGGCTGGATGTCCTCGACTTTCTTGACGCGGATGGCCTTGCAACCCAGGCCTTCGGCGACCTTGACGTGGTCCACGCCATAGCCGTCGGTCTCCGGCGCGTTGATGTTGTCGAAGGCGAGCTGCACGCAATAGTCCATGTCGAAGCCGCGCTGCGACTGGCGGATCAGCCCCAGATAGGCATTATTGACCACAATGTGGATGTAGGGCAGATTGAATTGCGCGCCCACGGCCAGTTCCTCGATCATGAACTGGAAGTCGTAATCCCCCGACAATGCGACGATCTCGTCGCCGGTGTCGGCGGCCACCACGCCCAGGGTTGCGGGAACCGTCCAGCCCAGCGGGCCGGCCTGGCCGGCATTGATCCAGTGGCGCGGACCGTAGACGTGCAGGAACTGCGCGGCGGCGATCTGGGACAGGCCGATGGTGGTGACATAGCGCACGTTTTTGCTGAAGGCCTTGTTCATTTCCTCATAGACGCGTTGCGGCTTGAGGGGCGCCTGATCGAAGTGCGTCTTGCGCTGCATGGACGTCTCGTTCCGGCGCGCGCGGCATGCGCCCGCCCAGGTGCTGCGGTCGCGCAGTTCGCCGGCGGCTTTCAGGCGCCTTGCCTCCTCGATCATCAGGCGCAAAGCGGCGCCGGCGTCCGAGGCGATGCCATAGTCGGGGCCGAACACCTTGCCGATCTGGGTGGGGTCGACGTCGATATGCACGAAGGTGCGACCCTTGGTGTAGACGGATGTCGAGCCGGTGTGGCGGTTGGCCCAGCGGTTGCCGATGCCCATGACGAAGTCCGAAGCCAGCAGGTTGGCGTTGCCGTAGCGGTGCGCGGTCTGCAGGCCGACCATGCCGGCCATCAGCGGATGATCGTCAGGGATCACGCCCCAGCCCATCAGGGTGGGGATGACGGGCACGCCGGTCAGCTCGGCGAATTCCTTCAGCAGCTCCGATGCGCCGGCGCTGAAGATACCGCCGCCGGCGACCAGCAGCGGGCGCTCGGCCGTATTGAGCATGGCCACGGCCTTGGCCGCCTGGGCCGCGGTGGCGGCAGGCTTGTACACCGGCAGCGGCTCATAGGTGTCGATGTCGAACTCGATTTCGGCCATCTGCACGTCAAAGGGCAGGTCCACCAGCACGGGGCCGGGGCGTCCGGAGCGCATGAGGTGGAAGGCCTGCTGCAGGATGCGCGGCACCAGTTCCGGCTCGCGCGCCATCACGGACCATTTGGTGACCGGCTTGGCGATGGTCTCGATGTCCACGGCCTGAAAGCTTTCCTTGTGCAATTGCGCGCGCGGCGCCTGGCCGGTGATGCACAGGATGGGGATGGAGTCGCCGGTGGCCGAGTACAGGCCGGTGATCATGTCGGTGCCGGCGGGCCCGGAGGTGCCCAGGCAGACGCCGATATTGCCGGGGTTGGCGCGGGTATAGCCTTCGGCCATGTGCGAGGCGCCTTCCACGTGGCGGGCCAGCACATGCTTGAAACCGCCGTGCTTGCGCAGAGCGGAGTAGAGCGGATTGATGGCCGCGCCTGGCACGCCGAACAGGGTGGTGATGCCTTCTTTTTGCAGCACAGCGGCGGCGGCATCGACGGCTCTCATTTTTGCCATGATTTCTCCTGGGGTGATCGTGCGGTTGTTCGTTGATGTGTTCAGAATAAAGAAGTCGATGGGGCACAGGAATCCCAGTCCTTCTCTGTTCTATCGATACTATTTGTATGTAATGCGTGAAGCCAGGGGTAGAATGTTTGTCGTTCTTCACCCCTCGGTTTTATCTGTTCTGCCTGTGTTTTCAAGCATTCCTTGGGGGGTGTCTGGGGGAGATCCTTTTGAGCCGCTATACCGAGATACACAGTTTTGTATTGATTGCCGAGCAAGGCAGTTTTTCCGCCGCTGCCCTGGTCGAAGGGGTGACGCCGGTCATCATGGGGCGGCGTCTGACGGCGCTGGAAAAACGCCTGGGGGTGCAGTTGATGCACCGCTCGACGCGTGGCCTGGTGCTGACGGAACTGGGCGAACAATATCTGGAACATTGCCGGCAGCTGGTCCAGGATTTTGATGATGCCGATGCCAGCATCATGTCCCGGCGTCGCTCATTGGCGGGTCACCTGGTGGTGTCGGCGCCGGCCTCGTTCGGGCGCCTGCATGTCGCGCCGCATGCGCTGACGTTCCGTGAGCACTATCCGGATCTGGCGCTGTCGTTCAATTTCACCGACAGCGTGGTGGATCTGGTGCGCGAAGGCTATGACATGGCCATCCGCATCGGGGAGGTGACCGATCCGAACTATGTGGCCGTGCGCCTGCACCCGAACCGCCGCGTGGTCTGCGGCACCCCCGCCTATTTCGAATCGCACGGCGTGCCGCGTGTGCCGGAAGACCTGACGCGGCACAATTGCCTGGCCTTCAACCTGCAGGGCGGGCAGCATCGCGGCTGGACGTTCGTGCGCGACGGCAAGCCTTTCGCCGTGCGGGTGCGCGGCGATCTGGCCTGCAATGACGGCGAGCTGCTGTATCGATGGGTCAGGCAGGGGCTGGGGGTCGGGTGGCGCTCGACCTGGGAAATCCAGCGCGAACTCAAGCGCGGCGAACTGGTGACGGTGCTCGACGAATTCGCTCTGCCCGCCTATGACATCCAGGCGGTCTATCCGCAGCAGCGGTATCTGCCCTCCAAGGTGCGCTATTTCATCGATGCCCTGAGAAACCATTATCATGAACCTGGTTATTGGGAAGGGCGGGGATCATCTTGAACGTGAATGCTGAAACCGCCGTGGAGCGGGACCCGGCGATCCGCCGCAACGAGCGGCTCGCGCTGTTGGCGCTGGCCTGCATGGCGCTGGTCTGGGGCTACAACTGGGTCGTCATGAAGCAGGTGCTGGCGTATGTCGGTCCCTTTGACTTCGCGGCGCTGCGCACCCTGTTCGGCGCGGCGGCGTTGCTGCTGGTGCTGAAGGTGCTGCGGCGTCCCATGCGGATCCGGGCCTGGCCTCGCGTGGCGCTGCTGGGCGTCTTGCAGACGGGCGTGTTTTCCGCGCTGATCCAGCTTGCCTTGTTGCAGGGCGGTGCAGGCAAGACCTCGATCCTGGTGTACACCATGCCGTTCTGGGTGATTCCGCTGGCCTGGGTGGCGTTTGGCGAGCGGATCCGGGGAGTGCAATGGCTGGCGCTGGCGCTGGCGGCGACGGGGCTGGTGCTGATCCTGGAACCCTGGAATCAGCATTCGGGGATCGTCAGCGAGGTGCTGGCCATTGCCTCGGGCCTGTGCTGGGCGCTGTCGACGCTGGTGGCGAAATGGATCAAGCGCGATTACCCGATGGACGCATTGCCGCTGACGGCGTGGCAGATGCTGTTCGGCGCCCTGGCGCTGTGCATTGCCGCCTGGATGGTGCCCGAGCGGCCGATCGAGCCCATGCCCTACTTTTATGGGGCGCTGGTCTATAACGCGATCATGGCGACCGCGCTGGCCTGGTTTCTGTGGCTGTTCGCATTGCAGCATCTGTCCGCCGGGATGGCGGGGCTGTCGTCGCTGGGCGTGCCCGTGGTCGGCGTGCTGTCCGGCTGGCTGGAACTGGGCGAAATTCCCGGCGGGCTGGAATTGACGGGGATGATTCTGATCGGCGTGGCGCTGATGGTGATCAGCGTGCGGTCGATGGGCGCCCGGAAATAGGGACGCGACGATGCTGTCGGATCAGACCCTGGCGCGTGTGCGCGACCTCAAATTCAAGCAGTTGCTGGTCTTTGAGCGGGTCGCCACGCTGGGGTCCATGCACAAGGCGGCCGAGGCGGTGCACATGACGCAGCCCAATGTCGTCAAGATCATCAGGCAACTGGAAGATCTGCTGGAGGTCACGCTGTTCGAGCGCCACAGCAAAGGGGTGCGGTTGACCGTGTTCGCCGAGCATCTGCTGATACGCATCCGCCCCATGCTGGGCGATGCGCGCGCCCTGAGCGAGGAGCTGCTGGCATTGCGCAGCAGCGATGGCGGCCAGGTGGCCGTGGGGACGCTGATCTCCGCCTCGGCCTGGCTGCTGCCCGAGAGCGTGGCCTTGATGAAGCGCCGCCACCCCAAGGTGGGCCTGCTGATCCAGGAGGCCACCAATGACATCCTGTTCCCGATGCTGCAGGTCGGCGAACTGGATGTGATCGTCGGCCGTTTGCCGGAGAACCCGGGCGAGGGGGTGGAGGTTCACGCGATCTATGACGATGAACTGATGATCGTGGCGCGGGCCAACCATCCCCTGTCGCGGCGGCCGGCCTGTTCGCCCGAGGATCTGCTGGATTATCCGTGGATCGTGCCGTCTGATGCGTCGCCGGTGCGCAAGCAGGTGGATCAATTCTTTCGCGGCCGCGATCTTCCGATTCCGGCCAACCAGATCATCTCGCTGTCGATGCTGACCAACCTGGGCATACTGGCGCGGTCCGATACGTTGGCCATGCTGCCCGGGGTCTCCGCCCGGCCGCTGATTCAGGTGGGCGTGTTGTTCGAAGTCCCCATCCATGTGCGCGTGCCGTTCGGCACCATTGGTTACAGCCTGAGGGCCGATCGTGAGCCGGTGCCTGCCGCGGCCACCTTCATCGGCATCCTGAAGGAGGTCGGCGCGCGGGCGCGGGACTCCGGCGGCGGCTTCCGGCCTGAGTCTTTTCCCCGGATGGGACCCTGAGCGGTGTTATGTCCGCGATGCCCGGGGAGAAGCTTGATCTGATTCCATTATGGAATCGCTATCCGGTTTTTATTGATTGGGAAATAATCTCAAGGCTGCCTACAGTATATGTACGCGTACATATGACGAGAGGCAAGCGCTGTGGCAGAACCCATCACGCATTTTATCGGTGGCCGCTTTGTCGAAAGCGCCCGACGGTTTCCCAATGTCAGTCCGGTGGATGGCACGGTCGTCGGAGAAGTCTGTGAGGCGACGGCGCAGGAGGTCGATCTGGCCGTGCGCGCAGCCCGGGACGCCTTGGCCGGGGCGTGGGGACGGTGCGGCCCGACCGAGCGGTCCGATTGGTTGCGCAAGCTGGCCGATGGCATCGAGTGGCATTTCGATGAGTTCGTCGAGGCCGAAGTCCGGGATACGGGCCGCACCGTGCGCCAGGCGCGCACGCTGGACGTGCCGCGGGCCATTGCCAATTTCCGTTTTTTTGCCGATCTGGTGCGCCATGCGCACACGGAGTGCTTCGAGACGGTCACGGCCGACGGCGGTCGCGCCCTGAACTACACCGTGCGCAAGCCTTTGGGTGTGGTGGCGGCGATTTCTCCCTGGAACCTGCCGGTGCTCTTGTTCAGCTGGAAGGTCGCGCCGGCCCTGGCGCTGGGCAATGCCGTGGTGGCCAAGCCCTCCGAGGAAACTCCCTCCTCCGCCTTTCTGCTGGCGCAGGTGGCCCAGGACATCGATTTTCCCGCAGGGGCCTTCAACGTCCTGCACGGATTCGGCAGCGGTTCGACAGGTCAGGCCATGATCAGTCATCCCGGTATCGACGCCGTGACTTTCACCGGGGCGTCGGCCACCGGAGCGCACATCATGAAGACGGTGGCCGACGGTGTGAAGGATGTGTCATTCGAACTGGGCGGCAAGAACGCCGCCATCGTGTTCGAGGATGCGGATTTCGACGCCGCCGTGGAGGGCGTCGTGAAATCCTCTTTCACCAACTCGGGCCAGGTCTGTCTGTGCAGCGAACGCGTGCTGGTGCAGCGGTCGATCTTCGATCGTTTCGTCGCAGCGCTCAAGGCGCGGACCGAAGCGCTGGTGCTGGGGCGTCCGGGCCATCCGGATACCGACATCGGCCCCATGATCTCGAAAAAGCACCAGGCCAAGGTGCTGTCCTATTTCCAGCTGGCGCGAGACGAGGGTGCGACCGTGGTGACGGGAGGCGATGTGCCTGTGTTCGATGACGCGCGCGATCAGGGATTCTGGGTGAGACCGACCCTCTGGACCGGATTGCCGGATGATGCCCGCTGCCTGCGCGAGGAGATCTTCGGGCCGGTGTGCCATGTGGCGCCCTTTGACACGGAAGACGAGGCGGTCGCCCGTGCCAATGATTCCGACTATGGCCTGGCCACGGCGATCTGGACACAGAATCTGTCGCGGGCGCATCGGGTGGCGCCCCGCATGCGCAGCGGCCTCGTCTGGGTCAACACCTGGTATCTGCGCGATCTGCGCACGCCTTTCGGCGGTGTGCGCCAGTCCGGGATAGGCCGCGAGGGCGGACGTCATTCTCTGGATTTCTATTCCGAGATCACCAACATCTGCATCAAGGTCTGATTCCCTTGGACCGGAAGACATTCAGGAGACCGTATGCCATGAGCCCCGTATCCGCCAAAGTCGTTGCAGGCAAGGCCACGCCGCGCGGCAAATTTCCCCACGTCAAGCGCGCGGGCGACTTCCTGTTCGTGTCGGGCACCAGCTCCCGCCGTGCCGACAATACCTTGGCCGGGGTGGAAACCGTGGATGTGATGGGGGCCGTGAGCATGGACATCCGTGCGCAGACCCGCGCCGTGATCGAGAACATCCGCGACATCCTCGCCAGCGTCGGCGCCGGCCTGGAGGACGTGGTGGAGATCAGCGCCTATCTGGTCGATATGGGGGATTTCGCCGGCTACAACGAAGTCTATGGCGAATATTTCGGCTTTGAGGGGCCGGCGCGCACCACCGTGGCGGTTCATCAACTACCGCACCCGCACTTGCGGATCGAGATCAAGGCCGTTGCCTACAGGCCACCGGCCGCCTGATACCGGGCCGGATGCGACGACCGGTGTCAGCGTTGGATGCCGGTCCATGACAAGGAGACAAACATGGATGCCAAGTACGGTTTGCCCAAGAACCTGATGCAGTGGGTCGACGATCATCGCGACCAGCTCAAGCCGCCGGTCTGCAATGCGGCGGTCTTCCCCGATGGCAACTACATCATCAACATGGTGGGCGGCGGCAATCAGCGCACCGACTTCCATGACAACCCGACCGAGGAAATCTTTTATCAGCTCCGAGGCGAGGCCTACCTCATCGTCTGGGATCGCGGGCGCTTCGAGCGCATCGATCTGAAAGCGGGCGATGTTTTTCTGCAGCCGCCGCATCTGATTCATTCGCCGCAGCGGCCCGATCCCGATGGCCTGTGTCTGCTGATCGAGCTGCCGCGCCCCCAGGGCGCGCACGACAGCCTGCAATGGCATTGCGCTCATTGTGGCACCGAGGTCTGGAAAGCCACGCAGCAACTGGAAAGCCTGGTGGACGATCTGCCCAGAGTCTATGACCGGTTCTACGCCCTGAAAGACGAGGCGCGTGTCTGTCCGGAGTGCGGGACCCAGCATCCGGGCAAGGATCATCACGCCTGGCACGAGCAACTGAGCAAGTCCAGCGTCCGGGATTTCTGAACGGGATACGCAAAAAGGTCATCGACATGATAGACATCCACGCGCATCTATTTCCGGAGATTTCCCGCGAACAGGCGCATGCGCTGGACCCCGGGCAGGCGCCCTGGCTCAAGATCATCGGCCCGGACGAGGGCATGATCATGAAGGGCGACAGCGAGTTCCGCCCTGTGATTCCCGTGCTGTGGGACCCGCAGCGGCGGGTGGCGGACATGGATCGGCTGGGCCTGGACGTGCAGATCGTCAGCGCCACGCCGGTCATGTTCGGCTATGCGCTGGAGGCGCGCAAGGTCGCCGATTGGGCCGCGCGCATGAACGATCTGACCCTGGCATATTGCGCCGGCCACCCCGACCGCCTGAAGGCCATGGCCCAGGTGCCGCTGCAAGACACCGAGCTGGCATGCCGCGAGGCGTCCCGCGCCAAGGCGGCGGGGCATGTGGGGGTGCAGATCGGCAATCATGTCGGTGACCGCGATCTGGACGACGCGCAGCTGGTGGAGTTCCTGCATCACTGCGCCGTGAACGATATCCCGGTGCTGGCGCATCCCTGGGACATGATGGGCGGCGCCGGGCGGATGCGCAAATGGATGCTGCCCTGGCTGGTGGCCATGCCGGCGGAAACCTCGCTGGGGATCCTGTCCCTGATCCTGTCGGGGGCCTTCGAGCGGCTGCCGCGCAGTCTGAAGCTCTGTTTTGCCCATGGCGGCGGCGCATTCGCCTTTACGCTGGGGCGGGTCGACAATGCCTGGCAATACCGCGACATCGTGCGCCAGGACTGCCCCAACCCGCCCTCATCCTATTGCCACCGGTTCTCGGTGGATTCCGCCGTTTTCGATCCCCGGGCCCTGCGTCTGCTGGTGGATGTGATGGGTTGCGAGCGCGTGATGCTCGGATCCGACTACCCCTACCCGCTGGGCGAGCAGCGCATCGGCGCGTTGGTGAGTGAGACCGGGCTGCTGGAAGACGATGAAAAACATCGCATCCTGGACGGGAATGCCCGGACCTTTTTCAACCTTGCCTGAATGGAGTTGCGCCGACATGGAATCCGCGCTGATCGAACAACTGGGCAATGAACTGCATGCCGCCTGGACCGACTGCCGGGCCATCGAGCCCTTGACGAGCCGCCACCTGGAGATTGGCGTCGAGGATGCCTACCGCATCCAGCAGCGCATGGTGGGCCATCGCCTGGACGCCGGCGCCCGTGTGGTGGGCAAGAAGATCGGCGTCACCAGCCAGGCCGTGATGGACATGCTGGGTGTTTACCAGCCGGACTTTGGCTATTTGCTCAGCGACATGGTGGTTGCCCCGGGCGAGGCCGTCTCCATGTCTCGGTTGGTCCAGCCCAAGGCCGAGGGCGAGATCGCCTTCGTCCTGAAAAAGGACCTGCACGGGCCAGGGGTGACCGTCAGCGAGGTGCTGGCCGCGACCGAGGCCGTGACCGTCTGTTTCGAAATCGTGGATTCCCGTATCCGTGACTGGAAGATCAAGATCCAGGACACCGTGGCCGACAACGCCTCCTGCGGCGTGTTCGTTCTTGGCGACCGGCTGGTCGATCCGCGCGGGCTCGATCTGCGGACCTGCGGCATGGTGTTCGAGAAAAACGGAGAGCTGCTCAATACAGGCGCGGGCGCGGCGGCGCTGGGCCATCCGGCCAATGCCGTGGCCTGGCTGGCCAATGCACTGGGCGCATTGGGGGGCAGCCTGGCGGCCGGGGAAATCATTTTGTCCGGGGCGCTGGCGGCCATGACGTCCGTGACTGCCGGCGACAGCCTGCACATGTCGATCGGCGGCATCGGTACCTGCGGCGTGCGTTTCGTCGCGTAGCGGGCAAAGGGAAATCATCATGGAAAAGATCAGATGCGCCTTGATCGGGTCAGGCAACATCGGCACCGATCTGCTGTACAAGCTCAAGCGCAGCCCGTTGTTGGAGCCGGTCTGGATGGTGGGCATCGATCCCGATTCCGAGGGGCTGTCGCGGGCGCGCGAACTCGGACTGAAGACCACGGCCGAAGGGGTCGAGGGACTGTTGCCGCACATGGCCGCGGACCGTATCCAGATCGTGTTCGATGCCACCTCGGCCTATGTCCATAAGGAAAACAGCGACAGGGTGACGGCGCGTGGCGCGCTGATGATCGATCTGACGCCGGCGGCGATCGGCCCGTACTGTGTGCCGCCGGTCAACCTGCAGGCGCATCTGGCGCAGCGCGAGACCAACGTCAACATGGTGACCTGCGGCGGCCAGGCCACCATTCCGATGGTCGCGGCCGTCTCGCGCGTGCAGCCGGTGGAATACGCCGAAATCGTGGCGACCGTCTCGTCGAAATCGGCCGGGCCGGGCACCCGGCGCAACATCGACGAATTCACCGTCACGACGGCGGGCGCGGTCGAACGGGTGGGCGGTGCGCGCAGGGGCAAGGCCATCATCATTCTGAATCCTGCCGAACCGCCCCTGATCATGCGCGATACCGTGCACTGCCTGACCGAGTCGGATCCCGACGAGGCGGCCATCACGGCCTCCGTGCGGGACATGGTGGCCGAAGTCCAGCGGTACGTGCCGGGCTATCGCCTGGTCAACGGGCCGGTTTTTGACGGCCGCCGCGTGTCCATTTATCTGGAAGTCGAGGGCCTGGGCGATTATCTGCCCACGTATTCAGGCAACCTGGACATCATGACCGCATCGGCGACGCGCACGGCCGAGATGTTCGCCGAACGCATCCAGAAAGGCGAACTGACCCGGCACGATCTCCCCGATGCAAGCGCGCAGGCCCAGAAGGAATCCTCATGAGCACCCAAAAGAAAACCGTCACCCTGCACGACATGACGCTGCGCGACGGCATGCACGCCATGCGTCACCAGATCACGTTGCAGCAGATGAGGGATGTCGCGCAGGGACTGGATGCGGCCGGTGTGCCGATGATCGAGGTCACCCACGGGGATGGATTGGGCGGGGCGTCGGTCAATTACGGATTCTCGCTGCACAGCGACGAGGAATACCTGAACACGGTGATTCCGCTGCTGAAGCAGGCCAGGGTGTCGGCGCTGCTGCTGCCGGGCATCGGCACGGTCGAGCATCTGCGCATGGCGTACGGGCTGGGCGTGCGGACCATCCGTGTCGCCACGCATTGCACGGAGGCCGACGTCTCTCAGCAGCATATCGAAGTGGCCCGCGGCCTCGACATGGATACGGTGGGCTTCCTGATGATGAGTCACATGAACACGTCCGAAGGGCTGGTCGCGCAGGCCCGGCTGATGCAAGGCTATGGCGCCAACTGTGTCTACATGACCGATTCGGCCGGCCACATGCTGCCGCATCAGGTCGCTGAAAAGATCGGCGCGTTGCGCCAGGCCCTGAAGCCGGAGACCGAAATCGGCTTTCATGGCCATCACAACCTGGCCATGGGGGTCGCCAACAGCATGGCGGCGATCGATGCGGGCGCAAATCGCATCGATGCGGCCTGCTCAGGCATGGGGGCGGGCTCGGGCAATACGCCCATGGAGGCGCTGGTGGCGGTCTGCAACCTGATGGGGATCGAGACCGGCGTGGACCTGTTCAAGGTGCAGGACGTGGCCGAGGACATCGTCTATCCGATGATGAAAGAGCCGGTACGCCTGAGCCGCGATGCGCTGACGCTGGGCTATGCCGGCGTCTACGGTTCGTTCCTGCTGTTTGCCCGCCGGGCAGAGCAGCGCTACGGCGTGCCGGCCCGGGAAATCCTGGTGGAGATGGGTCGGCGCGGCATGGTCGGTGGCCAGGAGGACATGATCGAGGACACCGCGTTGAATCTGGCGCGCAAAAAAGGTGTGGCGGGGCGCGCCGGGGAGGTTCCATGAGTCTGGATACGGCGACCATCGAGGCGCTGGCCGCGCATCTGGAGGATTGCGAACAGCAGGCGCACGACACTCTCAAGATCACGCTGGATCACCCGGACATGGATTGGGCCGACGCCTATGCCGTGCAGGAGGGCATCCGTCGCCGCAAGATGGCGCGCGGTGCGCGGATCGTCGGCCTGAAGGCGGGCCTGACCTCGTTTGCCAAGATGCGCCAGATGGGGATCGAGACGCCGATCTTCGGTTTTCTGGCCGATTCGTTCGCGGTGCCCGACGCCGGCCAGTGCCGCCATGCGGAGCTGATCCATCCCAAGGCGGAGCCGGAAATCGTCTTTGTCACCAAAGCGCCGCTGGCCGGGCCGGGATGCACGATTTCCGAGGTTCTGGCGGCGACCGATTTCGTGCTGCCCGGGATCGAGATCATCGACAGCCGTTATCGCGATTTCAAGTTCGATCTGAAAAGCGTGGTGGCGGACAACTGTTCTTCGTCGCGGTTCGTGGTTGGCGGGATTCCGCGGGATCCCCGCGCGCTGGACCTGCGCACCACGGGGGTGGTGATGGAAAAGAACGGCCAGGTCGTGGCGCTGGGCGCGGGGGCCGCCGTGCTGGGCCATCCGGCCAACGCGGTGGCCATGCTCGCCAATCACCTGGGCTTGCGTGGCGAGACCATCCCGGCGGGCACGCTGATCCTGAGTGGCGGCCTCACCGAGGCAGTCTCGGTTCAGGCCGGTGATCACGTCATGCTGCACATGCAGGGAATGGGTTGCACATCATTGGCTTTCGTGTAACATCGATAACGCTTTAAAACTAAACCATTGATTTTTCAGGAGACAACCATGGCATACCGCACAACCATGCTGACGACTGCGCTGGCCCTGTCGTTGGGGCTGGCCGCCGGATCGGCTCAGGCCGAAGTGAAAATCGGTTTCCTGGCGACGCTGTCCGGCGCCGGCGCGGCCCTGGGTCAGGATATGGTCGATGGTTTCAATCTGGCCCTGGAGCAGAACGGCGGCAAGCTGGGCGGTCAGGACATCGTCCTTCTGAAGGAAGATGATCAGCTCAAGCCCGATGTGGGCGTCCAGGCCGTGCAGAAGTTCATCGAGAAGGACAAGGTCGATCTGGTGGCGGGGGTGACGTTTTCGAACGTCATGATGGCGATCGCCAAGCCCATGGCCGATGCCGACATGACCTTTGTGGGGTCCAATGCGGGGCCGGCGCCGCTGGCTGGCAAACAGTGCAATGCGGGTTTCTTTTTTGCGTCCTGGCAGAACGACGGCCAGGCCGAGGTCATGGGGCAGTACGCGACCGATCAGAAGTACAAGGACATCTACATGATCACCCCCAACTATCAGTCGGGCCGTGATCAGGTCAAGGGCTTCAAGCGCTTTTATACGGGACGGATCTCGGGCGAGGTCTACACCCAGCTGGGGCAGCAGGATTATTCGGCGGAATTACTGGCGCTGCAGGCCGCCAATCCCTCGGCTGTCTGGGTTTTCCTGCCGGGTGGCATGGGCGTGAATTTCGTCAAGCAATACCGGCAGTTCGGTCTGATGGGCAAGATTCCGCTGCTGACGGTTTCGACCGTGGACGGCAGCACCTTGCCCGCCTTGGGCGATGCCGCGCTGGGCGCCTATGCCGGCACGTTCTGGGGGCCGGATTTCAAGAATCCCGTCAGTCAGGCGTTCGTCGCCGCGTTCGAAAAGAAATACAAGCGCATTCCCTCGCAGTATGCGGCCCAGTCCTATGACTCGGCGCTGTTGATCGACAGCGCCCTGAAGAAGACCGGGGGCAAGGTCGCCGACAAGAAGGCGCTCCGGGATGCTTTGCGCGCGGCGGATTATGCATCCCTGCGCGGCGCCTACAAGTTCAACGTCAACGGTTTCCCCATCGAGGATTTCTATGCCTTCGAGGTGGCCAAGGACGCCCAGGGGCGTGTTTCCCTGAGGACCATCGGCAAGCCGCTGACGAACCATTCCGACGCCTATTACAAGGATTGCAAGTATTGATCGGTTCGCCTCTCGAGCCCTGACCGGCAGGCGGCGCATGCCGCCTGCCACGGAGGACGGACATGAGTCCGCAGCTGATATTCATGCAGGCGCTCAATGGCCTGCAGTATGGAATTCTGTTGTTTTTGCTGGCTGCCGGCCTGACTCTGGTTTTCGGCATCATGAGCTTCATCAATCTGGCGCATGGCGCGCTCTATATGATGGGGGCTTATTTCGCGGCTGCCGCCTTCAGCCATACCAACTCTTTTACGCTGGCCGTTCTGGCCGGCCTGGGTGGCGTCATGGTGCTGGGTGTGGTGCTGGACCGCAGCGGATTTTCGCGACTGTATCCAAGAGCGCACCTGGATCAGGTGCTGGCGACTTTCGGGCTGATGCTGTTCTGTAACGAGGCCGTGCGCATGATCTGGGGCTCGGCGCCGATCTTCATGAGCCTGCCGGATGCGCTGAGCCGTACGGTCGTGGTGCTCGGGACGCCCTATCCCTTGTATCGCCTGCTCATCATTCTGGTGGGCCTGCTGGTGGCGCTGGGCTTGTATCTTCTGATCGAGCGCACCCGCGTCGGCATGCTGATCCGTGCCGGCGCCAGCAATCGCGCCATGGTCGCTGCGCTGGGGGTGAACATCGGCTGGCTCAATACCTTCATCTTCGCCCTGGGGGCGGGCCTGGCCGGTCTGGGCGGCGCCATGGTGGGGCCGATCCTGTCCGTGCAGCCGGGCATGGGAGATTCCATCCTGATCATGACGCTGGTGGTCATCGTGATCGGCGGAATCGGATCGATCCGGGGCGCCTTCCTGGGGGCGCTGGTCGTGGGGCTGGTCGATACCCTGGGGCGCACCGTCGCGCCGGCGCTGTTGAGCCGGGCGCTGGAACAGGGGCTGGCCAGCACGTTGGGCGCCGCGGTTTCATCCCTGGCGGTCTATGTGTTGATGGTGATCGTGCTGGCCGTCAAGCCCGAGGGGCTGTTTCCTGTGAAAAAACGGTGAGCGCCGGATGAAAACAGAATCTCCCCGTCTGGACACGCCCCAGTCCCCCGTCCTTGCCAGGCACGTCTGGCCGGTGGCGCTGACCGTTCTGATTTTCGGGCTGTTGCTGCTGGTGCCGGTGTATGCCCGGATCATGGACGACACGTACATCCTGCTGCAGTTCAGCCGCATCCTGGTGTTCGCCCTGGCCGCCGTAGGGTTGAATCTGGCGCTGGGCTACGGCGGGCTGGTCAGCTTCGGTCATGCCATGTACATCGGCATCGGCGCCTATTGTGTCGCCATTGCCGCGCGCTATGGCGCCGACAGCGGCGTCCTGCATCTGTTCCTGGTGGTGGTCGTCACGGCCGTGATCGCGGCTCCCGTGGGGCTGATCGCCCTGCGCACGCAGGGCATCGCCTTCATCATGATTACGCTGGCGCTGGCGCAGATGTTCTATTTTCTGGCGGTGGGCCTGAAACAGTACGGTGGCGACGAAGGTTTACCGATCCGTCAGCTCAGTCGGTTCGGCGCCCTGACCGGCAGTCAGGCGGGCCTGTATCTGGCCTTACTGGCCTGCCTGGGAATCAGCCTGCTGCTGTTGCGCCGCGTCATCCGCTCGCGTTTCGGCCTGATCCTGCGCGCCTCCAGCATGGATGCCCGGCGTGTGCGGGCCGTGGGCACCTCGCCGTTGGGGTACCGGTTGCTGGCCTACGTGCTGTCGGCCGAGTTGTGCGCGCTGGCGGGGTTTTTTCTGGCGAACCTGACCGCGTTCGCCTCGCCGGCCTATATGGCCTGGACCGCATCGGGTGAGCTGATCATCATGGTGCTGCTGGGGGGCGCCGGCACCCTGGTGGGACCGGTGGTGGGCGCCGCCGGTTTTCTGCTGCTGGAAGAGGGGCTGAAGGGCCTGACCGATCATTGGATGATCATCATGGGGCCCGTGATCGTGCTCATCGTGCTGTTCCTGCGCAATGGGCTCTGGGGCATGATCGTCTCGTCCGGGGAGGGGCGCTGAGATGCAGTCTCTGCTTTCGATCCGCGGTCTGGTCAAGCGGTACGGCGGCCTGCTGGTCACGGACCATGTGGACCTGGACATCCGGCCGGGAGAAATCCATGCCGTCATCGGCCCGAACGGTGCCGGCAAGACCACGCTGATCAGCCAGATCATGGGCGAGATTCCCAGCGATGCGGGGACGATCAGCCTGGACGGTCGATCCATCGATGGACTCGGCATGGCACAGCGGGTCCGTGCCGGGATCGGGCGTTCTTATCAGATCACTTCTGTGATCCAGCAGTTCACCGTGCTCGAAAACGTGATCCTGGCGGTTCAGGGGTGCCGGGGTCACGGCTTTCATTTCTGGACACCGGCGGTGGAGTCCCCGGCGTTGACGGACCGGGCCGACGCGCTCATCGGACTGATGGGGCTGTCTGACTGGCGGAGTACGCTGGCCATGTCGCTGTCCTACGGGCAGCAGCGCCAGCTGGAAATCGCCATGGCACTGGCGGTCGAGCCCAAGGTGCTGTTGCTCGATGAACCCATGGCCGGCATGGGGCATGGCGATACCGGTTCGGACATGATGGTGGCGCTGCTGCGGCGGCTCAAGAGCCGGTATGGCATCTTGCTGATCGAACATGACATGGATGCGGTGTTTTCGCTGGCCGACCGCATCAGTGTGCTGTTCTATGGCAAGGTCATCTGCTGTGGCGATGTGGAGACCGTGCGCAGCAGCCCGGAAGTCCGCGAGGCCTATCTGGGGGATGAGGAGGTGCCTGCATGAGGCTGCCAGACGGTCACGGAGGCGCGCGATGAGCGCCCTGCTGCAAGTCGAGAACCTGGCGTCCGGGTACGGACGCAGCCAGGTGCTGTACGGAATGCGCCTGCGGATCGACGCCGGACAGTGCGTGACCCTGCTGGGCCGCAACGGCATGGGCAAGACCACGACCATCAGGAGCATCATGGGCATGCACCCGGTCTGGCAGGGACAGGTGTGGTTCAATGGCGCGGAAATCCAGAATCTGCCCAGCCACCGTGTGGCGCAGCATGGTATCGGCCTGGTGCCGGAAGGCCGGCAGATTTTTCCCAATCTGTCGGTCGAGGAAAACCTGATCGCCACAGCGGCGGATCGTCATAAAAAACGCGTGCCCTGGACGCTGCCGCGCATCTACGCGCTCTTTCCGCGCCTGAAGGAGCGCGTGGGCAATTTCGGCAATCAGCTTTCCGGCGGGGAGCAGCAGATGCTGGCCATCGGCCGCGCCCTGATGACCAATCCGGCGCTGTTGATTCTGGATGAGGCCACCGAAGGCCTGTCGCCCCTGGTGCGCCAGGAAATCTGGGCCGCGCTGGCGTTGTTGCGCCGCGAGGGCATGGCAATCCTGGTGATCGACAAGAATCTGGCGCCGTTGCTGCAACTGGCCGACCATCACACCATCGTGGAAAAGGGCCAGGTCGTCTGGGAGGGGGGCTCGGAGGCGCTGCGGGCCGACCCGGAGACGCAGCAAAAATACCTGGGCGCCTGATCCCTGCCCAGGAGCCGGCCCGGCCGGAATCGCGTCAGGGATGCCTGCGGCGCAGCCCCTGGCGCGGCATCGGCTCAGCGCAGCGCGGGGATGAGACTGGGCGTCTCCATCTGGACGATGTCACAGTTCTCGCCCGGTCCGGCCCGGTCGACGATCAGGAAATCCGAAACCGCCTCCAGCCCCAGCAGCGGATGATGCCAGACGCCGCGCGCGTAGTTCACACCCTGGTCGCCACGGCACAGGAATACGCGTAGATCGGCGACCGTGGGTGTGGAGGCCGGGTCGGCGACAATGACGAGGTAGGGGCGCCCCGACAGCGGGATGAAGGCCTGGCTGGCCTTCGGGTGGCGTTCCATCATGGTGACGGTGAATGGCAGCGCGCGCGGCTGACCGCGAAAGATCGAGACAATGGCGCGGCCATCCGCGCCGGGATCGATCCGCGCCAGGTCGTGATAGCGCTCGGTGTTGCCCTCGTTGATGGTGAAATGTCTGGCCGCATCGTCCGCCTGGATCACGTCGCCAAAGGGCGCGAAGGCTTCCCGTGTCAGGGGTTCGATGGTCAGGGACGTCAGCGTGGTGGCGGTCATGAGAGGCTCCGTGGGTATCCCGGCGGCGTGCCGGAAGCGGGCGATGGGTCGTGCCGGATGGCGCGGGGCGGGGCCGCCCCGGGTTCGTCAGGCGGGAAAGCGGGCCTCGAGACGAAAGCGCGCAATCTGTCCGATCTGGTCCAGGCAGGTGATGAATTCGGCGTCGCGGGCATTGCGCAGCCGTTCTTCGATGGCGCCCATGATCTGGTCGCGGCTGCGGCCCTTGACGGCAATCACGAAAGGAAAGCCGAACTGCTCGCGGTAGGCCGCGTTCAGGTGACGCAGGCGATGCAGCTCCTCAGGGCTGCACTGGTCCAGGCCCGCGCCCCGTTGTTCGCTGGTCGAATCGCTGGTCAGCGTGCCCGCCGAGGCCTCTTTGCCGGCGAGTTCCGGGTGGGCGGCGATCAGGGCAAGCTGCTCGGCCGGGGCCGCGTCGCGGACGACGCGCATCATGGCCTGGTGCAGGGCTTCCACGTCGGCAAAGGGCCGGGCGGCCCAGGCGCGTTCCGGAATCCAGGGGGAATGCTCGAAAATCGCTCCGAGTTCCCTGGAAAATTCGGCCTGGGTCAGAGAGGACAGTTCGTTCAAGGTCATGACAAAAGAGGATGAGTGCATCATGATGGAAAGTCTACGAGGTATCGTGCGCCAAATGAAGAGCGCAACGCGGTATAAGTGATATATGCTGTGCCGCATTTCCCGGGGGCGTCGGAGGGCGGATCGTCCGCGCCCCCGTCCGAATGGAGGTTCCCCCGATGGCGACACGACGCGGTAGCGAAACGCTGGATACCTACCTGCTGAAGGTGTTCAGCATCCTGATGGCCGAACGCAGCGTGTCGCGCACCGCGCTCAAGCTCAACCAGTCCCAGCCGGCCATCAGCGTGGCCCTGAAGAACCTGCGTCAGATCCTGCAGGATCCACTGCTGGTGCGTGAAAAAGGCGGCATGGTGCCGACCGACCGGGCGCTGGCGATCCTGGAGCATGCCCGCACGGCGCTGACCTCGATCGATTCGATGCTGGAAACCGGCGAGGATTTCGAACCCGACAGCAGCCGCCAGGTCTTTCGTATCGGCTCGCCGGACTATCTGGCACCGGCTTTCGCTGCCTCGGTGGTCCGGCGCTTCCGCCGCGAGGCGTCGCACGCGCGACTGGTGTTGCATGCCCTGGGGCCCGATTTCGATTTCGAGCATTCCCTGGCCGAAGGCGAGCTGGATGTGGTGATCGGCAACTGGCCCGAGCCGCCCGATCGCATGCACCTGTCGGTGCTGCTCGAGGACGAAATCGTCTGCATGATGGCCGCGGATCATCCGCTGGCGCGTCGCGGCATGACGCTGGAGGATTTCCGGCGGGTGCCGCACGTGGTGCCGACGCCGTATTCCATCACCCAGCGCGGCATGATCGACATGGTGCTGACGTCCCTGCGGATCCAGCGCAAGGAATGCGTCGAGGCGCAATCTTTCATGCTGGCGCCCTACCTGCTGCCGGGGACCGATCTGGTGTTCACCACCACGCGGCATTTCGCCCGCTATTACACCGGGCTGCTGCCGCTGGCGATTCTGGATTCTCCGGTCGAGTTCCCGCGGATGCGGTTCTATCAGTTGTGGCATGCGCGCAATCATCATGCACCCTCTCATCGCTGGCTGCGGCACCTGCTGGGGGATTGCGGCCGGGGGCTGCTGGCGCAGGACGGCTGAGACGCCCCGCGCGCCTGCGACAGAGGGATCAGATGGCCCAGCCGCCCAGATAGAACGCGGCCAGCGCGATGGCGATGGCCAGCGTGCCGAGGTGCAGCTTGCGCACACCGCCCAGCATCAGCAGGCCCACGTACATCAGCGCCGGCGCGGTGGCGTAGGACGGCACCAGGCCCGCCAGCGGCGACAGGAAGATCAGGGCCAGGAACCCCAGGCCGACGATGGTGGCGGTCAGGCCGGTCTTGCCTCCGGCCGCCGTGCCAGCCGCCGATTCGATGTAGGCCGCCGCGGGGGCGCCGCCCAGGCCGGCCGATACGATGGAACTCACCGAGTCCGCCGTCAGGGCGCGGCCGCCGTTGATGATCTGGTCGTTCTCGTCCAGCTGCCCCGCCTGGCCCGCTACGGCGCGGATGGTGCCGGTGGCGTCGAATACAGCGGTCATGACCAGGGCAAGGGCGCTGGGGATGACCAGCGCGTTGAGCGCGCCGCCGATGTTCATGGCGCCGATCAGCGAGTGTTCGCCGCCGAACGAGGGCAGGGCGAACAGGCCGGTGAAGCGCACAGCCGGGTCCCAGATCAGGCCGACGACAGACAGCGCGAGGATGACCAGCAGGATGCCGCCCGGCACGCGCCGGCGCTCCAGGCCGAAGATCGCTGCCAGGCCGGCGATGGACAGCAGGGCCGGCATGGCGTTGAGGGTGCCCAGGGATACCGGCAGGCCGGGGCCGGGGTTCTTGACCACCAGGCCGACTTCATTGGCCGCGATCAGCAGCAGGAACAGGCCAATGCCGATCCCGGTGCCGTGCGCGATGCCGACCGACAGGTTGCGCAGGATCCAGGTGCGCACACCGGTGACGGAAATGGCGGTGAAGATCACGCCCATCAGGAAGATCGCGCCCAGGGCGATGGCGGGCGACAGGCCCTGCCCCAGGACCAGGTCGAAGGCCGTGAAGGCCGTCAGCGAGATGGCGCAGCCCACGGCGATCGGCAGGTTGGCCCACAGGCCCATCAGCAGCGAGCCGAAGGCGCTGGTCAGACAGACCGCGATGAAGACCGATGAGGTGTCGAAGCCTGCCTTGCCCAGCATGGCGGGGACGACAAACACGGAATAGACCATCGCCAGGAAGGTCGTCAGTCCGGCCAGGGTTTCCTGGTGCACGTTGGTGCCGCGGGCCGAGAGCTGAAAACGGCGTTCCAGCCAGGAGGTCGTGGATAGGGGGGTGCCGGGCCCGGAGGATAAGAGGTACTCCTGATCACTCATGTGCATTGTCTCCAGAATGGTGGACGCCTTCTGATCGGGTGGGCGTTTTTTGAGTCAGGTCATTCTAGGGACGTGATTTCCGGCTGTGTGAGGACTGGGCTGATGACGGCTATCAGGCCTGGATGATGTTGTCTGGGATGCGTCAGGGTTTGCCTGGATGCCGCGTGGGCGGGTTCTGGCGGCTGTTGCCGAGACTGGCCCCCAGCATGGTGGCGACCTTCGTGATGCATTGACGCAGCCAGATGACCTCCTGGGCGTCATGACAACGCTCATGCCACAGCAGATAGAAGCGCATGGGGGGAAAGGGCAGTGGCGCGGGCAGGATGGTGAGGGGCAGGTAACGCGCGTAGTGTTGGGCGAATTGCCGGCCGGTGGTGAAGATCAGGTCGGTGCGCAGCAGCATGCCGGCCACCATGCCGAAATAGGGGATGGTCATCTGGATATTGCGCTGCAGCCCCTGAGAGGCCAGGTAGCCATCGATGAAGCTCTGGCGTGTCGTCACATAGGGGATGGGCGCCAGATGCGGCAGTTCCAGATACAGCTTGGGGGTGAGTTCGCGGTGTGCCACCGGATTCTGACTGCCGATCATACAGACGACTTCGTCGTCGAACAGCCGCGCCATGTGCATCTGTGGCGGCGGCTCGAGCCAGTTGCCGATGACGACGTCCAGGCCGCCGTCTTCCAGGCTGCCGACATAATCGTAATCCGCGTTGATCGGGTGGACGATGAGCTTGGCGTATGGGGCCTCTCGGCGCAGGATCTCGGCGATGTTCGGCAGGAACATCGCATCCAGGTAGTCCGGCGCCCCCAGGTGGAATTCCCGCTTGGTTCTGGCCGGCTCGAAATCGTCCGGGGGCTGCGTGATGCGATCGATGGCGCTCAGGGCGTCGTTGGCATGCGCCAGCAGTTCCAGACCGCGGCTGGTCGGAACCATCCCGGTCTTGCCGCGCACCAGAATCGGATCGCCCGTGATGTCGCGCAGGCGGCGCAGTGAATTACTGAGGGCTGGCTGGGACAGTTCCAGCTTGATGGCTGCGCGCGAGACGCTCTGTTCGGTGAGCAGGATCTGCAGGATGCGCAGCAGATGCGTGTCGAGCGGTTCGCGGGTTCGTGGCATCGGACTATTATTCACGGACGGACTCCGTCCGTCCATGGGGGGGCGGGATGATAGTCACCATCATCCGGAATGAATGGATGAGACTGTCGCGCGGTGATATTGTGGACAGATCACCTGTTCAATGAAAAGAGGGATGTGATGGAGACCGATGTCATCCGCTTTCACTATCGTGGCCAGACCCACGAGGTTTCCGGTCAGCCCACGACCCGCACCGTCTTGCAGTACCTGCGCGAGGACCTGGGCTGCATGGGCACCAAGGAAGGTTGCGCCGAAGGCGACTGTGGCGCCTGTACCGTCATGGTGGCCGAGCCTGATGGCCAGGGCGGCGTGGCCATGCGGGCGGTGAATGCCTGTATCCAGCTCCTGCCCTCGCTCGATGGCAAGGCGCTGTACACGGTCGAAGACCTGCGCCAGGACGACGGTTCGCTGCATCCGGTGCAGCAGGCCATGGTCGATTGCCATGGCTCCCAGTGCGGATTCTGCACCCCGGGGTTCGTCATGTCCATGTGGGGCATGTACCTGGCGCATGGCCCGCAGGATCCGCAGCCCACGCGTTCCGAGATCGACGATGCGCTGTCGGGCAACCTGTGCCGCTGCACGGGCTACCAGCCCATCGTGCGTGCGGCGGGCGAGATGTTCAACTACCCGGCGGTGTCCTTCGACCGGGCGGCGCTGGCGAACGTCCTGGCCGCGCTGCAGCGTGATGGCGTGTTCACCTATACGCATGAGGGCCACACGTTCCATGCGCCCCGCACGCTGGCGCAGTTGGCCCGGTTGCGCATGGCGCATCCGGACGCCCGCATCCTGGCCGGCGGTACCGACGTCGGTCTGTGGGTGACCAAGCAGTTCCGCGATCTGCCGCATCTGATCTATATCGGCCAGGTGGCTGAATTGCGCGACATCCACCTCGAAGGCGACGAGCTGATCATCGGCGCGGGAGCGCTACTGAATGACGCTTTCGATGCGCTGATCGAGCATATTCCCGAGTTGACCGAGCTGCGTCAGCGCTTCGCGTCCTTTCCGATCCGCAACGCGGGCACGCTGGGCGGGAATGTGGCCAATGGTTCACCGATCGGCGACTCCATGCCGGGGCTGATCGCGCTGGGAGCCCGCATCGTGCTGCGCCAGGGAGAACGGGTGCGCGAGTTGTCGCTCGAGGACTATTACCTGGGCTATCAGAAAAACGCCGCCGAGCCGGGCGAGTTCGTCCAAGGCCTGCGGGTGCCCGTGCGGGTGCCCGGTCGTCGGTTCCGCCTCTACAAGCTGTCCAAGCGGTTCGATCAGGACATCTCGGCGGTGTGCGCGGCCTTTGCCGTGGTGCTGGACGCGTCCGGTGCGGTGCAGTCCATCCGCACCGGTTTCGGCGGCGTCGCCGCCACGCCCTGTCGCGCACGCGCCGTGGAGACCGTCCTGCAGGGCCAACCCTGGGACGAGGCGCATGTGCGCGCCGCGATGGACGCCGTCGCGCAGGATTTCAAGCCCCTGACCGACATGCGCGCCAGCAGCGAGTACCGCCTGTTGGCCTCGCGCAACCTGCTGTACCGCTTTTATCTGGAAACCGTTCCTGGGAAGTCCCTGGCGACCCATCAGGTCAGCACGGCAGTTCTGGCCGACATCGCTTGAGGAGATCGTCATGAATATGCGCATCAATGCGCCGGTCGAACTGGACCGGCTGGCCGTCGCCAACGACCGCATTCCCCGCCCCGTCGAGGGTGAGCCCGCCGCGGGCGCGTCCAGTCCGCACGAATCCGCCGCGCTGCATGTCACTGGCGAGGCTGTCTATACCGATGACATCCCGGAATTGCGCGGGACGGTCTACGCTGCGCTGGGCCTGTCGAGCAAGGCGCATGCCCGCGTGCGCAGCATGGACCTGGAGGCCGTGCGCGGGGCGCCAGGCGTCATCGCCGTGCTCACGGCCCGTGATATCCCCGGTGAAAACAACTGTGGCCCCGTGATTCATGACGACCCGCTGCTGGCGGATGGGTTGGTCCAGTACGTCGGCCAGCCGCTGTTCCTGGTGGTGGCCCGCACGGTGGATGCCGCGCGTCGCGCCGCGCGACTGGGCGCGATCGATTACGAGGCGCTGCCTCACCTGTTGACGCCGGCTCAGGCCAGGCAAGCGGGTTCACGCACCCTGCCGGATCTGCGCCTGGTCGAGGGCGACGTCCAGGCCGCGCTGGATGGCGCGCCGCGCCGGCTGACGGGCACCTTCGAGTGCGGCGGCCAGGAGCAGTTCTACCTGGAAGGCCAGATCGCCTACGCGATTCCGCGCGAAAAGGACGGCATGCTGGTCTGGTGCTCCACGCAGCATCCGACGGAGATGCAGGCCGTGGTCGGCCATGCGCTGGGCTGGCACGCGCATCAGGTCCAGGTCGAGTGCAGGCGCATGGGCGGCGGTTTCGGTGGCAAGGAATCCCAGTCGGCGGTGTTCGCCTGCCTGGCCTCGGTCGCGGCGCACCGGTTGCGACGCCCTGTGAAGCTGCGCGCGGATCGCGATGACGACATGACGATCACCGGCAAGCGCCACGGCTTTCATTACGCGTACGACGTCGGCTATGACGATGGGGGCCGGATCCTGGGCATGCGCCTGGACATGACGCTGCATTCCGGCTTTTCCGCCGACCTGTCCGAGGCCGTGGCCAGCCGCGCCGTATGCCATTTCGACAACGCTTACTACATCCCGGCTGCGGACGTGCGCGCCATGTGCGGCAAGACGAACACGCAGTCGAACACGGCCTTCCGCGGTTTCGGCGGGCCGCAGGGCGCATTGTTGACCGAAGTCGTGATCGACCGTATCGCCCGCGCGCTGGGCCGCGATCCGCTGGATGTGCGCCAGACCAATTTCTATGGCATCGAAACACGCAACACCACCCCTTACGGACAGGTGGTCGAGGGCAACCTGATCGAACCGCTGGTGGCCGATCTGGTCGCCAGTTCGGACTACCGGGGGCGCCGCCGGGCGGTGAGCGAATTCAACGCGTCCAGCCCCATCCTGAAAAAGGGCCTGGCGCTGACGCCGGTGAAGTTCGGCATCTCCTTCAATGTGCCGGCTTTCAATCAGGCGGGCGCGCTGGTGCACATCTACCGTGATGGTTCTGTGCTGGTCAATCATGGCGGCACGGAAATGGGTCAGGGGCTGAACACCAAGGTCGCCCAGGTCGTGGCCAACACCCTGGGGCTGGATCTGGACTGCGTGCGCGTCACGGCCACCGATACCCACAAGGTCGCCAACACCTCGGCGACCGCGGCTTCCACGGGCACCGACCTGAACGGCAAGGCGGCCGAGGACGCGGCGCTGCAATTGCGCGCGCGCCTGGCTGGTTTTGCGGCGCGCAAATACGGCGGCAAACCCGGGGATGTGGCCTTCGCCTGGCGTCAGGTCAATGTCAACGGCCACAATATCCCGTTCGATCAACTGGTCGACGAGGCCTACTGGGATCGCGTGCAGCTGTGGTCCGATGGGTTCTACGCCACGCCGGGCATCGTCTGGGACAAGGCCACCATGCATGGCCGGCCGTTCTACTATTTCGCCTTTGGCGCGGCTGTCTCCGAGGTGGTGGTGGACACGCTGACGGGCGAGTGGAAACTGCTGCGCGCCGACATCCTGCACGACGTCGGCGCCTCCATCAATCCCGCGATCGATCTGGGACAGATCGAAGGCGGCTTCATCCAGGGCATGGGCTGGCTGACCACCGAGGAACTCTGGTGGCGTGAAGACGGCCGCCTGATGACGCACGCGCCGTCCACCTACAAGATTCCAGGCATCAGCGATTGCCCGCGCGATTTTCGCGTGCGCCTGTTCAGGGCGCAGAACCTGAAGGAGACCATCCACCGCTCCAAGGCCGTGGGCGAGCCGCCGCTGCTGCATGGCATCAGCGTCTTCAATGCCCTTTGCGACGCGGTCGCGGCAGCAGGCGATGGACAGACCTCGCCCGACCTGTCGGCGCCCGCCACGCCGGAAGCCATCCTGAGGGCCATCGAGAACCTGCGGGCCCGCGGTGCGGCCTAGGCCTCGTGCATTGGCAACGGAGCGCCGCAAAGTCATGAACACCTGGATCGATCAGGCCCTGTGGTGCCTGGATCGGCAGCAGCCGACGGTGCTGGTCACGGTGGCCTGGGTCCAGGGCTCGGCGCCGCGCGAGGCCGGGGCGAAGATGCTCGTGTCCGAGGACTGTCAGTGGTTCACCATCGGAGGCGGGCATCTCGAATGGAAGGCCTCAGGATTCGCGCGCGCCCATCTGCGCGCCGACGACAGCCCCGATCGCTGGGTCGAATCCCTGGCGCTGGGCCCGTCATTGGGCCAGTGCTGCGGCGGCATCGTGCACCTGCTGTTCGAGCGCCTGCGGGACTCCGACCGCGACTGGCTGCAGGCGCTGCGCATCGGACGGCAGTCGCCCGTCGGGTGCACCCGCGAGGTCGGCCTGGGCGGAATGGGCGTGGCGCCCTGGGTGCGCGTGCATGAACCTGACGAGGCCGCCGCGGCCGATCAGGGCGTGATGCCGACCGGCCCGGACGCCGACCGGCTGCTACATCCCGATCCGGTCCTGGGCTGCCTGACGCTGCGCGAACCGATCCGCCCCGATCCGTTGCATGTGGTGATTTTCGGCGCCGGCCATGTCGGCCAGGCCCTGGTGCACGTGCTGGGCACGCTGCCCTGCCGGGTGACCTGGGTGGATGCGCGCGATGATCTGTTTCCGGATGCGGTGCCAGCCAATGTATCGATCGAGGCGACCGACACACCCGAAGCCGTGATCGACGAGGCTCCGCCCGAGAGCTGTTTTCTGATCATGACCCATGACCATGCGCTCGACCAGCGCCTGTGCGAGCAATTGCTGCGGCGCGACGACGTGGCCTATTTCGGCCTGATCGGTTCGCAGACCAAGCGGCGCAAGTTCGAGCATCGCTTTCGCGCGCGCGGCATCGCGCCGGAACGCTACGCGCGTATCGTTTGCCCCATTGGCGAACCCGGCATCGAGGGCAAGCAGCCCGCCGTGATCGCCGTGGCGGTCGCCGCGCAGTTGCTGCGTCTGCGGACCGAAAGGCCGCGACGGGCCGGTACGCCGGTTTCCACTGAAACGATCGTTCACTGAGCAAAATTGATGTTCCACCCGGATTGAAAAAGCGGCCCGCCCGCCGTGCCGTCCAGGACGATGGCGGCCCAGGCGCCACGACAAAGGAGACTCGAAGATGGCCACCTCCCCATCTGCACCCGCCGGACAGCATCCCTCTGTCGGGCAGGCCTACCGCGCGCAGTTGCTGTATTTCCGCGACACGCCCAAGGCCGAGGATGATGCCTGCGAATGGATCCGTGACGGCCTGCTGGTCGTGCGTGACGGCTGCATCGAGCAGTGCGGCGACTACGACCGGCTGATCGGAGCGCTGCCCCCCGGCACGTCGGTTCAGGACTGGCGCGGCCACTTGATTACGCCGGGCTTTATCGACACGCACATCCACTACCCGCAGACGGACATGATCGCCTCGCCGGCGCCGGGTCTGCTGCCGTGGCTGGAAACCTATACCTTCCCGACCGAGCGGCGCTTCGAGAACCCGGAATATGCCCAGGATGTGGCGCGTTTTTTCCTGGACGAGTTGCTGCGTTGCGGCACCACCACCGCGCTGGTGTACTGCACTGTGCATCCGGGCTCGGCGCAGGCCTTCTTCGAGGAAAGCCACACGCGCAATCTGCGCATGGTGGCGGGCAAGGTCATGATGGACCGCAACTGTCCCGAATACCTGCGCGACACGGCTGAATCCGGAGCCCGTGACAGCGAGGACCTGATCCGGCGCTGGCATGGCAGGGGCCGCCAGTCGTATGCCCTGACGCCGCGTTTCGCGCCGACCTCCACCCCCGAGCAGCTCGGTCTGTGCGGCGAGCTGGCCGGTCGGTATTCGGACGTGTTCATCCAGTCGCACGTGTCGGAGAACCGCGACGAGGTGAAGTGGGTGATGGACCTGTTTCCCGGCTATCGCAGCTACCTGGACATCTACGACCAGTACGGCCTGCTTCGGCCCCGCGCTGTCTACGGACATTGTGTCTGGCTGGACGATGATGACCGTCGCCGCATGCGCGATGCAGGCGCCGTCGCCGCGCACTGTCCCACATCCAACCAGTTCCTGGGCAGCGGTCTGTTCGATTTCGCGGCGGCCAGGAATTTCGGCATGCCGGTGGCCCTGGCGACTGATGTGGGCGGCGGCTCGTCTTTTTCCATGCTGCTGACCATGAATGAGGCGCACAAGGTCGCGCGCCTGTCCGGCTACTACCTGACGGCGCGACGCATGTTCTGGCAGGCCACGCAGGGTGCGGCCAGGCACCTGGGCATGGCCGGGCGGATCGGCACGCTGGCGCCGGGCGCCGAGGCCGACTTCATTGTGCTCGATCCCAAGGCCACGCCGCTGCTGGAACGCCGCAGCGCCCTGGCCGACTCTCTGGAAGAACTGCTGTTCGCCCTGGCGATGCTGGGCGACGACCGGACCATCGCCGCGACCTATGCGGCGGGTCGGGAGGTGCACCGGCGCTGAGTCATTGTCCTGTCTGTCCGGTTGGCGATGCAGACATGCTGGACCGGATGTTGCCAGCCAGGCGCCTCAGCGAGGAGCGGCCGATGGATTTTCTGCGGGGATTGACAGCGCCCTTCATGTTCTGACGTGGCGCTGTCACGCAGACCTGCCATAATCAGGCGCATGGAAAAATTCATCGACACCGCGCGCCCGACCCGGCTGCCGCCGCTGATCCCGTTCTCCAGCTACGAGGACGCCGACGCGGCGGTCGACCGGCTGCTGGAGATCTACCGGCGCAATACCGCCTTCATCCGCGAGGCCTTTCGCGAATATTGTGTCGACGGCCTGGCGGCCGGCCAGCGGGTGCGCGCCTGCTATCCGGCGATCCGCATCCGGGTGCATTCCTACCAGGAAGTCGACAGCCGCCTGTCCTATGGCCATCTGGTCGAGCCGGGCGTCTACATGACCACGGTGACGCAGCCCGCGCTGTTCCACGACTACCTGCGTGAACAGGTGCGCCTGCTGCTGCGCAACCATGGCGTGCCGGTCGAGATCGGCGAATCGGACCTGCCCATCCCGCTGCATTTTGCCTTTCCCGAGGGTGAATACGTCGAAGGCGAATACTCCGAGATCCCCGGCCATACCCTGCGCGACCATTTCGATGTGCCGGATCTGGCGGTGACCGATGATGCCATCGTCAACGGCACCTGGGCTGGCCGTGCCAATCAGGCCCGGCCCCTGGCGCCTTTTACCGCGCCGCGCATCGACTATTCCCTGCACCGGCTGCAGCATTACACGGCCACGGCGCCGGCGCATTTCCAGGATTTTGTGCTGTTCACCAATTATCAGTTCTACGTGGACGGGTTCGTGCAGTGGGCGCGCGAGACCCTGGCCTCGGGCGAGGGGGGCTACACGGAGCTGATCGAGCCTGGCAACCGCGTCGTCACGCGGGGCACCCTGGACGAGGCTCGCGTGGGACCGGCGCCCTTGCCGCAGATGCCGTCCTATCACCTCAAGCGGCCGGGCCACACCGGCATCACCCTGATCAACATCGGGGTAGGGCCATCCAATGCCAAGACCATCACCGACCATGTCGCCGTGCTGCGGCCATCGGCCTGGCTGATGCTGGGGCATTGCGCCGGGCTGCGCACCACTCAGCGGCTGGGGGATTACGTGCTGGCCCACGGCTATGTGCGCAAGGACCATGTCCTGGACGACGATCTGCCCCTGTGGGTGCCGGTGCCGCCGCTGGCCGAGGTCCAGGTCGCGCTGGAACAGGCCGTGGCCGATGTTTCCGGCCTCTCCGGCTGGGAGCTGAAAAAGATCATGCGGACCGGCACGGTGGCCACCATCGACAACCGCAACTGGGAACTGCGCGACCAGCAGGAGCCGGTGCAGCGCCTGTCGCAGTCGCGCGCCATCGCCCTGGACATGGAATCGGCCACCATCGCGGCCAACGGCTTTCGCTTTCGCGTGCCTTACGGCACATTGCTGTGCGTGTCGGACAAGCCGCTGCACGGCGAACTGAAACTGCCGGGCATGGCGACCGCGTTCTACCGCACGCAGGTCGATCAGCACCTGCATATCGGTATCCGGGCGCTGGAACACCTGCGCGAGATGCCGGGCGAGCGCCTGCATTCGCGCAAGCTGCGCAGTTTCATCGAGACGGCGTTCAAATAGGGCCCCCACGCTGCGCGGGCTACGCCCGCTTGCTGCCCCCCGAGGGGGCGCTTTTTGCCTTGGGGCGTCCCGGCGGCAAAAAGAAGTGCTAATCACAGTAGACTTTCATTTTCGGCACGCTGCCGAAATAGGAACGAGAACCGCCATGGCCCTGCGCGCTACTATCTATAAGGCGGAAATCCATGTCGCGGACAACGACCGCGCCTATTACGGCAGTCATGCCGTCACCGTCGCCCGGCATCCGTCCGAGACCGACGAGCGCCTGATGGTGCGGCTGCTGGCCTATGCCCTGTGGGTCGAGGCCGACGAACGGCTGGTCTTCACCCGGGGCCTGAGCGACACGGACGAGCCCGATCTCTGGAACCTGGATCTGACCGGCGCGATCCAGCAGTGGGTCGAGGTCGGCCTGCCCGACGAGCGCCGCCTGCTGAAGGCCTGCGGCCGGTCCGGACGGGTGATCGTACTGGCCTATGGCCGGGGCGTGGACATCTGGTGGTCCGGGGTGCGCGACAAGCTGGGCCGGGCCGCCAATCTGCAGGCCTGGGCGCTGGATGCCGAGGCCACACGCGCCCTGACGGCGCTGGCCGGACGCAATATGAGCCTGAGCGTGAACGTCACCGACCGCAGCGCCTGGGTGTCATGCGAACACGGCGATGTGAACCTGGATCTGCGCTGCCTGCGCGGGGAGGGTTGACCACCGGCATTCGCCGGACCGGACGGTGCGGATGGGCGGTCGCGCCAAGCGTGGCATGCCGGGTCAGGCGCAGCCCGGCGCGGCATTCATTCCAGAAGCATTTTCATCGACACGATCAGCGCCATGGACACCATCAGGACGCGGATCAGCTGGTGGCCGCGTGTGACGGCCAGGCGCGCGCCAATGGTGCCACCGATCCACTGGCCGGCCAGCATCGGCAGGCCGAAGGCCCAGGCGATGTGGCCGCTGGCCGCGAAAAACAGGACGGAAGCCAGATTGCTGCACAGGTTCAGCAGTTTGGCGTGCGCCGTGGCCTTGACCAGATTGAAGCCCAGCAGCGTGACGCAGGAGATGGCCAGGAATGTACCGGTGCCGGGCCCGAAAAATCCGTCGTAGAAACCGATCAGCGGCGCCAGCGTGGCGGCATACAGGGCGGGCGTGATTCGTTGGGCGCGATCCTCGGCCCCGACGCGGGGCGCCAGCAGAAAATACAGCGCGAAACCGATCAGCAGGAAGGGGATCACCTGACGCAGCACATCACTCCCGATCTGCGTCAGGGCGATGCCGCCCGTCAGCGAGCCCAGGAATGTGGTCAGCATCATCCAGCGGCTGCGTTTCAGGTCGATCTGGCGCATGCGCAGGAAATGCAGCGTGGCGGCGGTCGACCCGGCAATGCCGCCGATCTTGTTGGTGGCAATGGCGGCTCCCGGCGGCAGGCCCACCGCCAGCAGCGCCGGGATGGTGATCAGGCCGCCGCCGCCGGCAATGGCGTCGACGATACCCGCCAGCAGCGCGACGAAGAACAGCAGGACGGTGACGTCGAAGGTGATTTCCATGGACAGGCGACAGGGCGGTGAACCGTCAGCATCATACGCTGTCGCGAAGGCCGTATCCTGCGCGCAGCGCCGCGCCGCGCATGAAAAAACGCCGCGTCCGACCGGACGCGGCGTACAGGAAGGAGCGGCATCGGGCCCCGGGTCAGGGGCCGCCCAGCGCGCTCAGCGCTTGGCAATGTCGGACTGGGCCTGTTTCACCAGGTCGGGGCCGATCTGCTTGGCCCACTTGTCGAACACCGGCCGGGTCGCCTTGGCGAAGGCGCCGATCTGTTCGGGCGACAACACGGTGACCTTGACGCCGTGGCCTTCGATTTCCTTGAGCAGGGAATCGTCGCTGCTGGTCACGCCTTTGCGGGCGATGACGATTTCGCGGCGGCCCGCCTCGATGGCGGCTTCACGCACGATCTTCTGGTCGGCTGGGGTCCAGGAATTCCAGACGTCCTTGTTGACCACGTAGATCAGGGGGTCGGCGACGTAATTCCACAGGCTCAGGTATTTCTGGCCGACGTCGTAGAGCTTGGCCCCGGCGTAGATGGACAGCGGGTTTTCCTGGCCGTCGACGGCGCCGCTGGCGAGCGCGGGCTGGGCATCGGCCCAGCTCATCTGGGTCGGGTTGGCGCCCAGGGCGGTGTAGATGTCGATGTACAGCGGTGAACCGACCACGCGCAGCTTCATGCCCTTGATATCCTCGGGGCTCTTGACCTCTCGCGAGGAATTGGACAGCTGGCGGTAGCCGTTCTCGCCCCAGGCGAGCGGCACCACGCCTTTCTTGGACAGGGTGTCGAACAGCTGCTCGCCGACCTTGCCCTGAGTCAGGGCATCGATGGCGGGATAGTCGGGCATCAGGAACGGCAGGGAGAACAGGTTCAGTTCCTTGACCTGCGGGGACCAGTTGATGGTCGAGCCGATGGCCATGTCGATCACGCCCTGGCGGATGGCCGTGAATTCGCGCGTCTGGTCGCCCTGCACCAGAGAGGTGCCGGGGTAGATCTTGATGTTGATGCGGCCATTGGTGCGCTCGCGCACCAGGTCGGACCAGATCACCGCCCCCTGTCCCCAGGGGAAGTTGGTGCCGACCACGATGGACAGTTTGTATTCGGACTTGTAGTCGGCCGCCTGGGCCGGCATGACCGCGGCCAGGGCCGTGAAGGCCAGGGCGGCGGCGCCGATGAAACGATTGAAACGCATGTCAGTCTCCTCTTTGAAAAATCAGTCTGGTTCGTGCGCAAATGAATCGGTCCGTGTTCAGTATCCCAGATAATGCGGCAGCCAGAGCGCGATCTGCGGGAAAATCACGGTCAGGACCAGGGTGCAGAGCATGCCGGCGACCAGCCACAGGACCCAGGGCACCGTGGTTTCCATGGGAATCCGGGCGATCTTGCTGGCGACCATCAGGTTGACGGCCACCGGCGGGGTGAACTGGCCCACCGCGACCATCAGCGTCAGCACCACGCCCAGCCACACCAGGTCCCAGCCGAAGGCCTGGGCGACTGGCTGGATCAGCGGCACGAAGATCAGAAAGATCGAAATCCCGTCCAGGAACATGCCCGCCACGATCAGCAGCAGGATCAGCAGCGTCAGCACGCTGTACTGTCCCAGGCCGGAGTGCACGATGGCCTGGGTGATCGGGTCGATGATCGACAGGGTGGACAGCGACCAGGCGAAAATCCCCGCCAGCGTGACGATCAGCATGATCACGGCGGACAGTTCTCCGGCCTCTCGCAGGATGATGAACAGGTCGCGCACACGGATGGTGCGGTGCACGAATAGGCCGATGAGCAGGCCGTAGAACACGGCGACCACGGCGGCTTCAGTGGGCGTGAAATAGCCCATGCGCATGCCGCCCAGGATGATGACGGGGGCGGCCAGGCCGGGGATGGCCTCGAACAGACTGCGCCAGAAAGGCGGCCGGGGTTCGGCTCGCGCCGCCTCGCCCATCTTGTGGCGCCGCGCCAACCAGACGGCCGGGATGATCAGCCCGAGGCCGGCCAGGATGCCGGGGAACATGCCTGCTGCGAACAGTGCCGGCACCGAGGCTTCCGGCACCAGGACCGAATAGACGATCATGGCGATCGAGGGCGGGATCAGGATGTCGGTGGCCGCGCCCGCCGCCACCACGCTGGCCGAATAGGCGCGTGGGTAGCCGGCGCGGTTCATGGCACCGATCATGATGGCGCCCACGGCGGCGGCGCAGGCCGGTCCGGACCCGGAAATTCCGCCCAGGAACATGGCGACGGTGATGGCGACGACGGCCAGCATGCCAGGGCCGTTGCCGGTGATCGACTGGGCCAGACGCACGAGCTTGGCGGCGACGCCGGAGCGGTCGAAGATCGAGCCCACCAGCACGAACATGGGGATGGCGAGCAGGGGGTATTTGGCCAGGCCGGCATAAAAACTCTGCGAGACCGCCATCAGGCCGAACCAGTGGGTGTCGGGGTTGGCCAGGGCGATAGCCAGCGTGCCGGCCGCCCCGAGGGCGATGCCCACGGGCACGCCGATGACCATCAGAACGGCGAACAGGCCGAACAACAGGGTGGGAATCATGTGTTCCCCCAGGCGCGTCGCAGCATGCCGGCCAGTCGCAGCGTGATGATCGCCGACAGGATCGGCAGCCACATGGAATACCACCAGGTGGGCACGCCGATGGCCGGTGAGGTATCGCCCCAGTTGTATTCGTCCAGGGACATGCGGCCCAGCAGGACGGTCAGACCGGCAAAAAACAGCAGTGACACGATGCTCGCGGCCAGGGCAAAGCGCCGCTTGCGCGCAGGGCTGCCGCCGTCGGCGAGCAGCTCGATGCGGATGTGCAGCAGGCGGACGAAAGCCGAAGAACTGGCGCTCATCGTGAGCACGATCAGCAGGAAGATGGAAATCTCCTCGGTCCAGGCAAAGGACTCCGCCGTCAGGTAGCGGACGATCACGTTGGCCAGGGTGATGCAGGCCAGGGCGCCCAGGGTCAGGACGGTCAGCCAGTCTTCGAAGCGCAGCGGGACGCGCAGGGGCGGGTCGGAGGGAGAGGCGTGTTCGGTCGGCTCGGAGGAATCGGCAACGTGGTCGTCTGACATGGAGCGGTCGGGGCGGAGGTGGCGAGAGTGACAGATAGCAACTCTGCATCCTACTGCGAAACGCCACATTTGCCAGTTGGGATGAGTACGGACACCGGGCAGTCCCTGCGGACTGCCCGGTGCCGGACGAATCCGAGCCGCATGCAGGCGGCGAGGTGGGGAAGGCCGCCGACTCAGCCCTTGTCAGGCAGTGCCAGCATCGTTCCCCGGCATTTGGACGCGCCGCAGCGGCAGCGGTAGTGGCGTTTCAGTGTGCGGGTGAGCGGCTCATCGATCACCAGGCCGTAGTCGTAGAGCAGTTCGGCGCCTGCCGGAATGTCCCGCAGCGCATAGATCGCCACGCGGGTGCCGGCTTCGTTCTCGCGCGCCTGGCAATTGGGCGCGCAGCCGTGGTTGATCCAGCGGGCATCATTGCCGCGCTGGCCGCCGTCGATCACCTGGCCGCTGCTGAGTGCGAAATAGAAGGTGTGGTAGGGGTCATCGGGGTTGACCGGCCAGCGGGCATCGGCCTGCTCGGCCGAAAGACGCCGGCCGCCGTAATCCAGGATCCGGGTGCCGGCGGGGATATCGCGCGCGGCGAAAACGCCGGTGCCATGCAGGGTCGAGACGCGCATGGTATGCCAGGGTGGACGATGGGAGGCCATGGGATGCGAACGAAAAGGGATAAACTGGACCCATTATAGAGATGCGCCGACGAGCCCAGGCATCTCGGACCCACGAATCCCGGCGGCAATCCCGCCGGGCGGTTCCGTGCGTGAGGCGCGGGCGCGACATCCCTCGATCTTCAGTACAGGTGAACTCCCGTGAATGCCCCTACCGCAGCCTCTGTCGCCGCTTCCGTGTCCGTTCTCGACCGCAATGGCGCCGAGGTGTTGCTGGATACCTTGATCTCCCTGGGGGTGGATACCGTGTTCGGCTATCCGGGCGGCGCGGTGCTGCCGCTGTACGACGCCCTGTATGCCGAGCCGCGCATCCGTCACATTCTGGTGCGTCATGAGCAGGCCGCCGTGCATGCCGCCGAGGGCTATGCCCGGTCCACCGGCCGTCCCGGGGTGGTCTTCGTGACCTCCGGTCCGGGCATGTCGAACACCACCACCGGCCTGCTGGATGCGCTGTGCGACTCGATCCCCGTGCTGTGCATCAGTGGCCAGGTGGCGACCAGCGCCATCGGCACCGACGCCTTCCAGGAATGCGATGCCGTCGGGATTTCGCGCCCGGTCACCAAATGGAATGCACAGGTGCGTCGTTCCGAGGACATCGCCGATCTGGCGGCCAAGGCACTGCGCCTGACGCGCGCCGGCCGTCCCGGCCCGGTGCTGCTGGATTTTCCCAAGGATCTGCAGATTGCCCGGGTGCCGCCGGAACACGCGGTGGCGGCTGTGGATCCCGAGCCCGCCGTCGAGTCGCTGGCGCCCGCGACGGAGGCCGCGCTCAAGCGGGCCGCCGCGCTGATCGCCCGCGCCCGCCGTCCCGTGTTCTATGGCGGCGGCGGCCTGATCAATTCGGGTGTCGATGCCTGCCACGCCTTTCGCGGCCTGGTGCAGGCGACCGGCGCTCCCTGCACGCTCACGCTGATGGGGCTGGGCGCCTACCCGGCCGGTGATGCACAGTTCCTGGGCATGCTCGGCATGCACGGCACGTTGCAGGCGAATCTGGCCATGCACCATGCCGACCTGATCGTCTGTGTGGGTGCGCGTTTCGATGACCGCATCACGGGCCGGCTGTCGGACTTCTGTCCGCATGCCGACAAGATTCACCTGGATATCGATCCGGCCTCGATCGACAAGGTCGTGCGCGCGGATGTGGCGCTGGTGGGGGATTGTTATCCGCTGCTGCGCGCCCTGCACAAGGAGCTGGGCCAGGCCGTGCTGGAATCCGGCCGGCTGGACGAATGGTGGCAGCGCATCTCCGTCTGGAAGGCGTGCGACTGCCTGAAATTCCCGCCCTCGGACGACACCATCCTGCCCCAGGACCTGATGCGGCGCATCGACGGCCTGCTGGCCGGCCGCGACGCCGTCGTGGCCACGGATGTGGGCCAGCACCAGATGTGGGCCGCCCAGTACATCCGCATCGACCGGCCCAACCGCTGGCTGACTTCCGGCGGCGCGGGCACCATGGGTTACGGGCTGCCCGCCGCCATCGGCGCGCAGATCGCGCATCCGGACAAGCCGGTGGTCTGCGTCAGCGGCGATGCGTCCGTGCTGATGAACATCCAGGAACTGGCCACCGCCGCGCAGCACCGCGCGCCGGTCAAGCTGATTCTGTGCAACAACGGGCACATGGGTATGGTGCGCCAGTGGCAGGAATTGATTCACGAGGGCCGCTACAGCCATAGCTACAACGCCTCGATCCCGGATTTCGTGGCGCTGGCGGGGGCTTTTGGCTGGGGTGCGGCGCGGGTCGAGCACCCGCGCGACCTGGATGCGGCGCTGGCCGCCTGCATGGCCCATGACGGGCCGTACTTTCTGGACGTGGCGGTGGTGCCGCTGCAGAATTGCTTCCCGATGATGCCGGCTGGCTATGGGCACCAGCAGGTGATGCTGTCCGAAGACACCTGGTACGTCGAGGAATAGCCCGGCGCCCAAGTCTCCTGGCCGCAGCGCAGGTGGCGGGCCATGCGCAACTGCCGGGCCCCAACTGCCGGGCCCCGTTGCGGGTCCAGACCGCCAGCAGGCGTCCCCGGTCTCGGGCGCAGGCATGGCCCAGGAGCCGTCGAACTGTTCGCCCATGCCCGTCTGCGCGGCGCGCAGGGCCGGGTCGATGCGCGCCGGGAGGCGGCTCAGGGCGCGCGGGCAATGTGATCGGCAATCGCCTGACCCATCTCGGCGGTGCGTGCCGTGCCGCCCATGTCAGGGGTCCGGGGGCCATCGGCCAGTACGGTCTCGATGGCCTTCAGAATGGCGTTGGCGGCCTGCTGCCAGGCAGGCTCTCCCTGGCCAAGGTGTTCGAGCATCATGGCGGCCGACCAGATCTGCCCGACCGGATTGGCGATGCCCTGGCCGGCGATGTCCGGGGCGGACCCATGCACGGGTTCGAACAAGGAGGGGTACAGATGGTCCGGGTTCAGGTTGGCCGATGGAGCGATGCCGATCGTTCCGGTGCAGGCCGGCCCCAGATCGGACAGGATGTCGCCGAACAGGTTCGAGGCCACGATCACGTCGAAGCGGTCGGGGTGGCGCACCATGTGGGCGCAGAGGATGTCGATGTGGAACTTGTCCCAGGTCACGGTGGGGTATTCCTGGGCAATGGCCTTCAGGCGCTCGTCCCAGTAGGGCATGGTGATGGAGATGCCGTTCGATTTTGTGGCGGCCGTCAGGTGCCGTTCGGGTCGGCGCGCCGCCAGCTCGAAGGCGAATCTCAGGACCCGGTCGACCCCGGTGCGGGTAAAGACGGACTCCTGGATGACGAATTCGCGGTCCGTGTTCGGGAACATGCGTCCGCCCAGGCTGGAGTATTCCCCCTCGGTGTTCTCGCGCACCACCAGGAAGTCGATGTCGCCCGGTTGACGATTGGCCAGCGGGCTGGGTACGCCGGGCATCAGCCGGGCAGGACGCAGATTCACGTACTGGTCGAATTCGCGACGGATGGTGATGATGGAATCCCAGACGGCGACATGGTCCGGGACCTTGTCGGGCGCGCCCACGGCACCGAACAGGATGGCGTCGTGCCCGCCGATGCGGTGCTTCCAGTCGGTGGGCATCATGCGACCCTCGCGCAGGAAATGGTCGCAGCCCCAGTCGAAGGACTCGAAGTCCAGATCCAGACCGAACCGGACGGCGGCCGATTCCAGCGCGCGCAGGCCTTCCGGCATGACCTCCGTGCCGATGCCGTCGCCGGGAATCACTGCGATTTTTTGGGTCATGCCGGTTCTCTGGTGGGGTGAAAGCGGTGCCAGGCCGTGTCGTCGGGCCTGCGCGTCGTCCAAGTGTACTGTCTGGCCGGTCCGGTGCGTACAGAGGGTATTTCATCTCTGTGATAACCCGGACCCAGGCGCGGTTTCCATTGCGAGCCTGCCGGACTTCATGTTAGAACACCATGGCTTTGGTGCTTTGCGCGCAGCGTGATTCTGACGGCTCGCGCCCGGGCCGCGGGCGCGGCCGGACAACATTCATATCAGATTCGGGAGACGACACCATGTTTCAAGCAAAGAAATTCGCAGGATGGCTCGCCGCGGCGGCGCTGGTCGGCATGACGGCGACTGCGCCGGCGCTGGCACAGACCACGCTGAAGATGGCGTACGCGCTGTCCGAGAACTCGCATTATGGCGCGGGCGCCGCCGCCTTCGTCAAGGCCCTGGGCGCCAGCGCGCCGGACTTCAAGGTGCAGCAGTTCCCCAACAGTGCGCTGGGCGGCGAGCGCGAGGTCATCGAGGGCCTGCAGCTGGGCACCATCGATCTGGCCATCGTGTCCACGGGCGCCACGCTGAATTTCGTGCCACAGACCGGGGTGTTCGACATTCCCTTCCTGTTCCGCGATCTGGCGCATGCGCGCAAGGTGCTGGACGGCAAGATCGGCCAGGACATGCTGGCCGAGTTCCCCAAGCGCGGCCTGGTGGCCCTGGCCTGGGGCGAGCAGGGCTTTCGCCATCTGACCAACAATGTCCGTCCGGTCAAGGAGCCCGCCGACATCAAGGGCCTGAAGATCCGCACGACGGAAAATCCCATCCATATCGCCGCATTCAAGGAACTGGGCGTGCTGGCCACGCCGATGGCCTGGCCCGAAGTCGCCACCGCGCTCCAGCAAGGCACCATCGATGGCCAGGAAAACCCGCTGTCGGTGATCGTGTCCGTGAAGATGTGGCAGCTGCAAAAATACCTGTCGTTGACGGCGCATGTGTATGGTCCGGCGCTGATCCTGATGTCGCCCTCCGTGTATGACGGTCTGGACGACGCCGGCAAGGCCAAATTCAAAGAGGCCGCCGCCGCAGGCGCCAAAGCCATGCGCGCCTATGTCGACCAGGTCGAGAAGGACGGCATCGAGACCCTGAAATCCAATGGCATGCAGGTCAACACGGTGGATCACGCCGCCTTCGTCAAGGCCGTCCAGCCGGTCTACCCGCAGTACTACAAACAGTTCGGCAAGGAACTGGTCGATGCCATCCGCGATACGCAGTAAAGCCATGAGCGCGCCGGGCCGCCCCAAGCGCGAATTCCCCCTCGGGGGGGCGGTGCGCAGCGCCAAGGGGGCAACATGCGTTTACTCGGCTTGATCGACCGGGGCCTGTCCCGGCTGGTGTCCTGGGTTGCCCAGGGCCTGCTGTGGTCCGCCGTGGGCGCGGGCTTCTATCAGGTCCTGGCGCGCTTTGTCCTGGAATCGCCTTCGGCCTGGTCCGAGGCCTGGACGCGGGCCGCCATCATCTGGGCCGTGATGCTGGGGGTGGCCCTGGCGTTCCGCCGGGGCGCCATGCTGGGCGTGGATCTGCTGCACAACCTGCTTGCCCCGCATCGGGCGCGGATCCTGGAGCACCTCGTCCTGCTGATCGTGGTCGGATTCCTGGGGTTCCTGATCTGGATCGGGATCGACATGACCTGGCGCGTCCGGTTCCAGTCCACGCCCAGTCTGGGGGTCTCCATTTCATGGATCTACCTGTCCATTCCTGTGGGGGCGATGCTGTCCCTGCTTGCCGCGCTGGCCTATTGGGCCGAAGGCCCCCGGCGCGTCCACATTGAAACCATCTGACCGGGGAATTGCATCATGTCGCAGCTGATGGTTGTTTCCATGCTGCTGTTTTTCGGCCTGACCGTGCCGGTCGCCGTGTCGATCGGCCTGGCTACCATGGTCGGCGTCGGGTTCGACGGTCACATGACCTGGCTGGTGATCGCGCAGCAGCTTTACGCTGCCCTGGACAAATATCCCCTGGTCGCCGTGCCCTTCTTCATCCTGGCGGGCAACCTGATGGAGGAAGGCGGCATCTCCGAGCGCATGGTCGAGTTCGCCAAGAGCGTGGTGGGCGGCGTGCAGGGTGGGCTGGCCTGCAGCTGCGTGCTGACCTGCATGATCTTCGCGGCGGTGGCCGGATCCAGCGTGGCCACCACCTTCGCGGTGGGGGCCATCCTGATCCCCGCCATGGTCAAGCATGGTTACCCGGCGCCTTTCGCGGCTTCGCTGCAGGCCTCCGCCGCGGAACTGGGCGTCATCATTCCGCCGTCCATTCCGATGATTCTGTATGCCGTGTCCACCGATACGTCGGTGGGCGAGGTCTTCATCGCCGGCATCGGCCCCGGCGTGCTGATTGTCGTCGCGCTGATGGCGTATGTCTGGCTGTACGCGCGCCGCAACGGATTGGGCAGGCACGACGGTGACGGCCGCCTGCCGGTCTGGACGGCTTTTCGCAAGGCCTGGTGGGCACTGCTGATGCCGGTCATCATCCTGGGCGGGATCTACGGCGGGATCTTCACCCCCACCGAGGCCTCGGCCGTGGCCGTGGTGTATGCACTGTTCGTGGGCATTTTCATCTATCGCCGGCTGACCTTCGCGACGCTGGGGCGCACGTTTCACCGCTCCGTGGTGTCCACGGCGATCATCATGTTCATCATCGCCAACGCGGGCGTGTTCGGCTTTCTGCTGAATCGCGCGGGTGTGCCGATGATGCTGGGCGAATGGCTCAGCCACCTGTTCGACAGCGGACTCACCTTCCTGTTGGGCGTGAACATCACCCTGTTCTTCATCGGCATGTTCATCGAGACGTCCGCATCCATCGTGGTGCTGGCGCCTCTGTTGTTGCCTGTGGCGGTGCAGTTCGGTGTCGACCCGGCGCATTTCGGGGTGATCATGGTGGTGAATCTGGCGCTGGGGATGGTGACGCCGCCCTTCGGCGTCAACCTGTTCGCCGCCTGCACGGTGGCCAAGGTGCCCATCGAGCGCCTGATCCGGCCACTGCTGCCTTTCGTCGGCGTGGTGGTGGTCTGCCTGATGGTGATCACCTACTGGCCCGACCTGTCGCTGACCTTCCGTGATCTGGTGTACCGCTGAGAGATGTCGATTGACAGCGGTGGTATCGTCCTGGGTACAACCGCTGCCTTGACCCCTGAAACCGGTGCTGCAACAGCGCCCCGAATGAATGGCATGGTCCGGTGCCAGATCGAGCACCGGCTGCAGGCCTTGCAGCGTCTGGCCATCCAGAGCTTCGCGCCTTCGGTATTCTCGATCCATAGCCCCAGGACCTCGCGGGTACCATCGCTTTCTTTAGAGCATCATGAACGTGTCTTGGACCGCCTCGGGCGTCATCGGGCCGGTCACCGGTTCATCAAGCAGCTGCTTGGCGCTGGCCGGCAAGGTGCCCGTCAAGCGGAAACCAGAGGGATCAGCGCGTCATGTCGTGGCTGGTGGGCATCCGGGCGTATGCCTCGGAAAGCCGGGTCGTGGTCGGCCTGGGTTCGAGCTGAAAATCCGCGCCAGCAGCTGAGCGGCCGGCGCGGAGGTCAGAAGGCCGGACCGTCGTCCTCGTGAGACCCGGTCCGGGCGGGGACTTTTTTGGCTGCCGTCTTTTTGGCGGCGGTCTTGCGGACGGATTTCTTGGCGGCTGTCTTTGTCGCGGACTTGGCGGCTGTCTTGGCCCCCGCCTTGGCCGGTCGCGGTTCGAATTCGAAACCGACCTTGCCGTCGGCCTGACGCACCAGGAAGGCTTTGAACTTGCGGTTGGTGCGGCTGGATACGAAGCCGTCGAGCAGGTCGGTCTTGCCGGTGTCCAGCAGCTTGCTCATCTGCGCGGCGGGGATTTCCTGTTGCAGGATGACCTTGCCGCTGCGGAAGGTGCAGGTCTTTTCCGACCCCACAGCACGTTCGCAGACATAGTTCATGCCGTGCTCGAAGACGTGGCCGCCGCATTTGGGGCAGGCGCCCAGCGGCGTATGGCCGGAGAAATCCACGGGTTCGGCATCCTCGTCCTCGCGTTGGCCGAAGTCGAATTCCAGCTTGTATTCGTCGGTGATGCGCAGCACGGCGGCAAAGGGCCTGCCCATCTTGCTGATGAAGCCGGTCAGCGGGCCCAGCGTGCGCTTGTCCAGCAGTTCCTCGACCTCGGCGATCTCGAAGGTGCGTCCGCCAGGGTGCTTGCCGATGGAGAAGTCACAGGCCGTGCAGGCGTAGCGGCGGTAGTTTTCCTTGACCACGCCGCCGCATTTCGGGCAAGGAGTCTGGAGGGTGGCGTAGTCGCCGGGCACGGTGTCGCGTTCGTATTCCTTGGCGCGCTTGACGACGACCTGAGTCATCTGGGCGATCTCGCGCATGAAGGACTCGCGATCCAGTTGACGCTGTTCCATCAGCTTGAGCTTGTGCTCCCATTCGCCGGTCAGCTCCGGCGAGGTCAGTTCGCTGACGCCCAGGCCGGCCAGCAGGGTCATCAGCTGGCGGGCCTTGGCGCTGGGGATCAGGTCGCGGCCTTCGCGGCGCAGGTAGCTTTCGTTGAGCAGGCCTTCGATGATGGCTGCGCGCGTGGCCGGGGTGCCCAGGCCGCGTTCGGACATGGCCTCGCGCAGGGCCTCGTCATCCACCAGTTTGCCGGCGCCCTCCATGGCCGACAGCAGCGTGGCCTCGTTGAACCGGGCGGGCGGCTTGGTCGCCAGGCCGCGCGCCTCGATGTCCTCGGTGCGCACGCGCTCGCCGTCGGCCACGGGGACCAGGGAGCCGTCCTCGCCCTGGGATTCGCGGCCATAGATGGCCAGCCAGCCGGGGGAGACCAGGACCTTGCCCTCGGTCTTGAAGTGATGGCCCGAGACCTGGGTGATGCGGGTCGTGACGCGGAACTCGGCCGCCGGAAAGAACACTGCCAGGAACCGGCGTGTCACCAGTTCGTAGATCTTGAATTCGGCATCGCTGAGCTCGCGCGGCACCTGCAGGGTCGGGATGATGGCAAAGTGATCGGAGATCTTTTTGTCGTCGAAGATGCGCCGGTTGGGTTTGACCCAGTCCTGCTTGACGACCTGGGCAGCGTAGGGCCGTACCGAGCGGGCGACACCCGATTCGCTGTCGGCCAGGGTGCGCATGGTCTGCTGTACGGTGCCGACATAGTCCTGGGGCAGGTAGCGCGAGTCGGTTCGCGGGTAGGTCAGGGCCTTGTGGCGTTCGTACAGTGCCTGTGCCAGGGCGAGCGTGGTCTTGGCGGAGAAGCCAAAGCGTGAGTTGGCCTCGCGCTGCAGGGTGGTCAGGTCGAACAGGGCCGGAGACAGTTGCGTGCTGGGCTTGGATTCCTCGGACACGCTGCCCGGTTGTGCGCGGCAGGCGGCGACGATGGTCTGCGCGGTGGTCGCCGACCACAGGCGCGAGTCGCGGGCGTCGGCGTCCTGATCGTTCTTTTTGAAGTCGGGGTCGAACCAGCGGCCTTCGTACAGGCCGGTGGCGGCAACGAAAGTGGCGTGGACTTCCCAGTAGTCGCGCGACACGAAGCGGCGGATGCGGTCCTCGCGCTCCATCACGATCGCCAGCGTGGGCGTCTGGACGCGGCCGACGGGGGTCTTGAAGAAACCGCCGTCCTTGCTGTTGAAAGCGGTCATGGCGCGGGTGCCATTGATGCCGACCAGCCAGTCGGCCTCGGCGCGGGACCGGGCCGCGGCTTCGAGGGGTTTCATGGTGACGTCGTCGCGCAGGTTGGCGAAGGCCTCGCGGATGGATGCCTGGGTCATGGAACGCAGCCACAGCCGCTGGATGGGTTTTTTGACCCCGGAATACTGGATGATGTAGCGAAAGATCAGTTCGCCTTCACGGCCCGCGTCGCAGGCGTTGATGACGCCGCCGACGTCCTTGCGCTTGAGCAGCCTGACCAGCAGCTTCAGCCGTTCTGCGGAGCGCTTGTCGGTCGGTCCCAGCTCGAACTGGGGGGGGATGACCGGCAGGTGGGTGAAACTCCATTTGCCGCGTACCGGGTCATTGGGGGCAACCAGACTGAGCAGGTGGCCGACACTGGAGGACAGCACGTACTGCTCGCTTTCGAAGTAGTCGCCTTCCCGGGTAAATCCCCCCAGCGCCCGTGAGATATCCAGGGCAACCGAGGGTTTTTCAGCAATAATCAGAGTTTTAGTCATGTGGGTCCAGTGGCGGCCGTCTTTCGGGCCGCATTAGCGCGGATCATACGAGGGGGCTTCACGCCATGCAAGTCGTCAGTCTCGCATCGCCAGCCCATGAGGCCGATTCGTGGCGCAGGCATCTGGTCACGGGCCTTGGTTCGCTGGCGGTCGTTCTGGCCGGCGCCGCCCTGGTGTTTTGGGTGGCGGCGAACTGGCCCCGGATGACGCCGGACGCCCGTCTGACGGGTGTCCAGGGGACATTGGCGCTGCTCGTCGTCCTGGTGGCCGTCCTGGCTCGACGCGGCAGTCGCTGGGCGGGGCCATTGGCCGGTCTGGCCGCCCTGGCGACGGGCGCGCTGCTGGCTCTCATGGGCCAAATATATCAAACCGGCGCCGATACCTGGGAGCTGTTTCTGACCTGGGCCGTCCTGATGCTGCCTTGGCTGGTGGCGATCCGGTCCGCGTTCCTGGCGCTGTTGTGGGTGGTGTTGCTGAATCTGGCGCTGCGCCTGTTCATCGATTCTCTGCCGTTCGACTGGTCGGCGCCGCTGCCATCGATCCCCGTGGAGATCTTGTCGCTGGGGCTGAATGGACTGCTGCTGGTGCTGGCGGAGTGCCTGCTGCCGATGTTGCGGGATCCCTGGCGGCTGGTCCGGCGGGTGCTGGCGGGGGCAACGCTGTTCTGGGCGGTGTGGGGCGTGTTGGTGAGCGTCGGGTGGCTTACCTCGGACGATTTGAACCTGCAGGCATTGTCGCTGGTGTTCCTCCCTCGCTGGGCTCCGATCCTGGTCGTTTATGGCGTTTATACGCGCTGGCGCCGCGATCCGGTGGTGGTGGCCATGGCGCTGTTGGCGGGAATCCTGATGGCGGAATTCATGGTGATTCCGTGGTTCGATGTGTGGGAGCAGCCGGAGATCATGCTCCTGATTCAGGCGCTGCTGATTCTGCTGCTGGGGTTCTGGGCGGCACGGCGCCTGCTGCGCCTGCGGTCGGCGATGTCGTTGCCTGCGCCGGCGCATCCGGCCCTGGCGGAGCGGGAGGATGCGGAACTTGTGCCGGCGGCGGGTCGTATCGATGCAACCCGTACACCCTGGTATGTGACGGCGTTGCGGATCGGCTTCCTGGTGCCTGGCCTGCTCCTGTTGGGCGGCTGGGTGGTGGTCAGTTTCGAGCTGGATTCTTTTTTCGATGCCCTGGTCGCCGGTCTGATCCTGATGGTGTCCGGCCTGTGGCTTGGCCGGACGGCGGGTCCGGCGTTCTGGCGGGAGGTGGGCGCAGTGCTGGCCATCCTGGGTGTGCTGCTGGCGGGCGTGATCGGGCTTTGGTTGATGGCGGATGCGACCGGGTGGGAGATTCCCTTGTTGATCCTGCTGACGTCGGGGGCCGTGGCCTATGCGGGGGCGCGTCAGTTCATCGTGCGTCTGGCGGTGGCCGGCGTGACCCTGTCAATGGGGTACTGGCTGCTGGTTCCCGAGGATTTTCTGTTCGCTTTCGGCGATAGCCCGGAGGTTTTTCGGGCGGGAGGCCTGAGCCAGATCTTGTTATTGCTGGTGGGCGCGGCTGCCTGGGTCCGGTCCATGACGCCGGCGCGCTGGGCGCGCTGGCGGCCCCTGGCCTGGGCTGCCCTGTCGGTGGCGGCCTTTCGGGCCATTCTCCTGTCCTTGCTGGCGCAGGAATTCATCTTGTCCAGGACATGGCCGATCCTTGCCGCGCTCTTGGTCAGCGCGTTGCTGCCGGGATTGTTGCTGGGGGGCTGGATGTCCACGATCCGGCCAGCCCTGCCGGTCAGGCTGCGCCTGGGCGTGCCGGCGGCTTGTTGCGTGGCGGGTCCGGGGTGGATGTTCTCGCCAGTGTGTTCCGTGGCCCTGACCGGTCTGGTCCTGGGACGCTGGGCGCATCACCGGCCGGCGCAGGGGCTTTCGGTTCTGCTGGGGCTGGGGGGGCTGGTGCTGTATTACTTCGATATTCAGTCAGGCACCTTGATCGGCAAGGCGACGACACTGGGGCTGACGGCGATCTGGCTGTTCATGCTGGCGCTGTGGCTCTGGGTGCGGTGGCGGTGGTCGACCGGATCGGTCCGACCCGTCGTTCGTCGTCATTGGGCGCTGCCTGTCTGGCTGCTGGCGGGGGGCGTGCTGACGCTGGGCGTGGTCCAGGCCCGGGTGCATCACTATCAAACCATCCTGTCCCAGGGCCAGCCGGTCCTGCTGGCCCTGGCGCCGGTGGATCCCCGCTCCCTGATGCAGGGGGACTACATGGATCTGGATTATGCCGTGCGTCGTCAGGTGGATGTCTGGCTGAACAGTGAGGCGGGACTGCCACTGCAATTCGAGCTGAAAGCCGCGGGGCACGGCTGGCTGCTGCTGCGACCCGATGCGCAAGGCGTCGGGCAACTGGCGGGCGTCTCGGTCGAGAAGCCCCCGGCCCTGTCGGACGATCACGTTGCGTTGGCCGTGCGCTGGCGGGATGGGCGGCTGGATTGGGGGGCCCGCAACTGGTTCTTTCCCGAGGGCCAGGGGGACCGCTATGCAAAGGCCCGGTATGGGAGGCTGCGAGTGGCGAAAGATGGCACGGCCCTGTTGTCCGGCCTGCTCGACGAGCAGCAGTCGCCGCTCTAAGGATGAACAGGCCCCTGTGGGCGTGGGCTGCGTCAGGCGCGATCCTTCGGGCCGGGACCGGGACCAAAACGCCGCGCCCAGCAGGTGATGGCCTCGGGCCAGAAGGCGTGCGGGGTCGCGACGGGTAGCGGCTCGAACCCCAGGGCTTTCCAGGCCGCCTGCAGGCAGGCCAGAGGCCGGGATACGTCCAGCGCAGGGGCGTGGTTCTGCTTGGACAGCTTGTGGCCGGTCGCGTTCAGGATCAGCGGGACATGCAGGACGCGCGGCATGGGCAGGTCCAGGGCGCGCGCCAGCTGCCGCTGGCGCGCCGTGGAGTCGAGCAGATCGGCGCCGCGCACCACGTCGGTGACACCCTGGGCGCCATCGTCCACCACCACCACGAGCTGATAGGCCCACAGGCCGTCGGCCCGGCGGATGATGAAGTCGCCGACTTCGGCGGCCACATCCTGGGATTGCGGACCCCGCCAACGGTCCGTGAAGGTCTCCACGCCGGGTTCGGCCAGGAAGCGCCAGCTGCGGGTCGGGCGTTGCGCATCCGGCCGGATGCGGGCGCCTGGCCGGCAGGTGCCGGGATACGGGCCGGACGGCAGTTCACGCCGCATGCAGGCGCAGCCGTAGACGCGCCCGGCAGCCCGCAGGCGGGCGAACGCTTGCGTGTACAGGGGGTGGCGTTGCGTTTGCCTGACGGTCTCGCCGTCCCAATGCAGGCCCAGTGTCTCCAGTTGCTGGAGGATGATGCGGTCGGCGCCGGTCACGGTGCGGGGCTCGTCGATGTCCTCGATGCGCAGCAGCCAGCGGCCCCGATGCGCCCGGGCATCCAGATAGCTGGCCAGGGCCGCGACCAGGGATCCCGCGTGTAACGGGCCGCTGGGGCTGGGCGCGAAACGGCCCACGTAGGGAGCATGGCCGGGGATGGCCGGAAGCGGGGCGGGCATGCGGCTAGGACCTGTTCACACCAGCGCTCAGGCTCAACGCGATCTCCTTTGAGGATGAACAGGCCCTAGTGAGACAGCCGGTTCTCGTCGTCGGTCAGCAGTTCCTCGAATACCAGATGATCGACTTCGGCCTCCTGGCTCCAGAGGACCATCAGCGCCAGGACCTTGATTTCGGCCAGGGACAGGGGCGCGTGATCCACGACCTGGGCCGCCTCGATCAGGATCTCGCGCAGGACCGGGGTCAGGCTGCCGGAGTTCTCCAGGAAGCTGATGAAGCCGATCGCCTCGGTGCCCAGGGCCGCGTATTCCTCGTCGGAATAGATGCGCGCGGCATCGTGCCGGACATCGCGCATGACGGCCAGCGGCAGACAGTGTTCCGTGGTGCTGGCCAGGTCGCGCAGCCAGTTCAGCGCATCGTCGATGTCCTCGTGTTCGAAGCCGGCGGCGGCCAGCTTGCTCGCCAGGACCTCGGCGCGCGGGCAGGCCTGGGGCGTGTAGTAGTTTTCGAACAGGTAAACCAGAATGTCGTACATGGCGTTCAGGGAACGGTTAGCATCCACAGTGTACCGGATTCCCCTGTGCTCAATCGCCTCCCGCAGCCTCCAGGTCGATCAGGACGACGCCTTCGGTCACCTGGTCGCCGACGACATAGAAGACCTCTTTGACGGTGCCGTCGTGCGGCGCATCGATGGTGTGTTCCATTTTCATGGCTTCCATGACGATCAGGGGCGTGCCGCGCGTCACAGCGTCTCCCGCCGCGACGGCGACCGACAGGATCTTGCCCGGCATGGGGGCGGTGAGTCCGCCTGCCGTGTCGTCGGCGGCGGCGGCCGCCAGGGCGAGCGGGTTGCGCCACTCCAGCGTCTGCCGCCGGCCCTCGGCGAAGACATCCAGGCGCGGGCCGTCCCGGTGGATGTCGCCGCGTGTTTCCGCGTCGCCCAGGCGCACGCGGATGTGGGCCGGGTGGCGGCCCTCGGCCTGCCAGTCAAAGGACTGCGCGGGCTGTTCGTCCACGGCCAGGGTCCAGACGCAGCCGTCGCGACGGACCTGCACGGTGCGTTGGCCCTGGGCGTCCAGCAGGGTCAGGGTGTTTTCGTAGCGGCCGCCGATGCGCCAGTTGTCCGCCTGACGCCAGGGGTCACGGTCAGGCGTGGCGTCGGGGCCGGAGAGGCCATCGTGGTGCAGCAGGGCGGCGGCGGCCAGCGCCAGCGTCGTGTCCCCGCACGCCTGAGGCGCGGGGAACAGACGATCATGCTCGCGCTCGATCAGTCCAGTGTCCAGATCCGCAGCAGCAAAGGCTGGATCGTCCATCAGGCGGCCCAGGAACGCGATATTGGTCTGCACGCCGGTGGCGCGCACCGCGCCCAGCGCGCGCAGCATCCGCTGCCGGGCCTGCTCGCGGTCCTGACCATGGACGATCAGCTTGGCGATCATCGGGTCGTAGTGGGGGGAGATGGTGTCGCCCTCGCGCACGCCGCCGTCCACGCGCACGGGACCGGTCTGGAACACGACGTGCGGCGGCCATTGCAGGGCGTCCAGACGGCCGATGCTGGGCAGAAAGTCCTTGTCCGGGTTCTCTGCGTAGATGCGGGCCTCCAGCGCGTGACCCTGGATGCGCAACTGATCCTGGCGCAGCGGCAGTGGCTGGCCTGCCGCCACGCGCAGTTGCCATTCCACCAGATCCTGGCCGGTGATGGCCTCGGTCACGGGGTGCTCGACCTGTAGCCGGGTGTTCATTTCCATGAAGTAGAAACGGCCATCGGGCTCGGCGATGAATTCCACCGTGCCGGCGCCGACATAGCCGACAGCCTGGGCGGCCGCCACGGCCGCCTGACCCATGGCCTCGCGGCGGTCGGGCGTCATGCCGGGCGCGGGGGCTTCTTCGATGACTTTCTGGTGACGCCGCTGCACCGAGCAGTCGCGCTCGAACAGATGCACACACTGGCCGTGCGTGTCGGCGAAGACCTGGATTTCGATGTGGCGCGGTTTGGTCAGGTAGCGCTCGACCAGGACCTGAGCGTTGCCGAAGCTGCTGGCCGCCTCGCGCTGGCAGGAAGCCAGCGCCGCCGGGAACTCGCTATCGGCGTGGACGATGCGCATGCCTTTGCCGCCGCCGCCCGCGCTGGCCTTGATGAGCACTGGGTAGCCGATGGCGCGGGCCTGCTCCTGGAGAAAATCGGCCTCCTGGCGCTCGCCGTGATAGCCCGGCACCAGCGGCACGGCGGCGCCGGACATCAGGGTCTTGGCCGCCGATTTGCTGCCCATGGCCGCGATGGCGTCGACCGGCGGGCCGACGAAGACCAGGCCCGCGTCAGCGCAGGCGCGGGCGAAATCGGCGTTTTCCGACAGGAAGCCGTAGCCCGGATGGATGGCCCGGGCACCTGTGCGCAGGGCGGCCTCCAGGATGACGTCGCCCCGCAGGTAGCTGGCAGCGGGCTCGGGGCCGCCGATGCGCACGGCCCGGTCGCAGGCCTGGACATGGCGGGCGTCGGCGTCGGCGTCGGAATAGACGGCCACGGTGCGGATGCCCATGCGGCGGGCCGTGGCGGCGATGCGGCAGGCGATCTCGCCCCGGTTGGCGATCAGAAGGGTATCGAACACGGGGGAACTCCTTACATTCTGAAGATGCCGAAGCGGGTCGGCTCGGTGGGTGCGTGGCGGGCGGCGGCCAGGCCCAGGCCCAGCACGCGGCGAGTGTCGGAGGGGGCAATGATACCGTCGTCCCACAGGCGCGCGGTGGAATAGTAGGGGTGGCCTTCGCGCTCGTACTGGGCGCGGATGGGCGCCTTGAAGGCGTCCTCTTCGTCGGCGGACCAGGTGCCGCCCTTGCGCTCGATGTTGTCGCGCCGCACGGTGGCCAGGACGCTGGCGGCCTGCTCGCCGCCCATGACCGAGATGCGCGCGTTGGGCCACAGGAACAGCAGGCGCGGGCTGAAGGCGCGACCGCACATGCCGTAGTTGCCGGCGCCGAAGGAGCCGCCGATCAGCACAGTGAATTTCGGGACCGAGGCCGTTGATACGGCGGTGACCATCTTGGCGCCATGACGGGCGATACCTTCGTTTTCGTATTTGCGGCCCACCATGAAGCCGCTGATGTTCTGCAGGAACACCAGGGGGATGTTGCGCTGGCAGCACAGCTCGATGAAGTGCGTGCCCTTCTGGGCGGCTTCGGAGAACAGGATGCCGTTGTTGGCGATGATGCCGACCGGCATGCCGTAGATCCGGGCAAAACCCGTGACCAGGGTCGTGCCGAAGCGCGCCTTGAATTCCTCGAAATCGGAGCCGTCCACAATCCGGGCAATGACCTCGCGCACATCGTAGGGCTTGCGGGTGTCCTGGGGGATGATGCCGTCCAGTTCGGCGGGGTTGTACAGCGGCTCGGTCCAGGCGCCTGGCTCGGGGCGTGCAGGGCGGTTGAGCCGGGCCACCGCGTCGCGCACCAGGCGCAGCGCGTGGGTGTCGTTCTCGGCCAGATGGTCGGCCACGCCCGACAGGCGGGTATGCACATCGCCACCACCCAGGTCTTCCGCCGAGACTTCCTCGCCGGTAGCCGCCTTGACCAGGGGCGGGCCGCCCAGGAAGATCGTGCCCTGGTTGCGCACGATGATGGATTCGTCGCTCATGGCGGGCACGTAGGCGCCCCCAGCGGTGCAGGAGCCCATCACCACGGCCAGTTGGGCGATGCCCATGGATGACATCACGGCCTGGTTGTAGAAGATGCGCCCGAAGTGGTCGCGGTCGGGGAAGACCTCGTCCTGGTTGGGCAAGTTGGCGCCGCCTGAATCGACCAGATAGATGCAGGGCAGGTGATTCTGCTGGGCGATTTCCTGGGCGCGCAGGTGTTTCTTGACTGTCAGCGGATAGTAGGTGCCGCCCTTGACCGTGGCGTCGTTGCAGACGATCACGCATTCGGTGCCGCCCACCCGGCCGATGCCGGTGATCAGGCCGGCGCCGGGCGAGTCATTGTCGTAGACATCGTGGGCCGCTAGCGGTGACAGTTCCAGGAACGGTGTGCCGGGGTCGAGCAGCCGTTCGACCCGTTCGCGCGGCAACAGCTTGCCGCGTGCCAGATGACGGGCGCGGGCGGTTTCGCCGCCGCCTTGCGCCGTGTTGGCGATGCGCTCGCGCAGATCGTCGACCAGCGTCCGCATGACACGGGCGTTGTCCTGGAATTCCTGGGATCGTGGGTTGATGCGGGACTCGATGACCGGCATGTTGGTTCCTGAAAGAACGGGCCGGCCGTGCAACGGTCGGCCCGTGGGGCTGCAAAGGAGTTACATCATTTCGATGGCCAGGGCCACGGCCTCGCCGCCGCCGATGCACAGCGAGGCGATGCCGCGCTTGCCGCCGGTCTTGCGCAGGGCGCCGATCAGCGTGGTCAGCAGGCGGGCGCCGGAGGCCCCGATGGGATGGCCCAGGGCCGTGGCGCCGCCGTGGATGTTGACGCGGTCGTGCGGCAGCTTGAGGTCGGCCATGGCGGCCATGGTCACCACGGCGAAGGCCTCGTTGATTTCGTACAGATCGACGTCGTCCGCCTTCCAGCCGGCCTTGTCCAGCAGTTTCTGGATCGCGCCGACCGGTGCGGTGGTGAACCACTGCGGTTCGTGCGAGAACTGGCTGTGGGCCACGATGCGCGCCAGGGGCTTGGCGCCGAGCGCCTTGGCCTTGGACTCGTTCATCACCACCAGGGCCGAGGCGCCATCGGAAATCGAGGAGGCGTTGGCCGCCGTGACCGTGCCGTCTTTCTTGAAGGCGGGCTTGAGGGTCGGGATTTTGTCCGGCATCGCCTTGAGGGGCGCCTCGTCGGTGTCGATCACGGTGTCACCCTTGCGGCCCTTGACCGTGACCGGCGCGATTTCCCACTTGAAGCTGCCGTCCTCGGAGGCCTGGCGGGCGCGGCGCAGCGATTCCAGGGAGAAGGCGTCCTGCTGTTCGCGCGTGAAGCTGTATTTCGAGGCGCAGTCCTCGGCGAACACGCCCATGGCGGTGCCCCGCTGGTAGGCGTCTTCGAGACCGTCCATAGCCATATGGTCATAGACCGTGGAATGACCGTAGCGATAGCCCTGGCGGCCCTTGAGCAGCAGGTAGGGAGCATTGCTCATGCTTTCCTGACCGCCGGCCACCACCACGTCGGCGGAGCCGGCCTTGACGATGTCGTGGGCCAGCATCACAGCCTTCAGGCCGGAGCCGCAGACCTTGTGCAGGGTGCTGCAGGCGACGCCTTTGGGCAGGCCGGCGCCCAGCGCCGCCTGGCGGGCGGGTGCCTGGCCTTGGCCGGCCTGCAGTACGTTGCCCATGATGACTTCCTGGACGGCGTCGCCGGCGATGCCCGCGCGCTCGACAGCAGCCCGGATCACGATGGCGCCCAGCTCGTGCGCGGCCAGGCCGGAAAGACTGCCCATCATGCCCCCCATGGGGGTGCGGGCGGCGGATACGATGACGATGGACTCAGACATGGTGTTGCTCCTTTTTCAGGGGGTCCCTTGGTTCGGTCCGGGCGGACCGTCAGTGGCCGTCCGGCGGCTGCAGTCTGCGCGCTTGGTCGTAGGGGAAAATATCCTCGATGCGACCCTGGGCGGCGCGCGCACGGCAGTCCTGCCACCATTGTGCATCCAAAAGCGCCGCATGGTGTTTGAGGAAGGCGGCGCGCACTCGGGAATCCCCCAATAGGAATCGTTCGAATTCCTCCGGGAAGACATCGTTGGCGCCCACCGGATACCAGGGTTCTCCCGACATCTCGGCCTCCTCGTTGGGCGCGGGAGGGATGCGGCGAAACTGCATCTCTGTCATGCGCTGGATTTCGTCGTAATCATAGAAAACCACCCGGCCCAGACGGGTGACGCCGAAGTTCTTGTAGAGCATGTCGCCGGGGAAGATGTTGGCGGCGGCCAGCTCGCGGATGGCCTGGCCGTATTGCTGCACGGCGGTTTCCAGGGCTGCGTCGGAGGCGCCGGCCAGGAAAATGTTCAGCGGCGTCATGCGGCGTTCGATGTAGACGTGGCGCAGCACCACCAGGTCGTCGGTTTCCTCGAGCAGGCTGGGCACCTCGCGGCGCAGGCCTTCGAGCAGGCGCGGCGAGAAACGATTGCGCGGCAGGGCGACCTGGGAGTATTCCCAGGTGTCGGCCATGCGGCCGACCCGGTCGTGCTTTTTGACCATCTGGTATTTGCGCCGCACCGTGTCCTCGTCCATGCCGTCCTTGGCGATGCGGTCGCGGATGAGCTTGAACACATATGGATAGGACGGCAGGGTGAACACCGTCATCACCATGCCCTGGATGCCCGGCGCGTAGTCGAACGCGTCCCGCGAGTGCGACAGATGGTGCAGGAAGTCGCGGTAGAACAGGGTCTTGCCCTGTTTTTGCAGGCCGATGGTGGTGTAGATCTCGGCCTTGGGCTTGCGCGGAAACAGCGACGACAGAAAATCGACATAGGCCGCCGAGGCCTCCATGTCGACCAGGAAATAGGCGCGCGTGAAGCTGAACAGCGTGCTCAGGTCGTCGCTGGTATGCAGCAGGGCATCGAACTGGATGTGGCCCGATGGCGTGTGCAGCAGCGCGACGGCGAATGGATGGATGGCGGTCTGGTTGATCAGGCGGCCGACGACATAGGCGCCCTTGTTGCGGTAGAACAGGGTGTTGAGCACCTGGATCTGGCAATCGGGGGCCAGCCGCTTGCCCTGGCCGCGCGGCAGGGTGCGCCGCAGGTGGCGCAGGCCCATGCGGGCCATGCGCCGCACATCGGCCGGCAGGTCCAGATAGGGAGACGCCAGGCCGAAGTCGGCCGCCATGCGGGTCAGGCAGGGCAGCAGGCCGTCGGTCAGCGGGTAATAGGCCCGGTAGGACGGCTGCTCGACGTCAATGTAGTCGGTCGCCACGGCCGGGCGCACGAACAGGAAATCATTGTTGAAGTAGTTGCGGTGCAGGATGCGGCAGGACACCGAGTTGAAGAAGGTCTCGGCGCATTCGGGCTGACGGTGGCCGGCCAGCAGCGAGATATAGCTGGTCTTGGCGGCTTGCCAGAATTCGATCTGCTCGTCGGTCAGCGCCGTGTCCGGTGCCGTGCGCGCAGGGGTGGTGCCGCGCAGCGCCTGACCCAGGGAGGCCGCGCATTCGCGGACTCGGGTGTCGTAGTATTCGATGCGCTCGCGCGAGAGCTGCTGGATGCCGTGCCAGTCGCTTGATTCGAACAGCGCCTTGGCCCGCTGCGCGCTGTAGCGGAACAGCGAATAGTGGCGGTTGAATCCGGTCAGGATCATGTGCGCCACGGCCTCCGGGGACTGGCCCCGGGGCGCGACGGGCTGGATGTGGCGATGATCGCCGGTGTCGTCCATGGCTGCGCGGTTCCTCGGTCGGTTCGGACAGGTCAGATCGTCTCGCTGAACAACTCGCGGCCGATCAGCATGCGGCGGATCTCGCTGGTGCCGGCGCCGATCTCGTAGAGTTTGGCATCGCGCCACAGGCGGCCGGTGGGGTATTCGTTGATGTAGCCATTGCCGCCCAGGATCTGAATGCCTTCGCCGGCCATCCAGGTGGCCTTTTCGGCGCAGTACAGGATGACGCCGGCGCAATCCTTGCGCACCTGACGCGCATGGCCCGCGCCCAGGCTGTCCAGGTTCTTGCCGACCGTGTAGCAGTAGGCGCGGCAGGCTTGCAAGGTGGTGTAGAGATCGGCCAGCTTGCCCTGGATCAGTTGAAATTCACCGATGGCCTGGCCGAACTGCTTGCGGTCATGCACATAGGGCACCACCACGTCCATGACGGCCTGCATGATGCCCAGGGGCCCGGCGGCCAGCACGGCGCGTTCGTAGTCCAGGCCGCTCATGAGGACCTTGACGCCGCCATCGACTTCGCCCAGCACGTTCTCGGCCGGGACCTCGCAGTCCTGGAACACCAGCTCGCCGGTGTGCGAGCCGCGCATGCCCAGTTTGTCGAGTTTTTGCGCCACAGAAAAGCCGGGGAAGGTCTTTTCGACGATGAAGGCGGTGATGCCGCGCTGATGGGCCTCCGGATTGGTCTTGGCATAGACCACCAGAGTGTCGGCGTCCGGTCCGTTGGTGATCCACATCTTGGTGCCATTAAGCACGTAGCGGTCGCCACGCTTTTCGGCTCGCAGTCGCATGCTGACGACGTCGGAACCTGCGCCGGGCTCGCTCATGGCCAGGGCACCGACCTGTTCGCCGGAGACCAGGCCGGGCAGGTATTTGGCTTTTTGCGCCTCGGTGCCGTTGCGATGGATCTGATTGACGCACAGGTTGGAGTGCGCCCCGTAGGACAGTGCGATCGATGCGCTGGCGCGGGAGATTTCCTCCATGGCGATCATGTGCGCCAGGTAGCCCAGGTTGGCGCCGCCGTAGGTCTCGTCGACCGTGACGCCCAGCAGCCCCAGGTCGCCGAATTTGCGCCACAGATCCATGGGGAACTGGTCGTCGCGGTCGGCCGCCGCAGCGCGGGGAGCGATCTCGGCTTGAGCAAAGTCGCGGACGGCCTCGCGCAGCATGTCGAGGTCGGATCCGAGGTCGAAATTCAGGCCGGGCAGATTCATGGGGAGGTCTCCTAGGATTGGCGGGCCAGCAGCAGCGCTTCGCAATTGGATTGTTGCTGGCGGATTTCTTTGAGGGTTTCGTCCAGGTCGCGGCGTTGCTGTTCGAGCTTTTCGCGATGGCTGGCCAGAACGTCGACATACTGGCGCAACTGCACATTGCTGTTGGCGCCGCCGCGGTCGTACATGTTGATCAGGGTGACGATTTCGGACAGCTGCAATCCCAGACGCCGCCCGCGCAAGGCGAGCTTGAGCCGCGTGCGGTCCCGCGGGGCATAGACGCGATTGCGGCCTTCGCGCGCCGGGCTGACAATGCCCTGATCCTCGTAGAACCGGATCGTGCGCGGGGTGACCCCGAATTCGCGGGCAAGCTCGGAGATGGTCCAGGTGGCTTGGCTCATGGGCTGAAAGGACTCGATACCGTGTGTGTGGAATCAGGGATATTATGCATTACGTTTACGTCAACGTAAAGTGGAAATTCTGACATAATGATGAGAGAAAACCCCGATCTTCATGGAGCCATGGCATGAACCCGCTGGAAAACGAACTGGAGTATCCCTGGGGCGATGTCCTGCCCGAAACCGGCCATGCGCGGGATGTGGCGACTGATGTGCGCTGGATCCGCATGCCCTTGCCCTTTGCCCTGGATCACATCAACCTGTGGCTGCTGCGTGATCGCGTCGATGGGCGCGAGGGCTGGACGGTGGTCGATTGCGGCATCGACCGGGCCGAGGTCCGCGATTGCTGGGAGACCGTATTCGCGCAGGCGCTCGACGGCCTGCCGGTGCTGCGCGTCCTGGTGACGCACATGCACCCGGATCATGTCGGTCTGGCGCACTGGCTGTGCGCGCGCTGGCAAGCCCCCTTGTGGATGTCCATGACGGACTATGCCCTGGCCCGGTTGTGGTCCGGCTCCGCCGTGGCGGATTCCTCGATCGAGGGCAGCGGCCCGGGCGGCGACGCGGCGGTGCGGCATTTCGCCCGCCACGGCCTGATCGATCCGCAGGCGCAGGACATGATCCGCGCCCGTCACGATTATTACACCGGCCTGGTGCCGGCCGTGCCGCCCCGGTTCCATCGCCTGATGCATGGTCAGGCGATGGAGATCGGAGGCCGCAGCTGGCGGGTCATCGTCGGCTACGGGCATGCCCCCGAGCATGTCTCGCTGTGGTGCGAGGACCTGGAGGTACTGATCTCGGGCGACATGGTGTTGCCGCGGATTTCCACCAACGTCAGCGTGTTCGATCAGGAGCCCGAGGCCGATCCCCTGCGCCTGTACCTGAATTCGCTGGCGACCTACGACGATCTGCCCGAGGCCTCCCTGGTGCTGCCTTCCCATGGCCGGCCTTTCCGGGGCCTGCACCGGCGCGTCGCCCAGCAGCGCATGCATCATGCCGAGCGGCTGGGCGAGGTCCTGGCGGCCTGTGAGCAGCCGCGCAGCGCCCATGACCTGCTGCCCGTTCTGTTCCACCGCAAGCTCGACCTGCACCAGCTGTCCTTCGCCATGGGCGAATCCATCGCGCACCTGCACGCCCTATACTTCCAGGGTTCCCTGCGGCGCATCTTCGGTGAAGACGAGGTGTACCGTTTCCAGAAAATCTAGCCCCGCCCTTTCTCCATGACCACACACGATTCCGACCGTCCCGACACGCTGCTGCAGCACATTGGCCAAGCCCCGCTGGATCCTGCCACCGGGGCGGGGCCGGTGGCGCTGCCCTCCTACCGGACCAGCACGGTGCGTTTCGCGTCCATGGATGTGCTGGATCGTGCTCAGGCGGCCAAACAGCGGGGCGAGCGGGTGCCGACCTACGGACGGGTCGGTTTGCAGACCCACGAGGCCCTGGAAACTCTGCTGTGCCGCCTCGAAGGCGGTGAGCGGGCGTTCCTCGCGCCGTCGGGCATGGCGGCCATCAGCATGACGCTGATGGCCCTGCTCGGCCAGGGGGATCATGCGCTGGTCGTGGACAGCGTGTATGGTCCGGTCCGCTATCTGTACAAGGCCATTCTGTCGCGCATGGGGGTGGCCATGGATTTCGTGCATGGCGATCTGGCCAGTCTGCAGGCCGCCTTGCGGCCTGAAACCCGTGTGCTGTACCTCGAGTCCCCGGGGTCGCTGCTGATGGAAATGCTCGATCTGCCCGCGCTGTCGCGCTGGGCGCACGATCATGGCCTGACCGTGGTGGCGGATAACACCTGGGGCGCGGGCTACATCTATCGACCCCTGGTGCTGGGGGGCGACGTGGCGGTGACCGCGGCCACCAAGTATCTGGGCGGGCATTCCGACCTGATGCTGGGCGCGGCCGTGGCCAGCGATCCGGCGCTGATCGGTCGGCTGCACGAAACGCATTACGCCCTGGGCAACACCGTCAGCGCCGACGACGCCTGGCTGGCGCTGCGCGGGGCGCGCACCCTGGGCGTGCGCCTGCGCGCCTGCGCGGAACACGCCCTGGAAGTCTGTCGCTGGCTGGATGCCCAGCCCCAGGTGTCGCGGATCTTCTTCCCCGCCTGGCCGGACGATGCGGGTCACGCGCTGTGGCGGCGCGACGCGACGGGGTCCAACGGCCTGCTGTCCGTGGCCGTGGACTTCGACGGCGCCCAGGTGCGCCGCCTGATCGACGGCCTGCGGCTGTTCGGGATCGGGTATTCCTGGGGCGGCTACGAAAGCCTGGTCACGCAGGTCGAGCCCGGTGCCCTGGCCTCGCACGGCTACTGGGCGTCGGTGGCCGACGAACGCATGCGCACGGGCACGGTGCTGCGCCTGCACATCGGCCTGGAAGACCCAGCCGACCTGATCGCGGATCTGGCGCAGGCGTTCGCCGTGGCGGCGGGCTGATCCCGTTTTGTGAGGCGCCGGGCGGCCCCGCTCGTATGTGTCCGATGGATTCGGGGGGCGTCGGCCCGGCATGTGCACAGGCCGCTGGCAGGGCAGCCTGCGGAGCGCGTCTCGCGGTTATTGCTTTCCCGCCAGCAGTTCCTTGACCAGCCGGTCCGTCTCATCGACGGCGCCCTGGTAGGACCCGGTGTTCGAGGGCGAGGTCAGGTAGCGGCCGCCGATGGCGAACGTCGGGGTTCCCTGAATCTTGTAGGACTTGACCAGCTCATCGGCGCGGGTGGCCTTGGTCTGCACACCGAAAGAATTGAATGCGTCGGTGAAGGCCTGGCGGTCCAGACCCTGCGAAGCGGCCCAGTCGATGATTTCCTTGGCCTTGGTCAGGTCCTTGCCTTGTTCATGGATGGCCTTGAAGACCTGGGGCTGCAGATCCAGGCGGCCCATGGCTTCCAGCGCGTAGTACAGCTTTTGCATGTCGCGCATGCTGGCGTTGAAGGCAACCGGCACGCTCTTGAAGACGACCCCGTCAGGCAGGGTCTTGCGCCATTTCTCGACGAGAGGCTCGATCGCGTCGCAATGCGGGCAGGTGTAGAAAAAGAATTCCAGGACTTCGATCTTGCCGGGGGAATCCGAGGGCTGGACCGGGTCCAGCGTGTCGAAGGGCGCCGCCTGGGCGGGCGTCGTGGCCAGCGCGGCCAGCCCCAGGACCAGGCCCGACAGCAGGCGTGAAAACAGAGCGATCTTCATGGGATCTCCTTTGAGAGTCGGTTCATGGGCGCACGACGGCCGATTCGATCTTGTCGTCGCCCAGGCGGGATCGGGCGCGGTTCATTTCGTCGATGCCCTTGAAGGGGCCGACCCGCACGCGGTTGATGGGGGCGCCATTGGATTCGCCGGTCTCGATATGGACCGGCAGCCCCAGCAGTACGACCCGGGCCAGCATGGCCTGGGCCTCTTTCCCGGAGCGGAAGGCGCCGGTCTGCAGATAATAGGTGGTCTGTGTGCCGGGCGCCGGGCGGGCGGCGGGCGGTGGTGCCGGCGGCGGCTGAACCGGCTGGCTGGTCTGCGGCGCGGACGGAGGCTTGACTGGTGCCGGCGCCGGTTTGTTGTCCCGGGGTTTGTCCAGCCCGGCGATGAGCTGGCCGATGGTGTCGGACAGGGGGGGGTGAGGCGCGGCGCCGGGTTCCGGCGCGGGCGCGGGCGGATTGATGCTGCTGCCGCCTTGCGCGGTCGAGCGTGTGCCGGCCGGCCCGTCCTGGCCGTACAGGGCGATGTTCGGGTCCGGCGCGTTCTGTACGTCGGGCAGCAGGGTGGTCGGGGCATTGCGGCTGGCCTTGTCCTTGAAGGGCATGGGGGCCTTGGTGACGAACAGGGCCACCGCGACGGCGGCCGCGACCCCCAGCACCATGCCCAGGACCAGGCCGAACCAGGCGCCGCCGGACCGTGAGGAGGATTTTTTTCGTGTGGCCATGGCGTTACATGCGCTCGGGGGCGCTGACTCCCAGAAGGCCCAGACCGTTGGCGATCACCTGGGCGGTGGCTCGGGCCAGGCGCAGGCGTGCGGCACCCAGGGCGGGATCGTCCACCAGGATGCGTTCGGCGTTGTACCAGGCATGGAAATCGGCCGCGCAGTCGCGCAGCCAGAAGGCCAGTTGGTGCGGCGCGAGTTCGCGCGCGGCCTGCGTCAGAACGCCGGGGTATTCAGCCAGGCGCTGCAACAGGGCGATTTCGGTCGGGGCGGTCAGCAGGGAGGGATCTGCCGTCGCGCCCTGGTTGCTGGCATCGTGCTGGCGCAGCAGCGAGTGGATGCGGGCGTGCGCATACTGGATGTAGTAGACCGGGTTTTCCTCGCTGCGCGACAGGGCCAGGTCGATGTCGAAGACGAATTCGGAGTCGGCGCGGCGCTGGGCCAGGAAAAAACGCACTGCATCGCGGCCGACCCAGTCGATCAGGTCGCGCAGCGTGACGTAGCTGCCGGCGCGTTTGGAGATCTTGACCTCGTCGCCGTCGCGCATGACGCGCACCATCTTGTGCAGCACGTAGGCCGGGTAGTCGACGGGGATGCCCAGATCCAGGCCCTGCAGGCCGGCGCGCACCCGGGCGATGGTGCCATGGTGATCGGTGCCCTGGATGTTGATGGCATGATGAAAGCCGCGTTCCCATTTGGCGACGTGGTAGGCCACGTCCGGAACGAAATAGGTGTAGCCGCCCTCGGACTTGCGCATGACGCGGTCTTTGTCGTCGCCAGTGCCCAGTTCGGTCGTGCGCAGCCACAGGGCGCCGCCCTGCTCGTAGGTGTGGCCCGCATCGATCAGGGCCTGGACGGTGCGATCGACGCGGCCGCTGGTATAGAGCGAGCTTTCGAGATAGTAGTTGTCGAAGTGCAGGTCGAACGTCTGCAGGTCCAGGTCCTGCTCACGGCGCAGATAGGCCACGGCAAAGCGCCGGATGGCCTCCAGGTCGTCCAGGTCGCCGGCGGCCTGGATGGGGGCGCCGTCACTGGCCTGGACCGTGGCGCGGGCGAGGTAGTCGCGCGCGATGTCCTGGATGTATTCGCCGCGGTAGCCGTCGGCGGGAAAGGCCGGGTCGTCGGGCTCGATGCCGCGCGCCCGCGCCTGGACGCTGATCGCCAGATTGTGGATCTGGTTGCCTGCGTCGTTGTAGTAGAACTCGCGGGAAACCTGGGCGCCCTGAGTGGCGAACAGGCGGCAGATCGAATCGCCCAGCGCCGCCTGGCGGGCGTGGCCGACATGCAACGGGCCGGTCGGGTTGGCGGAGACGAATTCCACCAGCACGCGCTCGTCATGCGCGGGCTGGTGGCCGTAGCGCTCGCCCTGGGTCTGGATGGTGTCCAGGACGGCCTGGTGGGCGGCAGCCGACAGGCGGAAATTGATGAAGCCCGGTCCGGCGACCTCGGCCGAGGCGATCAGGCCGGCGGCATCCGGATGGGCCATCACGCCGGCCGCGAGGGCCTGGGCAAGTTCGCGGGGGTTGCGCCGGGCCGCGCGGGCGGCCTGCATGGCAATATTGCTGGCCACGTCGCCATGGGCGGCGATCTTGGGGCGTTCAAGGGTGACGTCCAGGGACGAGTCGGGAATCAGGGTGCCCAGGACAGAGCGCAGGATAGCGATGATCCGGGAGTGTTGCTCGGGTAGCATGGTGTCCGTATCTGTGGATATCTTGAAATGATAGCCCGATTTCAAGGCTGCCGTGCCGAGGCATCCATCCCGGGCAGTCCCCGCGTGATTTCCAGCCAGGCGCCGTAGGCTGCCATGTCCACGGTGCCGACGACCGTCCCCGAATCGTCTCGCGCGCTGTCGGCGCGACGGATGAAAGCTTCGACGATGCGCCGTGGCGCGTCGCCCAGGCGCGGATCTTCGCCCTGGGGACCGATCGTCTGCGCGGCGGCGTTTTGCAGCGCCCGGTCGTCCGGCAGCAGATCCCGCAGGGCGGCGGGGCGTTCGTCGTGGATCAGCGGGTTCGTGATGATCCGGTCTCCCGGTTCGAGTTCGGCCAGGGGAACCAGCGCCGCCCGTGCCTGCCAGCGCATCCAGTTCAGCGCTACGTCCGAGAGATCGCCGTTGAGGATGGGGCGCAGCTGGTCGTCGAGCAACAGGCCGCCGCCGATGTCGGCGTGGGCGCCGATGAAGGGCGCTTCGACGGTGTTGCCTGTGTCGCCCGCTGCCGACACCAGAGGAAACAGGGTGCGCAGTTCATGCAGCGCGACGGCGTGCGCGACCCAGTTCCAGGCGCCGGAGATGCTCAGGTCGAAGCCGGCGTTGGCCGCGCCCAGCAACCCGAACTGGGCCACGGTGTCGAACAGGCCCAGGAAGCGCAGGTCGACGCACAGGCCAATGGACCCGCGCAGCGGGTCATCGTAGGAAAACCAGCCATCCCGGGTGTGCCGCGCGATGCGGTTGGCAAAATCGCGGGCCAGGGCTGCGCCGCGCGAGAACCCCAGGATGTCGATGGGCACGGGGTTCGCCGCGCCTTGTGCCCTGTCCAGGGCGTTCAGCAGGGATTGCCACTGGTTGCTCAGGATCTGGCGGCTGCTGGAGGCCACGATCGCATCCCAGTCGAGGTAATAGCTGTTGCCGGGCCCCCGGTGGTAGTAGGCCGGGCCGTCCTCGTAAGCCTGGGCGAGCTTCCAGACATTGCCCTGATTGCGCTGGCCGTAGCGGGTGCCGTCGAAGGCCAGCAGGATCAGGCCCAGGGGATCGGTGTGACGCAAAGGCTGCTGGGCGGCATAGCCCAGGGCCTGCTGGCCGGGCAGGGGGCCCAATGGGTCGGGTTCCAGATACTGGCCGCGATTGGGCAGAAAGGTGCGAAAGACGTTGTCGTGCCAGCCTGTCGCGGGGTCCTCGTCCCGTCCCGGGCGGCGCAGCGGCACGGTCAGATCCCCGCGCAGGCGGGTCGCGCGGCCCAGCGCGTCGTAGTCGGCGGCCCAGCGCACCGTGCGCGCCGCATCGGTCGCCAGCACGGGGGCGCCCAGCAGATCGGCGTGCAGGAAATACAGGCGGACGCGGCCGTCGGGGTCGGTCTGCAACAGACCGACGGGGGCCTCCTGAGCGTACAGATAGCGCTGGGTGACACCGAAGGCTGGCGAGCCTTGTGCGGGCCGCCGCCAGAGGGCCGCCAGGCGGTTGTTCAGATAGTAGCGTTCGGTTTCCTGTCCTTGCCGGATGCGGCGGATCTGCTGGCCGCGGGCGTTGTGGACATAGCGGACCGGAGGCTGGCCGTCTTGCAGGACTTCGGCCAGCCGACCCTGGGCCTGGTAGCGCAGTGCGCGGTTGCCGACGGCAAGAGGCCAGCCGGCGGTATCGCGCAGGATGGCCGGCGGTGCGGCGGTGGCCGTGCCCTTCGCGGCCTGCGTTGCTGTCGTCGGCGCGTACAGATCCTGGCGGGCGATCAGGCGGCCGGCCTCGTTCCAGGCCAGCCAGGTCCGGGTCGAGTTGTCCCGGACGCCGATCAGCCGGTTCTGGTCGTCATGCGCCAGGGCCTGATGCCGCCAGCGGATGGGCGGCGGTTGATGGAGCGGCGCATCGTCCGGGGATGCCGTGCCATTCAGGGGCGGCATTCTCTTGTCCGGGGGTGGCATCCCTTCGTCCGGGAGGTTCGGATCGGGGGCCAGAAAGCGGGTCCGGCCCACCAGCCGCCCGCGCGCATCGTGCCGCCGCCGTTCGCCCCACAGGATACGCGGCCCGTCGGACAGGACCAGGGTATCGGCCCGGCCATCTGCGCCTGCGGCGGTGCGCAGCCACAGCCCGTTGCCGTAGCGGTAGCCGGCCTGTCCGGGGATCGAGTCGATGACCGTGCGCCGGGTTCCGTCGGCCGCCTCCCAGTCCAGCCGGCTCAGCCGTGTGCCGGACCAGGTGTAGTGCAGCGAGCCGCCTTCGGGCAGCGCGTGGCGTATCAGCCGTCCCTGCGGGTCGTACGTGAACTGTTCCTGGTAGCTGAGTGTGCCACGCGGATGCGGTCGGCGGACAGCGCGGACGGTCACGCGTCCTTGTGCGTCGTGTGTGAGGTATTCGGTTTCGGCGGGATGCGTCAGCCGGGTGGGCAGGCCTCCCCGCCAGTGCAGGCCGATTTCCAGTGGTGGACGGTCCGGCGCCGTGTGCAGCAGGCGCACCGGGCGGCCGATGGTGTCGCGGGTGATGTCCAGGCGTCCGCCATTGGCCTGGCGCCAGCCGGCCAGCCGGCTTCGGGCATCGTGCGCCAACCGGGTTTCTCCCGTGATTCGGCTGGACCAGCGCGTCAGCCGGCCATCGGCGCTGTAGTCCAGGCGCAGGCCGGGCCAGCCGCCCCGCCTCTGCGTCAGTGTCCGGATCCGGCCATCCGGCGCGCGATGGATGCGCAGGGCGCCGATCGCGCTCAGCCGGCCCCGGGTGTCGTAGCCGATGCTGCGGGTGGTTGCAGGGCAGCCGGGGCAGGCCGATGAGCGGAATGCGTGCTGCACGATCCGGCCGCCGCGCACGGTGTGATCCACCTGGGCCAGGCCGTGTGCGGATCTCACCCGGGTCGGACCCGTGCCCGGCTTGCCGTCCGGATAGCTCAGGTCCAGGCGGCCCGCAAGGGCGTCGGGGGCTCCCGGAATGGCCTGAACGACGCGGCCCTGCGCGTCGTAGGTCCAGGTGCGGGCGCGCCAGCGCCGGCCCTTGGCCGATTCCAGCGTGATGCCGGTGATGGCCGCAGGGTGGCCGGCTTGCCGTTGCGCTTCGTAGTGATAGCGCCGGCGCATGTGGTCGGGTCGTCGCACGGCGGTCAAACGCAGAAAGGCCGGGTCCGGATGGATTCCGCTTTCGTAGTGAAAAGTCCCCAGCGGGGTGTTCAGCCTCCGCAGCCGGGGGTGCGGGCCCGACGTGTCGTAATCGAGCCGCAGCGCGGCGGCACCGCGCCGGATCGTCCTCGCCAGCCCGTCCAGCGGGCCGCCTGTGTGGCGGTCTATGGCGATATCGGGTTTTTTGCCGGGCGTGGTGATCGTCCGGAGCCGGCCTTGCGCGTCGAAGACCAGCCCGCTGCCATCGGCGCCCCGCCAGACGGTGAGCGGGGCTGTGCCAGCTTGATCGGCGGTGGTCGTGGGGCGCGTCGGCAGGATGTGGCCGTCGGCAGGGCGCTCGCCCAGGCCCCGGGCGTTGAAGCGCGTGGAGCGTCCGTCGGGCAGGTCCATCCGCCAGCCGTCCGGCGTTGCCTGCAGCCGGATGTCGTATTCACTGGTCCAGCCCCGGCCCAGCGGCCCGTCCTCGGTGGCGCCTGAGCGGTACAGGCGGATAAAGGACGGATGGGCCCCCGACAAGGGTTCGGGCACATCGGTTTCCCGCAGGAATTTTTCGCCGGTGGCCAGGTGTACGGGATTGGCGATGCCCGAGTCGAGCGCAGGCTCACCCGCTGGTCCCCGGGTCGATCCCACGCCGCAGGGGGGCTGGGCCTGTGGGACGGGGCAGGTCAACGCGGCGGTGGCCGGCGCCTGTCCGTTGACGGGCCAGGGAACGAGGGCCAGCGGCAGGCCTGCCAGCCAAAGAGGCAAGTGGCGTCGGACCAGGGTTTCGGGCATCAAAGACCTCCTGTCGAAGCGCTCATTGTGCGGCTTGGCAGGGGTGTGAAGATCGGTTAGTGTATGGCTGTATCCATTGCGGGAAGCCCACCATGCTCATTTTGTTCCAGTCGAAATCCGCGGCGGAAGTCCTCATGTTCGCCCAGCATGCGTTGCCCATTTTGCTGGCGGCGGGCAAGACTTTCGACGAGTCCGGCCTGCCTGAACGCGGCGTCATTACCCGGGAACAACTGGGACCGGCCATCGCCGGCATCGAGGCGCTGATCGCGGCCGACACCGGCCACGACAGCACGACGGGCGATCACGACGACACGAGCGAACATCCTATTTCCCAACCGGTCGGCATGCGCCGACGGGCCTGGCCGCTGCTGGCGATGCTGCGGCTGGCTCACGAAAAAAACGAGGATGTCACCTGGGGACCCGCCCCCGCCTGGTAAACCTCACCTGGTCAATTCGCCACCTGTATTTAATCCATGGAGAAACCCGCATGCAGGGTCATGTGATCGTGATTTTCGATGCTCAACGCTCGCTTGAATTGTCTGTCGATGTACCGACGGGCGCCGATCAGGCGCACGCCGCCCGGGAATGGTTCGAACAGACCTGGGAGTCCCTCGGGTGCGAACCTCTGCGGGTCAGCGGCAAGGTCCTGCTGCTGGACAAGATCCTGGGCGTGGCGGACAGCTTGGGCTATAACCGTCTGGCCTCGAAATCCGATCAGGCGCGGGAATTCGCCGGCTATGCCGTTCAGGCGCTGGAAAAGCCCCGCGTGACGGTGGATCTGCCCGGTCTGGCCGTCGTGTATTGAAAACATGGCGGGCGCCTCGAGGGGCGCCCGCCGTGCTGGCCGTCAGGCCGCCGCCGAGGTCCGGGGCCGGACGTCGCCGCCCGCCGCCGCGTGGCGGTTGACCGCGCTCAGGATTGCCAGGAAGGACGAGGTGACGATGTCCTCGTGGACGCCGACCCCGTAGCCGCTGGCCGCATCCTGGATGCGCATCTCGATATAGGACGCGGCGCGGGTGTCGGTGCCCGTGCCGATGGCGTGTTCCTTGTAGTCCATCACGCGCGCGTCGATATCGAGCGCGTCGATGAAGGCGGAAATCGACCCGTCGCCCTGGCCCGACAGGTGGCGGGTCTGACCGTCGACTTCGAGCTCGACTTCGATCATGAACTGTTTCTGGCCGGTGGTCTTGGGGCTGCCGGTGATGCGGTGCCGGATCTGTTTCATGGGCGTCTCGTGGCCCAGGTATTCGCTGGAAAAGATCTCGAACACATCCTTGGGCGTGACCTCGCGGCCCGTCTCGTCGGTGACGCGCTGGATGGCGCGGCTGAACTCGATCTGCAGGCGGCGCGGCAGGGCCAGGCCGTGTTCCTGTTCCAGCAGGAAGGACACGCCGCCCTTGCCCGACTGGCTGTTGACGCGGATGACTGCGTCGTAGCTGCGGCCCAGGTCGGCCGGGTCGATGGGCAGATAGGGGACTTCCCAGACGGTGCCTTCCTTGCGCACGGCAAAGCCTTTTTTGATGGCGTCCTGATGGGAGCCGGAAAAGGCCGTGAAGACCAGATCACCGGCGTAGGGGTGGCGTGGATGCACAGGCAATTGATTGCAGTATTCGACGCAGCGGCGGACTTCGTCGATGTCGGAGAAATCCAGACCCGGGTGGACGCCCTGGGTATACAGGTTCAGCGCCAGGGTGACCAGGTCCACGTTGCCGGTGCGCTCGCCGTTGCCGAACAGGCACCCCTCGATGCGGTCGGCGCCGGCCATGACGGCGAATTCAGCGGCGGCCACGGCTGTGCCCCGGTCGTTGTGGGGATGGACGCTGAGGACGATCTTGTCGCGCTGCGCCAGGTGAGTGTGCATCCATTCGATCTGGTCTGCGTACAGGTTCGGCGTGGTGGCCTCGATCGTGGCCGGCAGATTCAGAATGATCTTGTCCTGGACGGTCGGCTGCCAGGCTTCGACGACGGCGTTACAGACCTCCAGCGCGAAATCGGGCTCGGTGGTGCTGAAGACCTCGGGCGAGTATTCGTAGCGCCAGTGGGTCTCCGGGTGCTTGGCGACCTCGGCCTTGACGATCCGGGTGCCCTCGACGGCGATGGCGCGGATCTCGTCGCGGCTCATGCGGAAGACGATCTTGCGAAAGGCCGGCGCGCAGGCGTTGTACAGATGGATGATCGCGTGTTTCGTGCCCGCGCAGGCTGCAACCGTGCGCTGGATCAGGTCCTCGCGGGACTGGGTCAAGGCGATGATGGTGACATCGTCGGGGATGCGGTTTTCATCGACCAGCTTGCGCACGAAGTCGAAATCGGTCTGGGATGCGGAGGGAAAGCCGACTTCGATTTCCTTGAAGCCGATCTTCAGCAGCTGTTCGAAGAAACGCAGCTTGCGTTCGACGCTCATGGGCTCGATCAGGGCCTGATTGCCATCACGCAGATCGGTGCTCATCCAGATCGGGGGATGGGTGATGCGGCGGCCGGGCCAGGTGCGTGCGGCGAAGTCGCTCGTGAACGGGACGAACGGGATGTATTTTTTGGCGGGATCGTTGATCATGTCGGTTCCTGTCTGGGCGGGCGCACCCGGATCACGGGCGCAAGAATGCGGGGGTGTGGCGAAACAGGCTGCCGAACTGCCACGCGGCGCTAGGCCCGGCAACCGATCTCTAGCAGCAGTAGGCCCGACAGAGAGAGGGAGAACGACGGACGCACGCGCCCGGCAGCGGGGTGCTGCGGGGAATCACGAAAGAAGGCGCGCGTGGAGTTCATGTATGGAAGTCAAACACATTTCCTGCCGCTTGGCAAGGATTTCGCTGAATTCCATAGGCATTTGACGGGCTGGCGGCCGCCCTGCGTCGGCAGAACGGCCCCGAATGCAGCCCTGATGCAACTGCGCGCCCGGATATCCAGAGGGATCGCCGGGCGCTGGCCGGTTCCGATTTTCCGGAATCGACCGGGCTCAGAATGTCGCGCGCAACGTGACCTCGACGCTGCGGCCGATGCCCGGCAGCGAGTCGAATGAGGAACGATACTCTTTGTTCAGGATGTTGTTCAGTTGAACCCCGACCTGGACCTTGCGTTCCTTGCCGTGTGTGCCGCCGAAGGCCAGGTTCAGGGTCCCCCAACCCGGCAGACGGTCGGTCGTGAGCGTGGTGCCGTCCAGCGAGGTGACCTTGACCGGGGTGGCGGCGCGCACGAACAGGTCGGCCCAGAGATCGGCCCCGTACAGCGTCGTGTCGTAGCGCACCCCCGCGCGGCCCGAGAGCGCCGGCACGCCGCTGTCCCGGGTCGAATAGGCGGCGTATTTCAGTTTGCGCTGAATCCACGAGGCGGTGACGTACGGCGTGAAATCCGTGCCTGGCAGCGCGTATTCGGCGGCCAGTTCGATGCCGTGGGTGTCGGCGCGGTTGGCGTTGACATACGTGTAGTCGCCGGCGGGGCACGTTCCCGACGAACCGCAAGGTGTGGTGGTGATGTAGTCCTTGGCCCGGGTATAGAACACGGTGGCGTCCAGGACGACGCCGGCGTTCTGGTAGCGGGCGCCCAGCTCATAGTTCTGAGAGGTCTCGGGATCCAGATCGGGTTTTCCGTGGGTGGTGACGCCCCGGCCGGCCGATGTGTCGGTGTACATCTGCAGCAGGGTAGGGGTGGTGTAGCCCTCGGAGTACAGCGCCCGCAGTGTGGTGTGCGTCAGGCCGGACCAGGTCAGCCCCAGGGATTTGACGAGGCGACCGTCGGTGTCGCTCTGGCCCCTGCGGGCAGGATCGCTGGTTTCGTCGACCGCAGTGCGCACATTGTAGTAGCGCAGCCCGCCGGTCAGCTTGAAGTCCTGGCCAAGGGTCCATTCATCCTGAGCGAAGAAGGAGGTGGTCTGGATCGAGGCGCGGGTGCGTGAGGGCGAGGCCTGATGGGAATTGATCGTGGTACCCGTGGGCGGCGGGAAGGGCAGTTTGATCGTCGCGTCCGTGATGCTGTTCTTGCTGGTGTCCAGATCATCCATCAGGTATTGCACACCGGCGATCGTGTAGTGGCTCGGGCTCAGCGCCAGATCGATCTGTGCGGTGCCGCCGTAGTTCAGGTTGCGGTCGTCCGAGGAGGAGGTGACCTTGACGTTCGTCGAATAGTTCGGCTGCATTTCGACCCGGTTCTCGAACAACCGGTCCACGGTCTGGCGGTAGGCATCCAGGTGGATTTTCCGGACCACGGGGCTCAGGTCTTTGGCGTCGTAGTACAGGCCGACCTTGCGCAGGTCGCGCTTGGGCAGATCGATGCCGAAGTCGCGGATCGGGAATTGCAGGTAATCCGGGTCCGTCCAGCTGTCCGTGCTCAGGTTGTGCTGCTCGGCCTTCAGCGCCAGGTAATGGTTGCGGTTCTTGCCGAATGTGTAGCCCAGGTGCAGCGCCATGTCGCTGTTGCGATAGCTGGAGCCGTCCAGGTGGCCGTTCTGGGTGTAGCGGCCATCCGGGACCCGACGATCATGGTGGCGGTCGGCGCTGCCCGACAGGCGATAGTCGAAATCGCCCACGGTGCCGGACAAGGCGGCCCAGCCCTGCCAGCCGCGTGTGCCGGAATAGTATGTGCTGCCCACTTCGAGCTGGATGGGCTTGGCCGCACCGCGCTTGGTGATGATGTTGACCACGCCGCCGATGGCCTTGGCGCCGTACAGTACCGAGGCCGGGCCGCGGATCACGTCGATGCGTTCGACGTTGGCCGGGTCCACGAGAATGGGTGTGCCGTAGTCGCTGTGGTCGGTGATCTCCTGGCCGTCGACCAGGATGGTCACGCGGTTAGAGGATTCGCCCCGGATGCGCAGACGCTGCATGCCTGGTGCGGAGGCGTCGATGACCTCGATGCCGGGCACGTCCCGCACCAGGTCAGCGATGCTTTGCGGCGCCTGACGTTCGAGCTGCTCCTGGTCGATGACCGACACGGACGCGGGGTTGTTCATGACGGAGGTTTCTGTGCGCGTGCCCGTAACGGTGATGGTATCGAGCCAGGTGGCCTGTTGCGCGTCGGTTCCTTGGGCAAGCGCCGCGCTGGCCAGTGGCAGACTGAATGCCAGTGTCAACGCACGCACGCCGGCACGCAGTGCGGCGGATGCTTCTCCCCGGCCCATGATCGCATGGTTCATTTTGTAGGTTCCCCTGAGTAGGTCAGTGACAGGACGGGTGGGATCGGGTCATGTTTTACGAAGATGAAATGAAGGAATCGGACGGCTTGGGCCGTCCGGATGCGGGGCACACTATAAAAAATTCAATTGCTTCAATCAATGATTATGATAATTATTCTCATAAATAATTGATCTGGCTCAAAGGACTGAGTGGGTCTCGGGGGGGGTTATTGCAGACGCTGGCGGGCGTTTTCCAGGAGGGCGAGCTGTTCGGCTGCGCGATGCAGCCGGGCCGCGCGGCCGGCGGCCAGCTCGTTGCGGGCCAGCATCAGGTCGCCTGCCCGCAGCGGTTCGTCGCGAGATTGCCAGGCCCACATCAGGACATCGAGCCCGGCGCCGGACAACTGTCCGGACAGTTGCTGAAAGGAGACGGCGTCGACGGGCCGCAGACGCGCCCGCGTCAGGATCGCGCGCACGGCCAGCCAGGTCAGGTAGGCCAGCAGCAGGGAGCACAATGTGACCAGCGCGCCCCAGAAGTAGGGGTTGTAGCGTTGCAGCAGCGCGGTGGCTTCTGCCCCGACGATGCGGTTTCCGGCATAATCAATACCGTTGCCAAATGCCAACAGCCGGTTCAGCGCGTCATACCAGAGCAAGGCAATCACCACGACCAGAATGGCCGAGAGAATCTTGGCGGTGGCCGTGAGCTTGAGCAGGATCCTGCGCAGCAGCGCGAGATCCTGATGGCGGGGAGATTCGTTGCGTTCCGGTTTCATGAACGTATTTTAGGGCCTGTATCTCAGATTGAACATGCGTGCGCAACCTTCCCTGGAACTGGGCCAGCATCAACAGCTGGCGCTGACGCCGCAGTTGCGTCAGGCGCTGGCCCTGCTGCAATGCTCGTCCCAGGAACTGGACCAGGAGATCGCACGGGCGCTGGCCGATAATCCGCTGCTCGAAAGCGTCGATCCGGAGCCGGAATCGGCGGCTCAGGCCGAGCGGCTGGATCGCGTGTGGACGTCGTCCGTGCCCGGCGCGCGCGCCGCGCCGCCCGACGAGCGGCCCGAACCCGGCCAGCCGACCAGTCTGATCGATCATCTGTTGCAGCAGCTGCATGCCACTCGCGCGACCGAACGCGACTGTCTGCTGGTGGTCCGGCTGATGGGCGAACTGGATGAGCGCGGCTATCTCGAATTCGATCCTTCCGCGCTGTCCGCCGGGCTGCAGCCGGAACTGGATATCGAGAATCAGGAATGGCACACGGCGCTGCGCCTGTTGCAGTCCTTTGATCCCGCCGGGGTGGCAGCGCGGGATCTGTCCGAATGCCTGCGGCTGCAATTGCGGGCGCGTGCCGACGAGTGGCCGCCCGATGTGCTGGCGTGTGCGGATCGTCTGACGGATCATCTCGAGGATCTGGGCGCGGGGCGCTGGGGGCGGCTGTGCGAGGCGCTGGGCTGTGACCGCGCGCAGCTGGATGCCGCCCACCGGGTCCTGCGGCAGTTGAACCCTCGGCCCGTGAGCCCCTGGCAGTCCGATCCCGTTCACTATGTGACGCCGGATGTGCTGTTCCATCGCGAGGCAAAAGGCTGGCAGGTCAGCCTCAATCCCGCCATCGAGCCCAGGGTGCGCCTGAACCCTGAACTGGTGGAGGGGCTGGCGGACCAGACGCTGTCCCCCGATCTGCGGGACAGCATGCGCCAGGCGCGCAGCCTGATCCACAATCTGGGCCAGCGCCGGCAGACGATCCTGCGAGTGGCGGAATACATTGCGCAACACCAGCAGGCATTCCTGGAGACGGGCGTTGCGGCGTTGCGCCCGTTGACCCTGCGTGAGGTTGCCCAGGCGCTGGAACTGCACGAATCGACGATTTCACGCGCCACGCGATTGAAGTATGCGCAGACGCCCTGGGGTGTGCATGAGTTGAAATTTTTCTTTGGCAGCGTGGTGCAGACCCGCTCGGGCGAGGAGACCTCGACGCTGGCCGTCCAGTCCCTGATGCGCGCGATGCTGGCCTGCGAGCCGGCCGGCAAGCCTCTGTCCGACATGCGGCTGGCGCAGGGGCTGGCCGAGCAAGGGGTGGTGATCGCCCGGCGGACCGTGGCCAAGTACCGCGAGGCCATGGGGGTGCCGCCGGCCAGTGTGCGCAAGGCGCGTGCCGCGACACAGGGGTGAGGCACGGTCTGCGCGGTTCCGGTAAAACTCGGTATCATCCTGTTTTCACCCCCCTGTTTCCGCATGTGGAATCGCTCGCCGTCTTTTGCTCGTCCCGCCGCCGGCCCGCTGCTCCAGTATTGGCAGGCCGAGGCCGTGCGCCTGCGGGAATCGCACTGGGGACCGCTGGAGGATCGTGCCGCCTGCCAGACGGCCCTGCGCCAGCCTGCTGATCTGCCGGGCCGCATCCTGACGCGGGCCGCGTGGCTGGCTGAACACAGTGAGCTGCATGACCGTCTGATCCAGTGGTCCATCGGCGCCCGCTGGGCGCTGGCCGCCCTGTGTTTGTGCGCTTTTCTGGCGGGGATCGGCACGGCGGCGGCGGTATTGGGCCAGGGCGAGGTGAATCTGGCGCTGGCGCTGATGGGCTTGCTGGGCCTGCATGTCCTGACCTTCCTCATCTGGCTGGCCAGCTGGCTGCCGGGGCTGTCCGGCTCGACATTCCTGTCGCGCCTGTGGCTCTGGCTCACCCGGCGTCTGGTCCGGGGGCCGGACGCGGCGCTGGCCGCTCAGGCTTTCCTGTCCCTGCTGGGCCGGGCCCGTGCCTGGAAATCCGCGCTCGGGTTGATCAGCCACGGGGCGTGGACAGCGGCATTCCTGGGCGCGGTGCCGACGCTGCTGCTGCTGTTGAGCGCGCGTCGCTATACTTTTCATTGGGAAACCACGCTGCTCTCGCCGGATGCTTTCGTCGGCGTGACCCGAATGCTGGGTGCGGTACCCGGACTGCTGGGGTTCCCGGCCCCGGATGATGCCCAGATTGCCGCCAGCCTGGGCTTGCAGCCGCTGGCGGCGGGCGTCCAGGCGGACTGGTCCCTGTGGCTGATCGGGTGTGTCGTCGTCTGGGGGCTGTTGCCCAGAGTGCTGGCGCTGTCCGCCTGCGCGGGGCACCTGCGCTGCCGCCTGTCCGGATTGACCGTGGACCCGGGCCTGCCGGGCTGGCTGGACCTGCGCGAACGGCTGATGCCTACGCATGCCAATCTGGGCATCGACCGCCCCGCGCCAGCGCCGGGCGGCGCGGCCGGTGCTGGTGTCGTGGCGGCGGCGGGGGACTGGACGGCGGTGCTGGCTTACGAACTGGGCCCCGACCTGGACTGGCCGCTCGCCGGGTTGCCGGACGATGTGGTGGACCTGGGCCGCTGTGACAGCCGCGAGGATCGCGCGCGCATCCGCGTGCAGCTGGTCTCGCCGCCCGCGCATCTGCTGTTCGTCTGCGATGCGCGTCTGACCCCGGACCGGGGCGCAGCCGCCTGGCTGGACGAACTGCGCCGATCCTGCCCCGATCTGCGCGCCTTGTGTCTGGGCGGCACGCCGGAACGCCTGCAGGCCTGGCAGGATGTCCTGGCGCGGCAGGGGGTGGCCAGCGTCCCCGACGTGGCGGGCTGGCTCGACCCTGTTCGCGGTGCCCGCCATGACTGAAGCGCCCGGACCCATCGACCTGGCCGTCGTCGGCCACACCAATACCGGCAAGACTTCGCTGTTGCGTACGCTGCTGCGTGATGAGTCTTTCGGTGAGGTCGAGGATCGCCCCGGCACCACGCGCCATGTGGAAAGCGCCCAGTTGCTGACCGAGACCGGCCAGGCCATTCTGGTGCTGCGCGACACGCCAGGTCTGGAGGATGCCATGGGCGTCCTGGACTATCTGGATCAGTTGACCCCGCCCCAGGCAAGGCATGACGGACCGGAGCGCATCCGCAGGCTGCTCGACAGCCCCGAGGCCGCCGGCCGTTTCGAGCAGGAGTGCCGGGTGCTGTCCACGCTGCTGAAGACCGATGCGGCCCTGTATGTCATCGACATCCGGGACCCGGTGCTGCCCAAGCATCGCGATGAACTGATGCTGCTGGCCGCCTGCGGCCGCCCCATTCTTCCCGTGCTGAACTTCACCCGGACGGCGCAGTCGGGCATGGTGGCCTGGCGAGAGGCCCTGGCCCGCCTCGGGTTGCACGCTACGGTGGATTTCGACACGGTGGCGCCCGCGCTGGATGGCGCAGGCCAGCTCCTGGATCGTCTGGCGCTGATGCTGGATTCGCATGCCGCCGCGCTGCAGACCCTGCGCGCGGACCTGGACCAGCAGCGTTTGCGCAGACTGCAGGATGCGACGCGCCTGATCGCCGATTTGCTGGTGGATGCCGCCGCCTTGCGGCTGCCCTGCCCCCAGGAGCCAGCCGACATGGCTGCCATCACCCAGGGGCTGCGCACGCGCATCCGGGACCGGGAGCAGGCCTGCGTGCAGACCTTGCTGAAGCGCTATCGTTTCAGCAAGGCCGCATTTGCCCACCATCCCCTGCCCCTGGAAGGCGAGCGCTGGGGAATGGATTTGTTCCACCCCGAGGCGTTGCGCACATTCGGCATTCAGGTCGGCAAGGGCATGGCGACCGGCGCCATGGCCGGGGCGTCGCTCGATGTCCTGACCGGGGGCCTGAGCCTGGGGGCTGCCACGCTGCTGGGGGCCGCCATCGGCGGTGTCTGGCAAGGCGCCGGACAATGGGGCAGGCGCCTGGCAAACCGGCTTTCGGGTCATACCGAGATGACGGTGGATGATCCGGTCCTGGATCTGCTGGGGCTGCGCCAGCTGGCCCTGGTGCGGGCGCTGGAATGCCGGGGACATGCCGCCATGGAACCCATCGACAGCGAGGTGCTGGCGCGGATTGCTTCGCCGGATGAGGCAGGCGCGACAGCCGAAGCGTCGACCGAGCGCCTGCGGCGTCTGCCGCCGGACGTGCAGCGCTTGCTGGATGAGGTCCGGTGCCATCCGGACTGGTCCTCGATCGGCGAGGCGCCTGTGCCCGATGTCCGGCGTGAGTCGCAGGTCGGCGCCATCGCCCGGGCGTTGTTTGCTGTCTTGTAGTGCTTGAGGCGGGCGGGCCGCCCAGGGAGGTCAGGCGGCGGTGAGACCGCTGCGAGACCGGGTAGCGGTGAGGCTGCGGGCCGGCTACCAGCCTCCGGAGGCCCCGCCGCCGCCCCCGCGACCGCCTCCGCCACCGCCTCTGCCCCCACCAAAGCCTCCGCCCCCGAAACCACCCCCACCGCCAAAGCCGCCGCCAAAACCGCCGCCGCCTCCACGACCGCCTCGTCCGCTTCTGAGGCGGTCCGCGACATGCAGCGCCTTGCCCAGGACGCCCAGGCCCAGCCCGACCAGCGCGCCGGCGCCCGCCCACAGCAGGCTGCCGGTCACCAGGAAGATGAATCCTCCCATCAGCACAGCGCCGATCGGAGATTTCATCACCATCGCGAAAAGCACCAGGAACGGAAGCATCACGAGGGGCGGTGTGATGTCGTCCTCGCCGATCGCGCGGGAGGATTCCGGTGGCGGCAGGGATTCCCCGGCGATCAGGCCCGCCAGGGCCGAGACGCCCGCCTGCACGCCGCCGAAGATGTCGCCCTCGGCAAAGCGGGGTGTGATCCGTTCGCGGATGATCCGCCCGGAGTCCACGTCCGTGACGGCGCCTTCGAGCCCGTAGCCGACCTCGATGCGCAGCCGACGGTCCTGAATGGCGACCAGCAGCAGCACGCCGTCATCGATGGTCTTGCGTCCCACGGCCCACTGATCGAAGACCCGGCGCGCGTATTGTTCGATGGTGTCGCTGCCCGTGCTGGGCACCAGCAGCACGAACAATTGCGCGCCGCGCTCGCGTTCCAGCGTCTGAACCTGTCCGGTGAGCATCCGGATCTGCGCTGGTGTCAGCACACCGGCCTGGTCCATCACCATGCCGGTCCAGGTCGGGACGGCCATGACGCCCCCCGAGCCGGAGGCCGTGGATCGGGAGGACGCGGAGGGTCTGGCGGGCACAACCGCCTGAGCCGGTCTGGCCGTCGGGGAAAGGGGGGCGGTCGTCTCCGTCGCGGGCGCGGTCGGGGTCGGCACGATGATGGCCGGAGCGGCCCCCGAGGCCAGGGCCGGCCCGCCGGCCGAACTGAGCAGCAGCCCCAATGCCAGCAGACCGCCGGTCAGCAGGCGGCGTGAGATCATTTGCCTTGTCCCTGGGGCAGGTCGAATTTCACCTCGGGGTTCTGCGTGATGGTGTCGGCCTTGTCCAGGCCGTACTGGGCCTTGGGCTGGTAGCCGAACACCCGCGCCGTGATCAGGGTGGGGAACTGCCGGATCGTCAGGTTGTAGGACTGCACCGCGCTGACATAACGCTCACGCGCCACCGTGATGCGGTTCTCGGTGCCTTCGAGTTGCGTCATCAGGTCGCGGAACAGACCATCGCTTTTCAGTTGGGGGTAGTTTTCCGAGACGGCCAGCAGGCGTGACAGGCTGGACGACAAAGCGCCTTGCGCCTGCTCGAAGCGGGCCATCAGGGCCGGATCGTTCAGGTCGTCGGCGCTGACGCGGATCTGGCCGACCCGGGAGCGCGCCTCGGTGACCTGTTGCAGCACGGTCCGCTCGTTGACCATGTAGGCGTTGACCGAGGACACCAGCTTGGGAACCAGATCGGCGCGGCGTTCGTACTGGTTCAGCGCCTGGGACCAGGCGGCCTTGACCTGCTCGTCCTGGCGTTGAATCTCGTTATAGCCGCAGCCTGAGAGCAGCAGCGTCAAGGCTGCCAGCGCAGCCAGTTTCAGGTAACGTCGGAGCATCCGGGCCTCTCGTGTCATGTCCAGGGAAGAAAACGGCCTGATTTTAAAGGTGCTTTGGCCCTGCTGACCAGAACGGCGTCCGGCGCGGTTCGCCGCGAGGGGTGGGAGTCACGCTATAATGCGGTGCTTCGCGCGGCTTACCAGTCGCCTCGCGGCTCCTTTTGGCCCTGGCGGGCATTCGCATCGCCTGGGGCATCTCTTCCTGACATTCTTCATACGTCGGCCTCGATTGGTATCTCTCGGCTCGAGCGATAGGCGGTCGCTGGAGTCATTTTTGGATACTTCGATTACTTTTGCCTCGCTCGGCCTGGCGGAACCGCTGCTGCGTGCCGTCAACGAGGCGGGCTACACACACCCCACCCCGATTCAGGCCCAGGCCATTCCGCGCGTCCTGGGCGGCGGCGACCTGCTGGCTGCCGCTCAGACCGGTACGGGCAAGACCGCCGGCTTCACACTGCCGATCCTGCATTATCTGCTGATGCATCCGGCCGACGCCCGGCGTCCGGGCCGCCCGCGCGTGCTGGTGCTGACGCCGACACGCGAGCTCACCGCCCAGGTGGAAGAATCCGTGCGTCTCTATGGCAAGCATACGGCCGTGCGCTCGATGGTGATGTTTGGCGGGGTCAACATCAATCCCCAGATCTCGGCCCTGAAAAAGCCGATCGATATTCTGGTGGCCACGCCGGGCCGCCTGCTGGATCACGCGCAGCAGAAAACGCTGGACCTGTCCGGCGTCGAGATCCTGGTCCTGGACGAAGCCGACCGCATGCTGGACATGGGGTTCATTCACGATATCCGCCGGGTGCTGAAACTGCTGCCCGCAAAGCGCCAGAATCTGCTGTTCTCCGCGACCTTCTCCGATGAAATCCGCAGTCTGGCCCAAGGCATTCTGCACCATCCCGGCGAGGTTTCGGTTGCCCGGCGCAACACGGCGTCCGAACTGGTCAGCCAGCGCGTGGTGATGACCAGCCAGGCGCACAAGCGCGACCTGCTCAGTCACATCATCCGCGAAAGCGGCTGGCATCAGGTGCTGGTGTTCACGCGGACCAAGCATGGCGCCAACCGGCTGGCCGAAAAACTGGTCAAAGACGGCCTGACCGCCGCGGCCATTCATGGCAACAAGAGTCAGGCGGCGCGCACCAAGGCCCTGGCGGGATTCAAGGACGGCAAGGTGGCGGTGCTGGTGGCCACCGACATCGCCGCGCGCGGGCTGGATATCGACCAGCTGCCGCAGGTCGTGAATTTCGAACTGCCCAATGTGCCCGAGGACTATGTGCACCGCATCGGCCGCACGGGCCGCGCCGGCAGCACCGGTTCGGCCCTGTCCCTGGTGGATGCTTCCGAGGTCAAGCTGCTGCGCGCCATCGAGCGCCTCATCAAGCAGACCATCGAGCCGATTGCCGTGGAAGGCTGGAATCCGGCCGCCATGGTGACGGCGGATTCCGCCCCCGATGCCCGCGAAAAACGTGCGATCGCGCGTCTGCAGGGAGAGGGGTTCGGCGGTCGCAACGAGGGTGGTCGGCGCGGCCCGTCCGGGCGCGATGGCCGGCGGCCTGGCGCGGCTTCGACCGAGCGTCGTCCGGGTGCGGAGACCCGTCGAAATGGCGGTGGCCGCGCGCCGGGCGGACGGCCGGCCCGGGAAGGCAATACCGCTCAGTCCCAGCGGCGGGATGCGCGGCCGGTGAGCTCCGGGCGCTCCGCGCTGCTGCATAAGGCCGACTGACCCGGACCGGCGGCGCACAGGAGAGTTCGCATGGCTCTGTCCACCTGGCTGGCTTTCTTCGCGGCGGCCTGGGCGATTTCTTTCTCACCCGGCCCCGGTGCCATCTGCTCGATGGCCTCGGGGCTGAAATATGGCTTCCGTCATGGCGCCTGGACCATCTTCGGCCTGCAGGCCGGCATCGTCTGCCAGCTGGTCATCGTCGCCCTGGGCGTGGGGGCCCTGCTGGCCACCTCGGAACTGGCCTTCACGATCGTCAAGTGGATCGGCGCCGTCTATCTGGTGTATCTGGGGGTGCGGCAGTTTCGTACCGACGCGGCCCCGGTGGCCGTCGAGATGCGGCCGCCGCAAAGCGCGCATCCGATCCGCGATCAACTGGTGCGCGGCTATCTGGTCAACGTCACCAACCCCAAGGGCACCATGTTCCTGCTGGCTGTGGTGCCGCAGTTCCTGGACCTGACCCGGCCGCTGCCGCTGCAATATTTTCTGATCGGCGCCACGCTGTGCTTTACCGACCTGGTGGCCATGAGTTGCTATACTTCGCTGGCTTCCCGCATTCTGCGGATGTTGCGCGAACCGGGCCATATCCGCTGGCTGAACCGCAGCTTCGGCTCGATGTTCATTCTGGCCGGCACCGTCCTGGCCTCCTTCAGTCACAAGCACTGAAGCACTATCCGACCTTTCCATGAGCCTGACCGACGAAGTCGCCCGCCGACGCACTTTTGCCATTATTTCTCACCCCGACGCGGGGAAGACGACCCTGACCGAAAAGCTGTTGCTGTTCGCAGGCGCGATCCAGATCGCCGGCAGCGTCAAGGCGCGCAAGGCAAGCCGCCATGCGGCATCCGACTGGATGGAGATCGAAAAGCAGCGCGGCATTTCGGTGGCGTCCTCGGTGATGCAGATGGAATACCGCGACTGCGTCATCAATCTGCTCGATACGCCGGGCCACCAGGATTTCTCTGAAGACACCTACCGGGTGCTGACGGCCGTGGATGCCGCGCTGATGGTGATCGATGCCGCCAATGGCGTCGAGCCTCAGACCATCCGTCTGTTGCAGGTCTGCCGCGCCCGCGATACGCCCATCATCACCTTCATCAACAAGCTTGACCGCGAGGTGCGCGAGCCCCTCGATCTGCTCTCCGAGATCGAGGCCCATCTGGGCATGGATGCGATCCCGTTTTCCTGGCCTGTCGGCATGGGACGCCATTTTGGTGGCGTCTTCGATCTGCGTCACGACCGGATGCGGGTCTTCCGGTCAGGCTCGGAGCGCCACCGGGACGATGACGAGACTGTGGACGGACTGGATAATCCGGAACTGGCGGCGCGCTATGGCGATGCGCATGCCAAAGCCCGCGAAGAGATCGAGCTGATCACCGGCGCGATGCCGGCGTTCGACCATGCGGCCTTTCTGGAAGGTCAGCAGACACCGGTGTTCTTCGGTTCGGCCATCAACAATTTTGGCGTACGCGAAGTGCTCGATGCCCTGGTGGAACTGGCGCCCGCACCGGGACCGCGCGCCGCGCTCGAACGCAGCGTGCAACCGGCCGAGCCCAAGTTCACGGGCGTTGTGTTCAAGGTGCAGGCCAACATGGACCCGGCGCATCGCGACCGCGTGGCTTTCGTGCGCGTCAGCTCGGGCAGGTTCGAGCGCGGCATGCGCCTGAAGGTGGCCCGCAACGGCAAGGAAATCCGTCTCAACAATGTCGTGTCCTTTCTGTCGCAACGGCGCGAGATCGTCGAGGAAGCCTATGCCGGCGACATCATCGGCATTCCCAACCACGGCATCTTGCAACTGGGCGATGTGCTGACCGAGGGAGAATCGCTGACCTTCACGGGGCTGCCGTTCTTCGCGCCGGAGTTGTTCCAGGCGGTCGAGGTCAAGGATCCGCTGCGCACCAAGCAGTTGCGCACCGGTCTGACCCAGCTGGGCGAGGAGGGGGCCATCCAGGTGTTCCGGCCCGAAGCCGCCGGCGGGGCGCTGCTCCTGGGGGCCGTGGGACAGTTGCAGTTCGAAGTGGTCGCGCATCGCCTGAAGACCGAGTATGGCGTCGATGCCCGTCTGATGCCCTCGCGCTACAGTATGGCGCGCTGGATCACCTGCCCCGATCCCAAGGCGCTGAAGAAATTCATGGATGCCAACGCCGCCCATATCGCGCACGATGTCGTGGATGCGGCTGCCTTCCTGGCCAGTTCGCCCGCGCAACTGCGGGTGGCCCAGGAGCGCTACCCCGACATCGAGTTCCATACCATGCGGGAGCATGCCGGCCGGGTTTTCGCATGAAACAGGACCCGGAATGGCACCGGAGGTTCAGACACAAGCCGTATCGAGTTGTGGCCGGAGCTTCCTATACAATGCAGCATTCGTATTGACCGACGAGGCGTTCCGTTCATGTCCTGGCGTCTGATTTTCGTCTTTCTGCTGCTGGCTGCCGGTGCGTCCGCCTGGGGTGGACTGCGGTTGGGCGACTGGCTGATCGCCCATGGGCCGGCGCAATCACAGCAGGTGCCCGCACCGCATCCCGAGCTGGATCAGACGACCATGCTGGATGCCAATGGCAAGCCGTATGTGGCCTCCGCCCCGCAGGTGCTGCCCGACGGGCGCCAGGGCGTGCCCGAAATGGCGCCCCCCGTCGACTGGGAAATCCAGCCCGAATCCCTGATGGAAGCCAACCGGCCGATCGCCCTGGCGACCACTACGATTTCCATGGACGAGGCCATCAGGCTGGCATCGCGCAATGAGTCGGATGACGGGTTGCAGGGTATTGCCCAGTTCGGATCGGCCGGGGGCAGCCAGGAGGTCCAGCCCATCGACGTCACGACCGCGCCCCCTCCGCCCTTGCCTCAGGCCGCCGCCTCCGACGGCCGTTGGCAGGCCGCTTTTCAGGCCGAGCTCAAGGCATGCGAGGCGCAGGGGTTCTTTTCGCGGCCCTCATGCGCCTGGGCGGCGCGCAACAAATACTGCGAGCCCCACAATGCCTGGGGACGCGTGGCGGACTGCCCGGCAAAAAGATCCGGTTTTTGACCGCATCCCGTGCGGTTTGCGCTCCTGCGCGGGGCGGTGGCGCGGCGTGACCGGCGCCTGAGCCGGCCCGGTCACGGCCGCAGGGATCACATCTGCGATTGCAGATAATTCTGCAGGCCGAGCTGCTCGATCAGGCCGATCTGAGTTTCCAGCCAGTCCATGTGGTTCTCGGTATCGTTCAGAATGGTCTGGAACAGGTCCCGGGAGGTGAAATCCTGGACGGACTCACAGTAGGCGATGGCCTCCTTGACTGTCGCTTGTCCGCCGAGTTCGAGCTTGAGGTCACAGGCCAGGATCTCGGGGACGGTTTCGCCCACCAGCAGTTTGTGCAGATCCTGCAGATTCGGCAGACCGTCGAGCATGAAGATGCGGTTGATCAGCAGATCGGCGTGTTTCATCTCGCCGATGGATTCTTTGTATTCGTGTTCCCCCAGCTCGTCGAAACCCCAGTGACGCAGCATGCGCGCGTGCAGAAAATACTGGTTGATGGCCGAAAGTTCGTTTTTCAGCTGCTGGTTCAGATAGCGGATGACGGTTTTGTCGCCTTTCATGGCCTGTGCCTCCTTGGTGCGCGGCCCGGCCGGAAACGGACGGGCTGAAAAGACAAGGCTAGCACGACCCGGGGGTCCGAGGACACCCGGGGAAAAGGAGCGCGATGCGGGTCAGGCGACTCGCCGGATGGCCTCTCGCGACAGGACGGTGACCTCGAATTCGCCAACCAGCCCGCCCGCATGGGCGCCGACATCCGCTGCATAGCGGCCGCCCGGCAGGTATTCCGTCGCGGTGTCGGCACAGCTTCCGCAGCAGGTCGCCACGCCCAGCTGGGCCTGGAGATCGGCCAGATTCGCCGCGCCTTGCGCAATGGCGTCCTGGAGTTGGCGTTCGCTGATCGCGTTGCATACACAAATATACATGAGAATGATTATCATACTTTGGATCAGGAATGGCAAGCCTTTTTCATGCGAGCGGCAGAACGCACGCATGCGGCAGGAATGCGGGCGGGGGCATGTTGCGATCGTGTGATCTTTTGCGCTGGATCATGTTTGTGCGTGATTGATCCATCGTGCCCAGAATATTAATTGATAATCGTTATCATTAATACTAGAATTCTTGGCTCACTTGAACCTGAGGAGTGAAGTCCGTGAGATCCAAGCTGTGGGGTATATGGAAGGGGTTGTGCCTGGCGCTGATGCTGGCAGCCGGCTCGGCCCAGGCGGCATCCGTCCTGTTTCTGGCGACGGGTAATGTACCGCCGGGCAAATTCCGGACATTGTCGGAGATCGCGCAGCCGCATGGTGTGACCATCGAGTCGCGCTACCTGAAGGACATTCCCGAGGACGTGGATGCCGGCCTGTTCGAAGGCTATGACGCGGTTTTCATCGACACCTACTTGATGGATGCCATGCGCGGGCGGTTGGCGGGCGCCTTGCCGGTCGCGAAACAGCCGATTGCCTGGCTCTGGGATCTGCGGCCCGATTCGCTCAACATGTCCAGATCGCTGGCACAGCGTCTGGCGGTGTATTACTCGAATGGCGGACAGGCGAACTACGACAATTTCTTTGCCACGGTGGCTGCGTGGCTGTCCGGCCAGCCGACCGACGGTATCGCAGATCCCGTCGTTTTCCCTTCGGCCGGGCTGTACCATCCGGACGCGCCGACCCCGTTTTTCACCGACCCGCTCGCCTACCTGCGCTGGAAGGGATTGACGGACGAGCAGATCCAGAATCCCGAGCGTCGGCCGCCCGTCGTGGCCATCGCGTTTCATGAGCAATACGTCGCGTCATTGCAGACCCGGTTGATCGATACGCTGATCCGGCAGGTCGAGGCGCGCGGCGCGATTCCCATGGCCTACTACTATCCGGTCACCAACGACGGCGCCATCAAGGGATTGCTGGGGCCTCAGGGAAAACCGCTGGCCGATGTGGTCATCAGCACGCGCATCATGCTGGAACCCAACGGGCCGCGCCGCGCTTTCGAGGCGCTGGGGATCCCCGTGATCCAGGCGATGCCGTATCGCCAGGGCGATGAAGCCCAGTGGCGCGCCGATCCGCAGGGCGTGTCGCTGATCGACGTGCCTTTCTACATGTCACAGGCGGAATACGCGGGGATCACCGACATCCAGGTGGCCTCGGCCATGAGCGAGACGGAGCAGCAACTCGTGCCCATCGACGCGCAGCTCAAGACCGTGGTGGGCAAATCCCTGCGGCTGGCGGCATTGCAGCGCATGCCGAATGCCGACAAGCGCCTGTCGATATTTTTCTGGAACTATCCGGCCGGCGAAAAGAATCTGTCGGCCTCGTTCCTGAACGTGCCGGAAAGCCTGGTCAACACGCTTGGCGCATTGAAAGACGCGGGTTACGACACCACGGTTCCCGCCGAGGATGCGCTGCTGTCCGAATTGCAGCGCCTGCTGGAGCCCTATTATCGCGAAGGCCGGCTGGAGGCTCTGCTGGCCGACGGTCTGGCTGACCGGATGCCGCTGACGGACTATCTCGCCTGGTTCAATACGCTGCCCGAATCCGTGCGCAACGCCCTCGACGCGCAATGGGGCGCGCCGGAATCTTCCGGCATGGTCTTGCGCGAAAACGGCGAGGCCTTCTTCGTCGTGCCCCGCTTGTTGCTGGGCAAGGTCGCGATCCTGCCTCAGCCGCCGCGCGGCGAGCAGGCCGAGGACAAGGAAAAGGCGATTTATCACTCTCCGAACGCGTTGCCTTCGCATTTCTATCTGGCCTCCTACCTGTGGGCCCGGACCCGACAGGCCAGCGATGCCTTTGTGCATTTCGGCACGCACGGTTCGCAGGAATGGCTGCCCGGCAAGGAGCGCGGCCTGTCGGTGACGGAAGACTATCCGATGCTGATGCTGGGTGATGTGCCCGTTGTCTATCCCTATATTGCCGACAATATCGGTGAGGCCCTGAATACGCGCCGTCGTGGCCGCGCGGTCGTCATCAGCCATCAGACGCCGCCCTTCCGGCCCGCCGGCATGCATGACGAACTGATGGCGATCCACGAGCTGCTGCTGCAGTGGAAGAATCAGGACCAGGGCGCCGTGCGCGAAAAGATCCGCGCCGAACTGGTCGAGCGGGTGACGCAGGCGCACATCGAACAGGACATGGGCTGGACGCAGGCGCGTGTCGAGCAGGATTTCCTGGCTTTCCTGGAGGCCTTGCACGAGCATCTGGATGAGCTGGCGCAGACCGCGCAGCCGCTGGGCCTGCATGCGCTCGGCCGCGCGCCCCAGGAAGAACATCGCCTGTATACGGTCCTGATGATGCTGGGCCAGTCGTTCTGGGAGGCTTCTGCGGCCCAGGCGGGCGGGGCGGATGCCGAGCAGGACGAGGTGTTCGCGGTCGACTACGAAAAAATGACCGAATCGGCCCCCTATGTGATGTTGCGGTCCGCGCTGATCGAGGGGCGGATGCCGGAGGGGGCTTCGCCTGAATTGCTGGCGCAGCTGGAAAAGGGTCGCGCCTGGTACGAGGCCATCGGCGCTCAGGGTGAATTGCCTGGGCTGCTGGATGCGCTGGCCGGGCGGTATGTGCCGACATCCTATGGCGGGGATCCGATCAAGAATCCGGATGCCTACCCCACGGGGCGTAATCTGTACGGCTTCGATCCCTCTCGGGTCCCCACGCCGCAGGCCTGGGAGGCTGGCAAAGAGGCCGCCGAAAACCTGATCGCGGCGCACCGGAAGAAAACCGGCGCGGCGCCCAAGAAAATCACCTTCTCCCTGTGGTCGGTCGAAACGATGCGCCACAAGGGGCTGCTGGAGGCTCAGGCCCTGTGGCTGATGGGGGTGGAGCCGGTCTGGGACAAAGGCGGTCGTGTCGTCGATGTGCGGCTGGTGCCCCGCGAGACGCTGGGTCGCCCCCGCGTGGACGTGGTGTTGTCGGGTACCGGTCTGTACCGGGATCATTTCCCCAATGCGATGAAGCAGCTGGCGCGTGCCGTGCAGCTGGCGGCGCAGGCCGAGGGCGAATCCGACAATGCCGTAGCGGCCAACACCAACCGCATCCAGGCGCAGCTGCAAGCCGACGGGGTGCCCGAGGCCACGGCCCGCGCGGCGGCCGAGACGCGGATGTTTTCTTCGGCCTCCGGCGCGTATTCGACAGGTCTGGATGGCGCGGCGATGGCGACCGACACCTGGGAAGGCAAGGAGGAGGGCGACCGCAAGATGGCTGACCTGTATCTGTCGAAAATGCAGTATGCCTATGGCCCGGATTCTTCCACGTGGGGGCAGGCCGGTGTCACGGGCGCGGCCGGTGTGAATCTCTACGCCGAGCAGTTGCGCGGCACCGAGGGAGCCGTGCTGTCGCGGTCTTCGAACACCTATGGCATGCTGACCACGGATGATCCCTTCCAGTACCTGGGCGGGATCGGCCTGGCGGTGCGGCGCCTGGATGGCGCACCGCCGCAGCTGTATATCTCCAATCTGCGCGGCGGCGGAGCCGGCCGGGTGGAGAACGCCGCCGAGTTCCTGTCCAAGGAGCTGGCCACGCGTCAGTTCCATCCCGGCTACATCAAGGGGCTGATGGCCGAGGGCTATTCGGGTACCTTGCAGGTGCTGAATGCCACCAACAATCTGTGGGGATGGACGGCGGTGGCGCGCGAGGTGGTGCGCGACGATCAGTGGGAGCAGATGGCCGACGTCTATGTCCGCGACAAGTATGACCTGGGCCTGAAGGAATGGTTCGAAAAGGAAAACCCGCATGCGCTGGCACAGACCATCGAGCGCATGATCGAAGCCGCCCGCCAGGGTTACTGGCAGGCCGAGCCGGAGACGGTCGAGCTGCTCAAGGAGCGCTATCGGGATCTGGCCGCGCGCTTTGATGTGCGCAGCGACAACGCCCGGTTCCTGGAGTATGTGGCCGATGGGCAGGTCACGGATACCGCCTTTGCCGCTACGCCCGCCACGCCGGCGCAACCTGAGGCCTTGCCCGCCGAACAGCCCGCGTCCGAGGCGCCGACCGAACAGGTCGAGGGCATGAAACTGGAGCGCACGCCCGAGACGTCCGAGCCGGTTGCCGACCAGACCCTCGATCTGGCACGCCTGGCGCTGATCGTGCTGTTGCTGGCCGCTCTTGGGGTCGGTGCGATCCGCCAGGCGCGGCGATCCCCGGGCCGCATGCCGCACTCCGCCTGATGCCGTTCCGGCGGGCCAGCCCGCCGGAACCTTCGAACGCTTACGTCTCTTTAAAGAAGGAAATTCATTCATGAGCCAATTGCTTGAAACGCTGATGTACCAGGTCGGCCAGATCTTCCTGATCCCGACGCTGGTGATCATCGCCCTGCTGTTCCTCTACGCGCTGCAGGCGCTGGGCGGCTTCCTGGTCTGCTGGTATCAGCGGCGCGGTCGCGCGCCGGGGCACGAGACGCACGATATGCGCTGCTTCGACCTGCTGCGCTGGGCGGCTGCGCATCCCGCAGCCGGGGGCGACGAGTGGGACGTGGCCGCGCACCGGTTGCTGGAAATGCCGCGCATCGTGTCCCGCGTGGCGCCCATGATGGGGCTGGTGGCGACCATGATTCCGATGGGCCCCGCCCTGCGCGGTCTGGCGGACGGAGATCTCTCGGCCATGTCCGGCAGCCTGTCCGTGGCGTTTTCTGCGGTGATCGTCGCGCTGATCACGGCCTCGATCACGTTCTGGATCGTCTCGGTGCGTCGCCGCTGGCTGGCCGAGGAACTGGCCTGGCTGCAGTCTCGCGCACCGTTGACGGAGTCCTCGACGTCGCTTGCGGCATCCGCTGCCGGGCTGACCGGGCCGACGCCCCAGGAAGAACAGGAATGGGATGAAACTCCCGCTGTCGGGCAGGCGGCCGTATGAAGTTCCTGGCGGAAACCGAGGCCGACGATCCCATCCTGTCCGTCGTCAACCTGATCGATATTTTCCTGGTGGTGATCGCGGCGCTGCTGATCGGCATGGCCAGCAACCCGATCATGCAGGCCATGACGCGCCAGGACGTGACGGTGATCACGGACGCCGGCAAACCGACCATGGAAATGCTCGTCAAGCAAGGCGAGCGTGTCGAGCGGTTCAAGTCGTCCGGCCAGACCGGCCAGGGCGAAGGCACCAAGGCCGGCGTGGCCTACCGGATGAAGGACGGCAGCGTCGTCTACGTGCCCGAGTCCGGCGACTGAGGCGCCCGGCAGGGGCGCAGCAGCGTCACGTCGCCATCGGTCGGCATGAGGGCGCGCATTGGTTCGCAGCGCCCGTCGACGCACCAGTCGTAATCGGCCGTATAGGGCGAGCGCGACAGGCGCAGTTCGCTCAGCGGACCTGTATGCGGCTGGTAGACATACCAGCCATCGGGGCGCAGCGTGGCATCCGGCGGGGGTTCCATCCCCGCGCCGGACCCCAGGATACGTGCCTGTCCGGGCACCAGTACCGGTCGGCTGTCCGGCCCGGCCTGGACCGTGTAGTCCTCCTCCCAGCGGATTTTTTCGATCGAGTGCGTCCAGGCCAGCGTGAAGGCCCGGACCGGCACGAATCGCGGCGGCACGCCGGGCGCCGCCGCCAGGGTCAGGCAGATGCCCAGGGCGCCCAGCATCAGGCGGCGGTCTGTGTGGCGCGGCGGCTGCGCCCTACGTGCCAGATCAGGAACAGGGTCGTGGCCGCAAAGCCCAGCTCGTCGGTCACCGGGATCGCCGCGACCAGCAGGGCGGCCGCTGCGATGACGTAGACCCGTTCGAGCCGGTTTATGGGGCCCATCAGGTAGCCGGTGACCCCGGCGGCCCACATCACGATGGCGATCAGCGCCTTGAACACGATGTAGATCACGGCCCAGGCGCTGTCGCTTTGCAGCATCAGGGCGGGGGCGTAGACGGCCATGTAGGGGATCACAAAACCCGCAACGGCCACACGCAGCGCTTGCAGGCTGATCTTCAGGCCGTTCTCCCGGGCGATGGGGGCGGCGGCGAAGGCCGCCAGCGCTACCGGCGGGGTCAGGTCGGCCATGATGCCGAAATAGAACACGAACATGTGCGAGATGATCAGCGGCACGCCCAGTTTGAGCAGGATGGGCGCGGCCAGCGAACTGGTGATGATGTAGTTCGGGATCGTCGGGATGCCCATGCCCAGCACCAGGCAGGTGATCATGGTCAGGAACAGTGCCAGGAACAGGCTGTTCTCACCGATGGCGATGACCTGGCCGCCGAACTCGGCAGCCACACCGGTCAGGTTGATGATGCCGATGATCACGCCTACCAGCGCGCAGGCCGCCGCGACCGACAGCGCGTTGCGGGCGCCTTCGGCCAGCGAATTGAGGGCCAGTCGCAAGGCGTCGCGTCCGTGCTTGCGCACCAGCAGCACGCCTCCCAGCACGGCGATGATGACAAAGAAATCCGTGACGCCGAACTTGAGGAAGCCCGCGCAGGCGATGCCCAGCAGCAGCCAGAACACGTAGCGCAGGATGGGCTGCGACGCGCCCTGGATGACGGCGGCGCCGAAAATCAGGATGACCGTCAGCCCCAGGCCGATGGTGCCCGAGAACAGGGGCGTATAGCCGGAGAACAGCAGCGCCACCAGGCCGATCAGCGGCAGCAGCAGGTACCAGCGCGCGCGCACGGCTTTCCAGGGATCGGGGCAGTCTTCCTTGGCCAGGCCGTGCAGGCCACGGCGGCCGGCTTCGAGGTGGACCGAGACGAAGGCCGTGGTGAAATACAGGATGGCCGGGATGATGGCGGCCTTGACGACTTCCACGTAGGCGATGTTGAGCGTTTCGGCCATGATGAAGGCAACGGCCCCCATCACCGGCGGCATGATCTGTCCGCCCATGCTGGAGGTGGCTTCGACCCCGCCGGCAAAGGCGGAGGAATAGCCGAAGCGTTTCATCAGCGGGATGGTGAATTGGCCGGTGGTGACGACGTTGGCCACGCCCGAGCCGTTGATGGTGCCCATCAGGCCTGAGCTGACCACGGAGACCTTGGCCGGCCCGCCGCGCGTATGGCCGACCATGCCCATGGAAAAGTCGCTGAACAGCTGGATCATGCCGGCCTGTTCCAGGAACGCGCCGAACAGGATGAACAGGTAGATGTAGGTGGACGACACGTAGGTCGGCGTGCCATAGATGCCCTCGACCCCGAAGCCCAGGGTGCTGACGATCTGGTCCAGGCCGTAGCCCCGGTGCATGAAGGGGCCGGGGATATATTGGCCGAACAGGCCGTAGGCCAGGAACAGGCCGCAGATGATGGGCAGCGCCCAGCCCATCATCCGGCGGGTCGCCTCGAAGACCAGCACGACGGTGATGATGCCTACCACCATGTCGGCATCGGTCATCTGGCCGGCGCGCGCCGTCAGGTCGGACTCGAAGATCCAGTGATAAAAACCGAGCGCGAATCCGAGCAGGCCCAGCACCCAGCCCAACGTCCGGTTCGCGCGGCTGCCGCTGGAATACAGGGAAAAGACCATCAGCAGCACGAAGCCGACGTGGATGGCGCGGATCACCTGGCTGGACAGGGGGCTGTAGGCCGCCGTCCATATCTGGAAGCAGGAAAAGACCACAGCGATCCAGAAGATGCTGCGCGGCAGGGGTTGGGCGGCCGTATCGTGGGGTGAACTCATGAGCGGGAACCTGGACACTGAAAAGGCGGTTCAGACACAGGTCGGAACCGCCCGGATGGGGAAGCGGGGGGCGCCACGGTCCCGGCCGTGGCCGGAAGCGCGGTGCCCGACGGAAATCATTTGATCAGACCGACTTCCTTGTAGTAGCGCTCGGCGCCCGGGTGCAGGGGAACCGGCATGCCCTTGAGGGCGTTTTCGCGCTTGATCGTCTTGGCGGCATTGTGCGCGGACTTGAGGGTGTCGAGCTGCTCGTAGAAGACCTTGGTCATCTGGTAGACCAGATCGTCGGGCACTGTCGAGGCGGTCACCAGGAAATTGGGCACCGCCGCCGTGGGCGTGTCCTGCGCCTGGCCCTCGTAGGTGCCGGCCGGGATGGTGGCCTCCTGGTAGGCTGCGTTGCCGATTTTCTTGATCACATCAGCGGGGATGGGTACGATGACGATCTTGACCGAGGTCGCCAGATCACGGATGGAGGATACCCCCAGACCGGCGGATTGCAGCGTCACGTCCAGCTGGCGGTTTTTCATCAGTTCGACGGATTCGCCGAAGGGCAGGTATTCGACCTTGTCGAAGTCGTCGTAGGTCAGGCCGGCGGCCTTGAGGACGGCGCGGGCGTTCAGCTCCGTGCCGGAGCGGGCGGCGCCCACGGAGATGCGCTTGCCCTTGAGGTCGGCCAGCGTCTTGATGCCGGCATCCGCGTTGGCCACGATCTGGATGTAGTTGTTGTAGGTGGCCGTCATGCCGCGCAGGTTCTTGAGCGGCGCCTTGAAGCCGGCATCGGTGTTGCCGGTGTAGGCGTCGGACACGGTGTCGGCCAGGGCGAACGCCAGCTCGCCGCGACCGGCCTGCAGCAGGTTCATGTTCTCGGCCGAGGCCTTGGACACCTGGGCGGTGGATTTGGCGTCGGGGATGTACTTGTTGTAGATCTGGGACAGCGCCACGCCCAGCGGGTAGTAGACCCCGCTCTGACCGCCGGTCAGGATGTTGATGAATTTGGTTTCCGCCTGCGCGGGGGCGGCTGCGATGGCGGCGGTAACCGCCACGGCGCAGGCAGCCAGCCATTTCGAGATGGGCATGGTGATTCCTTTTCAGTTGCGAGAGGGATGCGTAGTTGCATAGTAACAAGGGTCTTTGGGTCCACCACTCAGTAATCACCCTAAAAAACGGGGTGTTACGGGGGTAGATCAAACTTTTGTGGCCCGCACCCCCATCCTCACCGGCCGATGTCGGCGTGCGGGTCGCCTCAGCTATACTGCGCGAGACCAGGCCAGCATCGGACACGCCAGACGAGACGCGTCGCATGGGGTGGGTGTTCTTCCATGTGCTGATTTGCTGACCTCCTCCTGATCGAGGGCCTCGCGGCCCCCGAGCGCCGCCCCGATCCGGCGGCGCGCCCTCTGGCCGCCCCATGAAACTGCCCCTCCTGCCCCGTATCGATCTGCTGGAACCCGTCGTGATGCTGGCGACGGTGCTGCAATGGCTGATCCTGGCTTCCCTGACCGGGCTGGTGGTCGGCGGCGGTACCAGCCTGTTCCTGCATGCGCTGTTCTTTGCGACCGGCCACACGCAGTCCATGCCCCTCTGGGCCTATTGGGCACTGCTGCCGCTGGCGGGGCTGGCCAACGGACTGTTGATGGGCTACGCGCGCCGCCGCCTGGATGCTTCGGGCCTGAAGGATTCCATTTTTGCCGCCGTGCATGAGCAGGGCGGCCGCATGCCGTGGCGCACTTTCTGGATCAAGCCGGTGGCAGCCATCATCACGCTGGCCAGCGGCGGCTCGGCCGGCAAAGAAGGGCCCTGTTCGCATCTCGGCGCTTCGCTGGGCGCGTTGATCGGCCAGCTGTTCCGGCTGAACGCCGATGTCCGCCAGCGGGTCGTGGCCTGTGGCGTCAGCGCCGGTTTTGCCAGCGTGTTCGGCACGCCCATTGCCGGCGCCCTGTATGGCGTGGAGATGCTGACCATCGGCCGCATCCGCCATGATTTTCTGTTTCCCGCCCTGATCGCGGGGGTGACCTCGTTCCAGGTCAGCAAGGCGCTGGGGATTCCGTACGACCATTACACCGTCGATGTGCTGCCCCTGTTTTCCGAGTCGCTGTTCCTGCGCACGCTGCTGGTCGGCATGTTGTGCGGCCTGGTGGCGCGCGTCTTCGTGGATGTGATCTACACCATACGCAACTTCTGCCATCGCCTGCAGACCCGGTGGTCCGTGTGGCCGCCGCTGATGCCGCTGGCTGGCGGTCTGGTGCTGGCGCTGCTGGTCTCGTTTGCCATTCCGTCCGATTATCTGGGCCTGAGTCTGCCGCTCATGGAGCAGGCCCTGGCGGGTGAGGCCATGCCCTATGCCGGGTTCCTGTGGAAAACGATTCTGGTGGCGGTGACGCTGGGTTCGGGGTTCTACGGTGGCATCGTCACGCCGCAGTTCGTCATTGGTGCAGTGGCGGGCAACGCGTTCGCGCATCTGTTCGGCATCAGCCCGACCCTGGGCGCGGCCGTCGGGCTGGTCTCGGTGGTGGCGGCGGCGTCGAATACCCCGCTGGCAGCGATCCTGATGGGCGTGGAGCTGTTCGGCGGCGCGGTCGGGACGCTGTACGCGGCCGGCTCGGCCATTGCCGCCTACCTGATCATCGGCCATCGCAGCGTCTATCCGGACCAGCGCCTGGGGTATGCCAAATCATCCTGGATGCGAGTGCGGCCGGACATTCCCGTCGGCCAGGAAAAAATCCATCTGTCCTATGGCCTGCTCAAGAGCTGGCGGCAGATGCGGACGCGCGGCTGGCGGGCCTGGCTGGGGATCGGCCGACGCACGGGCAGAGCCCGCGACAGAGGCAGACCGACAGGCGATGATTGCGCCATCAACGTAGGAGACCAGGGTGACGCTCAATCCTGAACTGATGCTGGCCGGGATCGGTCTGGTGGCCATGGGGGCCCAATGGCTGGCCTGGCGCCTGGGGGTGCCGGCGATTCTGTTCCTGCTGCTGGTGGGGATTGCCGTGGGCCCGCTCGCGGGCGTGCTGAACCCCGACGCGCTGTTCGGTGATCTGTTGTTCCCGTTCGTGTCGCTGTCGGTGGCCGTGATCCTGTTCGAAGGCAGCCTGACGCTGGAATTCCACCAGACGCGCGGGCTGGAACGGGTGGTGCGGCGGCTGGTGACGGGAGGCACGCTGATCTCCTGGGCGGTGGCGGCCGTGGCGGTGCACTATTTCCTCGATTTCCCCTGGGACCTGGCGATTCTGTTCGGGGCCATCACTGTCGTCACCGGACCGACCGTCATCGCGCCGCTGCTCAAGACAGTGCGCCCCGTGGCGCCTGTGGCGCATGCGTTGCGCTGGGAAGGCATCCTGATCGATCCGATCGGCGCGTTGCTGGCCGTTCTGGCGTATGACCTGATGGTGGCGTTCCGCATGACCCACGAATGGATCCACGCGCTGTGGGCCTTCGGCGCCACGTTGGCGACGGGCCTGTGCATCGGGGTGATCGCGGCGTGGCTGCTGGCATTGCTGCTGCGGCGCGGCTGGGTGCCGGACTCTCTGGCCAACCTGTCCGTGCTGGCCATGGTGTTCGCCGCCTTCGCGTTGTCCAATACGGTGCAGCACGAATCCGGCCTGCTGACCGTGACCATCATGGGCATCTGGCTGGCGAACCGGCCTGGCGTGCCGGTGCGCGACATTCTCGAATTCAAGGAAACCCTCAGCCAGATCCTGCTCTCGGTCCTGTTCATCCTGTTGGCGGCGCGCGTGGCGCCCAGCCAGCTGTTCGGTCTGGGCTGGCCGGCCCTGGCCGTGCTGGCCGCGATGCTGTGGGTCGGGCGGCCCCTGAAGGTGATGTTTTCCACCTGGGGATCGGGGTTGAACTGGCGTGAACGTGGCCTGCTGGCCTGGATTGCGCCGCGAGGGATTGTGGCCGCGGCTGTTTCCGCCCTGTTTGCGCTGCGCCTGGAGGCGATGGATGTGCCCCAGGCTGACCGGCTGTTGCCGATGACCTTTCTGCTGATCATCGGGACGGTGATCTGGCAGAGCCTGACCGCCCGGCCCATGGCCCGCCTGCTGAAGGCGGCCGAGCCGGACCGGGTGGGGTTCGTGATCGCGGGCGCCAATCCCGTGGCCCGGGCCATTGGCAAGGCGCTGCACGAGCAGGATGTGCCGGTGCGCCTGTGCGACAGCGATTGGTACAGTCTGTCGCTGGCCCGGATGATGGGCTTGCCCACTTATCACGGCAGTCCGGTTTCCGAGCATGCGCAGCGCAATCTGGACACGACGGGCCTGGGGCGCCTGCTGGCCCTGGGCGCGCGCGACGATGCCAATCAGTTGATCACGACGCGCGCCCGCGACGAATTCGGCAAGCGCAAGGTCTTCACCCTGTCCCGGTCGCGGGACAATGGCCAGTCCGAGAAACACCTGCTGGATGCGGCCTACCGCGGCCGGACCCTGTTCACTCCCGAGCTCGGATACTGGAAGTTGTCCGCCCTGCTGGCGTCCGGCGCGCGGGTCAAGGCCACGCGCCTGACGGACAGTTTCGATTTCGAGAAATATCTGGCGGCGCGTCCGGATCGTCCCGTGACGCCGCTGTTCGCGTTGACGCCCAAGGGGTATGCGTTGCCGTTCACCCTGGACCAGGAACTGCAGCCCGAGGCCGGCTGGACGATCATCGGCCTGCACGAAGACGATGTGAACGGCAATGGCAATGGCAATGGCAATGGCAATGGCAATGGCAATGGCAATGGCAATGGCAATGGCAATGGCCATGGCAATGGCAATGGCAATGGCAATGGCAATGGCAATGGCAACGGGAATGGCAGCCAGGCGCTGCCGTCGCCGGGTGGCCTATGACGGCGGGCGCCTCGGGGACGCCGCGTCGGGAGGCGGCGCCCGACGCCCGGGATGACGCCGCTGGCCGGCGCGTGTTCTTCGCCCTGTGGCCGGATGCTGAAGTGGCCAGGACCCTGTCCGGCTGGGCGGACCAGGCTCATGCGGTGTTCGGCGGGCGCATCATGCGGCCCGATACGCTGCACCTGACCCTGGCCTTTCTGGGCTCGGTGTCGGGTGTGCGGGTCGCAGAGCTGAGCGCCTTGCTCGATGAGGCGTCGTTGATCGGCGGCGCGCTGCGTCTGGATCGGTATGGCCGCTTTCGCGGCCCCCAGATCCTCTGGGTGGGACCATCGGTGTCGGCGCCCTGGCTGGATGCGTTGCATGGTTGGCTGTGGCGGGCGCTGTCGCGCCGGGGCTTTGCCCGGCCAGACGAGCCCTTCCGGCCGCATGTGTCGCTGCTGCGCCGGGTGCGGCCAGGCGACCTGGATGCGCTGCCCGCTCCCGCCCCGCTGGACTGGACGCCGCGTCGTTGCGTGCTGGCCGCCTCGGCGCCGTGTCCGGAGGGCTCGTTCTACGAGATTCTGGCCGAATGTCCGCTGACGCCGGAAAAGGGCGACCGGAGAGGCTCATAGGCCAGGGCGTGCCTTTTCATGGCACCCCTTCCCCCGTCAGCTCCCGACCGTGCCGCCGTCCTTTTTCCAGATCACGACCGTTGCCGGTCGCGGCCGTGTCCCGGCGGCGCCGTCGGGCCAGGTCGACACCGAGAGGGGCGCGGCCTGGGCGTCGTCCAGCCCAGGCCCTTCGCCAGGATGCTGGATGTTGACGAACACGAAGCGCTGGTCGGGGGTCCAGGTGATGCCGGTGACCTCACAGCCTTTGGGGCCGGTCAGGAACCGGCGCAGTTCGCCCGTGACCGGATCGGCGACCAGCATCTGGTTGTTGCCCTGGCCCGCGTAGTCGCCGCGGTTGCCGTTGTTGCCGTCGGTCAGGATCCACAGGCGGCCCTGTGCGTCGAATCCCAGACCATCGGGACTGTTGAAGGTATTGGCGGCGGAGATCGAGGCCGATCCCCGGCGTGGATCGCCTTCCGGATATTGGACGGGGTTGCCGGCCAGCGCGAAGATGTCCCATTGGAATGTCGTGCCGCACGGGTCGCGGTCCGCTTCGCGCCAGCGCACGATATGGCCGTAGATGTTCTTGTCGCGAGGATTGGCGGCATCGGCGCCGGGATGATCCGGTCCGCCCGGCCAGCGCGCCTTGCCGCTGCCGCGATCCTTGTTGTTGGTCAGGGTGGCATAGGCCTCGCCGGTGCGTGGATGCACGGCGATCCATTCGGGCCGGTCCATGGGGGTGGCGCCGACAGCATCGGCGGCCTGCCGCGTCCTGATCAGCAGTTCGCCCAGGTCCTCGTTGAAACGGTCCCCCAGGCGCCGTCCATCCGTGCCGCGCGTGTCCAGGGTCAGCGCGATCCAGGCGCCTTTGCCGTCGTCCTCGAACCGGGCGGCGTACAGCGTGCCGTGTTCCAGCAGCGTCCGGTTGCCGGGCGCGCCGGGCTGGTACGCGTTTTTCGAGACGAACTTGTAGATGTATTCGCTGCGCTGGTCGTCACCCATGTAGACCACGACGCGTCCGTCGGCGGCAACCGTCAGGGCGGCGTTTTCGTGCTTGAAGCGGCCCAGGGCGGTCAGCTTGCGGGGCGCGGCCGAGGGATCGAAGGGGTCGATCTCCACGATCCAGCCGTGACGGTTGTATTCGTGCGGCTCGCGTGTCCAGTCGAACCGGTCGTCATGGGTGTCCCAGGCATAGTCGGGACTGGATGTCTTGCGGCCACCCTTGTAGCGCAGCCTGTGCTGCCGGGCGGCCTCGTCCAGGTCGTCCACCGACGCCTCGGCGCGCGCTCCGATGCCGAAATAGTCGGTGAAGTTCTCTTCACAGGTCAGGTAGGTGTTCCAGGGTGTCCAGCCGTTGCCGCAGTTGCCGAATGTGCCCAGCACCCGCGTGCCCTCGGGGTCGGCCTGCGTGCGCAGCAGGGGGTGGCCGGCGGCGGGGCCCGTCATGCGAATCGGCGTGTTGGCGTGGATGCTGCGGTTGTAGGGCGAATCGGTGACCCGCTGCCACTGGCCTTGCGCATCGAGCCGGATGTGGACGATGGAAGCCCCCTGGGCGTGTTGTGCCTTGCGAATCCAGTCCGGTCCCCACCCTTCTGCACCGGGCTGGACGCCTTTGGGAAAGAAATAGTGGGGCGTGACGTACTCGTGGTTGGTGACCAGCAGGCCCTCGGTGCTGCTGCCGGTGACGCCGTCCTTGCCGTCGATGGGAAAGAAATGCAGGCCGTCGTGGTTGTAGCCGGTCTGTGTCGCCTGAGCCGCGCTGTCGTCGCTGGCGTCGCCCTTGAAGGCCGGCGCGTTCGCTGTCAGCGGATCGCCCCAGCGATTGATGACCGCGTGCGCGTAGCCCTCGGGGACGGTCACGCGATCGGCGGTGCTCATGGGGACGGCCTTGAAGCCCAGGGGCGCAGCGATCGGGGCGGATGTCTCGCCTGCCAGCGTCCGCGAGGCGGGGAGCAGCCCGCCGAGGAAGCTCACGGCGCTCAGGCCCAGGCCGCCCTTCAGGAAGCGGCGGCGGCTCTCCAGGCGCGCCAGCAACTGGTCCAGGGAGTCCGCCATCGCGGGGTTGGCGGGGATGTCGTCGAGATCGAGGGATTTCATGGGCTTATCGGGCTTGCAGCAGGTCGGGGGCGCGCAGCAGCACGAATTCGTTGTCGTCCTGATGGTTCGGTTCCCGGCTGGATGAGAAGGGAAAGTTGTTGTCGTTGCCGACAATGATGTGCTCGGCGTCCACGACGTCGACATTCTCGATGGTGAAAAACGGGAATTGCAGGGTGCCGTTGGTCAGCGGTTTGCGGGCCTTGTGGTCCGGGTCCTGAATGGCGAGCAGGTCCACGTAGGCCAGCTTGCGCACCAGTTTTCCGGCATTCGCATCCGAGAACTCGATCTTGTAGACCCGCTTGAAGCGGGGCAGATTCGAGAAGCAGGTTTGCGTGTCGGCGCCCGGCGCGCAGGCCTTGTCGGGTGTGCCCTCGCCATTGTCGCGTTCGATCACCAGACCGGTCGTGGCGTCGATCATGTTGAAATCGCCGATCGCATGACCCGCGTCTTCCAGTGGGTAGAACCATGACCGGCCGGTCCAGCGCTCGTCGGCCACGCTGAATTCCAGGATGCGCAGCACCGTCGCGCCGCCCACTTGTTCCCAGGCCTTGGCCGATTCGTTCCAGATCGCGCCTTCCAGCAGGGGATAGAGGAATTTGCCGTCCCTGGATGCCGCCATGCCCTCGAAGCCTTTCGAGCGCTTGAGCGTGACCCCCCGGTAGGTCTGTTCTGGGGCGCCGGGAGACGCGACGGCATGATGGTCGGGGGAGCGGATGATCCGTCCATCGACCTGCGTCTCGAACAGGGCCTGCACCTTGCCCGAGCGGTCGGCCTTGATCAGGTAGGGACCGAACTCGTCCCCGATCCAGAAGTGCGCGCCGATCGGCTGGAAGCTCTCGGTATCCAGATCGGAACCGGTCAGATAGCGTTCGGGGGTGTCCTCATGGACGATGCGAAAAGGGATCTTGCGGTCGGGATCGCGCAGAAATGTCGTGCGCAATGGCTCGAGCTTGCCCGCTTGCCAGTCGACGCGGTACTGGTTCAGGTACAGCATGGCGTCCATGGAGTTCGCCTTGCGCCCGAAACCGTTGTCGGTCAGGACCCAGAGGGTGCCGTCGGGCATGACCTTCACGCCCGAGTGGCCCTGGCGGATCTGCCCCCGGGTGGGCAGAGTGGCGCCGGTCGCGCGGTCGGCCGACCGGCCCATGACTGAACCCGGCGTGCTGGTGCGGACCCCGCGCGTGTATTTTCCCGAGACTTTCAGATCGGCGGGGGCGTTGGCCGGCGGGGTCACGAGACTGGCGGACGGAAGGATGGCATGGCCCTTCAGGGTGGCTGGTGATGCCGCCTGGGCCATGACGGTCCAGGGCGCGCAACCGATCAGGACGGCCAGAATGGAGGGACGGAGAAACGACATGGACTCTTCCTGGAAAACGAGGGGAGGAGCCGGCAGTCTAGGGCAGCGAGATGACAGGAATATGTCGGTTTTCAGCGCGTGGGTGTGCCTGGCGCGTCAGTGTTTTGGCTTGTTTGCCGGCGGGCGGGTGCCGACCCGCACGTCCAGCGTCAGGGAGCGGCCCTGGCGCAGCAGCGTCAGCCGGGCCGTCGAGTCTGTCTGCAGGGGCGCCAGCCGGCTGACCAGGTCGTAGGCATCCTCCACGGGCTGGTCGTTCAGCGAGCGGATGATGTCGCCCACCCGCATCCCGGCGCGCGCCGCCGGCCCGCCTCGCAGGATGCGGGCGACGATGGCGCCGCGCGTGTCCTTCAGGCCGAAGGCCTGGGCCAGATCGGGCGTGATGTCCTGGGGCTCCAGCCCCAGCCATCCCCGCCGCACGCGGCCATGCGCCAGGATCTCGTTGAGGATCTGGTGGGCCGAGGCGGCGGGGATGGCGAAACCGATGCCCAGCGATCCGCCGGTCTCGGAATAGATCGCCGTATTGATGCCGACCAGCTCGCCCCGGGTGTCGATCAGCGCGCCGCCCGAGTTGCCCGGGTTGATGGCCGCGTCGGTCTGGATGAAGTCTTCGTAGGTGTTCAGGCCGAGGCGATTGCGGCCCACGGCGGACACGATCCCCTGGGTCGTGGTCTGGCCGACCCCGAACGGATTGCCGATGGCCAGCACCACGTCGCCCACGCGCACCGACGGCGCGGGGTCGAAGACGATCGCCGGCAGATCCGGCAGGTCGATCTTCAGCACGGCCAGGTCGCTTTCGGGATCGGCGCCGATCAGTTTCGCGGCTGCCTGACGTCCGTCGCGCAGGCGCACCTCGATTGCGTCGGCGGCCTCGATCACATGGTAGTTGGTCAGGATCGCGCCATCGGCCCGCGCGATCACGCCCGAGCCCAGGCTGGTGGAGGCCTCGCGCCGCGTGAATCCCGGCAGGCCGCGCAGGAACCGTTCCAGCTGTGGATCGGAGGGCAGGGGGATCAGCGGCACGTCCACGTGCTTGGTGGTGTAGATGTTGACCACGGATGGCGCGGCCCGGGCGACGGCGGTGGCGTAGCTGGCCGGCGTGGCGGCTTGTCCGGACGCCGTGCCACCCGGCGTCACGGGCGCACCGCTCACGGCCACGGACGTCGCCGTCCCGCCCGGCAGCCACTGGGGCCTCAGGGTGGTCACCAGGAACAGGATGCCCAGACAGACCGTCACCGTCTGGGCGAAAATCAGCCACAATCGTCTTATGAACATGGAATCACTGAATGCGTCTTGAGCTTGGGGTGGTTCGGCAGCAAACAGACATACTAAAGGACATCGGCATATGGCCACCAACATATCACGCCAGGCGCTGGCGGACTGGCTCGACGAGGCGCTGCAGCCTGAACGCTTTCGTGATTATTGCCCCAATGGTCTGCAGGTTCAGGGCCGTGACGAGATCCGTCGCATCGTCACCGGCGTGACGGCCTCGCAGGCGCTGATCGAGGCGGCCGTCGCGCTCGATGCGGATGCGATCCTGGTGCATCACGGCTGGTTCTGGAAGAACGAGGATCCCTGCATCCGCGGCATCAAGCACCGCCGTCTGTCGGCGCTCATGGCGCGCGAAATCAACCTGTTCGCCTACCATCTGCCGCTGGACGCGCATCTGGAATGGGGCAACAACGCGCAACTGGCCCGGGTCATGGATTGGGCGCCGGACATCCGTCCGGACGGGGTGCCCCGACGTTGCGGGCCTGATGATCTGGTCTGGCTGGGTGCCCCGGCGCGGGACATGACGGTCGGCGCGCTGGCCGAGGACATGGCCCGCCGGCTGGGACGCGCGCCTCAGGTGATCGGCGTACCCGAACGTCCCGTGCGACGGCTGGCCTGGTGCACCGGAGCCGCTCAGGGCATGATGGAGGCCGCCCTGGCGGCGGGCGCGGACTGCTATGTCAGTGGAGAGATCTCCGAACCGACCGTGCATCTGGCGCGTGAAACCGGCGCTGCGTACCTGAGCGCCGGCCACCATGCGACGGAACGCTACGGGGTCCGGGCCCTGGGGGCGGTCATCGAAGCGCAGTTCGGGGTGCCCTGCGAATTCGTGGACATCGACAACCCCGTCTAGTCCCCGATGCCGCGATCGCGCTTGCCGGCAGCGTTTATTTTTTCAGCGCATCGCGGATTTCACGCAACAGGACGACATCCTCGGGCGGGGCGGCGGGCGCGGGGGCGGGCGCCTCGGCCTCGGCGCGTTTGCGGGCGTTGTTGATCATCTTCACCATCATGAAGACCACCAGGGCCAGCAGCAGGAAATTGACGAGGATGGTCAGGAAGTGACCCCAGGCGAACACGACGGCACCGGCCTTGGACAGATCGGCCATGGCCATGGCTCCGGCGTAGCCTTCGGGCATGCGCAGCACCCAGAACAGGTTGTCGAAATTGACACTGCCGCCAAGGACGAAATTGATCAGCGGCATGACCAGATCATTGACGACCGAATCGATGATCTTGCCAAAGGCGCCTCCGATGATGACCCCAATCGCCAGGTCCATCATATTGCCCTTGATGGCGAATTCCCGGAATTCTTTGATGAACCCCCCGGATGTGCTCATTGCTATACCCCTCAATTGATTTACCCCACTGGGCGTAACGCTATAATACGCCGTTGAAGACCCTTGTGGAGCAGCAGGTTCTCTGTCTCCCGCAAGGGCTGATCACGTTCAAATCGCTCCGCCCATCGGGCGGCAACCTGGGATAACAGCATGAGTCAGCATCCGACACAGTCCGACGAGCAGGGCGCAGTCGACCCGAACCTGCCCCCCGATCCTTCGCGCCGTTTCTGGGTCGCATCGGCCTGTACTCTTGGCGGAGCCGCGGGTGTGGCCACGGTTGTTCCCTTCGTCGGTTCGTTCGCGCCCTCCGAAAAGGCCAAGGCGGCCGGCGCGCCGGTCGAGGCGGACATCTCGGGACTGGCCGAGGGCCAGATGATGACGGTCGAATGGCGCGGCAAGCCGGTCTGGATCGTGCGCCGCACCAAGGCCGAACTCGCCGACCTGCCCAAGCACAACGCCGAACTCGCCGATCCCGATTCCGAGCGTCCCGGTTTTACACCGGCATGGGCCAAGAATGACTACCGTTCGCGCAAGCCCGAATACTTTGTCTGCATCGGCATCTGCACCCATCTGGGCTGCTCGCCGACCGCCCACTTCCAGACCGGCGCCCAGCCCGGGTTGCCCGGCGACTGGCCCGGCGGCTGGCTGTGTCCCTGCCATGGTTCGACCTTCGACCTGGCTGGCCGGGTGTTCGCCAACAAGCCGGCCCCTGACAATCTCGAAATCCCGCCCTACGTTTTCTCCGCCGATGGCACCCGCATCACCATCGGCGTCGAAGAAAACGACAAGGCTTGATGAACGCCTCCGTTCATCCTATTGCGATATTGAATCTAGGAGCCTTTCATGGCCGATAAAAACATCGAGACGACCGGGTTGCTTGGCTGGGTGGACAACCGCTTCCCGCTCACCAAAATGTTCAAAGAGCATATGTCCGAATACTATGCTCCTAAAAATTTCAATTTTTGGTATTTCTTCGGATCGCTGGCCCTGCTGGTGCTGGTGATCCAGGTCGTCACCGGGATCTTCCTGGTGATGAACTACAAGCCCGATGCGCGCTTTGCCTTCGAGTCCGTCGAATACATCATGCGCGAGGTGCCGGGCGGCTGGTTCATCCGCTACATGCACTCGACCGGCGCCTCGATGTTCTTTGTCGTGGTCTACCTGCACATGCTGCGCGGCCTGTTCTATGGCTCCTACCGCAAGCCGCGCGAGCTGGTCTGGATCTTCGGCGTGGGCATTTTCCTGTGCCTGATGGGCGAGGCCTTCTTCGGTTACCTGCTGCCCTGGGGCCAGATGTCCTACTGGGGCGCCCAGGTGATCGTGAACCTGTTCTCGGCCATCCCCTTCATCGGCCCCGAGCTTTCCCTGTGGATCCGCGGCGACTACGTCGTGTCCGACGCGACGCTGAACCGGTTCTTCGCCTTCCACGTGATCGCCATACCTCTGGTGCTGATCGGCCTGGTCGTGGCGCACATCATCGCCCTGCACGAGGTCGGCTCGAACAACCCCGATGGCGTCGAGATCAAGAAGGGCCCCAAGGACAAGAACGGCCACCCCGTGGACGGGATCCCGTTCCATCCCTACTACTCGGTGCACGATGTGGTGGGTGTGGCGGGCTTCCTGATCGTGTTTGCCGCGATCATCTTCTTCGGCCCCGAAATGGGCGGCTATTTCCTGGAATACAACAACTTCCTGCCGGCCGACCCGCTGAAAACACCGCCGCACATCGCGCCGGTCTGGTATTTCACGCCGTTCTACACCATGCTGCGCGCCACCACCAGCGACTTCACCTGGGTGCTGGCGGCCGGCGCCGTGCTCGCCGCCGCCGTGCTGTTCGTCAAGGGACGGCTCTCCGGCATCTGGCGGCTGGCCGTGCCTGCCATCCTGATCCTGGTCGCCGTCCTGATGAGGGTGCTAGACGCCAAGTTCTGGGGCGTGGTGTCCATGGGCGGTGCCGTCGTCATCCTGTTCTTCCTGCCGTGGCTGGATCATTCCCCGGTCAAGTCCATCCGCTACCGTCCAGGCTGGCACAAGGTGCTGTACGCGATCTTCATCATCGACTTCCTGATCCTGGGCTGGCTGGGCACGCAGCCGGTGTCGCCGACCTACACCCTCCTCGGTCAGATCGGGACGGTCATCTATCTGGCGTTCTTCCTGGCGATGCCCGTCTGGAGCCGCCTGGGCACCTTCAAGCCGGTTCCCGACCGCGTTACCTTCCGGGCCCATTGAAGGCCGAACCACTGACTGTCATGGAAAGATCATGCTGAAAAAACTGCTCGGTGCCCTGGCCCTGTCTCTGACCTGCACGCTGACGTTCGCCGCCGAGGGCGGCGCGCATCTGGATCGCGCTCCCGATCGCATCACCGATCTGGCAGCCCTGCAAAATGGCGCCAAACTGTTCGTCAACTATTGCCTGAACTGTCACAGCGCCAACGCCATGCGCTACAACAAGCTCATGGACCTTGGCCTGTCCGAAAACGAAATCAAGAAAAACCTGCTGTTCTCCCGCGAAAAGGTCGGCGATCTGATGAAGATCTCCATGACCCCCGAAGACGCGAAAAAATGGTTCGGCACCACGCCGCCGGACCTGTCCGTGATCGCCCGCGCCAAGAGCACCAACTTCGGCCCGTCCGGCGTGGACTACATCTATACCTACCTGCGTACCTTCTATCGCGATGCCAGCAAGAAAACCGGCTGGAACAACGTCGTCTTCCCCAGTGTCGGCATGCCCAACGTGCTCTGGGAACGCGAAGGCCCGCGCAGCTTTACCGACATCGAAGTCCATCAGGTTGCCGACGACAAGGGCAACGAGCGCTGGGAGCGCACCACGACGGTCTATGATGCCGATGGCATTCCGACGGCCAAGTCCGAGGTCCTGAAGGACTATACCGGCGAGGCCACGCGCGTCACGCGTTTTGACTCCGCCGACGCCAAGACTTTCGCCAAATTCGAAAGCGATGTCGCCGATCTCAGCAATTTCCTGGGCTGGATGGCGGAACCCGGTCAACTGGCGCGCAAGCAGATCGGCGTCTGGGTCATGCTGTTCCTGTTCCTGTTCCTGTTTGTCGCCGTGCGCATGAATGCGGCATACTGGAAGCATGTCCGCTAAGGTCAGCCACGCTCTTCGGGGCGCGTGACCCTCCGATCTTGCGGATCGGGTGCCAGCCAGGCGTTGTCACGCCTGGCTGGTGTTTTCAGGATCACGCGCATTCTCCGCCTTCTTTTGCATTGGAACCCACGACATGATGGTGCTCTATTCCGGAACGACCTGCCCTTTTTCGCAACGCTGCCGCTTTGTGCTGTTCGAAAAGGGTATGGATTTCGAAATCCGCGACATCGACCTGTACAACAAACCCGAAGACATTCTGGTGATGAACCCGTATGGCCAGGTGCCTATCCTGGTCGAGCGCGACCTGGTCCTGTACGAATCGAACATCATCAACGAATACATCGACGAGCGCTTCCCGCATCCGCAGCTGATGCCGGCTGACCCGATCATGCGGGCGCGCACCCGCCTGTTCCTGTGCAACTTCGAAAAGGAACTGTTCGTCCACGTCTCCACGCTCGAAAATCGCGGCATCACGGACGAAAAGGCCCGCGATGCCGCGCGCGTCAACATCCGCGACCGTCTGGCCCAGCTGGCCCCGCTGCTGATGAAGAACAAATTCATGCTCGGCGAGGAATTCTCCATGCTGGACGTCGCCATCGCGCCGCTGCTGTGGCGTCTGGGCCATTACGGCATCGAGCTGCCCAAGAGCGCCGCGCCGATCCAGAAATATGCCGAGCGGCTGTTCTCGCGTCCCGCCTACATCGAGGCGCTGACGCCGTCCGAAAAGGTCATGCGCCGCTGAACACATGCAGGAATCCTCGACCAAACCGTACCTGATCCGTGCGCTGCACGAATGGTGCACCGACAATGGCTATACCCCCTACCTGGTGGTCACCGTTGACGAAAACACCGTGGTGCCTCTCGCGCACGTTCATGATGGCCAGATCACGCTGAACATCAGCCATCTCGCCACCAATCGCCTGACGCTGGGCAACGAATACATCGAATTCGAATCCCGCTTCAATGGTGCGGTAGAGCATCTGTTCATCCCCGTGGGGGCGGTTTCGGCCGTCTATGCCCGCGAAACCGGCGCCGGGATGGGCTTCGAGGTGGTCGCCTCGCAACCCTACCCGGGGGGCGGCGACCCGCCCGAGCCGCCGACGCCTGCGACGCTTCCGGACGATGATCCCGATACCCCCAGGCCGTCACACCTGAAGGTCGTCAAATAGAGGATGCGCCATCCTGTAGAATGACGGTCCTTGGCCGGCTTAGCTCAGTTGGTAGAGCAGCTCACTTGTAATGAGAAGGTCG
>NZ_JBKEAA010000011.1:0-140454 GCF_047971665.1 Castellaniella sp. | reverse complement strand
TGGTGGCCCGGGGCGGAATCGAACCACCGACACAAGGATTTTCAATCCTCTGCTCTACCGACTGAGCTACCGGGCCAAGACGCAGAATCATACATGAAAATTTGATTCAGTGCAGACTACGCCCAGGTACAAAACCAGGGCCCGGCATTCCATGAAGGCGGGCGTCGCCTTATAATAAGGCCCATCTTTGTGTGCAGATTTTTCTTGCGGGCATGTCCGTCGACGTCCTGACCTTTGGCTTGAACCACGTTTCCGCCCCGGTTTCCGTGCGGGAACGCGTGTCGTTTCCGCTCGAACTGGTCAAGCCCGCCCTGGCCGCCTTGCGCGCCACCTTTGGCAGCGGTGTGCGCGAGGCCGCCATCCTGTCCACCTGCAATCGCACCGAAATCTACTGTGCGGCCGATGCCGGGGTTGCGCCGGAACTGCCTGGCTGGCTGGCGGAATTCAACCGCCTGGAAGCCGGTCTGCTGGCCCCTCATCTCTATCAGTACCAGCACAACGATGCCGTGCGCCATGCCTTCCGCGTGGCCAGTGGCCTGGACTCCATGGTGCTGGGCGAGCCGCAGATCCTGGGTCAGATGAAAGACGCTGTGCGCACGGCCGAGCAGGCCGGCACGCTGGGCACGCTGCTGCACCAGTTGTTCCAGCGCACCTTCTCTGTGGCCAAAGAAGTCCGTTCCCAGACGGCCATCGGCGCGCATTCCGTTTCCATGGCTGCCGCCGCCGTGCGCCTGACCGAGCGTGTGCTGGGAGACCTGTCCTGTAGCAACGTGCTGTTCATCGGCGCGGGCGAGATGATCGAGCTCTGCGCCACGCACTTTGCGGCGGTGCGGCCGCGCCAGATCGCGGTGGCCAACCGGACCCTGGATCGGGCCGAGACCCTGGCCGCTCGATTTGACGCCCGCACGCTCAAGCTGTCGGCGTTGCCTGATCATCTGGCCGAATTCGATGTGGTCGTTTCCTGTACGGCCTCGTCCCTGCCCATCCTCGGCCTGGGGATGGTCGAACGAGCGGCGCGTGCGCGCCGCCACCGTCCCATGGTGATGGTCGATCTGGCGGTGCCGCGCGACATCGAGCCCGAAATCGGCCGTCTTGCCGACGTCTATCTGTACACGGTCGACGACCTGGGGCGCATGGTGCAGTCGGGCACCGACGCGCGCCGCGCCGCCGTGGTTCAGGCCGAGGCCATCATTGAGGCCAGGGTGCGGCATTTCATGCACTGGATGAGCAAACGCGAAATCGTGCCTGCCATCATCGACTATCAGCAAAATGCCGACGCTCTGCGGTTGTCGGAACTGGACCGCGCCCGGCGCCTGCTGGCCCGCGGCGACGATCCCGAGGCCGTGCTCGAGCTGTTGGCGCACAGTCTGACGCACAAATACATGCACGGCCCGCTGGCCGCGCTGAATCGCAGTGAAGGCGCTGAACGCGACCAGCTGCTGACGCTGCTGCCCCGGCTGCTGCCCGAATCCAGCCCCCGCCACCGGTAGCGGCGATCCCTCTTCTTCGTGCCGATCCGGCCCGTTGCGGGCCGGATTCAGGCTTCCTTGTCATTCCCCGGAATCCCCCTCCTCCATGAAAAGTTCGATGCGCAGCCGCCTGGAACAGCTCGGCCACCGTCTGGCCGAGATCGATGCCCTGCTGGCTGAGCCCGACAGCGCTGACGATATGGACCGCTTCCGCAGGTGGACGCGCGAACGCGCCGAACTGGAGCCCGTGGTGCGGGTCTTCGAGTCCTGGCTGCGTGCGTGCGACGACCGCGATACGGCGCGGGACATGCTGTCCGATCCTGACATGAAGGCGCTGGCCGAGGAGGAACTGGCGGGAGCCGATGCGCACATCGAGGCGCTGGAAGACGAATTACGCATTCTGCTGCTGCCTAAAAATCCCGATGACGACCGCAGCGTCTTTCTGGAAATCCGCGCCGGCACCGGGGGCGATGAAAGCGCCCTGTTCGCGGGCGACCTGCTGCGCATGTACACCCGCTACGCGGAAGTCAGTCATTGGCGGGTGGAACTGATGTCCGAGAGCGCGTCCGAGCTGGGCGGCTACAAAGAGGTCATCGCCCACATCGAGGGGGAGGGTGTCTATGGGCGGCTGAAATTCGAGTCCGGTGCCCACCGCGTCCAGCGCGTACCCGAAACCGAATCCCAGGGACGTGTGCACACGTCCGCCTGCACCGTGGCAGTGATGCCCGAAGCCGATCCCCAGGCCGATATCCGTATCGATCCCAACGACTTGCGTATCGATACGTTCCGCGCCAGCGGAGCCGGCGGCCAGCACATCAACAAGACCGATTCCGCGGTGCGCGTCACGCACCTGCCGACCGGCCTGGTGGTGGAATGCCAGGACGATCGTTCGCAGCATCGCAACAAGGACAAGGCCCTGCAGGTGCTGGCGGCCCGCCTGAAAGACCGCCAGCAGCAGGAGGCCCAGGCCCGCGAGGCCGCCCAACGCAAGAGCCTGGTGGGCTCCGGCGACCGCTCGGAGCGCATCCGCACCTACAATTTCCCGCAGGGGCGCGTCACCGATCACCGCATCAATCTGACGCTGTACAAACTGGCGCAGGTGATGGACGGCGATTTGAGCGAGCTGACCGGCGCGCTGCTGGCCGAGCATCAGGCTGAGCAACTCGCCGCGCTGGCGCTCGAATGACCCTGTCCCTGCGAGAATCCCTGTCCGCCAGCGCCTTGCCGCGGCTGGAGACGCATCTGCTGTGGCGGCATGTGCTCGGCGTGCCGCGCGCCTGGCTGATCGCGCACGATGGCGATCCGCTGAGTCCGGCGCAGATCGTCGCCTATCAGGCGCTGGAGGCCCGCCGGATGGCAGGCGAGCCGATGGCCTATATCCTGGGACATCGGGAGTTCTTCGGACGCGATTTCCGGGTCACGCCGGCGGTGCTCATTCCCCGGCCCGAGACCGAATTGCTGGTCGAATGCGGCCTGCGGGCGATCCGTGACGTGCGCGCGCCGCATGTGCTGGATCTGGGCACTGGCAGCGGCGCCGTGGCGGTGACACTGGCGCTGGAGCGGCCCGACGCCCGGGTACGGGCCTCCGATCGCAGCGCCGGGGCCCTGGAGGTGGCACGAAAGAACGCACGCGATCTGGGGGCAAAACTATGGTTTTCACACGGGAATTGGTACGATACCGAGTTGGGTTCTGGGCGATTCGATCTGATCGTCTCGAACCCGCCGTACATCGACGCGCAGGATGCGCACCTGGAGCAGGGGGACCTGCGTTTTGAACCCCCAGGTGCCCTGACTGACGGGGCCGATGGCCTGCAGGCCTTGCGCGACATCGTGCTGGGCGCGCCGGCTCATCTGACCCGTGACGGGATCTTGTGCGTGGAGCACGGTTGGGATCAGGCGGCCGCCGTCCGGTCCCTGTTTCTGTGTCGGGGATTCACCGACGTGGCCAGCGAGCGTGACCTGTCTGGCATCGAGCGGATCACCCGGGGCCGTTTCCCGGCCTGAGTTTTTTGCCTTGGGACGCCCCGAGGCGCGGTTCAGAGGTATTTTTCAGCGAGACCACCATGAGCGAAGCAGTTCAATCCGAAGTCCAGAATTTCATCCGTGAGACGGTCACCGGCCACCCGGTCGTCCTGTTCATGAAGGGCACGGCCCAGTTCCCCCAATGCGGCTTTTCCGGTCGCGCGATCCAGGTTCTGAAAGAAACCGGCGTGACCAAGCTGGTCACCGTCAACGTGCTGGAAGACGCCGAAGTGCGCCAGGGCATCAAGGACTACGCCAACTGGCCCACGATTCCCCAGCTCTATATCAAGGGCGAATTCGTCGGCGGCACCGACATCATGAACGAAATGCACCAGAGCGGCGAGCTGACCCAGCTGCTGAAGGACGCCGGGGCCATCGAGTGAATCCTCCCCGGCGACTGGTCGTCGGGATCAGCGGCGCGACCGGTGTCCGATATGCCACCCGGCTGCTGGAAATCGCGCGGGAACAGGGCGGGGTGGAAACCCATCTCGTCATGTCCCCCTCGGGGGTGCTGAACATCCGTCATGAGCTCGGCCTGGATCGTCAGGCCGTGCAGGCGCTGGCCGACCATGTTCACAGTCATCGTGATGTCGGTTCGGTGCTGGCCAGCGGCAGTTTCCACACGGCCGGCATGGTGGTGGTGCCCTGTTCCATGCGGACGCTGGCCGCTGTGGCGCACGGCCTGTCGGACAATCTCATCACCCGGGCGGCGGATGTGACCCTCAAGGAACGTCGCCGGCTGGTGCTGATGGTCCGCGAGACCCCCTTCAATCTGGCTCACCTGCGCAACATGACGGCCGTGACCGAAATGGGTGGGGTGATCTTTCCGCCGCTGCCCGCTTTCTACCTGCGTCCGGTCACGCTCGATGAGTTGATCGACCATACCGTGGGCCGCGTGCTGGAACTGTTCGATATTCATGTGCCCGGCGCGCGCTGGGAGGGCCTCGCCCCTCCGGCGAGTCCGCCGCAGGACAGCGGAGTCACCTGAGATCCGGAGGGCTGCCGTCTGTCCGTGGCGGCCGAGCCTTCCATGATGCGGCCGCTCCGGCCCGCATGCGCAGACCGATCAACGCCGACAGGACGATGCCCGCCGCCGCAAAGGCTGCCGTGGCGGTCCAGGTCCATTGCCAGTCGCCGCCGGCCCGGTTGACCACCCAGGCCACGACAGGCGGCCCGATGAACTGTCCCAGCGATGAGCATTGCTGCATCCAGCCGATGGTCGTGGAGGCTGTCTGCGGGGTGGGCGCCAGCGTCAGTCCCAGCACGAACAGCGTTGTCGGCACCAGGCCGCCCACCATGGAAAAGACCCACACCGCCGCGAACTGGCCCGGTGCCGGCAGGCCGGCACCGAACGCGGCGTAGGCACACAGGATCATGGTCGCCAGCCCCGTGACCAGCAGTTGCCAGGCCGCGATGCCGTGATGGAGCAGACGTCCGGCGGACAGGTTGCCGATAGCGTTGGCGCCCGCCACGATGGCCGTCAGCAGCCCCGCCGTGGTGCCGCTGATGCCCTGGGCGGCATAGATCGTCGGCAGGAAGCCGATCACTGCCATCCATTGGCTTGCGTACAGGCCGAAGATCAAGGCCATCAGCCAGACATTGGCCGACCCCAGGGTCGTGCGCACCAGTTGCGCGGCGGAGTCCCGTCGTGTTCCGGTGGTGATCGGGTCCGGCGGCACGAGGCGCAAGGTCAGCAGCAGGCCGCACAGCGTCAAGGCCGCCAGCAGTGACCACAGCAGCTGCCAGCTGCCCAGGCTCAGAACCCAGGACCCGGTCAGCAGGATGACGACGGTGCCCAGCGGCATATAACTGCCCCACAGACCCATGATGCGGCTCAGGCTTTGGGGCGGCACGAGACGACGGATCAGCGCGGGGATCGGCATGACCACCATCAGGACGCCGCAGCCTTCCGCCGCGCGGAGCAGCAGCACCAGCAGGCTGGAATCCAGCCAGGCGCCCAGCATCGAGGCCGTCGCCAGGACCGCCAGGCCAGCCAGAATGCAGCGGCGCAGGCCGACACGCTCGGCCACCAGTGCGATGGGCAGGCCCAGAACCAGCCCTCCAAGCTGCACGGCCGACAGCAGGAACCCCGATTCCACCAGCGTGAGCTGGAATTCGGTCTGCAATTGAGGCAGGGCCGGAGGCACCTTCCAGATGTGGAGCGCGGCGCTCATGCCGATCAGCACCAGGAACAAGGCCGCCCTCACGCCGGTGCGGCCCTTCTCGTGACGGGGCCCAGCCGTGCGGGATGCGGCAGCGCGGGTCTCGGCCGTGCGGGAGTCGGTGGTGCAGGACGCATCGGTAGGGGATACGGCGGCACGGGGATCGGAGGGCGTGTGCGGCATGAGCGAATCAGGGGGATGCGGTTTTGCGCGGCAGCCAGCGCCAGAACATCCAGGCGGCAACGAAGCCGAGCGCGCCGATGGTGATGATGCTGCCGGCCAGCGACAGGGCGGCCGTGATGGCCGACATCAGCAAGGGCCCTCCGCCGCCGCCGAGATCGGTGATCAGGCGCCAGATGCCCAGGAACCGGGTGCGGTCGCCGGGGGGCGAGGCATCGGCGCCGATCGTCATGATGATGCCCGAGCCGATCCCGTTGCCTACGCCCAGCACCATGCTGACGGCCAGCAGGCTGATAAAACCGGTTGTCCAGGGAATCGCGATCAGGCTGGCTCCCATGATCAGCATACAGGGCAGGGCGACCCAGATGCGCCCGCGCAGGTCCATGATCCGGCCGGCCGGATAGAACAGCAGCATGTCCACGCCGCCCATGATCCCGTAAATCAGGGCGGTCGCCGTAGCGTCCAGGCCGATGTGATCGGCCCAGAGGGGAATGACGATCTGGCGGCAGGCCCGGATCGCCGAGACCAGCGCGGTGGCCACCCCGAGCGTCAGAAAGACGCCGGCATGCCGGCGGGCCAGCGCCTTGAGGGACAGCGGCGCGGTATCGCGATTGACGGCGCGGTCGCGCGGCTCCAGGTCCGGGATCGAAAAGGCCAGGATGCCGGCGCCCAGGAAAGCCAGGACGGCGGCCCAGTAGGCGCCCTGGAGCCCCATCAGGTGGATGAAGCCGGCCGCCATGAAGGGGCCGGCAAACAGCCCCACCCGCATGGTGCCCCCCAGTGTGGACATGGCGCGCGCGCGCATGTGGGGCGGCACGGCCTCGATCAGATAGGTCTGGCGCGCCAGCAGGAAAATCGAGCTGGCCAGGCCGATCATCAGGACACCCAGGCCGAAAACCCAGGGGGTGCGGGCGATCAGGCACAGGGCCAAAGCAGTCAGGCTGAACACGGCCGCACTGACCATGGCGCGGCGCTCACCATAGCGGTTCGTGAGCGCCGCCGCCGGCAGGTTGGCCATCATCGAGCCGATCCCGATCAGCGCCACGATCAGTCCGGCCTGCGCCGAACTGGCGCCCAGGTCGCGCGCGCTGAGGGCCAGGACCGGGTAGATGGCGCCTTCTCCCAGACCAAAGAGCAGGGATGGACCGAACGCAGGCAGGGCGATCTTGGTCAGGCTGAAGGAGTCGGAAGAGGGAGGCACGCCGGAGGGTCGTGATGACCAAAAAAATATTGTCTCACACGGATGACAGAAATATTCGTGGACTATGGGATAGGTGGGTTTCCCTATTGCCGGCGCGGAAATTGGCAGATTCCATCGAGAAAGGCAGTAGGCGTTATTACTGATTGCGGTAAGCCTCAATTTTCATGCATCATGCATCCGCTCTCGACCGTTTACAAAACGGCACAATTAACCGGGTCAATCGACTGGGTTACCAACCTACTTAGGGGCTCTCTCTCATGCAACGTCGTTCCTTCCTCAAGAAGGCTGCTCTCGGTGCGGCCGCTGGCGGCGCCACCCTGGCCGCTCCCGTTTTCGCTCAGGAATCGCCCACCCTCAACTGGCGCCTGGCTTCCAGCTTCCCTCGCAGTGCCGATGCAATCTATTCCGGCGGTGAAAACGTCGCCAAGTTCGTCTCCGAAGCCACCGGTGGCAAGTTCCAGATCCGCGCCTTCCCCGGCGGTGAGATCCTTCCCGCCCTGGGTGTGCTCGACGGTGTGCAGAATGGTACGGTCGAATGCGGCCATACCGCATCCTATTACTATTTTGGCAAGGATCCGGCCCTGTGCTTCGACGGCGCCGTGCCTTTCGGCCTGAACACCCGCCAGTACAACGCCTGGGTGCGCCATGCCGGTGGCCTGGAGGTGCTGCGCGAGCTGTTCGCCAAATTCAACATCGTGAATTTCCCCTGCGGCTACACCGGCACTCAGATGGGCGGCTGGTTCCGCAAGGAAATCAAGACGGTCGAAGACCTCAAGGGTCTGAAATTCCGCACGGCAGCCTTTGCCGGTGCCGTGCTGATGAAACTCGGCGCCGTGCCGCAGCAGATCGCCGGCGGCGACATCTATCCCTCCCTGGAAAAAGGCACCATCGATGCGGCCGAGTGGATCGGTCCCTACGATGACGAAAAAATGGGCTTCCACCGCGTGGCGCCGTTCTACTATTTCCCCGGCTGGTGGGAAGGCACCCTGCAGGTGTCCCTGCTCGTGAACAAGGACAAGTACGAGGCCCTGCCCAAGCACTATCAGGCCGTACTGGATCAGGCCTCCGCCCTGGCGTCCAACGTCATGATCGCCACCTATGACGCCGAGAACCCCAATGCGCTCAAGCGCTTGATCGGCGAGGGCGCCAAGCTGCGCGCTTTCCCGAAACCCGTCATGGACGCGTGCTACAAGGCCGCTGTGGACACCTACGCCGAGCTGTCTGCCAAGGACCCCGGCTTCAAGAAGATCCACGACGCCTACATGGGCTTCCGCGACCATGAAATCCCATGGTTCCGGATTGCCGAAGGCAGCTATGACCAGTACATGGCCACGGCGACCAAGTAATCGGCGTCACGTATCGGCCTGACCCCGAGGCCACTCATGACTGGATCTCGCGCTAGCCCCCCTCGCGGGGGCTTGCGCGTGTCCGGACGCAACCCTTTTTTCATTGGCTCTCACCATGAATGCACTTCTCGCCCTGTCGCGAGTGATTGACGCGATCAATCGCCGCGTGGGCCGGGCTGTGACCTGGCTGATCCTGCTCGCGGTACTCGTCAGCGCCATCAATGCGACGGTACGCAAGCTGTTCAACGTCAGTTCCAATGCCTGGCTCGAATTGCAGTGGTATCTGTTCGGCGCCGTCTTCTTGCTGGCGGCCGGCTATACCCTGCTCAAGAACGAACATGTCCGCGTGGACGTCCTGGCTTCGCGCTTTTCACGGCGTACTCAGCTGTGGATCGAGATTTTCGGTGTGCTGTTCTTCCTGTTGCCTGCCTGCGTGCTCATCATGTGGCTGTCCTGGCCCTACTTCATGGATTCGTTCGTCAACGACGAACAGTCCTCGAATGCGGGCGGTCTGATCCGCTGGCCGGCCAAGCTGCTGATCCCCATCGGCTTCGCCTTGCTGGTCAGCGCCGGCGTATCGCACCTGATCAAGTGCATCGGCTGCCTGCGCGGTCAATGTCCCGATCCTCGCGAAGTGCATGCGGGCAAGTCCGCGGAGGAACTGCTCGCCGAGGAAATCGCCCGTGAGGCGCAACAGCGCGAGGCCTCCTCGCAAGAGGGGCATTGATGATGGAAGCATTGTTACTGGCTTATATGGCGCCGATCATGTTCGGCATGCTGGTGCTCCTGCTGCTGCTGGGGTTCCCGGTCGCGTTTTCCCTGGCGGCCAACGGCATTCTGTTCGGCCTGATCGGGATCGATCTGGGCCTGCTGTCGCCGGCGCTGTTCCAGGCTTTGCCGCAGCGCGTGTTCGGGGTCATGTCCAATGAATCGCTGCTGGCGGTGCCGTTCTTCACTTTCATGGGGTTGATCCTGGAAAGATCCGGCATGGCCGAGGATCTGCTGGAAACCGTCGGCCAGCTGTTCGGGCCGCTGCGCGGCGGTCTGGCGATCGCCGTCGTCCTGGTGGGCGCGATGCTGGCGGCCACCACCGGCGTGGTGTCCGCCTCGGTGATCTCGATGGGCCTGATTTCGCTGCCCATCATGCTGCGCTATGGCTATGACCGGCGATTGGCGACGGGGGTGATCGCAGCCTCCGGGACCCTGTCGCAGATCATCCCGCCGTCCCTGGTGCTGATCGTGCTGGCCGACCAGTTGGGCCGCTCCATCGGCGACATGTACAAGGGGGCTTTCCTGCCGGGCTTCGCCCTGACCGGGATGTATGTCCTGTACATCGTTGCGATGGCCATGTTCCGGCCCAAATCGGCGCCCGCCATTCCGCCCGAGGCCCGCACCTTCGTCGAGCCCAACGGCGGCCACGGCATCCCCTCGCTGCTGGTGCTGATGGCCCTGTCCGTCGGGATCTCGTATACGGGTGTGCAGTTCCTGCTGGATGATGGGGCGCACGTCGATGAACTGATCGTCACCAGCATCCTGATCTGGGGCGCGGCGGCTTTCGTCATGGCGGTGCTCAACAAGGTGTTGCGCCTGGGGCTGCTGTCGAAGATCGCCGAACGCGTGACGTTCGTCATGATTCCGCCGCTGGCCCTGATCTTCCTGGTGCGGGGCACGATCTTCATCGGTGTGGCCACCCCCACCGAGGGCGGCGCCAGGGGCGCGGTCGGCGCGCTGATCATGGCGGTGATCAAGCGGCGGCTCAATCTCGGGCTGCTGCGTCAGGCCATGGAAACCACCACCACGCTGACCTGCTTCGTGGTGTTCATCCTGATCGGCTCCTCGGTTTTCAGCCTGACCTTCCGAGGCGTGAATGGCGACCTGTGGGTCGAGCATCTGCTCACCGGCCTGCCGGGCGGAGAAATGGGCTTCCTGGTCGTGGTCAGCATCCTGACCTTCTGCCTGGCCTTCTTCCTGGACTTCTTCGAACTGGCCTTCATCATCGTGCCGCTGATCGGCCCGGTGGCGGACAAGATGGGCATCGACCTGATCTGGCTGGGTGTGCTGCTGGCCGTGAACATGCAGACGTCGTTCATGCACCCGCCATTCGGCTTCGCGCTGTTCTATCTGCGATCCGTGGCGCCCAAGGAGGACTACCAGGATCGGGTGACCGGCAAGACCGTGGCCAAGGTCACCACCGGCCAGATCTACTGGGGCTCGATTCCCTTCATCATGATTCAGCTCGTGATGGTGGTCGTGGTGCTGCTGTATCCGGGCATCGTCACGCACTACAAGGCCGACCGGCCCCAGGTGAACATCGAGAACATCAGCATCGACCCGGGCAGCTTCGGCGGTTATGGCGCAAGTGGCTATGGCGCCATCACGGGCGAGTATGGCGGCGCAGCCGGGGGCGGCGGCGATGCGGGCGCGCCGTCCGGCCAGGCGCCTGCGGCGCCCTCGGACGAGGACTACAACAATATGTTCAAGTAAGTCCGGATCACGACGACTGGCGCTGCGCTGGCAGCGCTGGCCGGATGGTTTTTCCGCGCAAGGCCCGGCAGAAATGCCGGGCCTTGCGATTTGTCCCGGATCGGATCGGCATGGGGGCAGCGTACAATGCCGGAACCCGTTTCATTCGATGTATTCCCCCAAAAGGAGAATCATGTCTCAGCAATTTCTAGCGGATGTGCGTGCCCGGATCGATCAGCTGCGCGAAGAGGGTTTCTACAAGGCCGAACGCGTCATCGCCGGCCAGCAGTCCGCGCATGTGCGGCTGGCCGACGGGACCGGCGTACTCAATTTCTGCGCCAACAATTACCTGGGCCTGGCCAATGATCCCCGCCTGATCCAGGCCGCTGACGCCGGGCTGGTCGAGGACGGTTTCGGGCTGGCCTCGGTACGTTTCATCTGCGGCACCCAGACGGGGCACAAGGCGCTGGAATCCGACCTGGCCCGCTGGCTGGGGATGGGCGACGCCATCCTGTATTCCAGTTGTTTCGATGCCAACGGGGGCCTGTTCGAGTCGCTGCTCGACGAACAGGACGCCATCGTCAGCGATGCCCTGAACCATGCCAGCATCATCGACGGCATCCGCCTGTGCAAGGCGCGACGCTACCGCTATGCCAACAACGACATGGGCGATCTGCGCGCCCAGCTCGCGGCGGCGCGGGCAAGCGGGGCGCGGCACATCATGATCGCCACCGACGGCGTGTTCTCCATGGATGGCATCATCGCCAACCTGGCGGCGATCTGTGATCTGGCCGACGAATTCGATGCGCTGGTGATGGTCGATGATTCTCACGCCGTGGGCTTCATGGGCGCGGGCGGACGAGGCACCCCGGAACATTGCGGGGTCGCGGACCGGGTTCACATCCTGACCGGCACATTGGGCAAGGCGCTGGGCGGCGCCTCGGGCGGCTATGTCGCGGCCGATGCCGTGATCGTCGATCTGCTGCGCCAGCGTTCGCGTCCATACCTGTTTTCCAATACGCTCGCGCCGGCCATCGTGGCGGCGTCGCGGCGGGTGATCGAGCTGCTCCAGGATGCCGAAGGCGCCGAATTGCGCGCCCGGGTGCATCGCAATGGCGCGCATTTCCGGCGTGAGATGCAGGCGCTGGGTTTCAGTCTGGTGCCGGGCGAGCATCCGATCATTCCGGTGATGTTGGGCGATGCCGCGCTGGCCGGCCGGATGGCCGACGCCTTGCTGGCTCAGGGCATCTACGTGATCGGCTTTTCCTATCCCGTGGTTCCCAAGGGGTGCGCCCGCATCCGCACCCAGATGAGTGCGGCCCACACGCCGGAGGACATCGAGCAGGCCGTGCAGGCGTTTGTCCGGGTGGGGCGCGATCTGGGCGTCATCGCCTGATCGGACGGGTCGGACGGATCATTTTTCTGGAGTCGCCATGAGAGCCTTGGCCAAAACGCAGCCCGCCGCCGGGCTGGAACTGGTGGATGTGCCCAAACCCGCATTGGGACACAACGACCTGCTGATCCGTATCCGCAAGACCGCCATCTGCGGCACCGATATTCATATCTGGAAATGGGATGAGTGGGCCGCGCGCACCATCCCCGTGCCCATGCATGTGGGGCATGAATACGTGGGCGAGGTGGTGGAGATCGGCCAGGAGGTCCAGGGCTTCCAGGTCGGCGACCGCGTCTCCGGCGAGGGGCACATCACCTGTGGTCATTGTCGCAATTGCCGCGCGGGCCGCCGGCACCTGTGCCGCAACACGCAGGGGGTCGGTGTCAACCGGCCTGGCGCCTTTGCGGACTATCTGGTGATTCCGGCCTTCAACGCATTCCGGATTCCGGACGATGTGTCCGACGACCTGGCCGCCATTTTCGATCCCTACGGCAACGCCACGCATACGGCGCTGGCATTCGATCTGGTGGGCGAGGATGTCCTCATCACCGGCGCCGGCCCGATCGGGGCCATGGCCGCGGCGATCGCCCGGCACGTGGGCGCACGCAATGTCGTCATCACTGACGTCAATGACTACCGGCTCGAACTGGCCGCCCGCATGGGCGCCAGCCGCACAGTGAACGTGGCTCGCGAGGCGCTGAGCGACGTGATGCGTGAGCTGGGCATGTCCGAGGGCTTCGATGTGGGCCTGGAGATGTCCGGCGTGCCCAGCGCCTTTGCCGCGATGCTGGATCAGATGAACCACGGCGGCAAGATCGCCATGCTCGGCATTCTGCCCGATGGCGTGGGCATCGACTGGAGCCAGGTGATCTTCAAGGGGCTGGAGATCAAGGGGATCTACGGCCGCCAGATGTTCGAGACCTGGTACAAGATGGTGGCCATGCTGCAAAGTGGCCTGGATCTGGCGCCCATCCTGACCCATCACTATCCGGTGGCGGATTTCCGCCAGGGCTTCGAGGCCATGCTGTCAGGCCAAAGCGGCAAAGTCATTTTGGATTGGATGAGCCCGGACGCTCAATAGTCCTTGAGGACTATTGAGCGCCTGGCGAATCCGAGGCGCGTGCCAGCGCCGAGGTGGAGAGTTGCCACGGCTTGAGAGTCCTTGAGGGCCAATAGTCCTTGAGGAGTGCTTCCAGTCTACAGTCGCTGCAGCAAGTCTTTGATCCCGACCTGACCCAGGCCGCGCGCCAGCGCCAGTCGCAGGACGATGCGTGCCTGCAGTGGGTTGAGCGCGTGGGACGCCAGCGGTCCCTGCGCGGCATCGGTGACCTGGCCATCGGGCACCCGACTGGCGCGCACGCACACCAGACCGCGACGGCCCGCCTCGGCGCACCCCCGCAGGGCGGCCGGGCTCAGGCTGCCGTTGCCCATGGCCGCCACCACGATTCCGCGCGATCCGGCCTGAATCGCCGCCGTGTAGGGATGCCGCGGGGCATCCTGATAGTCCAGGATGATGTCCACCGGCGGCATCGCGCGCAAGCCCGTCAGCGAAAAGGGAGCCGTTTCCGGCAGGTCGGGGCGCATGTCATAGCGGACCCGGCCATCGGTGATCGCGCCCAGCACCCCGGCGCCGTCCGCCCCGAAGGCATCCACCCGCGTAGTGTGGCGCTTGGCGGCGTGCCGTGCGGCCAGGATACGGTCGTTCATGACCACCAGCACGCCCCGGTCGCGACTGGCCGGGTCGGCGGCAGTGAGCAGCGCATTGACCAGGTTCAGCGGCCCGTCGGCGCTCAGGGCCGAGGCTGGCCGCATGGCGCCGATCAGCACGATGGGTTTGGGACTGCGGACCGTCAGGTGCAGGAAAAAGGCGGTTTCTTCGAGGCTGTCGGTGCCGTGGGTCACGACCACTGCGTCCACCTCGGCATCGCGCACGTGACGATCCACCTCATGCGCCAGGCGCAGGACCCGGGCCGTGCTCAGATTCCGGCTGTCCACGTTGAACGGTTGCTCGCAGCGGATGTCGGCGATGTCGGCCACGCCAGGAATCGCGGCGAGCATGGCCTCGATCCCCTGCGTGACCTGATACCCGGTCAGTGTGCGGGCGTCGCCGGCCGTGGCGGCGATGGTGCCGCCCGTGCCGATCAGGACCAGACGCGGGCGCATCAAGGATACAGGCCGCGCACCTGGCGGGCTTCGAGGATGCGGGAGCAGGCCACGATGAAGGCGGCCGTGCGCAGCGACACGCCGTGTTCGCGGGCAACCGCCGACATGGCGGCATAGGCGGCGCGCATCATCGCCTCGAGGCGGTGGTTGATTTCCTGTTCAGTCCAGAAGAAGCTGGAAAAATCCTGGACCCATTCGAAGTAGCTGACCGTGACGCCGCCCGCGTTGGCGACCACGTCCGGCACGATGACCGTGCCTTTGGCCGAGATGATGTCGTCGGCTTCGGGGGTGGTGGGGCCGTTGGCGCCTTCGACCAGGATGCGGGTGCGGATCGAGTCGGCGTTGTCCCGGGTGATCTGGCCCTCGAGGGCGGCCGGGATCAGGATCTCGGTTTCCAGGGCCCAGAATTCCTTGGGACTGATTTTCTCCGAGTCGGGCGCGCCCGCCACGCCGCCGCTTTCGCGCACGTGATCGAACAGCGCCAGGACGTTCAGGCCGTTGGCGTTATAGATGATGCCGGTATGGTCATAGACCGCCACGACCTTGGCGCCGGCCTCGTGGAACAGGCGCGCTGCCGTGCCGCCCACATTGCCGAAACCCTGGATGGCGATGCGCGCGCCCTTGATGTCGATGTCGGATTCGCGCGCAGCCTCGCAGGCCGCCACATAGACGCCGCGCCCCGTGGCCTCGATACGGCCCAGGCTGCCGCCCAGCGCGATCGGCTTGCCGGTCACCACGCCGGTGGAAGTGGCGCCTTCGTTCATGGAGTAGGTGTCCATCATCCAAGCCATGACCTGGCCGTTGGTGTTGACGTCCGGGGCGGGGATGTCCTTGTTGGGGCCGATGATGTCGTGGATCTCGCTGGTGTAGCGGCGGGTGATGCGTTCCAGTTCGCTCTGGGAATGCTTGCGCGGGTCGATGCGGATGCCGCCCTTGGCGCCGCCATAAGGCAGGTTCACGGCGGCCGATTTGACCGACATCCAGGCCGACAGCGCCATGACCTCGGACAGGGTGACGTCCTGGTGGTAGCGCACGCCGCCTTTGCCGGGGCCGCGCGAGGTGTTGTGCTGCACCCGATAGCCCTCGAAGTGGGCGATCGTGCCGTTGTCCAGTTCCACCGGGACGTCCACGACCAGGATGCGCTTGGGGCGCTTCAGGGTCTCGACCCAGCGAGCCAGCGAACCCAGATAGGGCGTGACACGGTCGACCTGTTCCAGATAGATGCCCCAGGGACCGGGGTGAGCAGGATCCAGGTAAGAGGGCAGGGGCTGGGAAATCGATTCAGGCATGGTGTGCAACCTTTTGATGAGTGCAAGACAGTCAGAGACATACTACCGGCCCCATTTTAGTGCCGGCGCGGCTTTCTGTGTCCGGAACCGGCCGGTTATATCGAATCAACGTTTTTTTCGTTCCGTCTGTGTGCGTGGATAGGCACACTGAATGCCTCTGTCGGCATCGGGCCGACTTCGTGTTGCTGGAGATGATGGTGTCGATCACGTTGCCCCCTTTGCTGGCGGCGCGCTGGGCTGCTTTGCAGGAGCGTCTCGTGGCCATTGCGGATGCGCATCCGGATGCGTTGCTGGCTTCTTCCATGGGGATGGAAGACACGCTGCTGATTCACGCCGCGGCGCATCTCCCCCGGCCGCCGGGTGTTTTCATGCTTGACACGGGACGTCTGCATGCCGAGACCCTGGCCCTGGTGGAGGTGGTGCGCGCGCGGTACGGTATCGAGACGCAGGTGGTGCGCCCCGACCCGCAGGCCGTGCGGGCGCATGTGATGGCGCACGGTGAATTCGCTTTCTACGAAGATGTGGCATTGCGCAAGGTCTGCTGCGGCATCCGCAAGGTCGAACCGCTGCGCCGCGTCCTGGACGGTCATACGGCCTGGATCACGGGTCAGCGCCGTGAGCAGTCCCTGACCCGGGTCGAACTGCCAGAAGCGCAGTGGGACGAGACCTTCGGTCTGTGGAAGTTCAATCCCCTGGCGTGCTGGTCGGCCGACGAGGTGCGCGCCGTGGTGCGCGCGCTGGACGTCCCCTATAACCCTCTGCACGACCGGGGCTATCCCTCGATCGGTTGCGATCCCTGTACGCGTACTGTGCGCCCCGGCGAGGATCCGCGCGCCGGCCGCTGGTGGTGGGAGCAGCGCGACAGCCGCGAATGCGGCCTGCATGCGGGCAATCTGTCCTCGCATGGACAGCCCGGCGTGCGTCCGCGCGTGCCGCTTTCCAAGGTCATTACGGAAACATCGACATCATGAGTACTGCGCTTCTTGCCCGCACCCATCTCGATTGGCTGGAATCCGAAGCCATTCATATCCTGCGCGAAGTGGCTGCCGAGTGTGTGCGCCCGGTGCTGCTGTTTTCCGGCGGCAAGGATTCGTGCGTCTTGTTGCGTCTGGCGGAAAAGGCCTTTCGCCCGGGCCGCTTTCCCTTTCCTTTGATGCACATCGACACGGGTCACAACTTTCCCGAGGTCATCGCATTCCGCGATCATCGGGCCGCAAAACTGGGCGAGGAGCTGATCGTGCGCCACGTCGAGGATTCCATCGCGCGCGGCACGGTCGTGCTGCGCCATGCCAATGATTCGCGCAATGCGGCCCAGGCCACGACGTTGCTGGAATCGATCGAGGAATTCGGTTTTGACGCCTGCATCGGCGGCGCACGCCGGGACGAGGAAAAGGCGCGCGCCAAAGAGCGCATCTGTTCGTTTCGCGACGAGTTCGGCCAGTGGGATCCCAAGGCCCAGCGTCCGGAACTCTGGAATCTGTACAACACCCGCGTGCATCCCGGAGAGAACATCCGGGTCTTTCCGATCTCGAACTGGACCGAGCTGGATATCTGGCAGTACATCGAGCGCGAGGGGCTGGATCTGCCTTCGATCTATTACACGCATGAGCGCGAGGTCGTGCGCCGCCACGGCCTGCTGGTTCCAGTCACGCCGCTGACCCCCGCACGCGAGGACGAACAGCCTGAGCGCCTGGGCGTGCGTTTCCGCACGGTGGGAGATGTGTCCTGCACCTGTCCGGTGATGTCCTTGGCGGCCACGCCGGCCGACATCATCGCCGAAACCGCCGTGGCCACCCTCACGGAACGCGGCGCCACGCGCATGGACGATCAGACTTCCGAGGCGTCGATGGAACGGCGCAAGAAACAAGGCTATTTCTGAGCGGCTGCGCACAAGATTGGTTTCTGAGTGGCCGCGCGCGAGGTAATGTCCGGGCGGCCGCGCCAGACAAGGGAATCTTCATCATGAATGCAATCAATGAACAATGGCGGATCGCGCCGGAAACCAGCGTGCTGCGCCTGATCACCGCCGGGTCCGTGGACGACGGCAAATCCACGCTGATCGGTCGGCTGCTGGTCGACAGCAAGGGCGTGTTCGCCGACCAGTTGCAGGCCATCGCGGGTTCCAAATATACCCGCGCGCCCGGCAGTGAGCTCGATCTGGCGCTGCTGACCGACGGCCTGGAGGCCGAGCGCGAACAGGGCATCACCATCGATGTCGCCTATCGTTATTTCGCCACACCGGCGCGCAAGTTCATCGTCGCCGATGCGCCGGGTCATGAGCAATACACGCGCAACATGGTCACGGGCGCTTCGACGGCCGATGCCGCCGTGATCCTGATCGATGCCAGCCGGGCGACCGATGGTCAGCTGTTGCCGCAGACCAAGCGCCACAGCACCCTGGCCCGGCTGCTGGGGCTTCGCCACATCGTGGTGGCCGTCAACAAGATGGACCTGGTGGACTGGGATCAGGCGGTCTTCGGGCGGATTCACGCGGCGTATCGGGACCTGGCCGTGCGCCTGGATATTCCTGTCTTTCATATCGTGCCACTGTCGGCCCTGTCGGGCGACAACGTGGTGCATCTCAGCGAACGGACCCCCTGGTATCAGGGGCCGCCGTTGCTGAGCCTGCTGGAAACGTTGCCGGTGGAGCAGCGACATGAGGAAAACCGGGCGCGGTTTTTCGTCCAGTGGGTGATCCGTCACAACGGCAGCGGTCCCGATGCGTTCCGGGGCTATGCGGGGCAGTTGCAGGGGGGTGTCTGGCAGGTCGGCGATGCTGTCCGGGTCTTGCCCAGCCGCGAATCCGCGCGCATCGCGCGGCTGCTGCGCGGCGATCAGGCAGTCGACCGGGCGCTGCCGGGTGACAGCATCACGGTGGTGCTGGACCGCGAGCTTGACCTGTCCAGGGGCGATTCGCTGGTCGATGCCGGATCGGAGCCGGTGCTGGACAAGGATTTCGAGGCGGATCTGTGCTGGCTGGACCAGCAGGCGTTGAATGCGACCCGGCTGTATTGGCTCAAGCAGGGCACTCGCCTGACGCAGGTCCGCGTCCAGGCCGTGCGCACCCGGCGTGACATCCATGAGCTGCGTTCAGTGGACTGGAACGGCACCCTGGCCATGAACGATATCGGGCGCGCGCAGCTGCGGGCCCGCGATCCTCTGATCCTGGACGACTACGATACGCAGCGGGCCACGGGCGCTTTCATCCTGATCGACGCAGCCACGAACCAGACCGCGGCGGCGGGGCTGATCCGCCGTTGAGGCACGATCAGATCCCGTAGCGCTTCAGCCCGTCGAGGTTCAGCACCTGGACGGCTCCGTATTCGATTTTCAGCAGGTGCGCGGCTTCCAGTGAGCGCAGGGCCTGATTGGTGCGCTGGCGCGAAATGCGCGCCAGGAAGCCGATTTCTTCCTGGGTGATTTCCAGACGTGTCAAATTGCCCGGATACAGCAGCGGATTGAACAGCTCCGCCAGACAGCGCGCCACGCGGGCATCGGGCGCCAGCAGCCGGTCGTATTCGGCCTTGCCGATGAATTGCGCCACGCGTTCGTTCAACTGGTGCAGCAGATAGCGGTTGAACGGGATGCTGGTATCCAGCAGCCAATAGAACGTATCACCGCGCAGGCGGGCGATGGTGCTGCGGCGCAGGGCGATGACATCGTATTTGCGGGCCTCGTGCTTGAGCAGCGAGCCTTCGCCGATCCAGCCGCCGGCCGGCACGCCGGTCAGCGACGCCAGCTTGCCGTCCGCATTGCCGACAGAGACCTTCAGCAGGCCGTCGAGCACACCGATCCAGGTGTAGGCGACGCCGCCTTTGTGTTCAACGATGGTGCCGGCTTCGACGTGCGCCACGGTGGTGTCCTGCAGGACGCGAGCCTGTTGTTCGTCGTCGAGCAGGTCGAACCAGGCGGCGCGCGCCGGCAAAACCTGAGACAGATTCATGGGGACTTACCCTAGATCGAGATCGAATGTCATATGTGCGACAGTCGGAGCAAAGCGTAGCCTGTACCTTAGATTATGACACCGCCCTTCAGAGGCGTACAAAAGGGCCCGCGTACCGCGAACGGTGCAAGGCCCAGGAGACCATCATGGTACAGGAATCCCACGCCGAGACGACGTTCCCCGCCCTGCTGATGCACCACGCGCAAGTGCGTGGCGCGCGCCCCGCGATCCGGGAAAAAGACCTCGGCATCTGGCAGACGCTGACCTGGGCGCAGGTGGCCAACGAGGTGCGGCGCGTGGCTTCTGGCCTCGCCGACCTGGGGGTCAAGACCGGCGAGCACGTCGCGGTCGTCGGCGAAAACCGTCCCCGGCTGTATATGGCGATGATGGCGGCCCAGTGCCTGGGCGCGATTCCCGTCCCGCTCTATCAGGACGCCGTGGCCGAGGAGATGGCTTTCGTGCTGCAGGACGCCGAAGTCGGCGTGGTCGTGGCCGAGGACCAGGAGCAGGTCGACAAGATGCTGGAGGTCTCGGACCGCTGCCCGGCGTTGCGCCATGTCGTCTATGACGATCCGCGCGGCCTGCGGCATTACGACGATCCGCGCCTGCTGGCCTGGGGCGCGCTGCTTGATCGTGGCGACGAGCGCGCCCGGCGCCTGCCCGACGAGATCGGCGTCAGCATTGCCGCGATCGGCCCGCAAGACACGGCCGCCATGTTCTATACCTCCGGGACCACCGGCAAACCCAAAGGCGTGGTGCTCAGCCACCATGCGCTCATCGACCGGGCGCGGGCCATCGAGCATTTCGAGGGCCTGACCGATCGCGAGGATGTGCTGGCCTACCTGCCGCCCGCCTGGATCGGCCAGAACATGTTTTCCTACACGCAGTTCCTGACCACGGGCTTCACCGTGAACCATCCGGAATCGCCCGAGACCGTGTCGATCGACATGCGCGACATCGGCCCGACCTATTATTTCGCGCCGCCGCGCGTCCTCGAGGGCCTGCTGACCCATGTCACGATCCGCATGGAGGACGCCGGCCGTTTCAAGCGCTGGCTGTTCCGGCGGGCCATGGACCTGGCCCGGCGGGTGGGGGACCGGATTCTGGATGGCGGCGCGGGGGTCGGCCCCATCGATCGTCTGAAATACGCTCTGGGCGACCTGCTGATCTACGGCCCCTTGCGCAATACGCTCGGCATGAGCCGGGTGCGGGTGGCCTATACTGCGGGCGAGGCCATCGGTCCCGACCTGTTCGTCTTCTATCGCTCCATCGGCATCAATCTGAAACAGCTCTACGGTTCCACAGAGACCTCGGTCTTCGTCTGCGTCCAGGCCAATGGTCAGGTGCGGGACGATACGGTTGGTCCCCCCTGCGAGGGCGTGGACATCCGCGTGGCCGATAACGGCGAAATCCAGTTGCGCAGTCCGGGCCTGTTCTCCGGCTATTACCGCAACGACAAGGCGACGGCCGAATCCTATACCGAGGATGGCTGGTATCACACGGGTGATGCGGGTTATCTGGATACCGATGGTCAGCTGAAAATCATCGATCGCGCCAAGGACGTCGGCCATCTCGCCGATGGCAGCCTGTTCGCGCCGAAATACATCGAGAACAAGCTCAAGTTCTTCCCCTTTGTCAAGGAAGCCGTGGCTTTCGGGGCTGACCGCACCGAGGTCTGCGCCTTCGTCAACATCGACCTCGAGGCCGTCGGCAACTGGGCCGAGCGCCGCGGCCTGCCCTATGCCGGGTACACCGATCTGGCTGGCAAGGAAGAGGTCTACGACTTGATCCGCGAATGCGTCGAGCAGGTCAATGTCGATCTGTCCCAGGATCCAAAGCTCGCGGCCTCGCAGGTCAGCCGTTTCCTGATTCTGCACAAGGAACTGGACCCCGATGACGATGAGCTGACCCGCACCCGCAAGGTCCGCCGCGCCTTCATCGCCCAAAAATACGCCGTGCTGGTCGATGCCCTGTTCGAGGGCCGTGCGAACCAGTACATCGAGACCGAGGTGAAGTTCGAGGACGGCCGCACGGGCCACATCTCCGCCGACCTGCGCATCGAACCCGCGGCCGTCACCCGGCCCGAACCCCTGAAAAAGGTAGCCTGAATGACCCAAGTGGCGACAGATCAGACCACGGAGACGACGGCCGACGGCGCGGCGGATCGCGCCGGTCGCATCGGCGACGTCATCCTGGACATGCAGAACATTTCCCTGTCCTTTGGCGGCGTCAAGGCGCTGACGGACATCTCTTTCGATGTGCGCGAACACGAGATCCGCGCCATCATCGGCCCCAATGGCGCCGGCAAGAGCTCGATGCTGAACGTCATCAATGGCGTCTACACACCCCAGGAGGGCCGCATCCTGTTGCAGGGCCAGCAGTTCACCCGGATGAATCCGCGTCGCGCCGCCGAGATGGGGATCGCCCGCACGTTCCAGAACCTGGCCCTGTTCAAGGGAATGAGTGTGCTGGACAACATCATGACCGGGCGCAACCTGCGCATGAAAAGCGGCGTGCTGGCCCAGGCGCTGCGGCTGGGCTCGGCCGAGCGTGAAGAACTCGCCCACCGCGAGGTCGTCGAGAACATCATCGATTTTCTGGAGATCCAGGCCTGGCGCAAGACCCCGGTCGGCCGCTTGCCCTATGGCCTGCAAAAGCGCGTCGACCTGGGCCGGGCGCTGGCCATGGAACCGCGCATCCTGCTGCTCGACGAGCCCATGGCGGGCATGAACATCGAGGAAAAGCAGGACATGAGCCGCTACATCCTGGATGTGAACGATGAATACGGCACCACGATCGTGCTGATCGAGCATGACATGGGCGTCGTCATGGACATCTCCGACCGGGTCGTGGTGCTGGACTACGGTCTCAAGATCGGCGACGGCGCGCCCGACGAGGTGCGTAACGATCCCGAGGTCGTCCGGGCCTACCTGGGCGCCAGCCACTGAGGAGCCGCAATGGGATTTTTTCTGGAAACAATGATCGGCGGCTTGATGAGCGGCATGCTCTACGCTCTGGTTGCCCTGGGCTTCGTGCTGATCTTCAAGGCCTCCGGGGTGTTCAATTTCGCCCAGGGCGCCATGGTACTGATCGCGGCGCTGGCCATGGCCCGCCTGTCAGGCTGGATCAACGACTGGCTGGGCGGCGATTCGCTCGTGCTGGCCAATCTGCTGGCCTTTGTCCTCAGCGCGCTGTTCATGTGGCTGGTGGCCGCGCTGGTCGAGCGGCTGGTGTTGCGCCATCTGGTCAACCAGGAGGCCACCACGCTGCTGATGGCCACCATCGGCATCAGCTATTTTCTGGACGGCATCGGCCAGATCCTGTTCGGCAGCTCGGTCTACTCGATCGACGTCGGCATGCCCAAGGACCCGGTCATCATTCTCGATGCGATGTTCGACGGCGGCGTGCTGATCAGCCTCGAGGACCTCACAGCGGCGGCCATTGCGGCGGTGCTGGTGGCGGTGCTCGCGTTCTTCTTCCAGTACACCAAGGTGGGCCGGGCATTGCGCGCTGTGGCCGACGATCATCAGGCCGCGCAGTCGGTGGGGATCCCGCTGAACCGCATCTGGGTGGTGGTCTGGACGGTGGCCGGTCTGGTGGCGCTGGTCACGGGCATTGTCTGGGGCTCCAAATTCGGCGTGCAGTTCACCCTGTCCACGGCCGCCTTGCGCGCGCTGCCCGTGGTGATTCTGGGGGGGCTGACCTCGGTGCCCGGCGCCATTGTCGGCGGCCTCATCATCGGGGTGGGCGAAAAATTGTCCGAGGTCTATCTGGGCCCTTATGTGGGCGGCGGCATCGAGATCTGGTTCGCCTATGTACTGTCCCTGGTATTCCTGCTGTTCCGGCCTCAGGGTCTGTTCGGCGAAAAAATCATCGACCGCGTCTGACAGGAAGCCTTATCCATGTTCTATCGTGAAAACGGCCAGTTCAAGAGCACCTACCGATCGGATCAGCAGATCTTCCCGATCCGCCAGGACCGCTGGTTCGTCACCGGCCTGCTGCTGATCGCCTTCATCGTCGTCCCGCTGAGCGCGTCGGACTATTTCCTCCAGGCGATCTTCATCCCCTTCCTGATTCTGTCGCTGGCGGCCATCGGCTTGAATATCCTGGTGGGCTATTGCGGCCAGATCTCCATCGGCTCGGGGGCCTTCATGGCGGTGGGCGCCTACGCCGCCTGGAATTTCGGCGTACGCCTGGACCCGCCGCTGGTGGTTCAGATCCTGCTGGGCGGGGTGTTCGCCACCCTGGCGGGCGTGGTGTTCGGCGTGCCCAGCTTGCGCATCCGTGGCCTGTATCTGGCGGTGACGACGCTGGCGGCGCAGTTCTTCATGGACTGGGCGTTCCTGCGCATCCCTTATTTCACCAATTATTCGTCCTCGGGCAATGTGTCCGTTCCGGCGCTCGAGGTCTTCGGCCTGCCGGTGACGACGCCCTCGCAAAAATATCTGTTCGTGCTGTGCTTCGTGGCGATCATCGCGTTGCTGGCCAAGAATCTGGTGCGCGGCGCCATCGGCCGGCAGTGGATGGCGATCCGCGACATGGACGTGGCCGCCTCCGTCATCGGCATCCGCCCCGTGTACGCCAAGCTCACCGCTTTTGCCGTCAGCTCCTTCATCATCGGGGTGGCGGGTGCGCTCTGGGCCTATGTCCACCTCGGTTCCTGGGAGCCGCTGGCCTTCGACCTGAACCGCTCACTGCAACTGCTGTTCATCATCATCATCGGCGGCCTGGGTTCCATCATCGGCAGTTTCTTCGGCGCGGCCTTCATGGTGCTGGTGCCGGTGCTGCTGACCAACGTGCCGCACTGGCTGGGTCTGAGCGTGCCCGTGGACGTGGCCTCGCATATCGAACACATGGTTTTCGGCTTCCTGATCGTTTTCTTCCTGATCGCGGAGCCGCACGGTCTGGCCAGACTGTGGAGCATTGCCAAGGAAAAACTGAGGATCTGGCCGTTCCCCCATTGAGGCATCGAGATGGGGTTCTGGAGCGGCGTTCGGTCGGACCCGTTCCGTGTTGACATGATAGGTGCCACACGCACCAGGAGGAGCTACAGATGAAGCATGCATTGACGAAGACTGCCGCCGCCGCGCTGCTGGCTGCCGTCGGACTGGTGGGTGTCGCCGGTACCGCCCAGGCTGCCGAGGAGCAGTTCATTCCCCTGCTGGTCTACCGGACCGGCTCGTTCGCCCCGCTGGGCATTCCCTGGGCCAACGGCAAGATCGACTACCTCAAGCTCGTCAACGCGCGCGACGGGGGGGTCAATGGCGTCAAGATCACCTACGAGGAATGCGAGACCGCCTACTCCACCGACAAGGGCGTGGAGTGCTATGAGCGCCTGAAGAACAAGAATGGCGGGGCGTCCGGCTTCGACACCCAGTCCACGGGCATTACTTTTGCCGTGACCGACAAGGCGATCGTCGACGGCCAGCCCGTGGTCACGGTCGGTTATGGCCTGTCGCAATCGGCCGATGGCCGGGTGTTCAAGTGGAATTTCCCGCTGCTGGGCACGTACTGGACCGCGGCTGATGTCATGATCCAGGACATCGCCAAGAAGCTGGGCGGCGAGGACAAGCTCAAGGGCAAGAAGATCGCCCTGATCTATCACGATTCGCCTTTCGGCAAGGAGCCCATCCCGCTGCTCGAGGAACGCTCCAAGGCCAACGGCTTTGACCTGCAGCTCTATCCGGTCGCCGCGCCCGGCGTCGAACAGAAATCGACCTGGTTGCAGATCCGCAAGAATCGGCCGGACTACGTCATCCTCTGGAGCGCCGGGATCATGACCCCGACTGCCATCCGCGAGGCGCAGGGCGTGGGCTATCCCCGCGACAAGATGTACGGTATCTGGTGGGCCAGCTCCGAGACCGATGTCAAGGATCTGGGCGATGTCGCCAAGGGCTACCACGGCATCACCATCCAGAACAGCGCTGAACACGGCCGCGTCCACGAGGACATGAAGAAATATGTCTATGACAAGGGTGAGGGCGCTGACACGGATGGCAGCACGTTCGGTTCGCTGGCCTACACGCGCGGCATGATGATTTCCATGCTGCAGGTCGAGGCCATCCGCACGGCCCAGGAAAAATTCGGCAAGGGCAAGCACATGACGCCCGAGCAGGTGCGCTGGGGCTACGAAAACCTGAATCTGGACGAGGCCCGTCTGGAAAAACTGGGCTTCGCCAAGCTGATGCGTCCGGTGAAGACCTCGTGCGAGAACCATATGGGCGACGACTGGGCGCGCATCATCCAGTGGGACGGCAAGAAATTCAACGTCGTGTCCGACTGGTACCAGTCCAACCCCAAATATGTGCAGCCGCTGGTGAAATCTCTGGGTGACAAGTACGCCGCCGAGAAGAAACTGCCGACGCGCGACTGCGCTGCTGAGTAAGCTGTACCGGGGCCGGGCGCTGCCCGGCCCCTGGGAGAGGAAACCATGGATAGCACACAGGCGTCCGAACCCGCGGTGTTGTTGAACGTCAACGGCATCGAGGTCATCTACAACCACGTCATTCTGGTGCTCAAGGGCGTGTCCCTGGTCGTGCCGGAAGGCAAGATCGTGGCGTTGCTGGGCGCCAATGGCGCCGGCAAGACCACCACCCTGCGGGCGATTTCCAATCTGCTGCGCGGAGAACGCGGCGAGGTCACCAAGGGCGGGATCGATTATCGCGGTGAACGCATCGAATCCCTGTCGCCGGCCGACCTGGTGCAGCGCGGGGTCGTGCAGGTCATGGAAGGCCGGCACTGCTTTGCGCACCTGAGCATCGAGGAAAATCTGCTCACGGGCGCCTATACGCGGCGCCTTGGGCGCGCCCACCAGGACGCCGCGCTGGAGCGGGTCTACAACTATTTTCCGCGCCTGAAACAACGCCGCAAGAGTCAGGCGGGCTATACATCGGGGGGGGAGCAACAGATGGCCGCCATCGGCCGGGCGCTGATGGCCGACCCGCGCATGATCCTGCTCGACGAGCCTTCGATGGGGCTGGCGCCGCAGATCGTCGAAGAAATCTTCGAGATCGTGCGCGATCTGAACCAGCGCGAGGGCGTCAGCTTTCTGCTGGCGGAACAGAACACCAACGTGGCCCTGCGCTATGCGGACTATGGCTACATCCTGGAAAACGGCCGCGTGATGATGGACGGCGCCGCCCGGGCGCTGGCCGAAAACGAGGACGTCAAGGAATTCTATCTGGGCGTTTCCGGCGCGGGGCGCACCAGCTTCCGCGACACCAAGTTCTATCGCCGGCGCAAGCGCTGGCTGGCCTGATACGGGGGGATGGTATGCAGGCATACTACGATGCGCGCGAGACCGCGTCCGCCGACGAGCGGGAGTCACGGTTATTCGAACGGCTGCCCGCTGCGCTGGAAAAGGCCCGGGGGCGGGCGACGGCGATCGCCCGGCAATTAGGGGATATCGACCCGAGAACGCTGGACTCGCGTCAGGCCCTGACCCGCGTGCCGGTGCTGCGCAAGAGCGAATTGCTGCAAGTCCAGCAAGCGGCCCGCGTCGTCCAGACAGGAGATATCGCCGATGTGGAGCGGCTGCGCGTGTTCGGCGGATTTTCCACTGTGGGGTGGGGGGACGCGCGACGGGTGTATGCCTCGCCGGGGCCCATCTATGAACCCGAAGGGGTGCGGCCGGACTACTGGGGCTTTGCCCGCGCCCTGCATGCGGCGGGCGTGCGCCCCGGCATGCTCGTACACAATTGTTTTTCCTATCATTTCACCCCCGCCGGCTCCATGATGGAGACCGCCGCCCACGCATTGGGCTGCACGGTCTTTCCCGGCGGCGTCGGGCAGACCGAACAGCAGGTGCGGGCCATGGCGGATCTCGCGCCGCACGCCTACACGGGTACGCCCAGTTTTCTGCGCATCATCCTGGAAAAGGCCGACGAGATGGGGGTGGCGCTGCCCTCGCTGCATCTGGCGCTGTTTTCGGGTGAGGCCTATCCGCCGTCGTTGCAGGCCTGGTTCCGGGCACGCGGCATTCAGGGTTTTCAGGCGTATGGCAGCGCCGACCTGGGTATGATCGCGTTCGAAACATCCGCGCGCGAAGGCCTGGTCGTCAACGAGGATCTGATCCTCGAAATCGTCCGGCCAGGGACGGGTCAGCCGGTGCCCGAGGGAGAGGTCGGCGAACTGGTGGTGACGACGCTGAACGCGGATTATCCGCTGCTGCGGTTCGGCACCGGGGATCTGTCGGCGCTGATGCCGGGGAGTTCGCCCTGCGGGAGAACCAATGTGCGCATCCGGGGCTGGATGGGTCGCGCCGACCAGACGACCAAGGTGCGCGGCATGTTCGTGCATCCCGAGCAGATCGCCCGCGTGCTGGCGCGGCATGCGCAGATCGGTCGCGCCCGCCTGGTGGTCTCGGGAGAGACCGGTCATGACATCATGACGCTTCGGGTCGAAGCCAATGAGGCGCTCGATACCGAGGCTGTGGCCGCCACGGTGCGCGAGCAGACCAAGCTGCGGGCCTCGATCGAGGTCGTGGCCGCCGGCAGCCTGCCCAACGACGGCAAAGTCATCGAGGACGTGCGGCGCTACGACTGATGGTCTGGCTGCGGACATATGCCGTTCGGGCATAAGGAACGGATGGATTTTCCGGCGCCCTCAGTTACTATGTATGCATTCATAAAGCAGACTGAGGGAGACTCTTCCATGCGTGGATTCAAATTGATGGCCGGCCTGGCTGTGCTGCTGGGTGCCGGGGTGCCTCTGGCTCAGGCCGATACCTTGTCCGTGGTCAAGGAACGCGGCGCCGTCCAGTGCGGCGTCACGACCGGATTCGCGGGGTTCTCGGCGCCCGACACCAAGGGCGAATGGAAAGGCCTCGATGTGGATATGTGCCGCGCCGTGGCCGCTGCCGTGCTGGGAGACGCCTCCAAGGTCAAGATCGTGCCGCTGAACGCGCAGCAGCGTTTCACCGCCCTGCAATCGGGCGAAATCGATCTGCTGGCGCGCAACACGACCGTGACGCAGTCTCGCGATACCGCGCTGGGGGCCATTCACGCCGCCATCAATTTCTACGATGGCCAGGGATTCATGATCCCCAAGTCCCTGGGGATCACGTCGGCCCGCGACCTGAACGGCGCCACGGTCTGCATGCAGACGGGCACGTCCAACGAGCAGAACATGGCTGACTGGGCGCGCGCGAATCAGGTCAAATACACCCCGGTCGTGATCGAGCAGTTCAACGAGGTCGTCAACGCCTTCTCGGCCGGCCGCTGTGATGTGTTCACCACGGATGCCTCCGGCCTGGCCTCGATCCGTATTTCCAAGCTGTCCAAACCGGACGACTACGTGATCCTGCCGGAGATCATCTCCAAGGAACCCCTCGGCCCCTTCGTGCGGCAGGGGGATGATGCCTGGCTGAACGTCGTCAAATGGAGCTTCAACGCCATGGCGGGCGCCGAAGAACTGGGCATCACCTCGGCCAACATCGACGACAAGCTCACCAGCAGCGATCCCAATGTGCAGCGGCTGCTTGGCGTGAGCGGCAGCGCGGGCAAGAACCTGGGCCTGGACGAGAAATGGGCCTACAACATCATCAAGCAGGTCGGCAACTATGGCGAGTCGTTCGAGCGCAATGTGGGCATGAGCAGTCCCTTGCAGATCCAGCGTGGCCTGAATGCCCTCTGGAAGGACGGCGGCCTGCTGTATCCGCTGCCGATCCGGTAAGTCGTGCGCCTTGGTCCGTAAAAAGCCTGCCTCCTTCGTGAGGCAGGCTTTTTACATCGTCCTTTTGCGATAGACCAGGCTGATCCGCGCGAAGGCCGCCTGCAGTTCCGGCGTGCCGGCCTGGAAGATCACGGGCCGGCCCTTCTGCACGAAGCACACCAGCTTCTTCGAGGCGAACAGCGGGATGAACTTGGTGGACTGGATCTCGGTCCAGGGCACCTCGCGGCGCGTGATCCAGGACTGGCGGATGCCCCAGTCGGAGACCTCCGTGACCGAGGTCCACATGTGGACACTCATCCAGAGCAGGGCGCCGAAGCACACCACGATGCTGGCGATGACCGGCATGGGCAGCGCCCGTTCTGGCGAGAGCTGCAGCACGATGACCAGGCGTACGGCGATCACGGCCATGATGAGCCAGGCGATGGCGGCGATCCAGCGTGGCCAGGCGCGGCCGCGCAGCGGCAGCGGACCGATCTGGGCCAGGAGGGCGTCGTGTTCTTCGGGGGAGGGACGGCCGAAAATGGAGGTCGGGAGGTTCATGCGGACAGTTCGGATCGGGCTGCGCGGCGGCGTGGTTGGGAAACCCCGACCGGGCCGGGGCATGGTGGGGCGGGATGCGTCAGGCTTTCTTCAGCGCCAGGGCACGACCCGCGCGGCTGGATGTCGGCCGACCGATCTGTTCGGAAATCCACTGGCCGATATCCACGACGGCATCCAGGTCGACGCCGGTGTGCAGGCCCTGCCCATGGAGCAGATAGAGCACGTCCTCGGTGGCGACGTTGCCGGTGGCGCCCTTGGCGTAGGGGCAGCCGCCCAGCCCGGCGACCGAGCTGTGGAAGATCCGCACGCCGCATTCCAGCGCCGCCAGGATGTTGGCCAGGGCCTGCCCGTAAGTGTCGTGAAAATGTCCCGAGACCCGGGAGCCCAGGTCGGTGACCTGGCCGACGGCGCGCAGCACGCGGCCGACCTGTGCCGCAGTGCCCGCACCGATGGTGTCGGCGACGTCGATTTCGTCGCAGCCCAGGCGCAGCATGCGTTCGGCCACATCGACCACGGCGGCCACCGGGGTTTCGCCCTGGTAGGGGCAGCCCAGCGCGCAACTGATGCTGCCGCGCAGGCGCAACCCGGCTTCTTTTGCGGCGGCGGCGACGGGCTCGAAGCGGGCGATGGATTCAGCGATGGAGCAGTTGATGTTGCGCTGGGAGAAGGCCTCGCTGGCGGCGCCGAAGATTACGACCTCGTCGGCGCGCGCGGCCAGTGCGCCCTCGAAGCCGCGCAGGTTGGGCACCAGGACGGAATAGATCGTCCCTGGGCTGCGCCCGATCCCAGCCATGACCTCGGCGCCGTCGGCCATCTGCGGCACCCATTTTGGGGAGACGAAGGACGCGGCTTCGACGTTGGCGAAGCCTGCCGCCGCCAGCCGGTTGACGAGTTCGACCTTGATGGCGGTGTCGACGAACTGCTTTTCGTTCTGCAGGCCGTCGCGCGGCCCGACTTCGACGATCTTGATGTATTCGGTCATGAAGGTGCGTCCGGTTGAGTCTGTGATGCGAAACCGGCATTCATCATAGCGCAGCCGGGTTCAGGTCGAGCGCCGGTAGCGGCCATCGGCGGTGCGATGGATCCGGTCGGAGATTTCCAGCCGGGTCAGCTGGGCCATCAGGCGGTCGATGGACCAGCCCAGTTCCGCTTGCAGGGTGTCGAGATCGACCGGATCGTGACCGATCAGGCGCAACAGCGCGCCGCTGTCCGGGTCGGTTGTGGTGTCGGTGTCGGTGTCGGTGTCGGTGTCGGTCAGGCTGATCGCTGAATTCAGATCGAGGGGAGCGGCAGCGTCTGCGGTGTCCGAGGGATCTGCTGTGTCTGCGGTATTCGAGGTGTCTGCGGTGTCCTGCCCGGAGCCGGCCGGGGCGTATGAGGCCGTGTCGCGCGACGAGGCCGGGACTGCGGGCGTATGCGCGGGCATGCCGGGCAGCGCGGTCTGCCGGAGTTCCTCGATGATGTCCTGGCCGGATTCGACCAGCTTGGCGCCCTGGCGGATCAGGGCGTGGCAGCCGCGCGAAAGCGGAGAATGGATGGAGCCGGGGATGGCGAAGACCTCGCGCCCCAACTCGCCGGCCAGCCGGGCGGTGATCAATGAGCCGCTGCGCGCGGCGGCCTCGACCACCAGCACGCCCTGGCTCAGGGCGGCGACGATGCGATTGCGTTGCGGGAAATGGAAGGGCAGGCCAGGGGCCCCCAAGGGAAGTTCGGACAGCAGCAGACCCTGATCGGCGATCCGGTGGGCCAGGGCATGGTGGCTGGACGGATAGACCCGGTCGATGCCGGTGCCCAGGACGGCCAGGGTGCCGCCGCCCGCGTCCCCGGCATCGAGAGCGCCTGCGTGGGCCGCACCGTCGATCCCGTCGGCAAGGCCGCTGACCACGCACCAGCCTTGCAAGGCCAGATGGCGCGCGAAGGCATGGGCGTTGCGCGTTCCGTCCACGGTGGCGTGACGCGCGCCCACGATGGCCAGCATGGGCCGGTTCAGGATGTCCAGCCGGCCGTGGGCGTACAGGATCGGTGGCGGATCGGTCAGTGCGTACAGGGTGCGCGGGTATTGGGGATCGGCCAGAGTGAGCAGACGATGGTGATCCGCCTGCAGCCAGTCCAGCGTCTGGTCGATGGCGGCTTGCCGTTCGGGCTCGGGCGGCTGGCGCAGACGGGCCGCCAGCGCGGAATCCAGATAGCGGGCGAGGTTGCCGGTGGTGGCCGCCATGATGTCCTGCGGCATGCCGAAGACCGACAGCAGCAGGCGGATCCGGGCGGCGCCCAGCCCGGGTTCGAGGCTCAGGCGGATCCAGGCGCGCAGTTCGGTTTCCGGGGCGTTCAGGGGCATGTCGTCAGTGTGCCATGAATACAGCCGGAATTCGTGGCGGGCGGGATGTTCCTGTCCTGAGTCAGACTCCTGATTTATCATAGAGCTTTGCATGAGCGTTACCGTTTTTGACATGGCACTGCTTCCTATTCTGAAATATCCGGATCCTCGGCTGCACACGGTTGCTGCGCCGGTCCAGCAGGTGGATGAGCGCATCCGCCAATTGGTGCGCGACATGGCCGAAACCATGTACGCCGCGCCCGGCGTCGGTCTGGCCGCGACGCAGGTGGACGTCCACGAGCGGGTGGTGGTGATCGATGTGTCCGAGGACGGCAATGATCTGCATGTGTTGATCAATCCCGAGATCACCTGGAAAAGCGAAGAACTTCAGGTCTACGAAGAGGGCTGCCTGTCGGTGCCCGGGATCTATGACGAGGTCGAGCGTTCCGCGCGGATCCACGTGCGCGCGCTGGACGAGCACGGCGAATCGTACGAATTCGACGCTGAGGGCCTGCTGGCCGTGTGCGTGCAGCATGAACTCGATCATTTGCTGGGCAAGGTCTTCGTCGAATACCTGTCGGTGCTCAAGCAGAACCGCATCCGCACGCGGCTGCGCAAGCAGCAGCGCGAGGCCCAGCGCGAAGCCGCCGGGGCTTAGCGCGCCGCCAGACCGATTCGCGCGCTCGCTTTCGGCGCCTGGCCTGACAGACCCGGGCCCGCGGGGGCGAGCCGCCAAGCCAACCCCATAGGACACTGAATGCGCATTGCTTTTGCGGGTACGCCTGAATTTGCCCGGCAGGCCCTGGACGCCCTGATCAGGGCGGGACACGAGGTGGTTTGTGTGCTGACCCAGCCGGACCGGCCTTCGGGGCGCGGCATGAAGCTCATGCCCAGCCCCGTCAAGCAGGCGGCTCTGGGGGCCGGGATCGCCGTGCTGCAACCGCGCAGTCTGCGGCTGGACGGCAAATATCCGGAAGACGCCCGCGCCGTCAGGGATGCGCTGCAAGGGCTGGCGCCCGAGACGCTGGTCGTGGCGGCCTATGGGTTGATCCTGCCGCAATGGGTGCTGGATCTGCCGCGTCATGGCTGTTTGAACATCCATGCCAGCCTGCTGCCGCGCTGGCGCGGCGCGGCGCCCATCCAGCGCGCGATCGAGGCGGGGGATTCCGTCAGCGGCGTGACCATCATGCAGATGGATGCCGGTCTGGACACGGGCGACATGCTGTACCGGGTGGAGCGCCCACTGGCGCAGGGCGAAACCGGCGCCAGCCTGCATGATGGCCTGGCGGCCGATGGCGCACAGGCCATCGTGGACGTTCTGGCGCGCCTGGAAGCCGGAGACCCGCCGGAGCCGGTACCGCAGCCGCAGGCCGGGGTGCGTTACGCGGACAAATTGATGAAATCCGAGTCGGCGCTGGATTTTTCACGGCCTGCGCAGGAACTGGCCCGGCGGGTCCGGGCCTTTGATCCTTTTCCCGGGACGACGATGATGTTGCCGGGTTTCGATCAGCCGGTGAAGGTCTGGGCGTCGCGGGCGCTGCCGGCTCCTGCCGACACGGCCGGGTCCGGGGAGACTGCGCCGGGCTTGATCAGGGCCATGACGCCCGAGGGTATCGATGTGATGACGGCCGAGGGGGTGCTGCGTGTGACGGCATTGCAAAAGCCCGGTGGCCGGCGCCAGCCGGTGGCCGAATTCATGCGCGCGTATCGCGGGTAGTGCTGGGCCGTGCGCGGGGAACGCGCATGGCGTGCGCCCCGACTTGTTGCGTCTCGATTCGCCGTGGGCCGATCCGGCGCGGGCCGATCAGCCGTTCGAGGATTTTTTGCGTGACGTGTCGATGCCGAGCTGTTTCAGTTTGCGGTACAGGTGAGTGCGTTCCAGGCCGGTCCGCTCGGAGACCCGCGTCATGCTGTGATTTTCGTGCAGCAGGTGGTATTCGAAGTAGATCCGCTCGAATTCGTCGCGGGCCTCGCGCAGCGGCTGGTTGAGCGAGATCCGGCCCAGGTGCGAATCGTCCTGAGCGGTTGCGACGGGCGTCGTGTGTGCGGGTGGCGCGATGGCGGGGCTGCCGGCCAGCGCGGGCGGTTGGGTGAAGACCGGGTCGGCTGCGGGCATTACCGGTCGCTCGGTGCGGCTGCGCATCGAGGCCGGGATCACGGGGTGCGCGAGACCGGCGGCCACGGTCTTCAGCAGTTTCTGCAGGGTGATGGGTTTTTCCAGGAAGTCGACTGCGCCGATGCGGGTCGCCTCGACGGCCGTGTCCACGGTGGCATGGCCGCTCATCATGATGACAGGCATGTTCAGCAGCCCCTGGCTGGACCATTCCTTGAGCAGACTGACTCCATCGATATCGGGCATCCAGATGTCCAGCAGCACCAGATCGGGGCGTTGACGGAGACGGGATTCACGGGCCTGCGCGGCGTTTTCAGCAAGTTCGACCGTGTGACCTTCGTCGTAGAGAATTTCAGACAGCAGTTCGCGGATGCCGATCTCGTCATCCACCACCAGAATTCTGGCCATATCACCTCACCCAATGTTTTGCGTATTATCCTGTGCTTGTTTTGGCGCGTCCAGCGACTCCGGTTCCGCTGCCAGTCGGGAAAACAGGATGGAAATGCGGGCACCGCCCTCGGCCCGGTTGGAAATGTCCACCTGGGCGGCGTGTTCTTCGATGATCTTCTTGACGATGGCCAGCCCCAGTCCGGTGCCGGTGGGTTTGGTCGTCACGTAAGGCTCGAAGACGCGATGCAGGACCTCGGGGGCGAACCCGGGGCCATTGTCCGAGACGGTCAGCCGGACGCTGGCCTGGCCTGATGCGTCAGCAGGACGGATCAGGCGGGTCTGCACACGGATTTCGGCTGTGCCGGGCGCGGCGTGCTGACAGGCGGCATCGCGGGCGTTTGCCAGCAGATTGTGGATCACCTGGCGCAATTGTGCCGGATCTCCCTGGATCAGTGGCAGATCAGCCGACAGCAGCGCGTCGACATGGGCTGCGCCAGGGGCCGCCGGCGGCGTCGTCGATTCGGCGGGGTCCCAACCGTACAGCGTCAGGATCTCGGTCAGCAACGCGTTCAGGTCGATGTCCTGCATCTGCGCGGGCGGTGTGCGGGCGTATTCGCGGAAATCGTCCACCATGCGTTTCAGGGAGGCCACCTGGTTGACGATGGTCTGGGTGGACCGTTGCAGGACGGCGGCATCGTCCGGCGCCAGCCGGTCGTTCAGTTTCATGGCCAGCCGCTCGGCGGACAACTGGATGGGCGTGAGCGGGTTCTTGATCTCGTGGGCAAGCCGCCGGGCAACCTCGCCCCAGGCGACCGTTCGGTTGGCTGAGATCACCTCGCTGATGTCGTCGAACACCACCAGGTAGCCGCCCTCATGGCCGTCCATGAGCAGCCGGGTGCCTCGGGCCAGCAGTGTGACGATGTGTTTTTTGCGCTCATTGTCGGGGGCCGACTGGAGCTCGACTTCGAACTGTTGCTGCCAATAGGGGCGTGTGGATTCGACCGCCTCGTGGGCGGAGAATGCCTGGCGGATCAGGTTGGCGAGCGGCAGGGCGCCGTCGGCAGTTTCGAGGGGCCGGCCCTGGACGGTGCGCAGGTCCAGGCCCAGGATGGTCTGCGCGCCCTGGTTGAACAGCGTCAGGCGAAAGGCCTGGTCGAACACTAGCACCCCGGAGGACAGATTGCTGAGCACCGATTCCAGGTACAGATTGCTTTGTTCCAGCTGGCGGCGATGGCGGTCGACCATCTGGCGGGCCTCGTCCAGCTGCCGTGTCATGGCATTGAAAGATCGTGTCAACTGACCGACCTCGTCGCGCGCCGGGGGTTCGGGCAGGGGACGGTAGTCGCCGACGCCGACGGCCTGGGTGCCTGATGCCAGAGACAGCAGGGGCCGGACCAGCCGGCGCGAGACGGCCAGCGCGGCGACCACGGCGGCAAAGACCGCCAGGATCAGCGCCAGGGTGAGGGTGATGCCGTAGAGCTTGCGCAGCCCCAGGCGCGACAGGGCCAGTTCCTGGTAGTCGCGAAAGCCCTGCTGAACCTGATTGGCGTTGTGAGAGATCCGCTCGGGTACGCTCTGGATCACTTGCAGCCAGCGCGAATCGCCGCCCAGACTCATGGGGTTGCCCAGCCGGTCCGAGGTCGATGAGGCCAGCGGAATGACGACGCGCAGGTGCAACTGGTCGGTGGTCGGCCCGTCGCCGAGGGCGGGGTCTGCCTCGGCCGCGGCGTAGCTTTGGGCGACCCGCAACTGGTTCATGACGCTGCTGGGCGGCAGATCCGGCAGCAACTGACCAAAGGCCGACGAGGAAAAGGCGACCAGGCGGCCGTTGCCCGTGAAGACCATCGCCTCGTCGATTTCGTTGGTGGCTCGCAGCGTGGTCAGCAGCAGGGCGGTCTCGGCGTCGCTGGCGGTGTTCAGCCGCAGGGCCATGGTGTGCGCCCGGCCGCTGAGCTCGGTGAGTTGGGCATCCAGCGCGGCGCGCCCCAGATTCAGGCCGGATTCGAGGGCGGTATCGACCCGGACGTTGAACCAGGACTCGATCGACCGGGACATGAACTGCACCGACAGCACGTAGATCAGGACACCAGGCAGAATGCCGATCAGCGTGAAATACAGGGTGAATCGAGCAGTCAGCCGGGCGCCGAACTGGCGCCGCCGGATCTGGCGCACCAGCCGGATCGAGAGCATGGTCACCCAGGACATCAGGGCGATGGCGAGCACACCGTTGAGCAGCAGCAGCGTGTCGTACTGCTGGGCGTAGCGCGAGGCGTTGCCGGTCGACCAGACCAGCAGGCCCAGCAGCGCGATCGCGCTGGCGGCGGCGACCAGCAGCGCGGAACGCAGCGCCCAGCGGATCAGTCGCGGGGGGCTGTGGTTGAGATCGAAAAGGTGAAGTCTTTCCATGGGGTCGTCAGGGACCAGGTTGCGCTATTGAGCGCGTCGACCTGAAAAGGGCGGGCCAGGCGGGAGGTGTCCAGCCTCAGCCGCAACCGGCCCTGGTAGGTCTGGCCGGGGGAGAACTGGTCGGCGTTCGCGAGGGGCCAGTCGCGGATGTGGCGGACCAGGTCCAGCGCTTCGTCCAGCGAAGTGGCCGGCAGCGACAGATCGCCGGTGCCGACCCGCCATTGGCGGGTCAGGGCGTTGTACTGGATGCGCCAGGTCTGGCTGAGCGATACGATCGTCTTGTCGAACCACCACCAGCGCGGGTGTTCGATATCCAGGTCCGCTGTGAAATACAGCGGGAGTCCCTTGCGGGCGGCATCGTGCAGTTCATCGCTCAGGGTGAAATTGATGTCGGCCTCCAGCAGGAGCTGGCCTTGCCGCAGGATCGGCTCGATGCGGACGACCTGCTCGTCGTTGGCCCGGACGGTCGCGGACGCCAGGAACAGCAGGCTGCAGGTCAGGAATAACAGAAAGCGTGTCATGCGCTGGCGACGAGGGCGCGGAAGGTCTCAGACAGTCGCAGTATTGTTGAGCCGGCGCCAAAGCGCAAGCCGCGACAGCCTGCCGCCAGTCTCGCGACCGGCTTCGCGCGTGAGGGCATCGGGTATGGGAGGGGGCAGACCGCCCGAGTGGCGTTGCGTTTCATGCCGGCTTGCGCAACAGGGCGTAGAAGAAGCCATCGCCGCCGTCCGGGCCGGCCGGCAGGATATGGCCTGGCGCCGGCAACCGCTGCGCCTGTGGATGCCGGTCCAGGAACGCGCGGATCTGGGTTTCGCCTTCCTGGGGAAAGATCGAGCAGGTGGCATACAGCAGGTGGCCGCCGGGGGCCAGCAGGGGCCACAGCGCGTCCACGATGTGGGCCTGCAGGGCGGCTGTGCGCGTCAGATCGTCGGCGCGGCGCAGCCAGCGGATGTCGGGGTGACGGCGCACCACGCCCGATGCCGTGCAGGGGACGTCGGCCAGGATGGCGTCGTAGGGCTGAGTGGCCCGCCAGTCGGCGGGCCGGGCGGCATCGGCATGGCGCAGGGACACATCGGGTGAAGCCAGTCCCAGGCGTTGCAGGTTCTCGGCGACGCGCCCGAGCCGCTGGGCATCGCTGTCCAGGGCCGTCAGGCGCAAGGCATGGCGCTCCAGCAGGTGGGCCGTCTTGCCGCCGGGCGCCGCGCAGGCGTCCAGCACCCGCATGCCATCTCGCAGCGGCAGCAAGCGCGCGGCCAGTTGGGCCGACAGGTCCTGCACCGACCACCAGCCCTCGGTGTAGCCAGGGATTTCGCGCACGGGACGGGGCGTGTCCAGGATCAGTCCGTCCTCTCCCGCTGGACGGGCGTCCAGGCCGGCCTCGCCCAGGCGCGCCTGCAAGGTGTGTCGATCGATGCGCCGGCGGTTGGCGCGCAGCGTCATGGGCGGGGAGCGGTCGGCCGATGCCAGGATCGTCTGCCAGCTGTCCGGCCAGGCGGTCCGCACGGTCTCGATCCACCATTCGGGGTGGTTCCATTCGGCCTCGGGCTGTTGGCGCAGCGTGGCGTTCAAGGTCGTCCGTTCGCGTCCGTAGCGGCGCAGCACGGCATTGATCAGGCCTTTGGCCGGCCGTGTGCGGCGGTCGGCGATGGCCGCCTCGACCAGTTGATGGACCAGGGTATGTTCGGGGTAGATCGGCGTGCCGGGGGGCGGGTGTTCGCCCTCGGCCTGCTTCAGGCTGGCCTCCAGCAGGCTCAGGCCCAGCAGGATCAGGGCCTCGACCAGGCGCTCCGGCGGCCGACGCGGCACCAGTTGCTCGCGCGCGGCCCGGGCATGGCCGAGCCGGCGCATGGCGTGAAAGGACAGCGCCTGAGCGGCGGGACGCAGTGCCGCAGGCGCCGATTCAAGCGCGTCGGACAGGGACTGGCCGCCCAGCACCGCCCGGATGGCGCGCGCGGCGGCCAGCATTTGTGCGGACAAGGCGGGAGATTGTGGCGATTCCGGCACGAAAGAGATCCAGAACGAGGGGGAGAAAGAGAGGAGTCCAGGGACTTTAGCATCGATTGGATAAAATTAAGGGTTTTCCCGCTCCATCCTGTTGTCGCTCTATCCCGTCGAGGTCCTTCATGAGCCAATCCCCCCGCGTCGGTTTCGTCAGTCTGGGCTGTCCCAAGGCCCTGGTCGATTCCGAGCGCATTCTGACCCAGCTGCGCACCGACGGCTACACCATCAGTCCCGACTATGAGGGGGCCGACGTCGTGGTGGTGAATACCTGTGGCTTCATCGACAGCGCCAAGGCGGAGTCCCTGGACGCCATCGGCGAAGCCATCGTGGAGAACGGCAAGGTCATCGTCACGGGCTGCCTGGGGGTGGAGGCCGACATGATCCGCACCGTGCATCCGGCCGTGCTGGCCGTCACCGGGCCGCAGCAGTACGAGCAGGTGGTGCGCGCCGTGCACGAAGCCGCGCCGCACGAGCGGCCGCACGACCCGTATGTGGATCTGGTGCCGCCTCAGGGCATCCGCCTGACGCCGCGTCACTATGCCTATCTGAAAATCTCGGAAGGCTGCAATCACAATTGCAGCTTCTGCATCATTCCGTCCATGCGTGGCCGCCTGGTCAGCCGTCCAATCGGCGATGTGCTGGGCGAGGCCCGGCGTCTGGTGGATGCCGGCGTCAAGGAACTGCTGGTGATTTCCCAGGATACCAGCGCGTACGGGGTGGACATCAAGTACCGCACCGGCTTCTGGGACGGTCGCCCGGTCAAGACGCAATTGGCCGCGCTGGCGCGCGCCCTGGGAGAGTTCGGTGTCTGGGTGCGGATGCACTATGTCTATCCCTACCCCCACGTCGACGAACTGATTCCCCTGATGGCCGAAGGCCGCATCCTGCCGTATCTGGATATTCCCTTTCAGCATGCCAGTCCGCGCATTCTGCGGACCATGAAACGTCCTGCTTTCGAGGACCGGACCCTGGCGCGCATTCACCAGTGGCGGGAAGCCTGTCCGGACTTGACGCTGCGGTCCACCTTCATTGTCGGTTTTCCGGGCGAGACGGAGGAGGATTTCCAGTACCTGCTGGACTGGATGACGCAGGCGCAGCTCGATCGCGTCGGCTGTTTCCAGTATTCGCCGGTCGAGGGTGCGTGCGCCAACGAGCTGGCCGATCCCGTGCCCGACGAGGTCAAGGCCGAGCGCTGGGCGCGTTTCATGGCGCATCAGCAGGCGATCTCGACCCAGCGTCTGGCGGCCAGGGTCGGCCGCACCTTGACGGTGCTGGTCGATGATGTGGATGCGGATGGCGGCGCCACGGCGCGGTCCATGGCCGACGCGCCGGAAATCGATGGCAGTGTGCTGCTGCGCGATGCGGTGGGCCGCGCCCCGGGTGACCTGATCCAGGTGCGGATCGAGGACGCGGACGAATACGACCTGTACGGGGTGCCGGTCTGAACCGGACGGACAGGGCCTTAGCTTTTTTCGTCCGGCTTGCGCGGCACCACGCGGGGGGGCGGCTTGCCGGGCGTCAGCGGCTGAGCGCGCTTGAACGTGGTCACGGGCAGGTCGCCGAACACGCCGCGCCGCGCGGCCACGCGCCAGGCGTGTCCGTAGGCGATTTCCAGACTCAGGTGAATCGTGCCGTCGGCGTGGCGGCGGCGCTCAAGGGCCTGGATGAGGCGTTCGCGCCAAGCGCGGCCCGGTAGACCGCGGCGGCGCCCGGGGTGCGGGTTGCCCCCCAGCGCGCGCACGTCTTGCAGCAGTTTGTCGGCAGTGCGGTAGGTCAGGGTGATGATTTCCTGATCCATGACGGGATCGGCGAAACCGACTTGCAGCATCAGATCGCCGAAATCGTGCATATCCACGAACGCCATGGGTTGCGTGTCCAGGTCGGCCTCGGCCAGGGCTTCGCGCAGTTCGCGGAAGGTGCCGGGTCCCAGGCTGGAATACATCGCCAGCGCGTCGTTGCGCAGGACGCGGCGCCATTCCTGAAGCACCAGATGAGGCTCCGGGTGCCAGTGCAGGGCCAGGTTCGACCAGATCAGATCCTGGCTTTCGTCGGGCAGTCCGGTCTCGGCCAGGTCCGCCTGACGGAAATCGGCCGCCGGGGTGGGCTTGTTCCGGAGCCGGTGCCAGAAACCGGGCTTGGCTGTGTAGCGCTCACGCGCTGTGTCCAGCAGCGCGCCGCAGGCGTCCAGGCCGATGTAGTGCTGCTCGGGATAGCGGGCGCGCAGCGGATCCAGCGCGTGAGCGGCGCCGCAACCCGCGTCCAGAATGTTGTGCGGCTGGATGCGGATGTAGCTCAGGCGGCGCAGCATGCGCTGGGCGATTTCACCGTACAGGAATTGCGGGGCGTCCAGCGGCGCGCGCCGGGCGAACTGGCGCGTCACGGTCCGGGAGTCGATGGGCAAACGGGGAAGCTGTGGCATAAACGATCAAGGCTGGCTCCGGAGCGGTCCGAAGCGTGCTGTGATGGAGATTTCCTGCAAAAGGACACGTGCATTATGCTGCATCTGCCGCTGTACCGCTGGCGCGACTGGATTCCGGCGGATTGTCCAGGGTGTGGACGGCGCATGACCGGTCAGAGCTTGTGTTCCGCCTGTCTGACACGCCTGCAGCCGGACAGGGCGTTGCCTCGCTGCCGGCGCTGTGCGCATCCGCTGATTGGCGGGCACTGCCCTGATTGCGGCTCCGTGGCCATGGCCTGCGACAGCGTCGTGGCAGCGTTCGACTATGTCGGGTTGGGCCGGGACCTGATCCACGATTACAAGTTTCATGGCCACTTGGCCCTGACGTGGCTGCTGGCGGATCGGCTGGTGCAAGCTGTGCGCGCTGCCGGGCCGCGCATGTCTTGGCCGGACTGGATCGTGCCGGTGCCCGCCAGACGCGAGGGGCTGCGGCGGCGCGGTTTCAGCCCGCCCGCCGAGGTCGCCCGCCTGCTGGCCCGGCGGCTGAGGCTGCGCTATCGTCTGGACGGCGTGCGGCGGCTGCGCGAAGGGACGCGGCAGGTGGGGCGAGATCGCGCGCTGCGCCTGCAGGCCCAGGCGGACGTATTTGCCTGCGGCATCGCGGGTGGGTTGGCGGGTCGGCGGATCGCGGTGGTGGACGACGTCTTGACCACGGGCGCGACGCTGCAGGCGGTGGCGATGACGTTGAAGGCAGCAGGAGCCGCACAGGTCGAGGGCTGGGTGCTGGCCCGTGCCGTGAGCCTGCGCGTTTGCAGATCACCAGATAGTCGGGTCTTACAATAGATTCCGCTGGTTGGCCCGCCGTGCGATGCAAACGAGTACGGCGCTTTTCCGGGCCATCGCGACCCGTCGTGCCGCTCCTGTCGATCCCGTCTCATTTCAGTCGATTCTGTCTCATGTTCCATGTCGTTCTCGTCGAGCCCGAAATTCCTCCCAACACTGGCAATGTGATCCGCCTGGCGGCCAATACGGGGACCTGGCTGCATCTGGTGCAGCCTCTGGGGTTTGCGCTGGACGATGCGCGCATGCGGCGCGCGGGCCTGGATTACCACGAGTGGGCGCGCATACGGGTGCACGACGGCCTGGACGAAGCGTTGGCGGCGATCGGCGGGGATCCGGCGCGTCGCTTTGCACTGACCACGCGCGGATCGTCTCCGATCGGCGGGCATGCATTCCGGCCGGGGGATGTGTTCGTGTTCGGGCGGGAAACTGCCGGCCTGTCGGCTGGGCAGCTGGCCGTCTTTCCCCCGGCGCAGCGCATCCGCCTGCCCATGCAGCCGCAGCAGCGCAGTCTGAACCTGTCCAACGCCGTGGCGATTACGGTTTTTGAGGCCTGGCGGCAGACGGGCTATGCGGGCGGAGTGTAGCCCGTGTCAGGCATGGCTTTTCGCTGTGTTGACCTCAAATTAACCCGACACTACGGTGACAAGATATAAGCTGTTGTCGGACAAGTCGATTCGTATTTTCGTTGGTGCCCCGTTGCCAAGGGCTTCGTTCTCCAGGCATCATCATGCCAGCTGATCTGTCCGCAGGAGCGGGGCAAGCCCATGACTTCGGCGCTCACCTTCACGCCCTCGCTGGGCTTGCCCTGCGCCTGGCCCGATGGCCTGGATGATGACAAGGGCGGCCCCACCAGCCAGAACCCGGGCGTGGATGGCCAGACGCTGCAAAGCCTGCAGCCGGTGCTCGATCTGGCGCTGAACTACGACGCGGTGCTGTCCGGCAACGATCTGCAAGTACATTCATTCGGGGCGCTGTTGCAGCGCCGGTTCTGTCGATTGAAACCCTGTTTGCGGACCCGACAGGGGACATCACTCGTCGCGCGGGTCGCGGGCCAGCAGGGCGGCGACGGCCTGGGGCGGCGCGACGCCGTCGAACAGAACGCTGCAGACGGCATCGGTGATGGGCAGATCCAGTCCGTGCTGACGGCCGAGCGCCTGAGCGGCGCGTACGCAGCGGACGCCTTCGGCGGTCATTCCACCGGCCAGGATCTCGTCCAATGTCCGGCCCTGGCCGATGGCGACCCCCACCTGGCGGTTGCGGGACAGCTCGCCGGTGGCGGTCAGCACCAGATCGCCCAGCCCCGTCAGACCGGTGAAGGTGTCCGCCTGGCCGCCCAGGGTCACGCCCAGACGCTGGATTTCCGCCAGCCCGCGCGTGATCAGGGCGGCCCGGGCATTGGTGCCCAGCCGCAGGCCATCGCTGATGCCGCAGGCAATGGCCATGACGTTTTTCAGAGCGCCGCCGACCTCCACCCCCATGACGTCCCGGGTGCCGTAGATGCGCGCCCGGGTGCCATGGAATGCTGCCTGGGCGGCGCGGGCCGTGTCCGGGTCGTGGCCGGCTACCGTCAGCGCGACCGGCAGGCCTTGCGCGACCTCGCGGGCGAAGGAGGGGCCGGACAGGACGCCCGTGCGCAAGCCGGCGATGCCGGACAGCGTCCGGGCCACGATCTGATGTGGCCATTGGCGGGTGTCGGGCGTGATGCCCTTGCAGGTCCACAGGAGATGGACCGGCGAAGTGTCCGGCGTGCGGGCTGGCAGCGCCTGCGCGATACGCTGGCAGACGTCGGTCAGCCCCACCATCGGCACGCCCAGGACGATCAGGCGGTCGGCTGGTTCGGGGCCGTCCAGCACATGCGCCAGTGCGGCGTCGAAATCGCCGGTCGCCCGCAGGGCGGGCGGCAGAGCGATGTCGGGCAGGTGGCGCGGATTGCGGTGCTGCTGGTCGATGGCCCGCGCTTGATCAGGGTCGCGGGCCCAGATCAGGGTGTTGGATCGCGCGCAGGCCAGGGCCGCCAGGGCGGTACCCCAGCTGCCCGCGCCCAGGACGCAGAGCCGGACCGGCGTCATGGCGTGCGGATCCTGTCGATCAGTTGCGCGCGCCGGGAGGCAGGATCAGGCCGGCGTCTTGTTCCTGGGCCGGCGCGTCGGCCTGCTGTTGCGCCAGACGTTGCTCGTACAGGGCCTGGAAGTTCATTTCGCTCAGGTGCAGCGGCGGCAGCGAGGTGCGCGTGATGGCGTCGGCAACGCTGGAACGCAGGTAGGGGTAGAGCATGGTCGGGCAGACGATGCCCAGCAGCGGGTCGAGCTGGTCGGCCGGAATGTTGGCGGCCTCGAAAATGCCGGCCTGGGTGAGTTCGATCAGATACAGGACCTTGTCGCCGATGCGGGTGGTCACGGTGGCGGTCACCGAGGATTCGAACACGGTCTCGGCCAGTCGCTGGCCGCCGACCTGGATGGAGACCTCGACGGTCGGGCCTTCCTGTTCGAGGAAGATCTCCGGGGCGTTGGGCATTTCCAGCGACAGGTCCTTGACGTAGGTGCGTTGCAGGCCAAAGCTGGGGGCGTCGCTGTTCTGGGTTTGGTTTTCGTCGGTCATGAGAGACTCCGGTGTGATGAGGGGTGTGGGGCGGCTGGGCGCCGCGCTGGATCAGGCCTGCAGCAGGGGCAGCAGGCCGGCAGCGCGGTCCAGGGCCGAGAGATCGTCAAATCCGCCGATGTGGCGCTCGTCGATATAGATCTGCGGGACGGTGCGACGGCCCGTGCGTTCCATCATGATGGAACGCTGAGCCGGGTCACGGTCGATGAAGATTTTGTTGATGTCGGTGACGCCGCGCTGTTTGAGCAGCATTTCGGCGCGGACGCAATAGGGGCACACTGCGGTGCAGTACATGGTGACTTGGGCCATGGAGATGGATTCCTGTCAGGATTTTTTCAGGGGCAGACCGCCTTCGGTCCAGGCGTTCAGCCCGCCGTCGAGGCAGGATACCCGATCGAAGCCATGCTTGCGCAATTGGGACACGGCTTTGGCGCCGTCGCGTCCATGCGCGTCGATCAGAACGAGCGGTTTGTCCTTGGGCAGGCTGTTGACGTGCGCGTCCAGCGTATCCAGGGGGATGTTGCGGGCCTGAGGGATGGCGCCGGTCTTGAATTGATCGGCGGGGCGTATGTCCACGAACAGGCCTTGTTCCTGGTTGACCTGGCGGATGGCCTCGGCCAGGGTGACGCGTCCGGTCGAGCGGCCTTTGGACAGGCTGGGCCATAGCAACAGGCCGCCCGAGGCCAGGGCGATGAGCAGAATCCAGAGGTTGTTCTGGCTGAGTAAGAAGTCCACGACGGTTCCTGTGACAGGGATCGGAAAAAAAGAAAGCCCGGGGATTATAAAATGGTCGGCAGTTTTGGACTTTGCGGGTTTGCCCATCATGCACAAACTGGTACTCATGCGCCATGGCGAAAGTCAATGGAATCTCGAAAACCGCTTCACGGGCTGGACCGATGTGGACCTCACGGAGACCGGTCGCGAGCAGGCGCGTCTGGCGGGCGAACTGCTGCGCGCCCAGGGCTATGTGTTCGACCTGGCCTATGCTTCGGTCCTCAAGCGGGCCATCCGCACGCTGTGGATCGCGCTGGATGCGATGGACGCCATGCACACGCCCATCGGTCTGCACTGGCGGCTCAACGAGCGCCACTACGGAGCGCTGCAGGGCCTGAACAAGGCCGAGACGGCCGCCCGCTATGGTGAGGCCCAGGTGCTGCAATGGCGGCGCGCCTACGCGATCGCGCCGGAGCCTCTGGCCGAGGATGATCCGCGCCACCCCCGTTTCGATGCCCGCTACCGCCGGGTGCCGGCCAACGAGCTCCCGGCCACGGAGTGCCTGCGCGACACGGTCGAGCGGGTGGTGCCGTTCTGGAACGAGTCCATCGCCCCCGCGATCCGTTCCGGGCGGCGGGTGCTGATCTCGGCGCATGGCAACAGCCTGCGCGCGCTGATCAAGCATCTGGACGGGATTTCGGACGAGGACATCATCGACCTGAATATTCCGACGGGTCAGCCGCTGGTCTACGAGCTGGACGACGAACTGCGCCCCTTGCGCCACTACTACCTGGGCGACGAGGATCAGATCCGCGCCGCGATGCAGGCAGTGGCCAATCAGGGCAAGGCGCAGGCGGGCTAGGACCCGGTTCATGAACCTCATCGCCTGGGCCGGCCTGCGCCCGAGCATGCGTGTCGTCGATGTGCTGCGCTTGTGCGGCCGGCCGGGACTGATGTTGTGCCTGGCCGCCGCCCTGGCCACTTCGGCGGCTGCGGCGCCCTCCGACCTGGAATCCCGCCAGGCGCGCGCCCGCGAGGATCGGGCTGCCTTGCGTGAACAGATCAATGCGCTGCAAAAGCGCATCGAGTCGTCCGAGTCCTCGCGCGAGGATGCCAGCCGGGCGCTGCAGGCCTCCGAACAGGCCATTTCGGACATCAGCCGCGAGCTGGTCGAGCTGGATCAGCGGCAGACGGCGCTGGAGAGCACGCTGACCCGGCTGGATGCCGCCCGTGGACAGCAGTCCGAGGAACTCCGCTTGCAGCAAGAGGCGCTGGCCGCCCAGTTGCGCGCCCAGTACGCCAGTGGCCTGTCGCCCTGGACCGCGCTGCTTTCCGGACGGGATCCCCAGGAGATCGGCCGCGAGCTGGCCTGGCTGGCCTATGTCACCCGATCCCGCACCGAAGCGCTCGATGCCTTGCAGGCCACGCTGGACCGGCTGGCCAAGCTGAGGCAGCAGACCGATGAGAGCCGCCGGGATCTGGAGACGGTCCGGGCGGATGTCCAGACGCGCCGTCAGGCGTTGCAGGCTCAGCAGGCGCAGCGCCGTGAGGTGCTGGACAAGATCCGGGCCCGGCTCGACGAGGAACGCGGCCGGGCCAGGCGGCTCCAGGCGCGCGATGCGCGCCTGGGCGATCTGATCGAGAATCTGGATACCGAGATTGCCCGCGCCGAGGCCAGGCGTCAGGCTGCCCTGAAAGCCGAGGCCGAGCGGCGGGCGCGAGAGCAGGCCGAACGTGTCCGGGCCGAAAAAGAACGTCTTGCGCAGGCGCGGGCTGCCGAGCAGGCGCGTCAGGCGCGCGATGGGGGCACGCATGCGACACAACCGGACGAAAAACCGGACGAGCCTCCTCCCCCTGAAGACGAGGGGTCAAAGAATGCTGTCGCTGTCCGCAGCGTGCCGGAGGGCGGTTTTGCCGGACTGAGCAAGGGACTGCCGCATCCCGTCGCGGGTGAGGTCCAGGGCCGTTTTGGCACGCAGCGGCCCGAAGGTGGTCTGTGGCGGGGGATCGTGCTGCGCGCGGCGGCCGGCACCCCGGTGCGCGTCGTGGCCGCCGGCCGTGTGGTGTACGCCCACTGGCTCAGCGGTTTCGGCAACCTGCTGATCGTCGATCACGGCAAACAGTATCTCAGTATCTACGCCTACAACCAGACCCTGTTGCGTCAGGTCGGCGATGTCGTGGCGCGTGGCGACGAAGTGGCCCGGGTCGGCGCCACCGGTGGCCAGGTCGAGCCCGGCCTGTATTTCGAATTACGCTACCAGGGCGCCCCCATCAACCCGGAAATCTGGATGAAATAGGACATGAAATAGTCCCTGCGGACTACTTCGCGCCTGTTTCATCCGAGCGGCATGCAAGCTCATCCGAACGGCCTGCAAGCGTCTTCCGCAGCCAATTCCGTGCTTAATTTCTGTACTATGTACCATCCGTCGTCCGATGTGCGCATGGCGCTGTCGTGACGAACCGATCATCGCTTAGGAACGTGCATGAGCACTCGAAACAAACGATCGTTGAGCTGGGTTCTGGCGGGCTTTCTGGGGGGCATCCTGGTCAGTCTCGGGATTTCGGCCGTTGCCCAGAAGGGCGAACCCCTGCCGCTCAAGGCGTTGCAGCAGTTCGCCAATGTCTATGGTGCGATCAAATCCAGTTACGTCGAGTCCGTCACCGACCAGATGCTGATCGACGATGCCATCAAGGGTCTGTTCGCGGATCTGGACCCGCATTCGGTCTATCTGGACGAAGAAGCCTACAAACAGATGCAGGACATCACGCGTGGTGGTTTCGGTGGGCTGGGCATCGAGATCGGCACCCAGGACGGCATGCCCAAGGTCATCGCGCCGATCGAGGACACGCCGGCAGCCCGCGCCGGCATCCTGACCGGCGACCTGATCACGCATGTCGATGGCGAGCCCACCAAAGGCATGACCCTGAACGATACGGTGAAAAAAATGCGCGGCGAACCCGGTACGGCGATCAATCTGACGATTCAGCGCGCCGGCAGTCCCAAGCCCCTGAAATTCCATATCGTGCGGGAAATGATCAAGACCCGCAGCGTGCGCGGCAAAATGCTCGACCACGGCATTGCCTACGTGCGCATCAGCCAGTTCCAGGACCGGACCACCGCTGATCTGGTGCGGATGCTGGTCTCGCTGTCCAGGAAACAGGCGCCCAAGGGGCTGGTGCTGGACCTGCGCAACGATCCCGGCGGCCTGCTGGACGGCGCCATCGGGGTGACGTCCGCCTTTATCGAGCCCGGCAAGCTGGTCGTGTCCACCAAGGGCCGTATTCCCTCCTCGAACGAGGAGTTCTATGCCCGTTCCCTGAATAGCAACCATGGTGTCGAGGAGGGCGACCAACTGCCTGCCTGGACGCGGACCGTGCCGATGGTGGTGCTGGTCAACGTCGGCTCGGCGTCGGCGTCGGAGATCGTGGCCGGGGCCTTGCAGGACTACAGGCGCGCCCGCATCATGGGCAACCGGACATTCGGCAAGGGCTCCGTGCAGTCCGTGCTCCAACTGGACAAGGACACGGGCATCAAGCTCACGACGGCGCGCTATTACACGCCCAGCGGCCGCTCGATCCAGAACACGGGGGTCTCTCCCGATGTTGTCGTGGACGACAGCGCCGCTGGCAATCTGTTCCGCATTCAGCGCGAGGTCGACCTCAAGCGCCACCTGGAAAGCCAGACCGAGTCCCCGGAGGCGGACGAGCCGGATGATGGCGACTTCGTCCAGGGCGAGATCAGGATGTTCGAATTCGGCGGCGCCGACGACTGGCAGCTGCGCCAGGCCGTCAATGCCCTGCAGGGCCGCCCGATCCTGAAGTCCGATCCCGCGCAGGTCAAGCCGCCCAGCGTCACGGCGGCGGCCTCGGGTCCGGCGGCCAGGCCCGCGACTGAAACCGGCAACGATGCGGCCGGCAAGCCCGCCAAGCGAGAAAAAAAAACCCTGAATGATGCTGGCGGAGACGGGGTCGAACGCTACCGCGTCACGCCAGACGGTCTGATCAAGGTGCCGTGATGGAGGATGCGCCCGTCCTGGATGATGCACGGCTGACGCGGTATGCCCGGCACATTCTGCTCGACGATCTGGGCATCGAGGGGCAGGAGCGTCTGCTGGCGGCCCGGGTGCTCATCGTCGGCGTGGGCGGGCTGGGCTCTCCGGCGGCGCTGTATCTGGCCGCCGCCGGTGTCGGGCGGATGACGCTGGTCGACGACGATGTCGTCGAGCTCGGCAATCTGCAGCGCCAGATCCTGCATGCCATGGATGGGCTGGGGCGACCCAAGGCCGAGTCGGGACGGGATGCCCTGCGGGCGCTGAATCCTGATGTTCAGGTACAGGCGCTGGTGGAACGCCTGGGTGAGTCACGCTTGCGCGAACTGATCCTGGAGACGGATGTGGTGCTCGATTGCAGCGATAATTTTGCCACCCGGCATGCCATCAACCGCGCCTGCGTGGCGGCCCGCAAGCCGCTGGTCTCCGGCGCGGCGATCAAATTTTCCGGTCAGGTCAGCGTCTACGACTTGCGGGACGCGGAAGCGCCCTGCTACCACTGCCTGTTCCCCGAGGCCGATGATGTCGAGGAACTGCGTTGCGCCACCACGGGGGTGCTGGGGCCTCTGGTGGGCATGGTGGGCAGTGTGCAGGCCGCCGAGACTCTCAAGCTCATCATCGGCATGGGCGAGCCTCTGGTGGGGCGGTTGCTGTCGGTCGATGCCCTGCGCATGCAGTGGCATACGATCCGTTTCAGGCGCGACCCTGCCTGCCCGGTATGCGCCCGGCGCGCGCCTGCATCAGCAACGACCCCAGACGGTTGAAGCGCGCATCCACGTACAGGTTGCGGCCGCGCCGCTGGCGGGAAAACGGCGTGCCCGGATGATAGAGCCAGACGGTGCGCATGCCGGCCTGACGGGCGGGTTTCAGGTTGTGCTCGGTATCCTCGACCAGAATGATCCGGCGGGCGGGCACACCCAGCCGGGCGGCCACCATGCGCATCAGGCCCTGCGAGGGCTTGGGACGCGCCAGGCCCATCGGCATCATGTGATCGATGGCCCACAGGCCATCGAATTCCTGCAGGATGCCCAGTGCGCTCAGCACGCGGCGGGCGTAGTGGGCCGGGGCATTGGTCAGCACGATGCGCGTGCCCGGCAGGCTGCGCAGGCGGGCGGCCAGGCCGGTTTCCGCATGCACCAGCGGCGCGACGTCGAAATCGTGGCAGGTCGCCAGGAACTGGCGCAGGTTCACGCCGTGATGACGCGACAGACCGATGGCGGTGGCGCCGTAGCGCTGCCAGTAGCGCAGGCGCAGGGCATCGGCCTCGTCCGCGGGCACGTTCAGCGCCTGGGCAACGGCGGCGCCCATGCGCTGGTCGATGGCCCGGAAGATGCCGCGTGAGGCATCGTGCAGCGTGTTGTCCAGGTCGAACAGCCAGACCGGATCGTCGGGCTGGAGCGCCCGCCGCCGCCGCAGGGTGCTGGGCGCGCGCAACGGGCTCATGCAAGCCGCCGGGTCAGGCGCGGCAGCATCATCAGTGCGAACTGATCATGGTGCCCACGCCGCGATCCGTCAGGATCTCCAGCAGCAGGCAATGCGGAACCCGGCCATCGATGATGTGCACGGAGTTCACCCCGTAGCGGGCGGCGTCCAGTGCCGAGGAGATTTTCGGCAGCATCCCGCCCGAGAGGGTGCCGTCCTGGAACAGCGTGTCGATGGTCTGGGCCGACAGGCTGCGCAGCAGCTGGCCGTTCTTGTCCAGCACGCCGGGCGTGTTGGTCAGCATGACGAGTTTTTCGGCGCCCAGGACCTCGGCCATCTTGCCGGCGACGACATCGGCGTTGATGTTGTAGGCCTGGCCATCCTCGCCGTAGCCGATGGATGAGATGATGGGGATGAACTGGTCATCCTGGAGCGCCTTGACCACCGCCGGTTCGATCCGCTCGATGTCACCCACGAAGCCGATGTCCAGCATCTCGCCGGGGTGTTCCGGGTCGGGCATGAGTTTTTTGTGCGCCTGGATCATGCCGCCGTCCTTGCCGGTCAGGCCCACGGCCTTGCCGCCGGCCTCGTTGACCATCATGACGATGTCCTGCTGCACCTGGCCGCCCAGCACCCATTCGACGACTTCCATGGTCTCGGCGTCCGTGACGCGCATGCCCTGGATGAAGGTGCCTTCCTTGCCGATGCGCTTGAGCGCGCTGTTGATCTGCGGGCCGCCGCCATGCACCACCACCGGGTTCAGGCCGACGAGCTTGAGCAGCACCACGTCGTGAGCGAAGCTGCGTTGCAGGTGTTCGTCGGTCATGGCGTTGCCGCCGTACTTGATGACGACGGTCTTGCCGTGGAAACGGCGGATGTAGGGCAGGGCCTCGGAGAGGACCTCGGCCTTGAGGGAGGCCGATGTTTGGGAAGGAGTGTCCTGGGCAGTATTCGTCATGTCAGGATGCCAGCGCCTGTTCGATGGTGGCCATGAAGGCCTTTTCGTCGTAGTTGCCGAGATAGCGTTTGATGATGTTGCCCTGCTTGTCGATCAGGAAGGACGTGGGGGTCAGGCTCACGTCGCCGAAGGCCTGGGCGAGCTTGCCCTGAGCGTCGATGACCACCCGGAAGGGCAGTTGGCGTGTGTCGGTGAAATTCTTGACGTAATTGGGCGGGTCGTATTGCATGGCCACCGCGATGGTGTCGAACCCCCGTGCCTTCAGTTCCTGGTAATGACGGATGGTGGCGGGCATCTGCGCCACGCAGGTGGTGCAGCTGGTGGCCCAGAATTTGACCAGCACGACCTTGCCGCGCAGTTCCTGCATGGTCACGATATTGCCGTTCAGGTCGGTGAAGGCGACGTCAGGCGCCGCCTGGGCGGAGCTCTGGGATTGCCAGAGGGTTGCGGCGCCGATCGCGACGACGGCCGCCAGGCCGATCAGTATCTTTTTCATTGCACGGGCATGGTCTGGGCGCCACTGTCGCCGCCCGCAGGCGACGACGCGGAGGCGTCGGATGAACTGGAGTCAGTGGCCGTCGCGGAATCCTGTGTGCCGGATTCGGTGATCAGGCTTTCGCGCGCCACGATCGTGAACAATTTTACGACTTTGTTGACGCCCGAGATACCGGAGGCGACCGTCGCGGCGCGTGTGCCTTCTTCGTCGGTGACCTTGCCCATCAGGTAGACGATCCCGCGCTCGGTCGTGACCTTGATGGTGCGGAAGGGCACGTCTTTTGTGGTGACCAGCTGGCTCTTGACCTTGGAGGTCAGCCAGGTATCGTTGGTGCGCACGCTGAGCGCGGTGATGTCCCCGATCCGGATGAAGTTGTCCACCGAGCGGACCTTGATGATGCCTTTGGCGATGGTCTCGGCCTGTTGCCGGTCGGCATCCGTGGCGACGTCGCCCACCAGCAGCAGCCGGCCCGCGTAGGCCATGCCCGAGACACGGGCCTTGTCGCCGAAGGCTTTTTCCATCTCGTTGTTGACGCGCAGTTCGATCGTCTGGTCGTCAACCTGTTCGCCGGCCGTGCGGCGGTCTGTGGCGACGACGGCCGTGGTGGCCGCACCGCCCACGATGAACAGGCCGCAGCCCGACAGGGTGGCCAGACTGGCAAGGCAGATCAGGAGTCGGGCGTAGAAACGGGCGGACGAGGACATCAGAGCGGGTCTCCCAGGAGTAAGGCGTCGATGCCGTCGCACAGGGCATGCAGCAGCAGGATATGGACTTCCTGGATGCGCATGGTGCGGTCATGCGGGACGCAGAGGTGGATATCGGTTTCGTAGAGCAGCGAATTGACCTGGCCGCCGCCCTTGCCTGTCAGGGCGATGATCTGCATGTCGCGTTCGTGGGCGGCCTCGATGGCGCGCAGGACATTGGGCGAGTTGCCGCTGGTGGTGATGGCCACCAGCAGATCGCCCGGCTGGCCCAGCGCGGCCACCTGCCGCTCGAAGACGGCGTTGAAGCCGTAGTCGTTGCCCACGGCGGTCATGATGGAGGTGTCGGTGTTCAGCGCGATGCCGGCCAGTGGCAGGCGGTCGCGCTCGAAGCGCCCCACGAGTTCGGCGATGAAGTGCTGGGCGTCGGCGGCCGAGCCGCCGTTGCCGCAGGCCAGGATGCGCGCATTGTTGGTCAGCGCGCCGAACAGCAGATCGACGGCAGCCGCGAGAGCGGGCGCCAGTTCGAGGGTGCTGGCGCGAAACGTGTCGACGGCGTCGTCGAAATGCGACGTCATGCGGGAGGTCATGTCCATGGGGCCGATTATCGCATGAGCGTGCGGTCAAAGAACCCGCGAACGTAACAGTTTGCGGACCCGCTCAGGTATGGAAGGCGTCCCGGATCCAGCGGGGTCGGTCCGTGTCGAATGCCACCACGTCAAAGCGGCAGGCCGGAGGCTGGCCATTGAAATGCCGCCGGACGATGCCGGGCAGGAAGTGGCGGGCGGCCCGGATCAACCGGGTCTGTTTGGCGCGGTTTACACTGGCGGCGGCACCGCCGAATCCGGGATGGCGGCGCTCCCGCACCTCGATGAACAGCAGCAGGGTGTTTTCGCGGGCGACCAGATCGATTTCCCCGGCGCGGCAACGCAGGTTGGCCGCCAGAATGCGGACCCCGTGCGTTTCCAGGTAGCGCGCGGCCCGGGCCTCGGCCCGGCGTCCCTGGCGCTGGGTCGGAGAACCGGCCTGGTCGTTCTGCGAGGCGGCGTTGACGGGGGCGGGGTGGTCAGCGCGGCGACGACGACGGCGCGTGACCGCCAGCCGTTGGGCCTGCCGGGCGGTTTCGTAGGGATCGGCGGGCATGGCGGTCACATCCGCATGGGCGGGAATCAGGGATCACAATGAGGAAGGATCGAGTATGACGGACAGCGCAGACTGGGAAAAGACCGGGCCGACATGGAAACGTCACGCTGATCTGGTGGCGGCCCAGTCCTGGCCAGAGGGCTGCCTGTACGTGGTGGCGACGCCGATCGGCAATCTGGGAGACCTGAGCCTGCGCGCCTGGGAGGCGCTGCGCCGCTGCGATGCGATTGCGGCCGAGGATACCCGCACCACCCGGGCCCTGCTGGAGGCCTGGGGAGTCGCGACGCCATTGCTGGCGGCGCACCGCCACAACGAGCGCGAGGCGGCCGAGACCGTCATCCGGCGGTTGTCCCGGGGAGAGCGCATTGCGCTGGTGTCCGATGCCGGTGCGCCCGCCGTCAGCGATCCGGGCGCGCGGGTGGTGCGCGAGGTCCAGGCGGCTGGCTACCGCGTCGTGCCGTTGCCGGGGCCCAGCGCCGTCGTCGCCGCCCTCATGGCCAGCGGCGCGACCGGCGATGAGGATCCCGGCTTTGCCTTTGCCGGATTCATGCCGTCCAAGGCGCAGGCGCGACGCAAGTGGCTGGAACGGTGGCTGGCCTGGCCGGTGCCGGTGGTGATATTCGAGACGCCGCACCGCCTGCGGGCGGCGCTGCGGGACCTGGCTGCGGCCGGTCCCGCCCGGCGCGTGACGGTGGCGCGCGAATTGAGCAAGCGGTTCGAGGAGATCCGGACCCTGCCGGCAGGGGAGGCCCTGGTCTGGCTGGATGAGGATGCGCATCGCGAGCAGGGGGAATTCGTGCTGGTGGTGCATGCCGACGAACGGGTCGACGCCCCGGGCGAGGCGCTGTCGCCGGAGCAGTGCAGGGTCATGGAGGTGCTGCTGGAGGATCTGTCCGTGCGCGATGCGGCCCGGATCGGTGCCCGGATCACGGGGCTGGCGCGCGACCGGCTGTATGCCTGGGCGCTGGCGCGGGAGACATCCTGAGGCGTGTGAACCGGCCCTAGAGGCCCCGGTCCAGCGCGATGACGGGATTCAGCCCGGCGGATTCCGCCAACCTCGAGGCGGTCTGAGCGGCTTCGTCGCGCGACAGGTAGGGGCCCATGCGGACCTTGTAGAGCGGCGGCTGGTGCGTGACGGTGGCGGGCTCGGCCTGACCCGCCGCCTCGATGTTGACGCGCTGGGCCAGGGCCTGGGCGTTCTGGGCCGACGAGAATGCGCCGAATTGCAGGTAGATGCCGCCCGCGCGTGGCGGCTCGGTGACCGCGGGCACGGGCGCCAGCGGCGTGGCGGCGGCGACGGGTTCGGCCGGTTGGGAGACGGGCTGGGTCTGGACGGTGTCGACCGGTACCGGCGCCGAAGCCGTTCGGGGCGTGGCCGGGTAGCGTCCGGCGCGGATGTCGGCGTTGGTGATGGCTTCGACGATGACCCGGCCGCTGCCGGGGCCGATCAGCCCCAGTTTGGCGGCGGCGACATAGGACAGGTCGATGATGCGCCCCGGGTGGAATGGTCCCCGGTCGTTGATGCGCACGATGACCGAGCGGTTGGTGCCCGCCCGGGTCACGCGCGCGTAGCTGGGCAGCGGCAGGGTCGGATGCGCCGCCGTCATGGCGTACATGTCGTAGGTTTCGCCGTTGGCGGTTTTTTCCCCGTGAAATTTGCGGCCGTACCACGAGGCGACGCCTTCCTGGCGGTAGGACTGGTCTTCGGCAATGGGGGTGTAGCGCACGCCGAAGACTTCGTAGGGGCGGAAATTGGCCGGGGCGTGCTGCTCGATGCGCGGCACGGCGTTGGGGATGGCGGCGATGTCGGCCGGGATGTCGCTGCCTGGCCCGTCGTCCTTGTAGTAGCCGCCCGAGCGCGAGGCGCAGCCGGCCAGAGCCACCAGTGAGGCGCCCAGCAGGCCGAGCGCCAGCCGCTGCCACAGACGCAGATCGCCGCCCGTCTTGGGGCTCATGCCTTGCTCTCCTGGACTTTGGGGTTGCGGTGGCGCACCAGCAGGGGAGAGTGGTCGGCGAAGCGGCGGGCGAGCTGTTCGGTGACGTAGACCGAGCGGTGCTGGCCGCCAGTGCAGCCGATGGCCACGGTCAGGTAGTTGCGGGTGTCCTGCATGTACAGGGGCAGCCATTTGCGGATGAAGGCGGCGATGTCGTCGATCATGGTCTCGACACTGCCGAACTGGGCCAGCCAGGCAGCGACCGGAGCGTCGCGTCCCGTCAGGGGGCGCAACTGCGCGTCGTAGTGCGGGTTGGGCAGGCAGCGCACGTCGAAGACCAGGTCGGCGTCGTGCGGCACGCCGCGCTTGTAGGCGAAGGATTCAAAGGTCAGGATCACCGAGGGACGATCGGTCTGGACCAGATCGCGGACCCAGGCGCGCAACTGGCCGGGCGTCAGGTCCGATGTGTCGATGACATGTTCCTGGTCGCGCAGCGGCGACAGAAGCTCGCGTTCGCGGGTGATGCAGTCCTGCAGCGAGGCGTCGGGGTTCTCGAGCTGCAGGCGGTCGGTCAGGGGATGGCGACGCCGGGATTCGGAATAGCGCTGCATCAGGGTGTTGTCGTCGGCGTCGAGGAAAATCACATGCAGTGCCGTGCCCATGGCGCGCAGGCTCGTCAGGATGCCGGGCAGGTCGTCCAGGTCGCCGGGCGTGCGCACGTCGATGGCGACGGCCACCCGTTCCAGGCCGCTGTCCTGGGTGCTGGCGATGAATTCGTGCAGGAATCGCACCGGCAGGTTGTCGACGCAGGTGTAGCCGGTGTCTTCCAGCATGCGCAGGGCCACGGACTTGCCGGAGCCGGAGATCCCTGTGATGAGGACGATATTCAGCATGGTGTGGGAGCGAGGGGGGGCCTGAAGGGCGGGCGGATGTTCATGGACGGAGATCCCGGGAGCCTTCCATGATGGCCAGCGCCTGGCGTTCGATGAATTCGCCCATGGTGTCGATGCCGCGCAGGCTGAGGATGGTGTTGCGTACGGCGGCTTCGACCAGCACGGCCAGGTTGCGGCCGGCCGCGACTTGCAGCATCACCCGGCGGATCGGGATGCCCAGGATGTCCTGGTATTCGTCCTGGGTCGGCAGCCGCTCGAAGTTGTCGGGCGTCAGGCGCACCAGATGGACGATCAGCTTGATCTTCATCTTGCGCCGGACCGAGGTCTCACCGAAGATCGTGCGGATGTCCAGCAGCCCCAGGCCGCGGACTTCCAGCAGGTTCTGCAGCAAAGGGGGGCATTGGCCCTCGATGAAATTCGGCGCGGTGCGCGAGAGTTCGACGGCGTCGTCGGCAACCAGGCCATGGCCCCGGGAAATCAGTTCCAGGGCCAGTTCGCTCTTGCCCAGGCCCGATTCTCCGGTGATCAGGACCCCCAGGCCCAGCACGTCCATGAACACGCCGTGCACGGTGGCCTTGGGTGCCATCCGCTTGCCCAGGTAGATGCGCAGCAGGTCGATCAGCAAGGCGGCGTCAGTCGGTGTGGACAGCAGCGGGATCTCGTGTTCCTGGCAGTAGGCCTGGAGATCCTCGGTGGCCTGCGCGCCGGCTGCCAGGAAGATGGCCGGCACGCCGCCGGTCACCAGCTCGTCCAGGTGGTGCTGGCGGCGGCGCAGGTCGAGCCGCAGGTAGTAGGCCATCTCCTCGGCGCCGAAGACCTGGATGCGGCTGGGATGGATCAGGTTCAGATGGCCGATCAGGTCGGCGGCGGCGCCACAGGTATCGGGCACCAGGCGCCGGGCGGCGGCCTCCTTGCCGGCGATCCAGGAGAAGACGATCTTCTCGGCGTTGTCACGAATCAGCTCTTGGATGGTCAGCATGTTCAGAGGTCGGGGCGCTCGTGCCGGTGAGAATCAGTTGGTGTATTTCCTGGGGATCCGTGGATTGCGTCAGGGTCTGGCGGATGCCGGTGTCGGAAAGCAGGCGGGCGATGCCGGCCAGCAGGTCCAGGTGGGTCTGGGTGGCGGTTTCGGGGATCAGCAGGAAAAACAGCAGGCGGGCGGTGCGCCCGTCATTGATGTCGAAGCGCACGGGTTCGGCCAGCCGGATGAAGGCGGCGTGCGGCTCGCGCAGGTCCTTGAGCCGGCCATGGGGGATGGCGACATCGTGTCCCAGCGCAGTCGACCCCAGCCGCTCGCGGGCCAGCAGGCTGTGGAAAACCGCCGTGCGCGCCACGCCCTGGTGGTTTTCGAACAGCAGCCCGGCGTGCTCGAAGGCGCGCTTTTTGCTCGTGGCCGCCAGGTCCAGGACGATATTGTCGGACGGCAGGATGCGGGGTGTGAGATTCATGGCGTCCATTATAGGTAAATGGGCCATGGATGAAACGCCCCTGTGCGCCGGCTGGCAGCGCCGCCGGCCAGCCGGTGCCAGCGGGTGTTCCATGGCGGTGTCGGCGCGCGGAACCATGGCGACGCCCCTGAATGGCATATGGCCCCGGATGATCATCTCGGGGCCATATGTCGGTCCTGGCCGAACGGGTCGGCCAGACAGGGCGCGATCAGGCAGTCATCTCCTGGCGCTTGAGCGGTTCGTGAACGTGATTCTGAGCCTTGGTCTTGTATTTGATGACCTGGCGGTCGGCCTTGTCGACCAGCAGATCGATGGCCGCATACAGATTTTCATCCGAGGCTTCGCAGTGCAGGTCCTTGCCACGCAGGCGCATGGTGATTTCGGCGGTGTGCTTGAGGGGTTCGATCGAGAGCATGATCTGGGTGTCGATGACCTGATCGATGTGCCGCAGGACGCGTGCCGTCTTGGTGTGGACGTATTCGCGGATGGCCGGGGTGATTTCCAGATTGCGACCGGTGATGGTCAGGCTCATATGCAGACTCCTTGCGGAAAAGACGTGGGGAGGTTCCAGGAGGAACCAGGTACGGACGGGATTGACCTCCTTCCTGACAGTTGGATGACAGGATCAGTGTACCTATTGCCGCCGCCACATCAAGCACCGTTTTCCGGTGTAAGATAGAAAGATTGGTCGGCGGCCTCCCCAGCCTTACATTCTGAAGTTCTTGCCCAGGTAGACTTGGCGCACGGCCTCGTTGTCGACGATCTCGTTGGGATGACCGCTGGTCAGGACGCGACCCTCGCTGATGATGTAGGCGCGATCGCAGATCCCCAGGGTTTCCCGCACGTTGTGGTCGGTGATCAGCACACCGATGTTGCGACCCTTGAGAAATTGCACGATGCGCTGGATTTCGATCACGGCGATCGGATCCACCCCGGCAAAAGGCTCGTCCAGCAGGATGAATCGCGGATGCGTGGCCAGGGCGCGGGCGATTTCGACCCGGCGGCGCTCGCCGCCCGAGAGCGAGATCGCCATGTTGCGGCGGATGTGTTCGATCTGCAATTCGTCGATGAGGGATTCCAGACGTTCTTCGAGGGCGCTGGCCGACAGGGCATTGCCCTGGGCGTCGCGTTGCAGTTCGAGCACCGCGCGGATGTTCTGCTCAACCGTCAGGCGGCGGAACACCGAGGCGTCCTGGGGCAGGTAGGACAGGCCCAGCCGGGCGCGCTGATGCATGGGGATGCCCGAGACCTCGTGCTGGTCGATCACGATGCGGCCCGTGTCGGCCGGAATCAGCCCCACGATCATGTAAAAGCTGGTGGTCTTGCCCGCGCCGTTGGGGCCGAGCAGGCCGACGACTTCGCCGCTGTCCACCTCCAGGGAAACATCCTGGACGACGGAGCGGCGCCCGAAGGTCTTGCCCAGGCCGATGGCCTGGAGGCTGCCGGAGGTGCGCGTGGATTCGGTCGCAGCGGAATGGGATGCGTGTGTCGGCATGGAGATTATGGACGTCCCGATTTTTGGGCCTTGCACTGGGCGATGGCCTGGTCGATGCGGGATTGGGGTTGGGCCAGGGACCGGACGCGCCCGCCGATGGCGGCCGAGTTCTGTCCGCCAAAGGCCTCGTAAGTGCCGGATTTTTGGTGGTAGATGATCCGGGCGCCGCGGACGTTGTCAAAAGATTTGCCGCAGATCTGGCGGGTGACGGTGGCCTGCCCCGTCAGGGTGATGTCGCCCGAGGTGCCCACGTAGTCGGCCTGCAGGCCGGTGGCGATGAGCGTCTCGAATTTTTCGGGGTTTTCCTGGCGGATGGTGACGATCTTGCCGTTGGCGGCCGTGGCGGTACCGAACTGGTTGCCCTGCGCATCCTCGCGGGTGACGAGCTTGTCGCCGCGCAGGGTCATCGCCCCTCGGGTCAGGAGCACGTTGCCGGTGAAGGTGCTGGTCTTGTTGACGTCGTCGTAGTGCAGCGTGTCGGACAGGATCACCGTATCGGGCTCATCCTCGGCGGCGGGCTGTGTCTGCGCGCGGGCGGTCTGGGCGGCCAGCGTCAGCGCGCAGGCGGCGATCGATGCAATCAGGGCTGAAGACGGGGTTTTCATGGTTGTGCGCTCTTTTCGGGTCCGGCATTGCGGGCAGCCTGATCCTCGCCCGAGATCTTGACGTCGCTGGCGGCCGAGACGGTCAGCTGACGGGTGCGGTTATCGTAGCGCATGCCCGTGCCGCGCATCGTGGAATTACCGTTGATGACCAGTGCCGGGCGATCCGTGTAGACCAGGTCGCGGGCGGGTTCGATGATGAGTTGGGTGCTGCGCACATCCAGCAACTGATGATCGGCGTCGGGCAGGCGCTTGATGTGGGCATTGCCATTGAGCACGATGCGGTCGCCGTGCTCGTCCAGCGTGCCGTTGTCCGCGGTGCCTTCGGTGATGGGGGCGCCGGGCTGGTTGCCGACGGCGCGCGGCGCGATGATCTCGTAGGCGCCCGTGTCCGGGAAATGCTCCATGGAGGCGCCTTCGAGCCGGTTGATGGCGCGCCCGTCCGGGTCGCTGCGCACCATGGTGAACCGGTCGGACCAGGAATCGCGTTCGTGCGTCAGGCGCCTGGGCGGATCGACCTGGATCGAACGCAGGGTGTAGTCGGAGGCCCACCAGGTGCCCAGCACCAGCAGACCGAGCAGCAGCACGGCCACGAGACTGGGCAGGCGTTCTTTCACTGGATGGCTCCGCCCAACGGGGACAGGGGGGTCGTGAAGCAGGCGCCCAGGCGGCCCTGGGCGGCCAGGATCAGGTCACAGCATTCACGCACGGCGCCCGAGCCGCCCCGCAGGGTGCTGAGCCAGTGCGCCGCCTGGCCGACGTAGAGCGGCGCATTGGGCACGCTGGCCGCGAAACCGACCCGTTGCAGCACGGGCAGGTCGATGATGTCGTCGCCCATGTAGCCCATGTCCTGCAGCGACAGACCTGCCTCGCGGGCCAGGTCTTCGACCGTGGTGATCTTGTCGTGGATGCCCTGAAGCGCGGGAGAGATGCCCAGTTCCGCCGCCCGGCGGGCGGTGATGGCGCTCTTGCGGCCGCTGACCCAGGCGACGCGGATGCCCTGTTCGAGCAGCAGCCGCAGGCCGTGGCCGTCCAGGGCGTTGAAAGGCTTGGCGGCCTCGCCATGTTCGCCATACCAGAGGCTGCCGTCGGTCAGGACGCCATCCACGTCGAACACCATCATGCGCACGGCGCGGGCCCGGTTGCGGACCATTTCCGGGACGCGGGCCAGGATCTGGGCTTCGGCGGGATGGGAGAAACCGGGCAGTTCGTTCATCAGATGACCTTTGCGGCGAGGAGGTCGTGCATGTGCAGAGCCCCCAATAATAGCCCGTCGCTGTCCAGAACCAGCATCTGGTTGAGCTTGTGCTGATCCATGATCGATGCGGCCTCGATGGCGGGCGCATCGGGAGCGATCGAGCGGGGGTGATGGCTCATGCCGGCCGAGACGGGCAGGGCGCGGATGTCTCCGTGCTGGGCGATCATGCGGCGCAGGTCGCCGTCGGTGAACAGACCCACGGGACGATTGTCCTTGAGGACGATCGTCATGCCCATCCCCTTGGTGGACATTTCGGTCAGGGCGTCGGGGATCAGCGTGCTGGGCGCGACGCGCGGCAGGGCCGCGCCGGTGCGCATGACATCGGACACGGCGGTCAGCAGCCGGCGGCCCAGGGCCCCGCCCGGGTGCGAGCGGGCGAAGTCCTCGCGGTTGAAGCCGCGCGCCTCGAGGCAGGCGACGGCAATGGCGTCGCCCAGCACCAGCGCCGCCGTGGTGCTGGCGGTGGGCGCGAGGTTCAGGGGGCAGGCCTCCTGGTCCACGGCGGCGTCCAGCGACAGATCGGCGCTGAGGGCCAGTTCGGAATCGGCGTGGCCGGTCAGGGCGATGATGCGCGTGCCCATGCGCTTGGCCACGGAAATGATGGTGATCAGTTCCTGGGCGGAGCCGGAATAGGAGATTGCCAGCAGGATGTCCTGGCCGGTCAGCATGCCCAGGTCGCCGTGGATGGCCTCGGCGGCATGCATGAAAAAGGCGGGCGTGCCGGTGGATGCCAGCGTGGCGGCGATCTTGCGGGCGATATGGCCGGATTTGCCGATGCCGGTGACGACGGCGCGGCCCGGACAGGCCAGGATCAGGTCGACGGCCTGGGCAAAGCGCGCGTCGAGGCGGCCTTGCAGGGCTTGCAGGGCCTGGATTTCGACGGCGAAGGTGCGATCGGCGCTGGCGCGGATCGCCTCCGGACTGGCTTGAGGTTGGGCATGCATCCCGTGATTTTAAGCGGAAAGGACGTCTGGGTCAGGGGGTGTGCCTGGCAAGGCGGGCTTGTTAAACTGTGCGCGCCTTCATGCCCCGCCACAGGACCTATTCATGCAAACCGATCCGGCCCAGTACATCCGTGACACGATCCGCACGGTACCCGATTGGCCGAAGCCCGGCGTGCAGTTTCGCGACATCACTCCGGTTCTGCAGGACCCGCGTTCGTTCCGTGTGCTCATCGACCTGTTCGTCTATCGCTACATACGCCAGCGTCTGGATCTGGTGGCGGGCATCGACGCGCGCGGCTTCATTGTGGGGTCGGTGCTGGCCTATGAGCTGAACCTGGGATTCGTGCCGGTGCGCAAGCAGGGCAAGCTGCCGTTTCGCACGGTGGCCGAGGAATATGCGCTGGAATATGGCAATGCCGCCGTGGAAATGCACACGGATTCCGTGCGTCCGGGCCAGCGCGTTCTGCTCATCGACGACCTGATCGCCACCGGCGGCACGATGATGGCGGCCTCCCGCTTGTTGCAGCGCCTGGGCGCCAATGTGGCCGAGGCCGCCGCCATCATCGATCTGCCCGAACTGGGCGGCTCGAAGACCGTCCGGGACTCGGGCCTGCCGGTGTACACGGTGTGCGAGTTCGAGACGCAATGAGCCCGGACGCAGGATCGCGCCCGGTGGCCGGTCCCGCGCGTCGTTACACCAGCACCCTTTCGATGCCGCCCGCATTGGCCGCCCGCACGTAGGCCGGCATCCAGTCCTCGCCGAGCAGATGCCGGGCCATTTCCACCACGATGTAATCGGCCGACAGCCCAGTGTCCTGCTCGTAGCGCGCCAGACCCTGCAGACAGGACGGACAGGATGTGATCATCTTGACCTCGCCCTGGAAGCCGTCGGCGCGGATGGCGGCGGTGTTTCGGGCCAGTTCCTCTTGCTTGCGGAAACGGATCTGGGTGGAGACGTCGGGCCGCGAGACCGCCAGCGTGCCCGATTCACCGCAGCAGCGATCGGTCTTGATGGCCTTGTCCGCGCCCAGCAGGGATTTCACCGTCTTCATCGGATCCTGTTGTTTCATAGGGGTGTGGCAGGGGTCGTGATAGATGTAGCGCACGCCCTGCACGCCAGCGATGTCCACGCCTTTTTCCAGCAGATATTCGTGAATGTCGATCAGCCGGCAGCCGGGGAAGATCTTGTCGAACTGGTAGCTTTCGAGCTGGTCGTAGCAGGTGCCGCAGCTGACCACCACCGTCTTGATGTCCAGGTAGTTCAGTGTGGTGGCCATGCGGTGGAACAGCACGCGGTTGTCCGTGACCATCTGCTCGGCCTTGTCGGCCAGGCCATTGCCGCGCTGGGGATAGCCGCAGCACAGGTAGCCGGGCGGCAGCACGGTCTGCACGCCCACATGCCACAGCATGGCCTGGGTCGCCAGTCCTACCTGGGAAAACAGGCGTTCGGAGCCGCAGCCCGGGAAATAGAACACGGCCTCCGTGTCGGGCGCGGTGGTGGCCGGATTGCGGATGATCGGGATGATGTGCGGGTCTTCGATGTCCAGCAGCTTGCGGGCCGTCTGCTTGGGCAGACCGCCGGGCATTTTCTTGTTGACGAAATGGATCACCTGCTCGCGGATGGGCGCTTTGCCCACGGTGGCGGGCGGGTGGGCGACCTGTTTTTTTGCCACGGGCGCGAGCAGATCGTGGGCCAGCCGCTGGGCCTTGTAGCCCATGCCGATCATGGCGGTGCGGGTGGCCTTGATGACGCGCGGATCCTTGGCGTTGAGGAAGAACATCGAGGCGGCCGTGCCGGGGTTGAAGGACTTTTTGCCCATGCGGCGCAGCAGGGCGCGCATGTCCATGGACACGTCGCCGAAGTCGATGTCCACCGGACAGGGATTGAAGCATTTGTGGCACAGCGTGCAGTGGTCGCCGACGTCCTCGAATTCCTCCCAGTGGCGGATGCTGACGCCGCGCCGGGTCTGTTCCTCGTACAGGAAGGCTTCGATCAGCAGGGAGGTCGCCAGGATCTTGTTGCGCGGTGAATAGAGCAGGTTGGCCCGCGGCACATGGGTGGCGCAGACCGGTTTGCACTTGCCGCAGCGCAGACAGTCCTTGATGGCATTGGAGATGGCGCCGATCTCGTTGCGCTGCATGATCAGCGACTCATAGCCCAGCAGGTTGAAGCTGGGCGTCCAGGCGCGCGACAGATCGGCGCCGGGCATCAGCTTGCCGGCATTGAAGCGGCCTTCCGGGTCGATCCGGCGCTTGTAGTCCTGGAAAGGCGCCAGTTCGGCCTCGCCGAGGAATTCGTATTTTGTCAGGCCGATGCCGTGCTCGCCTGAAATCACGCCGTCCAGATCCCGGGCAATGCCCATGATGCGGACCACCGCGTCATTGGCCTCTTGCAGCATCTCATAGTCATCGGAGTTGACGGGGATGTTGGTGTGGACATTGCCGTCGCCCGCGTGCATGTGCAGGGCCACGAAGACGCGGCTCTTGAGGACGCGGTCGTGGGTGGCCTGCAGGCCGGCCAGGATGGCGGCGTAATCGGCGCCGGCAAAATGGCGTTCCATGGCGCTGCGGATGTCGGTTTTCCATGAGATCCGCAGGGTGTGATCCTGGATCAGGTCGATGATGCGCGCGCCCGGCTCGGCGGTCAGGCGCGCCTCCAGCTCGGGCTGGCGCTCGTCCAGGCCCAGGGAGGACAGGATGTCCAGGCTGTCGGCCAGCGCATCGTCCAGGTGGTCCAGCAGCCAGGCCCAGCGCCGGCGCACGGCGGCCAGGGTCTCCAGCGCGTCGCGGCGGCGGGTGGACAGGAGAGTGTCCCGGGCCTGCTCGGCATCGTCGGGGTCTTCGACCTTGCTGGCGGGCAGGTCGCCGTCGAGGTAGGTTTCCAGGGCGTCGGTCAGGCGCAGCTTGTTGCGGGTGGACAGCTCGATGTTGATGCGCTCGATGGCGTCGGTGTATTCACCCATGCGCGCCAGCGGGATCACGACATCCTCGTTGATCTTGAAGGCGTTGGTATGGCGGGCGATGGCGGCGGTGCGGGCGCGGTCGAGCCAGAATTTCTTGCGAGCCTCGGGGCTGGTGGCGATGAAGCCCTCGCCGTGGCGCGAATTGGCGATGCGCACGACCTCGCTGGCGGCCAGAGCCACAGCATGCTCGTCGTCGCCGACGATGTCGCCGATCAGGACCATCTTGGGCAGGGTGCCGCGTTTGCTTTTGGTGGCGTAGCCGACAGCGCGCAGATAGCGTTCGTCGAGATGCTCCAGGCCGGCCAGCAGCACGCCCTGGCTGCGGCCCTGGGTGTCCAGGTATTGCTTGACTTCGACGATCGAGGGGACGGCCAGTCTGGCCTGGCCGAAGAATTCCATGCAGACGGTGCGCGTATGCGTAGGCATGCGGTGCAGGACCCAGCGCGCGGCGGTGATCAGGCCATCACAGCCTTCCTTCTGGACGCCGGGCAGGCCGGCGAGGAACTTGTCGGTGACATCCTTGCCCAGGCCCGTCTTGCGGAAGCACCGTCCCTCGATATCCAGAATTTCAGTTTTCAGCAGGGCCTGGCCGGGGCGCTTGGCGCCGTCGAACCATTTGAGCTCGAATCGCGCCCGGTCGACCTCGTGAATCTTACCGAGGTTGTGTTCCAGTCGGGTGATCTCCAGCCAGTTCCCCTGCGGGTCCACCATGCGCCACCAGGCCAGGTTGTCGAGCGCGGTGCCCCAGAGCACGGCCTTTTTGCCGCCGGCGTTCATCGCCACGTTGCCGCCCACACAGGACGCGTCGGCAGACGTCGGGTCCACGGCGAAAACGCGGCCGGTGGCCTCGGCGGCTTCGGCGACGCGGCGCGTCACCACGCCGGCGCCGGTCAGGATAGTGTGGACGGGGGCTTCGACACCGGGCAGGGCGATCGCTTCGACCGGGCCGATGGCATCGAGCTTTTCGGTGTTGATGACCACCGAGCGCCAAGAGAGGGGGATCGCGCCGCCGGTGTAGCCGGTGCCGCCGCCGCGCGGGATGATGGTCAGCCCCAGGCGGATACAGGCGCGCACCAGGGCGGCGATCTCATCCTCGGAGTCGGGCGTCAGCACGACGAAGGGATATTCCACGCGCCAGTCGGTGGCGTCGGTGACGTGCGAGACGCGCGACAGGCCGTCGAAACGGATGTTGTCGCGGCGGGTCAGGCGGGACAGTTTCTTGAGCGTGGCGTGTCGCAGTTCCGCGGTTTCCACGAACCGGGCTTCGAAATCGGCGACGGCGGTCCGGGCGGCCACCAGCAGTTTCTGAACCTGCGCATCGCGCGGACCCTGGTCGTCATCCCGGCGGCGGTCGATTTCCGAGAGCCGGTGTTCGAGGGCCTCGATCAGCAGGTGACGGCGCCTGGTGTCGTCCAGCAGGTCGTCCTGCAGATAGGGATTGCGCAGCACCACCCAAATGTCGCCCAGCACCTCGAACAGCATGCGCGCCGAGCGGCCGGTCCGCCGCTGGGCGCGCAAGTCCGACAGGACCTGCCAGGAGGCCTCGCCCAGCAGGCGGCAGACGATTTCGCGGTCCGACCAGGAGGTGTAGTTGTAGGGGATTTCACGCAGGCGCGGCGCCTGGAGAGAAGCAAGCAGTTCGCGGGCGACAGGGGCGTTCATGGAGATGTCGAGGGATCGGTGCCCCTGGAGTCCGAGGGGCAATCGCTTAGTTTAAGGGCAAAACGCCCGTGGATCGGGATGAGCTTATAGCCGGCGGCTATGAGCGGCCGGGCCGGGGAGGCTCAAAGCTGTGCGCTCAGCCATGGCCAGGCGTGCAGCAGGGCGGTCGTCATGAGGATGTAGCGCAGGCATTTGCCAATGGCCATGTAGGCAACGCAGGGCCAGAAGGGCAGGCGCAGCCAGCCGGCCACGGCGCACAATGGATCGCCGATGCCGGGCAGCCAGGACAGCAGCAGCGCGGGCGGGCCGAAGCGCTGGAACCAGCGGGTGGTCAGGGCATGCCAGCGGCCGCCGGGCGACGAGGTCGCCGCAGGCTGTGTCGGTGTCGTATGTCGCGCCTCCACCGGGACCGCTGCCCCGTCAGGGGAGAGGCCGCGCGCGCCCGGACGGGCAGTGGAGTCGGCTTGGCGGGCGGTCTGCCGGGCGCGCCAGCGATGCCAGGCGACCTCCGCGCCGGCGCCCATGGCGTAGCTGATGGCGCCGCCGATCGTGTTGCCCGCCGTGGCTGCCAGAACGGCGGGCCAGAACATCTGCGGCACGATCTGGACATAGGCGAAGACGGCGGGCTCCGACCCCAGCGGCAGCAGCGTGGCCGACACCAGGCTGATGAGGAAGATCGCAGGCAGGCCGACCTTGGGCAGCGCGAACAAGGCCAACAGGGTTTGGATCGAAGATTGCAGCCAGGCTTCCATGGTGGGAGGAGTGTACTTGCCACGAAGAGCCCTATGATATTCTTTTCGATTTCCCGCCCACCTCCCCCCCGCGCCATGTCCGTCGATTATCTGAAACGCATCCTGACGTCCAAAGTCTATGACGTCGCCCACGAGACTTCCCTGGACCCGGCGCCCCGAATTTCCAAGCGGATCGGCAACACCGTGCTGCTCAAGCGCGAGGACACCCAGCCCGTGTTCAGCTTCAAGCTGCGCGGGGCCTACAACAAGATGGCGCATCTGAGCGAGGACGAACGTGGGCGTGGCGTGATCGCCGCGTCGGCCGGCAACCACGCGCAAGGGGTTGCCCTGGCGGCGGACCGGCTCAAATGCCGTGCGGTCATCGTCATGCCGGTGACCACCCCGCTGGTCAAGATCGATGCTGTGCGCGCGCTGGGCGGCGAGGTCGTGCTGTTTGGCGACAGTTTCACCGATGCCGCCGAGCATGCCGCTGAAATCCAGGCCCGCGATGGATTGACCTTCGTGCATCCGTTCGACGATCCCGATGTGATCGCCGGCCAGGGCACCGTGGGCATGGAGATCCTGCGACAGCATACGGGGCCGCTCGATGCGGTTTTCGTCGCCATTGGCGGCGGCGGCCTGATCGCTGGCATTGGGGCCTATATCAAGCAGCTGCGTCCCGAGGTCAGGATCATCGGCGTGCAGACCGAGGATTCCGACGCCATGGTGCGCGGCGTTCAGGCCGGCCGCCGGGTCCGGCTCGCCGATGTGGGCCTGTTCTCGGACGGGACGGCGGTCAAGCAGGTGGGCCAGGAGACCTTCCGCCTGGTGCGTGAATATGTGGATGACTTCGTGACGGTCGATACCGACGCGATCTGTGCCGGGATCAAGGATGTGTTCCAGGACACGCGCAGCGTGCTGGAGCCCGCTGGCGCGCTGGCGCTGGCCGGCGCCAAGCGTTATGCCGCCCTGCACAAATGGAAGGGCAAGACGCTGGTGGCGATCACCAGCGGTGCGAACATGAATTTCGACCGCTTGCGGTTCGTGGCCGAGCGCGCCGATGTCGGCGAGGCGCGCGAGGCTTTGTTCGCCATCACGCTGCCCGAGCAGCGCGGCAGTTTCCTGCGGCTATGCGAGGCCGTGGGCCAGCGGGCCGTGACCGAATTCAACTACCGGATTTCCGATGCCGAGCAGGCGCATGTCTATGTCGGCCTGCAGATCCGCTCGGAATCCGAAATCGAAAAACTGGCGGCGCATTTCCAGAAGCAGAATTTTCCCACGCTGGACCTGACGAGCAACGAAATGGCCAAGACCCATCTGCGCTACATGGTGGGGGGGCGTTCGGGGCTGGCCGAAAACGAGGTGCTGTACCGTTTCGAGTTCCCCGAGCGTCCGGGCGCCCTGATGAAATTCCTGGGCGCCATGAATCCGGACTGGAACATCAGCCTGTTTCATTATCGCAACCAGGGCGATGACTATGGACGCATCCTGGTGGGAATCCAGGTGCCGCCCGCCGACAAGAAGGCCTTCAAGGCATTCCTGTCCACGCTGGGCTATCCGTGCTGGAACGAGACCGAGAACCCGGCCTATCGTCTGTTTCTTTAGGCTTCAGGCGTCGGTTGAAGGGCAGACGCGCGCCGCCGGGAACAGGATGCTGAAGACGCTGCCTTTGCCCGGGGTGCTCTGGATGTCCAGCCGGGCGTCGTGGCGCATGGCGACGTGCTTGGCGATGGCCAGGCCCAGGCCGGTGCCGCCAGTGGCGCGTGAACGTCCCCGGTCGACTCGAAAAAACCGTTCCGTCAGGCGCGGAATGTCGTCAGGATCGATGCCGATGCCGGTGTCCCGCACGCGGTAGGCGGCGCCGCCGTCGGCGGTCGATTCCCACCGTACCGTGATGGCGCCGTTCGCAGGGGTGTAGCGCACGGCGTTGGTCAGCAGATTGCCGACCGCCGAGGCCAGTTCGGTGTCCTGGCCGCGGATGCGCAGGTTTTCGTCCAGACTGACGTCGAATGTGTGCCGCCCGCCCGAGAGCGCCTGGGCCTGGGTCAGGGCGGTGCGCACCAGCGCCGTTACGGGCACAGGGCCGCCTTCCCGGTTGGGCGTCGATTCCAGTGAGGACAGTGTCAGCAGATCGGCTACCAGCGCCTGCATGTTGTGGGCCTGCTGCGCCATCAGGTCCAGGTAATGGCGCCGCTGTTCGTCGGTCAGCGCGTCGTCGGGCAGGTCCTGGAGGGTTTCCACGAAACCCGACAGCACGGTCAGCGGCGTACGCATTTCGTGTGACACGTTGGCGACGAAATCCTTGCGGGTGTTTTCCAGCCGTTCGATCTGCGTGATGTCGCGCGAGACCAGCAGGAACTGGCCGACGCCGTAAGGGGCCAGATGCAGCGACAGGGTGCGGGCGTGGCCCTCGCCGCCCAGGTGCAGGGTCAGGGACCGATCCCAGGCGTCCTGGTCCGCATAGCGGGTGAACTCAGGTGCGCGCAGGATGTTGAAGATACTGTGGCCCCGGTCGCGTTCCAGGTCCAGACCGAGGTGGCGGGCCGCCGTCTGGTTGCACCAGAGCAGGGACTTGTCCGGCGTCAGGGTCAGGGCGCCATCGGGCAGGGCCTCGGCGGCCATCAGGGCGCGCTGGAAGCTGCGTGTGCGATCCTGCAGGTCCAGGCGGTTCTGTTTGAGCTTGCGGTAGATGGGCGCCAGGACCTCGTCCCACGGGCCGACCGAGGGCGGGGGCGGCGCATCGATATCGCGCACCCAATGGGCGATGCGAGACAGTTGCAGGCCGCTGACGAGAATCATCATCAGCAGGCCCAGGGCGAACAGGGCCCAGCCGGCTGCGGCACCCAGCCAAGTGCCCAGCAGCCAGCCGCCCAGTGCCCAGATCGCGATGGAAACGAGAGTCTTGCTCATTGTGGGTGTGTCGTGCTGAAACGGTAGCCCGCCCCGCGCGAAGTCTGGATGGTGCCCTCCAGGCCTGCGGGCGACAGGGCCTTGCGCAGGCGGCGGATGTGGACGTCCACGGTGCGTTCCTCGACGAAAACATGATCGCCCCAGACCTGATCCAGCAATTGGCTCCGGCTGTAGACGCGCTCCGCATGCGTCATGAGAAAGTGTAGCAGGCGGAATTCCGTGGGCCCCATGGTCAGTGGCTGACCGTTGCCGCTGACGCGCCGCGTGTCGGGATCCAGCAGAAGTCCGCCTGCCTCGACCGGGTCGGGGGTGAGCTGTGGCGCCCGGCGTCGCAGCAGGGATTTGATGCGCGCCAGCAGCTCGCGCGGGGAAAAGGGCTTGGTGATGTAGTCGTCGGCACCGGCCTCCAGACCGTCCACCTTGTCCTGTTCGGCGCTGCGGGCGGTCAGCATGATCAGTGGGATGTCGTGGGTGCGGGCGTCGCCGCGCAGCTGGCGGGCCAGGCGGATGCCGGGCTGATCGGGCAGCATCCAGTCCAGCAGGATCAGGTCGGGCAGGACCTGCTGGATCTGTTCCAGCGCCTGGCGCGCATCCAGCGCGTTGCGCACGCTGTAGCCGGCGTGCTGCAGATTGATGGTCAGCAGTTCCTGGATGGCGGGTTCGTCTTCGATCAGCAGAATGGTGGCGGGCATGAGGCAAGTCTCGCAAAGCGTCGGAATGCGGTGGATCCGTGCCGTTCCGGGCACGAGGGGCGCGTTCAGAGGCGAATGTTATCGAATGTCATCATACGGTCGCATTGTGTCATTGATGTGACACTGTCACATGGCGGAGGGGGCCGCAGGGTCCGTCACGGTCTTCTCCAGTGTGCGCGGTGTGAGGGAAGAGGCGCGCTGCGCGCCGCTTTGCCCGATCCGGTGGTCCGATGCGGTACGATATGCGCATCATGAACACACCTGCATCAGACGCTGGCCAGGGGCCGCAGACCCATTTTGGTTTCGAGACCGTCCATGAAACGGACAAGGCCCGCCGTGTGGCCGAGGTCTTCCATTCCGTGGCCTCGCGCTACGACGTGATGAACGACCTGATGTCGGCCGGAATGCATCGCATCTGGAAGACCTTCACGATCAGCCGCGCGCAGGTGCGGCCCGGCATGCGGGTGCTGGATATCGCTGGTGGCACCGGCGATCTGGCGCGCGCCTTTGCGCAGCGCGCCGGAGCCTCCGGCGAAGTCTGGCTGACCGACATCAATGATTCCATGCTGCGCGTGGGCCGGGATCGCCTGCTCGATCGCGGCGCGGTCGTGCCGACCGCGGTCTGTGACGCCGAGTGCCTGCCGTTTCCGGACCGGTATTTCGACCGGGTGTCAGTGGCGTTCGGCCTGCGCAACATGACACACAAGGATCGCGCGCTGGCGGAAATGCGGCGCGTGCTCAAGCCCGGCGGCAAGCTGCTGGTGCTGGAATTCTCCCGTGTGGCGCCGGCGCTGGCGCCGGCCTACGACTGGTATTCCTTCAATGTCCTGCCCAAAATGGGGCAACTGGTGGCTGGTGACGAGGCCAGCTACCGGTACCTGGCGGAGTCCATCCGCATGCATCCGGACCAGGAGACCCTGGCCGGCATGATGCGCGAGGCGGGCCTGGGCCGGGTGCAGTATTTCAACATGACGGCTGGCGTGGTGGCGCTGCACGAGGGTGTGCGCCTGGATTAGGGCCGGAGACCTTTCCGGATGCTGACAGGCCGCCTGATGGGTGGTCTTTGCATGTCCGCGCTGTGACATCGCGCGTGTCCGTGGGCAGGAGGACGTCTCGCCATCCAGGGGCAGAGGTCACGGCGTCAGCGGCAAACGGGAGTCACGCCTTCAGGTTGCAAGTAGATGTTTCCGTTCTGCGATGTCGCGGATTCTGTGGTAACTTTCAATCTTGTTCAGCTTTCTGTCAGGTTGCCGAAATTTGCCTCGGCCCTGTTACTCCCCAGGAGACTCCATGAGCTTTCGATTGCCCCGCTGGGCCCTCGCCTCCGTGATGCTGATCGCAGTCCTGACGCTGCTGGCCGTCACTCAGGACGCGCATGCCCGTCGCATGGGCGGTGGTCTGAATTTCGGCCGTCAGTCCTCCAATGTCATCAAGCAGCGTCAGGCGGTCACGCCGCCGGCCGCCCAGACGACACCGCGCGCTGCGCCGCCGGCGGCCGGCGCTGCAGCGGGCACGGCCGCCGCCGGCGCGGCCAAATCGGGCATGTCCCGCTGGTTGGGCCCCATCGCCGGGATCGCCGCCGGTCTGGGGATTGCCGCCCTGCTGTCCAGCCTGGGGCTGTCCGGCGCATTCCTCGAATTCCTCTCCAGCGCCCTGTTGATTGGCCTGGTGGTTTTTGCCGTGATGTTCCTGGTGCGTCGTCTGCGCGGCGCCCAGCGGCCGCTGGCGGCCGCCGGCACCGCATCGGGTCATAGCTACCGTCAGTCATCCGTCCGGGAGGCGGGTTTCGACATGCCGGGTCAACCGGCGTCGGGGGTGGCCCCGGACGCATCCCGCGCCCCGGTGATCGAGGCGGCGCCTTCCGTGCAGGTTCAGGATCCATCCTGGTTCATCCCCCAGGGCTTCGATGTGCCGGCCTTCCTGGACCAGGCCAAGCAGCAGTTCCGGCACGTGCAGTCCCTGTGGGACACGGGGAATCGCGATGGTCTGCGCGAGTTCCTGACCGATGATCTGCTGGCCGAGATTTCTCCGCGCCTGCCCAGCCCCGAGGAAGGCAACCGCACCGATGTGATCCTGCTGAATGCCGAATTGCTGGGGATCGAGACCGTGGCGGGCGGCCACCTGGCCAGTGTGCGCTATTCCGGCATGTTGCGCGAGTCGGCTGGCGCCGAGGCCTTCCATTTCGAGGAGGTCTGGAACCTGTACAAGGCCCAGGACGCTGGCTGGCTGCTGGCCGGCATCCAGCAGACCAACGCGCGCTGATCCGTCGCGCCGGTTCTCCTGGCCGACCACCCCGTGCTCTGGGGTGGTCGGCCTTTTTTTCCTGGCCTGCCCCGGGCCGGGGTCTATTGCCCGACGTGCGTACGGAACGTGCAAAACCGGTAAACTGGGACTTGCGCCCGACCGGTGTGCCCGGCCCTGTTGTCCATGATCATGTCTCTTTCCTTTCCTTTCCCCTTGCCCTTTCCCGCGCCTGCCGATGTCCTGCTGCGTGGCCTGAACGCACTGTTGCGCCGCGAGCCCTGGGCATGCGAACGGCTGGCCGCCCAGGCCGGAAAATCTGTGCGGCTGACGGCGGGTGAGCCCTGGTCCCTGCAAGGTACGATCGCATCCGATGGCACCTTGCAGGCCTGCGACCGGTCGATCGTGCCCGATGTTGTCCTGTCCATCCCGCCGGAGCGTCGCCGCGACCTGCCCGGCGTCTGGCGCGACGAGGGGCTGACCGGCATCACGAGCCTGGCCCGGATCCAGGGGGACGCCGGCCTGGCGCATCTGGTGTCCGAGCTGGCGCAGGGACTGCGCTGGGATGTCGAGGACGACCTGTCCCGCGTCGTGGGCGATGTGGCGGCCGTGCGCCTGACCCGGGGCGCGCGCGAATTGTCCGGCAGCCTCAAACTGGCCGTGCAGCGGGCCCAGGACAACCTGGCGGAATATCTGGGCGAGGAATCCGGCATGGGGACGCCGGGGGCTGATCTGCGTGCCTGGATGGCGGACCATCAGGCCCTCGAGTCTCGTCTGAGCCAGCTCGATGCCCGTGTGCGCAAGCTGGAGCACGGGTCATGATGACTGTCCTGCGCCTGACCTACATTCTGTGGATCGGCCTGCGCTATCGGCTCGATGAGCTGGTCCTGTCCGGCATTCAGCACACCTGGGCGCATGCGCTGCTCAGAATCGTCTGCCTGGGACACCGCCCGCGCCGGCCGCGCGGCGAACGCCTGCGGCTGGCGCTGGAGACCCTCGGACCGATCTACGTCAAGTTCGGCCAGGTCCTGTCCACGCGCCGGGATCTGGTGCCGCAGGATATCGCCGACGAACTGGCCCGGTTGCAGGACCGCGTGCCGCCGTTTCCCTCCGATCAGGCCGCCGACATCATCCGGGAGTCCCTGGGCGATACGCCGGAGCGCCTGTTCGCCCGGTTCGAGCGGGACCCTGTGGCCTCGGCGTCCATTGCCCAAGTGCATTTTGCTGTGCTGCACGATGGCCGCGAAGTTGCCGTCAAGGTGCTGCGGCCGGGGATGCGCGAAGCCATCGAGCGGGATCTGCTGCTGCTGCGGGCGCTGGCCGGCCTGGTCGAGCGCCTGGTGCCTGACGGTCGTCGACTCAAGCCGCGCGAGGTCGTGGCCGAGTTCGACAAATACCTGCACGACGAGCTGGATCTGATCCGCGAGGCGGCGAATTGCAGCCAGTTGCGGCGCAATTTCGGTCCCGAGACCGGCCGCGCCCATCTGCTGAGGGTGCCCGAAGTCGTCTGGGAATTCTGCGCCAGTCAGGTATTCACCATGGAACGCATGCGCGGGGTGCCGGTCAGTCAGGTTGCCCGTTTGCGCGCGTTGGGTGTGGACATTCCGCTGCTGGCCCGCCAGGGGGTCGAGATTTTCTTCATGCAGGTATTCTCGGACGGGTTTTTCCACGCCGACATGCATCCGGGCAATATCTACGTGTCCGACGACCCGGAAACCCTCGGACGCTACATCGCCCTGGACTTCGGCATTGTCGGGTCCTTGTCCGAGTTCGACAAGAACTATCTGGCGCAGAATTTCCTCGCTTTTTTCCGGCGCGACTATCGCCGGGTTGCGCAGTTGCACATCGAGTCCGGCTGGGTGCCGCCCACCACGCGCGAAGAGGAACTCGAAGGCGCCGTGCGGGCGGTCTGCGAACCTTATTTCGACCGGCCACTGGCGGAAATCTCCCTCGGGCAGGTGCTGCTGCGCCTGTTCCAGACCTCGCGGCGGTTCAATGTCGAAATCCAGCCGCAACTGGTCCTGCTGCAAAAAACCCTGCTCAATGTCGAGGGCATGGGCCGCGAGCTGGATCCGGATCTGGATCTGTGGCAGACGGCCAAGCCTTTCCTCGAAAAATGGATGCATCAGCGCGTGGGTCTGCGCGGTCTGCGCCAGCGTCTCGATCAAGAGGCCAGCCAGTGGGCGCAGATTCTGCCTCAGATTCCGCGGCTGGCGTATGCGCGCCTGAATCACCCCGACGCGGGGCCGGCCATGCGGGCTGAGCTGGAACGGCTGCGCCGTGCCCAGAACCGGTCCAATCACTTGTTGGCCGTGCTGTGCGGGATTCTGGCGGTCGGGCTGGGAGTGGCCATCTGGGCGTTGACGCGAGGAGGCGGTTTCTGATGACGGTGCCGGCGCGTTTCGAATCCAAGATCCTCGATCGCGAGGCCTGCGTGCAGGCTGTGCGCGAAGGCCGTTTCCCGCGCCCGTTGATTTTCACCAACGGGGTCTTCGACATCCTGCATCGCGGGCATGTCACCTACCTGGATCAGGCGGCCCGGCTGGGCGCTTCGCTGATCGTGGGGGTGAATACGGATGATTCCGTGCGCCGCCTGGGCAAGGGCGACGACCGGCCCCTGAACAGCCAGGATGACCGGGCGGCGTTGCTGGCCGCGCTGGCCTGTGTCGACGGGGTGGTGCTGTTTGCCGAGGACACGCCGCTGGCGCTGATCCAGGCCCTGCGGCCCGACATGATCGTCAAGGGCGGTGACTACGACATGGATACGTTGCCGGAAACCCCCGTGGTGCGTGGCTGGGGCGGGGATGCCGTGGCGATTCCGTTCGAGCATCAGCGCTCGACCACGACACTGTTGCGCAAGATCAGGGCCTGATCGCGCGCCTTGAGGCCCGCCGCGTCCCGTCGTACTCGACGCCTCTGAGACGACGAGCACGCTCCTCGGAGGAACACGTCCCCGTAGAGGAATACGTCCCCTCGGACGAATACGCCCCGCACGACAACATGCGAGGCGTACGCAATGAGATGACGCGTTGTGCGCGTCAGAACTTGAAGCGGGATTTTGCCGTGCCGCGCAAGGGTTTGACGTACGTGTCGAACAGATACGCCGTGTCGAAGTTGGCGGCGCTGGTGCGCGTGATGCGGCATACCGTCATGATCGGGTACTGGCCGACGATGGCCACCAGGCGGCCGCCTACGGCCAGCTGGTATTTGAGCGCGTCGGGCACCGAGGGGACGGCGCCGGTGATCAGGATGGCATCGAATTCGGCGGTGCCCCAGCCGGCATGCGCGTCGCCGGTTTCCAGGGTGACGTTGTCGATCTGGTTGCGGGCGAGATTGGCCTGGGCGAAGGCCGACAGGCGGCTTTCGAGTTCGATGCTGGTGACCTGCTGGCACAGCCGCGACAGCAGCGCGGCCTGGTAGCCGGAGCCCGTGCCGATTTCCAGCACGCAGTCCGTGGGCTGCAATTGCAGGTCCTCGGCCAGTTTGGCCTCGACCTTGGGGGACAGCATGGTCTCGCGCGTGTCGACGCCATCGATCACCAGCGGCAGTTCGGTGTCGGCGAAGGCCAGCGCGCGTAGTTGCGGCGGGACGAAGCGTTCGCGGGGCATGTCGAACACGGCTTGCAGGACCCGTTCGTCCTGGACGTTCCAGGGGCGGATCTGTTGTTCGACCATGTTGAACCGGGCACGATCGGCGTCGGTGATGTCGTTGACGTTCATGTCGCGTGAGGCAGTCGGGTTGAGTTGCGACCCATTATAGGCCAGCCGTCCGCCCCGGTCAGCGTCGCAAGACCAGCCGCACGGTGGCGGCGGCGAAGCAGGCGCCTCGGGCGGAACGCGTGCGGGGTCAGGTCTGCAGGCCCGGCCACACGGCGTGGAAATGATGCACCGGTCCGTGTCCGGCGCCGACCTGCAGCTGGTCGGCGGCGGCGATGGCGCGCTCCAGCCAGGCTTTGGCGTGCCGCGCGGCGTCGGGGACGCCCGGGGTACGTGGCAGCAAGGCGGCCATGGCCGCCGACAGCGTGCAGCCGGTGCCGTGGGTATTGGGGGTATCGATGCGTCGGCCCGGCAGCTCGATCAGTCGGTCGCCGTCGTGCAGCAGGTCGATGGTGTCGTCTCCGGGCAGGTGGCCGCCTTTCAGAAAGACCCAGCGTTCGCCGTCATCGGCCAGCAACCGGCGCAGCCGCTCGGCGACGCGGCGCATGTCCTTGAGGGTGTCGGCCGAACGCTGCTCCAGCAGCACGCCGGCCTCGGGCAGGTTGGGGGTGATGACAGTGGCCAGCGGGATCAGGCCTTCGCGCAGCGCATCGACGGCCTGACGCTCCAGCAGATGGTCGCCACTCTTGGCGACCATGACGGGATCGAGCACCAGGTGCGCCGGTTTCCAGTGCGCCAGGCGGTCCGCCACGGTCCGGGTGACGCCGGCCTGGCCGAGCATGCCGATTTTGACGGCGTCCACGCGCACATCGGCGAACAGCGTATCGATCTGGGCGGCGACGAATTCCGGAGGCACGGGGGAAATGCCCGTGACAGCCTGGGTGTTCTGCGCCGTCAGGGCAGCAATCACGGCCATGCCGTAGGCGCCCAGGGCGCTCATGGTCTTGACGTCGGCCAGGACGCCGGCCCCGCCCGAGGGGTCCACGCCGGCAATCGACAGGGTATTGGGGATCATCGCAGGCTCCGTGCGGATGGGGCTGCCGGAGCGGGCGGTCCGCGCCGGCGCGCGAGGAAAAGACTCAGGCCGCCCGGGTCGAGGGCAGCAGGCCTTCGGTCGGTGAACTGGGGTCTGCGTCGTAGTATTTGCGCTTGATGCGGCCGGCCAGGTAGGCTTCTCGCCCGGCTTCCACGCCCAGGCGCATGGCGCGCGCCATGCCGATCGGGTCGCGGGCGCCGGCGATGGCGCTGTTGGTCAGGACGGCGTCGCAGCCCAGTTCCATGGCGATGGTGGCATCCGAGGCCGTGCCCACACCGGCATCCACCAGGACGGGGATGCTCGCCTGGTCGATGATCAGGCGCAGGTTCCAGGGATTGACGATGCCCATGCCCGAACCGATCAGCGAGGCCAGAGGCATGACCGTCGCCACGCCGATGTCTTCGAGCATGCGGCACTGGATCGGGTCGTCGCTGCAATAGGCCATGACCTGAAAGCCGTCGGCCACCAGCGTACGGGCGGCGGCCAGGGTTTCCGGCATGTCGGGGAACAGGTTGCCGCTGTCGCCCAGAACTTCGAGCTTGACCAGATTATGGCCATCCAGCAGCTCGCGCGCCAGGCGCAGCGTGCGCACGGCGTCGTCCGCGGTGTAGCAGCCGGCCGTGTTCGGCAGGATGGTGTAGCGGTCCGGTGGCAGGAAATCCAGCAGATTGGGTTCACCCGGATTCTGGCCGATATTGGTGCGGCGGATGGCGACCGTGACGATCTCGGTGCCGCTGGCCTCGATGGCTTCGCGGGTCTGTTCGAAGTCGCGGTATTTGCCGGTGCCGACCACCAGGCGGGAGTGGAAGACGCGATCAGCAATGGTGAGGAGGTCTGGGGAGGTCATGAGCGTGTGAGAATCCGGGGGCGGGGGGAGCACGAAAAGACAATCTTTTACAAGGATAATCGATTTGCCGATCTGCGTTTTGCAAAGGCTTGTCCTCACGCAGGTCCGCGTGGAGAAATAGGTCCTGTGCGTCTGTGCCGCGTCGTTCGGACGGGTGGCCGGGGGTCACACGGCACGGGTCAGGCCGCCGTCGGCCCGGATGTTCCGGCCGGTGATGTAGCCCGCGCCGTCCGACAGCAGGAAGGCGATGGTGGCGGCGATTTCCTCGGTCTTGCCGTAGCGTTTCATCGGCACGCTGTCTCGCCGCGCATTGGTTGCCGGCAGGCTGTCGGTCCAGCCGGGCCGGGCGCACGGCACTGAGGAAATAGACCTCCATGCCCGTGTGCCAGTCTTCGTCGGTGATGTCGAGAATGCCCGCGCGTGGGCCGTGTCCTGCGGAATTGACCAGCGCGTCGATGCGTCCCCAGCGCTGCATCGCCAGATCGACGAGCCGCTGCACGTCGTCGATCGCCTGCGCCATTATCTCAGGCGGGAGGACGTCACGGCAGGCCGCGGCTGTGCCGCAGATCCGCGCAGATCGCCTCGGCTGCGTCGACCAGGCGCGGCCCGGGCCGGTGCAGCAGGTCGGGATCGATAGCGTAGATGCGGCCCGTGCGGGCCGCCGTCAGGCCATGTTGCGCCCACCAGGCGCGCCGTGCGGTCAGGGTCTCGCCGCCGTAAGGCGACATGATCAGCACATTCGGATTCAGGGCCAGCACGGATTCCACGCTGACTTGCGGGGCGGCGACGGCGCGGCCCGCGTAGGGATTCAGGCCGCCGCAGCGTTGCAGCAGGTCGTTGGTCAGAGGATCCCGTCCCAGGGTGTACAACGGGTCGGCGCTGATTTCGATGAAGATGGTCTGTGGCGGCAGGCTGGCCGGGCGCAATGCGCGGATGCGTTGCGTCAGCCCGCGCGCGGCCTGGTCGGCTGCGGCCCGGGTATCCAGGCGCGCCCCCAGGTCGCGGATCAGGGCCGGAATTTCGTCCAGCGATTTCGGATTGGCATAAACCAGGGGCACGCCCAGCGGAGCCAGGCGTTGCGCCAGGGCGCGCGAGGCATCGGAAGGCTGCCAGCCGACCACCAGGGTCGGGCGCAGGGCCAGAATGGCCTCCTCGCTGAACTGGATGCCGTCGCCGATGCGCGGGATGGCAAGCGCGCTGGCCGGGTAGTCGCTGCGCAGGACGGTGCCGACGATGTCGGCGCCAGCGCCTGCGGCATAGACCAGTTCAGTGGCGCTGGGCGCCAGGGTGACGATGCGGGGCGGGGGCGCGGTCCGCGCCTGAGCGGCGGCCGGTCGCGCGAGACCGGCCCAGGCGACGATCAGGCTCAGGCAGAGGGCCGCCGCCAGGCGGTGCGTTTGCCGTCGCGCGCGCCCGCAGCCGTTGGCTGCCCGTCGTGCCATGCCTACATCCGCCAGGACAGGTTGATGAACACGTTGGAGCCCGGCGTATCGTAGCCGTCGACTAGGACGTAGTCCTTGTCCAGCACATTGTTCCAGCGCACCTGCACACCCAGTGACTTGCTGAAGTCGTAGGCGGCGGTCAGGTTGATCAGGGCGAATCCGCCGAGGCGGGTCTGCTCCGTCTTGAAAGTGGCGGCGTTGTAGACGTTGTCGTACCGGTCGCCGGTGTACTGGTATTCAGCGCCCAGTTTCAGCGACTGGATCCGGTGCTCGACACTCGCGCGGAACACCTGGCGGGCGCGGCGGATCAACTGACTGTTGATGCCGGGTGCGGGATCGTCGTTGCGCGGGTCCAGGAAGTCGGCGCTGGCGCGCAACGTGGTGTGGCCGAAGTCATGTTCGCCCGACAGGGTGATGCCGCGGATGGTCGCGCTGTCGAGATTGTTGGACTTGAAGGCCGCATTGTCCCAGACGATCAGGTCGCGGATCTTGTTCTGGAACAGGGTCAGCCGGGCCCGGGTCTGTTCGCCGATGTAGGCGACATGGGCCTCGATGTTGCGCGATTTTTCCGGCTTGAGATCCGGGTTGATCGAGCCCGGATAGTACATGTCGTTGAAAGTCGGCGCATGAAAGCCGGTACTGCCCGCCACCCCGATCTGCCAGTTGTCCGTCAGGTCGAGATCCATGCCCAGGCTGCCGGTGGCCTGATTGCCATAGTCCGTGTAGTGGTCGTTGCGGATGCCGGCCTGGGTGCGCAGGCGGTCGATACGGCCCTTGTAGATCAGGGCGACGGCGTTCGTGTTCCGGTCTGTCCGGTCATAACGGGTGTCGCTCTGGATCCGTTCTTCGATGCGCTCGGTCACCAGAGACAGGCGGTGCTGCGGCAGGAGTTGCCAGTTGTTCTGCCATGAGAACGTGCGGCGCAGGCTGGCAGTGAGGTTGGTGGCCATGGGGTCGCGGGACTCGGTGGCATCCTTGTTCCAGCCAAAGCGCAGCACGCTGTCCCAGGCATCCGTGATGCGATCGGTCGATGTGAGGGCGTAGGCCTGTTGCCGGTACAGGCTGTAGACATTGCCCAGCGGACGGCTGCTGTAGGTGGTCGGATCGAAATAGGACGCGTCGAAATCGCCATCGGTGTAGCCGTTGTAGGCGCTCAGTCCGATGTGATGGCCTGGCGCCCAGCGATACCCCAGCGTGCCCGATACCGCATGACTGCGATAGCCGTCCCTGTCCGGGGCGTGCATGTCATTGGGAATGCCATTGGAATAGGCGGGGCGTTGGGCATCGAACCCCTTGCTGCGCGCCGCGCTGGCCGAAAAGCTGTAGTCCCAGCCTTGCGCAGCGCCCGACAGGCCCAGGCTGGACCGGGCGGTTTCATTCGTCCCGTAGCCGACGTTCGACCAGGTCGACAGCGGCCGGTCCTGTTCGCCCTTTTTGGTGATGATGTTGACCACGCCGCCGATGGCATCCGAGCCGTACAGGCTGCTGGCCGCGCCGCGCAGGATTTCGACGCGTTCGACCATGGCGGGGTCGATGGCGGGGAAATTGACCCCGCCGGCGGTGGAGCCGTTGATCCGCATGCCGTCGATCAGCACCAGCGTATGCGTCGAATTCGCGCCGCGCAGAAACAGGCTGGTCTGCGTCTGCGGCCCGCCGCTGTTCGTGAATTGCATGCCCGGCGCGCGGCCGATGATCTCCGCCAGGCTGTCGCCGCGCGCCGCCGCCAGCTGGTCCCGGTCGATGACGGAGACGTCGCCGATGGCGTCCGTCATCGGTTCGGGGCTGCGACTGGGCGTGACGATGATGTCCTGCAGCGCAGGCACGGAGGGGGCGTTGGTGGAGGTCTGGGCCGTGGCGGCCAGGGGGAAAAGACAGCAGACGGTCGCGAGGCGACGCGGTAGGGGAGGAAGCATGATGAGGCCCTGTTTGGCGCGCGTCCCCGCACGCCAGTCTTGAAAAACACCCGGGGCCACGCTGCGTCCTCGATGAGGGCCGGGCCATGCCGGGCGGTGTCAGGTATCGAAGCAGGCTGGTATCGGGCTGGCGGGCGCCGGCCTGAGCCGGGCGCATGCGCACCGTTGCGGGGGCAGCACATCCGGGATCGAGCCCGGACGCCTGTCCGGTCGAACCCTTTGTTTCCCATTTGAATGCCTCGCAGCCGGGGCGGCGGGGACATACCTGTTTCGCGGCGCATTCTAGCATGGCGGTCCGGGCCTGGCGCTTCTCGCGACGATACAATGAACGCTTTCCCCTGTCTTGCCTGGATCGCCCCGTGACCTATCCCGCCTTGCCCTATCCCGTCGAATCCTATACGCGCGGGGGCGAATTCGTGCGCCTGTTGGGCCGGCGCATCGCGGTGCTGGACGGGGCCATGGGCACCATGATCCAGCGCCACAAGCTGACCGAGATCGATTTCCGGGGCGAGCGATTCGCCGGTCATGACCGGGATCTCAAGGGCGACAACGAGCTGCTGTCGCTGGTGCGGCCCGACGTCATCCGCGAGATCCACCAAGCCTACCTGGAAGCCGGGGCCGATGTGGTCGAGACCAATACCTTCGGCGCCACACGGGTGGCCCAGGGCGACTATGGCCTGCCGGACCTGGCCTACGAGCTGAACGTGGCTTCGGCGCGGCTGGCGCGGGAGGCCTGCGATGCCGTCGCCACGCCCGACCATCCCCGGTTCGTGGCCGGGGCCATCGGGCCGCAGCCCAAGACGGCGTCCCTGTCGCCGGATGTGAACGATCCGGGGGCGCGCAATGTCACCTTCGAGGAACTGCGCCTGGCTTATACCGAGCAGGTCGAGGGACTGATCGATGGCGGCGCGGATCTGCTGTTGATCGAGACCATCTTCGATACGCTCAACGCCAAGGCCGCCATCTTCGCCATCGAGACGCTCTTCGAGGAACGCGGCATCCGTCTGCCGGTCATGATCTCGGGCACGGTCACCGATGCCTCCGGACGCATTCTGTCGGGGCAGACGGTCGAGGCCTTCTGGAATTCCGTGCGTCATGCGCGCCCCGTGACCATCGGCCTGAACTGCGCGCTGGGCGCGGCGCTGATGCGCCCCTACGTGGCGGAGCTGTCCAAGATCTGCGACACCTACGTCTGTGTCTACCCCAATGCCGGTCTGCCCAATCCGATGGCAGAGACGGGATTCGACGAAACACCTTCGGATACCTCCGGCCTGCTCGAGGAATTCGCCCGGGCCGGGCTGGTGAACGTGGTGGGCGGCTGCTGCGGCACCACCCCCGATCACATCCGCGAGATCGCCCGCAAGGTGCGCGCCCTGCCGCACCGCCAGCCGCCGGCCGTGCCGGTCAAGACCCGCCTGTCGGGCCTGGAGCCGCTCAATTTCGACCGCGACACGCTGTTCGTCAATGTGGGCGAGCGCACCAATGTCACCGGCAGCAAGATGTTCCTGCGCCTGATTCGCGAGGAAAAATTCGACGAGGCGCTTTCCGTGGCGCGTCAGCAAGTAGAAAACGGCGCCCAGGTCATCGATGTGAACATGGATGAGGGCATGCTCGATGCCCTGTCCATCATGCCGCGGTTTCTCAACCTGCTGGCGTCCGAACCCGACATCTCGCGCGTACCGGTGATGATCGACAGCTCCAAGTGGCCGGTGATCGAGGCCGGGCTGCGCTGTGTGCAGGGCAAGTGCGTGGTCAATTCGATTTCCATGAAAGAGGGCGAGGGACCCTTCATCGAGCAGGCCCGGCTGTGCCGCAAATACGGTGCGGCCGTGGTGGTCATGGCCTTCGACACCGAGGGCCAGGCCGATTCCCTGCAACGCCGTATCGACATCTGCGCCAAGGCGTATGACATTCTGGTGAATCAGGTGGGATTCCCGCCCGAGGACATTATTTTCGATCCCAACGTCTTTGCCATCGCCACCGGGATCGACGAGCACAACCACTATGCGGTCGATTTCATCGAGGCGACCGGCTGGATCACGGAAAACCTGCCGCACGCGCGCGTCTCGGGAGGGATTTCCAACGTCAGCTTTTCTTTCCGCGGCAATGAGGCCATGCGCGAGGCCATCCACGCGGTCTTCCTGTATTACGCCGTGCAGCGTGGCCTGACCATGGGCATCGTCAATGCCGGTCAGCTGGGGGTGTATTCCGATCTGGACGAGCCTGTGCGCGACCTGGTCGAGGACGTGGTGCTGGACCGGCCCGAACCGGTCGGCAAGACCGATCCGGCCGACGAGCGCACATCCACCGAGCGCCTGGTGGAGCTGGCCGAGACCATCAAGGGTTCCGGCACCAAAAAAGAAGAAGACCTGACATGGCGGGAGAACCCTGTGCGGGCGCGTCTGACGCATTCTCTGGTGCACGGCATCACCGCCTTCATCGTTGAGGATACCGAGGAGGTCCGCCAGGAGATCATGTCGGCGGGCGGGCGGCCGATCGAGGTCATCGAAGGCCCCCTGATGGACGGCATGAATGTCGTGGGCGACCTGTTCGGGTCCGGCAAGATGTTTCTGCCGCAGGTGGTGAAATCCGCCCGCGTGATGAAGCAGGCCGTGGCGCATCTGCTGCCCTACATCGAGGAGGAAAAGCGCCAGCTCGCCGAGGCGGGTGGTGATGTGCGCTCCAAGGGCAAGATGGTGATCGCGACCGTCAAGGGTGACGTCCACGACATCGGCAAGAACATCGTCACCGTCGTCCTGCAATGCAATAATTTCGAGGTCGAGAACATGGGCGTGATGGTGCCCTGCGCCAAGATCCTCGAGAGAGCCAAGGAGGTCGGCGCCGACATGGTGGGCCTGTCTGGCCTGATCACGCCCAGCCTCGAAGAAATGGCCTATGTGGCCTCGGAAATGCAGCGGGATCCCTATTTCCGCGAACGCAATATCCCCCTGCTGGTGGGCGGCGCCACCACCAGCCGCGTCCATACGGCCGTCAAGATCGCCCCGAACTACGAGGGGCCGGTGATTTATGTGCCCGACGCCAGCCGCTCCGTGGGGGTGGCCACCAGCCTGATGTCCGAGCAGGCCGAGACCTACCTGAAAGAAATCGCCGCCGAGTACGAGCTGGTGCGTCGGCGCCATGCCAACCGGCAGGCCACGCCGATGCTGACGCTCGAGCAGGCGCGGGCGGCCAAGCCGGCGATCGACTGGGCCCGCTATGCCCCGCCCCGGCCGAAATTCATTGGCCGGCGGGTGTTCAAGCACTACGATCTGCACGAGATCCTGAAATTCCTGGACTGGACGCCGTTTTTCCAGTCCTGGGGGCTGATGGCGCAGTTCCCGGCCATTCTGACCGACAAGGTCGTGGGTGAGGAGGCCAGCAAGCTCTACGAAGAAGGTCAGGCCATGATGAAACGCATCGTCGAGGGACGCTGGTTGACGGCCAACGGCATTGTCGCCTTTTATCCGGCCAACAGCATCAACGATGACGACATCGAGATCTATCGCGACGAGACCCGCAGCGAGGTGCTGCTGACCTGGCGCGGCGTGCGCCAGCAGACTCAGAAACGCCACGGGGTGGACAACAAGTGCCTGGCCGATTTCGTCGCGCCCAAGGATTCAGGGGTCGTCGACTACATCGGGATGTTCGCGGTCACAGGGGGCATCGGCATCGAGAAATACGAAAAGCAATTCCAGGACGCGGGCGACGACTATTCCGTGATCATGCTCAAGGCCCTGGCCGACCGCCTGGCCGAAGGGTTCGCCGAGACCCTGCATGCCCGGGTGCGCCGGGACCTGTGGGGCTATGTGCCCGACGAGTCCTTGTCCAACGAGGCCATCATCGACGAACAATACCAGGGCATCCGCCCGGCGCCCGGCTATCCCGCCTGCCCGGAGCATATCGTCAAACGCGAGATGTTCGAGGTGCTGGCCTGCGATGAAATCGGCATGCGGCTGACCGAGGGGTTCGCCATGATGCCGGCTTCCAGCGTCTGCGGCTTTTACTTCAGCCATCCCCAGGCCAAGTATTTCAACGTGGGCAATATCGGCGATGATCAGGTGGCCGATTATGTCCGCCGCACGGGCCGCGACGAGGAAGACGTACGCCGCACCCTGGCCAGCACGTTGCGCTGATGGACGCCCAGCACCGCACCGCCCAAGGGGATGGCCGTGTCGCGCGATGACGCGGCCCGTCGCCGGGAGCTGGGCGCGTTCCTGCGCAGCGCCCGGGCGCGCATCTTGCCGGCCGATCATGGCCTGCCCCCTGGTGTCCGGCGCCGCACGCCGGGCCTGCGGCGCGAGGAAATCGCCCAGATCTGCGGCATCAGCACCACTTGGTATACCTGGATCGAGCAGGGCCGAGAGGTCTCCGTGTCCGTGGACGTCTGGTGTCGTCTGGCCGATGCGCTGCGGCTGGCGCGCGCCGAGCGGCACTATCTGTTCAGCCTGGCTGAATGCACCGATCCGCAGGCGGGCCGCCTGGACTCGATCGCCTTGCCCGATGGGCTGCAGGATTGCGTCGACAGCATCCGCTGTCCGGCGTATGTGCTGGATCAGTCCTGGAACGTGCTGGCCAGCAACGCGGCCTTGCTGCGGGTGTTCGATGGCTGGCCCGCGCGCGACCAGCCCAATCTGCTGCGCTACATTTTTCTGGATCCCGCCGCGCGCACGTTGGTGGTGGACTGGGAAGAACGCGCCAGCCGGGTGGTGGCCGAATTCCGCGCCGACGTGGCGGCGCTGGCAGGCGAACCCGGTCTTGGCGATCTGGTGGCCGAGTTGCAGGCCGGCAGTCCGTTGTTCGCCCGGGCCTGGACGCGTCAGGTCGTGGTGGACCGGGAAGGCGGGTTGCGCGAGTTTCAGCATCCCGCCGATGGGCGGCTGCGCTTCCGGCAGTTCACCTTCCGGCTTGCAATCCGGCCGGACTGCAAGCTCGTGATGCTGTTGAATGAGTCCGGGCATTGAATCGCCCGCGAGGGCGATTCAATGCCGATCGCCTCTGTGGGCGATTCAATATTGTTAGGCCGAGGTCATTATCGGATGGAGGCATCTCTCCACGTGGCGCCTTGCAAGGCGCTCCGATTCGTCGGGCACAGGGCAGTCCGCAGGGACTGCCCTGTGCCCGGACTCATCCCCGTGCGCGTAGCTGATTGCCTGCGAGGGCCGGCAGGCGTCTGAAGGACAGGGCCGAGGCGGCCACGATCAGGGCGATGATCGCGAATCCCCACATCACATCGATGCGGTCGGCTTCGACGCCGCCGCGCAGCGTCATGCTGAGGTTCAGCGTCATCGCGGCGCAGGCCACTCCAAGGCTGATGCCCAGCTGCTGGGCCGTGGCGGCAAAACTGCTGGCGCGGCTCATCTGGGCGGCATCCAGGTCGGCATAGGTCAGGGCATTGATGGCGGTGAACTGCAACGAACGGAAAAAACCGCCGATCAGCAGCACCGTCACCATGACCCAGACCGGCGTGTCGGCCCGGAACAGGGCACAGGCGGCAATGAGGGCCGCCGCGATCAGGGCGTTGCCGATCAGCACGAGGCGAAAGCCGAAGCGGCGCACGATGGGTGTGGCGACCAGCTTCATGAGCATTGCGCCCGCCGCCGAGGTAAAAGTGATCATGCCGGCCGAGAACGCCGACAGGCCGAAGCCGACTTGCAGCAGGATGGCGAGCAGAAAGGGCGAGGCGCCGACCGAGAACCGGCACAGATTGCCGCCCAGTACCGAGACGGAGAAGGTCTGGGTGCGTAGCAGGCTCAGGTCGATGATGGGATAGGCGGCATGACGGGCATGGCGGACATACAGGACGCCGCACCCCAGCCCCAGGGCCAGCAGTCCCAGGATCGGCCCGAGCCCCAGGCTGCCGTGGCCGGCGGCTTCGAGACAGGTCATCAGGGCCGCCATGGCGATGCCACTGAGCAGGAAGCCCACGGTATCCAGACGGGGACGGCCGTCGGGGACGTCGCGCACGATCCAGCGCCGCACCATGGCGATGCCCAGCACGCCCACGGGGATGTTGATCAGGAAAATCCAGTGCCAGGACGCGTAGGTGACCAGAAAGCCGCCGACCGGCGGGCCGATGACCGGCCCCAGCAAGGCTGGGATGGTCAGAAAGGCCATGGCCTTGAGCAGGTCGGCCTTGGGGATGCGGCGCAGCAGGATGATGCGGCCGACCGGCACCATCATGGCGCCGGCGGCTCCCTGAGCGACCCGGGCGGCCACCAGCTGACCCAGGGTGCTGCTGGCCGCGCAGGCAATCGACCCCAGGGTGAACAGCGCGATGGCCGTCAGGAACACGGCGCGCGCGCCAAACCGGTCGGCCGCCCAGCCGCTGATGGGCACGAACACGGCGGTGGCCAGCAGATAGGCCGTGATGGTGACGTTCATGCGCACCACCGTGGTGCCGAAATCCAGGGCCATCGCGGGCAGCGCGGTGGCCACGACGGTCGAGTCCAGCATCTGCATGAACAGCGCGCAGCCGACAATGAAGGGAATCATCCGGATTTCGCGCGACGAGGCGGCCGGTGGGGGGGCGGAGGCGGCGGGGGCTTGAGACTGAGATTCGGACATGGATAGGCTAGGGACGGGCCAAGTGCAGTAAACTTGAGGCCCAACGGTCATGGAGATCGTCTACGGCACTATTATGGCAAACAACTTCACCTCTGAACTGACTCAGTTCCTGAGCCAGTACAAATCGGATCATCCCGACGCTGAATCGCGTCAGGTCGCCGGCCGCGCCCGCCTCTGGGACAAGGACCTGGACTCGGAGCAGCAGGAGGGCTTCCGGGCGGCGCGCGTGCCCCAGGCCCCCTACGTCTATTACCAGAACGACTGATCCGGCCCCATGCCGCCCGATCCCGGGCTGGATGCCCTGATGGCGCCCGCCGAAGACAGCACGCCCGACGTGGTCGACCACGTCGCGCTGGCGCGTCTGTATGGCGAGCCGTTGTTCTCCATCCCGCAGGATCTCTATATCCCGCCCGATGCGCTCGAGGTCTTCCTGGAGGCGTTCGAGGGGCCGCTGGATCTGCTGCTCTATCTGATCCGTAAACAGAATTTCAACGTCCTCGACATTCCCATGGCCGAGGTCACCACCCAGTACCTGGCCTATGTCGAACAGGTGCGCCGGTCGAATCTGGAGTTGGCGGGCGAATACCTGCTGATGGCGGCGCTGCTCATCGAGATCAAGTCGCGCATGCTGCTGCCGGTGCGCAAATCCGATGATGGTCAGGAGGTCGAGGATCCGCGCGCCGAACTGGTGCGTCGCCTGCTGGAATATGAACGCATGAAACTGGCGGCCCAGCGGCTGGATGAGATGCCGCGGGTGGGGCGGGATTTTCTGGTGGCGCATGCCACGGCCGATTTCGAGGTGGCGCGCCTGCTGCCGGAGGTCTCGGCGGACGATTTGCGCGAGGCCTGGCTGGCGATCCTGCGCCGGGCGCAATTGAATGCCAGCCACCGCATCACCCGCGAGCAACTGTCCGTGCGCGACCATATGAGCCATATCCTGCGCCGTCTGTCGGACGTGCGCTTCATGGAATTTACCGAACTGTTCCTGGAGCGCGTGCGCATGGGCGAGCCTGCCGCCGTCATCGTGGTCCATTTTCTGGCGCTGCTCGAACTGGCGCGTGAGTCCCTGCTGGAAATCACTCAGGCGGCGCCCTACGCGCCGCTGTACGTCAGGCTGTCCTATACGCGCTCGGCCTGAGGCCGAGCGCCGGAGAATCCCTGTGAAAGTCGTTCATTCCATCGAGGCATTGCGCGATCAGCTGCGCGGCCAACTGCGCGTGGCGTTCGTGCCCACCATGGGCAATCTGCATGCTGCGCACCTGTCCCTCATGCGGCTGGCGCGTCAGCATGGCGATCCGGTGGTGGCCAGCATCTTCGTCAACCGGCTGCAGTTCGGGCCGAACGAGGATTTCGATCGCTATCCCCGCACCATGGCCGAAGACATCGAAAAACTCGAGGCCGCCCGCGACGTGTACGTGCTGTTCGCGCCCGACGAGCGGGAAATGTACGCCGAGCCGCAGAATTTCCGCATTCAGCCAGGCGAATCCCTGGGCAATATCCTGGAGGGCGCGTTCCGGCCGGACTTCTTCATGGGCGTCTGTACCGTGGTGTTGAAACTGTTCTCCTGTGTCCAGCCCCGCGTGGCCGTGTTCGGCAAGAAGGACTACCAGCAGTTGATGGTGGTGCGCGCCATGTGTCGCCAGTTCCAGCTGCCGGTGGAAATCCTCGCCCACGAGACCGTGCGCGATGCCGACGGCCTGGCGCTTTCTTCGCGCAACCGGTTCCTCAGCGCCCAGGAGCGGGCCGAGGCGCCCAATCTGTATGGCCTGCTGCAACGGGTGCGCGACGAGATCCAGTCGAGCCGCGCGGATGCCGAGACGGCACAGGGGCGGGCCATGCAGTTCCTGCGCGATCATGGCTGGGATCCGGACTATGTCTCGGTGCGCCGACAGCGCGATTTGCAACCGCCCACTGCCCAGGAGATCCACGAGGGCGAACCGCTGGTCGTGCTGACGGCCGCCCGCCTGGGGGCGACACGGCTGATCGACAACCTGGAATTCCAGGTGGGTCGATAGTCCGAGGTTCCGGGTGGCTCGATCGCCGGGGGTTCCGGGCGGGCTGATCGCCTGAAATCCCACGTGAAGTTGCAACCAGGGATTTCCGGTGAATCCATACCCGGGATTCCGGACTGGCGCAAGCTGTCAGATCTGACAGGTGTGCTTTCCAGGCGGCGCGGGCAAAATTTCCCTGCATTCAATCATGAATGGAAGGGGAGCCATCATGCGGGAAAACGATTCGATTCCAGAGTATCCGGACGGCCCGGATGAGCCGCTGAGCCGCCTGACGATGCGCGAACGCGAGGTCACGGGGTACCTCACACGGGGGCGTTCCAACAAATACATCGCCGTCGAGCTCGGGGTCACGCAACGTACGATCGAAGCCCATCGGGCACGGATTTTCCAGAAACTGCGGGTACGCAACGTGGTCGAGTTGACCCGCTATTGCCTGACTGCCCGACCGGACGGGCCGGGCGCTCCTGCAAGTCCCCCGGCCTCCTTCGCAGAGGGAGCGGAGCCGACGCCCGGGCTCAGCGCGCGGTGCAGGCTTGAGCCGGCTTTGCGGCCATCTCCTGGATGGGGTCGATATCCGCTTGCCGGGTCAGCCGCGATTCCAGCAGGGGAACCTGACCGTCCAGCCATGTCAGGCGCAAAACGTTCGACTGGATGAATTCGAGCGTGGCGTGGGTCTTGTCGCCGGTTTGCAAGACGATGCGGGCCGGCGCGGTCGAAACCAGGTGCCAGCAGCCCATCGAGGCGGTCACGGCCTTGCCCGACAAGGGGGCGCTGCGCGCGCGCCATTGCTCATCGGGGGCCAGGGTCAGGGTCATGCGACGAGGCGCGCAGTTCTGTTGTCCGGCGGGGCATGCGATGGTGCCCAGATAGGTCCGGGTTTCGGTCAGTTCCTGGGGCATGTTTCCGGTGTCGGCCGGTGTGGAGGCCTCCTTTGCGCCGTCGGGGGCGCGGCGCGTCGAGGCCGGCTCGCTTTGGTTGTCGGCGCCGAATCCGAATTGCAGCTGCGTGGGGGCGATCGCGCGGGTATCGCCCTGGGCACGATGCCGGGCATCGGACACGGTGGATTCGACCGGGACGTCGGGGCTCGGGGCGTCGATCTTGCGTGGTTGTTGAGCGCAGGCGGTCAGCAGCACCAGCAGGGACAGGCAGGACAGACGGGACATCGTATGAGAAAGAGGGCGCGGCATGGTTGTGACGGGCAGGATTCGAGACAGACAGGATCGTGATGCCCTCATTCTACGCATTTGCGGAGGGCTTGGCGATGGGATGCGCGGTGCGGACCGTGTGGCTGACCGATGTGTTTTCGGGATGGGCGGCGCCGCTGATCAGGGAGCCTGATCCGGCTGTCCAGAGCAGCTGGACGCTGGTCATGCTGGCGGTGGCGGCGGGGGGCTGCATGGGGGCGCTGCTGGGACGCTGGTCCCAGGGATATGCGGACCGCCTGAGGGCCGGTGCGGCGGCGATCGCGCGTACGCTTTGGGCGGCGGCGACCGCCGCACCGTCGGCCGCCTGGCGACCGGTCCGTGACGGGACGATGGCCGCCTTGCTGGGGTTGGTGGCGGGGGCGCTGGCGCTCGATGGCGGCTTTCGTTTCGTGCCGTTGGCTCTTGTATTGGCCGCGTTGGCCTGGATCGATGCGCGCAGCGGCCTCCTGCCCGATGCCTTGACCGGGCCGTTGATGGTGGCCGGCTGGCTGCTGAGCCCCAGGGACGGCCTGTCCGCCGTCGGCGCATCCCTGCTGGTCTGGACGGGGCTGACCGGACTGGCCTGGTTGTACCGTCGGGTGCGTGGCCGGGACGGTCTGGGGGGCGGTGACGTCAAGTGCCTGGCTGCGCTGGCCGGCTGGGTCGGGCTGGCGGCGACCGTGGCCATCCTCTGGCTGGCCTGCGTGGCCGGACTGGCGGGGTGCCTGGGCCGGCGGGGGGGCTGGCGGCAGCCCTATCCCTTCGGCCCCTGCATCGCGCTGGCGGCCTGTGTGTGGATGCTGGCGCCACTCATGATGCAGGCTCTTGCGGTACAGTCATGATTTTGAATCATCATGCGGGGATGTCATGTTTTCCATCGGCCTGACCGGGGGCATCGGCTCGGGCAAGTCCAAGGTGGCCGACTGGCTGGCTGAATGGGGGGCGTCGGTCGTCGATACCGACCGGATCGCCCACGCGCTGACGGCGCCGGGAGGCGGTGCGGTCGCGCCGCTGCGGACGGCTTTTGGCGCGGCGGCAATCGGCCCGGACGGCGCCCTGGACCGGGGCTGGATGCGCGAACGCGCTTTTGCGGATCCCGCGGCGCGCCAGCAGCTCGAATCCGTGCTGCATCCCCTGATCGATCGGGCGGTGCGCGACGAGGCAGGACAGGCCCGGGGGCGCTATCTGGTGTTCGTCGTGCCGCTGCTGGTCGAGTCCGCCGGCAAATGGCGCGATCGGGTGGATCGCATTTGCGTGGTCGACTGCGATCCCGAGACCCAGATGCGCCGGGTCCAGGCACGCAGCGGGCTGACGCACGATACCATTGAGCGTATCATGTCCGCTCAGGCGTCCAGGGAAGATCGTCTGGCGGTGGCCGATGATGTCATCGTCAATGACGATGCGACCGGTCTGGAGACATTGCGTCGGCGCGTGTTTCGGCTTCACCAGGCCTGGAGCGACCACGCTTCCGGACTGGCGGATGGGCGCACCACTCACGGATAGGGTTTTTCGCGTGTGATTTTGTACGAGTATCCCTGCAATGAACGTGTACGTACCCTGCTGAGGGTCGAATATCTGTTCGACCGCCTGCATTTCTTCGCCCAGGACGAGGACCCCCATTGCCATCAGATCGCCATGGCGACGCTGTTCGATCTGCTGGACATCTGTGAGCGGGCCGATGTGCGGACAGCCGTGCTTCAGGACATGGACCGGCATCGCTCCGCGCTGTCGGCCCTGCGTGGCCATCCTGGCGTCGACGACGTCATGCTGGACGGCCTGCTGGCGGAGATCCAGCGGGTCTCCGCGACGCTCGCCGGTCAGGGCCGCATCGGTCAGAATCTGCGCGACAATGAATGGCTTGCCAGTCTGCGCGGGCGGATCACGGTGCCGGGAGGGTCTTCGCCCGTCGACATGCCTTCCTACTATTCCTGGCAGCTCAAGCCGCTCGATCTGCGGACCGCCGACCTGCACGGCTGGATCGAGCCCTTGATGCCGCTGCATCGGGCCATGGCCCTGATCCTGCAGTTGCTGCGCGATGCCGGGGATGCCCGGGATCAGTTGGCCGGCCAGGGGGCCTACCAGGAAATGCTGGGCGGCAAATCCTTTCAACTCTTGCGCGTCTGGGTCGATCCCGTCCTGGGCGTATTCCCTGAAATCAGTGCGAACAAATACGTTATCTGGGTGCGGTTTTCCGCCCAGGACAATGAACTCAAGCCTCAGCCGGTCAGCCGCGACGTCGCTTTTCGTCTGGCCCGCTGCAATCTGTAGGATCCCGTCATGACCAACACAACGACGTCGCCCTCAGGGGCGCGCCGCAGGATGCTGATGTGGGCGGTCATCTGCGGGTCGATGGCATTCGCCTTGTGGCGCTTCTGGCCCGACGATGCAGGGGGGCCTGGTGGCCCGGGAGGTCCCGGCGGACCGGGCAGTCGCGGGTTCCGGATGGGCGGGCAGGTGACGCCGGTGGCCGTCGCGCGGGCCGAGTCGGGCCGGATCGACCGGACCGTGCGGGCGCTGGGGACGGTCACATCGCTGGCGACCGTCACTATCCGTGCGCGCGTGGATGGCCCGTTGCAATCGTTGAGTTTCACCGATGGCCAGACCGTGCGGGCCGGTGACGTGCTGGCCGTGATCGATCCCGAGCCCTTCCGTGTTCAGCTGGACCAGGCATTGGGCCAGCAGATGCAGAACGCGGCCAAACTGGGACAGGCGCGTCTCGATCTGGCCCGCTACGAGCGGTTGTTCAAGCAGAATTCGGTGGCCCGCCAGCAGCTGGATGCCGCTCGCGCCCAACTGCGCGAGCTCCAGGGGCAGGCCAAATCCGACCAGGCGGCGGTGGACGATGCGCGCCTGCAATTGAGCTATACCGAGATCCGGGCGCCTGTCGATGGCCGTCTGGGCCTGCGCAAGGTCGATGTGGGCAACATGATCCGGGCCTCGGACACGGATGGCCTGGTGGTATTGACGCAGAGCCGGCCGATCGATGTGGTCTTTTCCATTCCCCAGGCGCGTCTGCAGGCGCTTCTGGATGCGCGCCGCCTCGAACCAGGTCTGCAGACGCGCCTGTTCAGCGATGCCGCCGCCGGAGCGGCACTGGCCACCGGCACGCTGGTGGCGGTCGACAATCAGATCGATGTGGCGACAGGTACCGTCCAGCTCAAGGCCCGCTTCGACAATGCCGACGAGTCCCTGTTTCCCAATCAGTTCGTCCAGGTCAGTCTGCGACTGGGCGCCGAGCAGGGGGTCACGTTGCCCCTGCGGGCGGTGCAGCGCGGCTCGCAGGGCGAATACGTCTACCGGCTGGATGCCGATGGCAAGGCCCGGGTCGTGCTGGTCGTCACCGGCGTGGACGACGGTGAGCGGGTCGTGATCGAATCCGGCCTGCAGGCGGACGATACGGTGGTGATCGAAGGCACGGATCGGCTGCGCGACGGCAGCAGTGTCGAGATCATTGCGCCGCCGGATGCCGCGACCGGCCCGGGGGCCGGGACTGCTTCAGCAGGCGCCGGGACCGCCACGGATGCCGTCGGTGCCACAGACGCCGGGGCTCCGCCTGCGTCCGGCGCCGCCACGGGCGGGCAGGCCCGCTCCGGTCCGGCAGGGCCGCGCCGGAGTGCGGTCCAGGGCGCTGCTTCGTGAATCTGTCGCGTCTGTTCATTCTGCGGCCCGTCGCCACGACGCTGGCCATGGTGGCGCTGGCGCTGGCGGGTCTGCTGGCCTATCGAGAATTGCCGGTGTCGGCACTGCCTCAGGTCGATTTCCCCACCATCCAGGTCACCACCCTCTATCCGGGTGCCGGGCCGGACGTCATGACCGCGCTGGTGACGTCGCCGCTGGAGCGTCAGTTCGGCCAGATGCCCGGTCTGTCGCAGATGCTGTCCACCAGTTCGGGCGGCTCGTCGCGCATCACGCTGCGTTTCGACCTGGGTCTGCCGCTGGATGTGGCCGAGCAGGAGGTGCAGGCGGCCATCAATGCTGCGTCGAACCTGCTGCCGCCGGACATGCCCTCGCCGCCGATCTACAACAAGATCAATCCGGCCGATGCCCCGGTGATGACGCTGGCGGTGACGTCACCCACGCTGCCGCTGTCCCGGGTGCGCGACCTGATCGAGGTGCGCGTGGCGCAGAAGCTGTCCCAGATCAGCGGTGTCGGGCTGGTCAGCGTGGCCGGGGGCCAGCGCCCGGCTGTGCGCATCCAGGTCGATCCGCAGGCGCTGGCCGCCCACAACCTGACGCTGGCCGACGTGCGCACTGCCGTGACCCGGTCCAACGTCAATCAGCCCAAGGGCAATCTGGACGGACCGCAGCGTTCGATCACCATCAGCGTCAATGACCAGCTCAAGGATCCGGCCGAATACGAGCGCCTGATCCTGGCCTACGAGAACGGCGCGCCGCTGCGCCTGGGCGATGTGGCTCAGGTGCGCCGCGCGGCGGAAAACCGCGACCAGGCGGCCTGGTTCGGGCGCACGCCGGCGATTCTGCTGAACATCCAGCGACAACCGGCGGCCAACGTGATTGAGGTGGTGGACCGTGTCCAGGCGCTGCTGCCCGGGTTGCGGGCCACGCTGCCGACGGGCGTGGATTTGCAGGTGGCGTCGGACCGGACACTGACGATCCGCGATTCGGTGTCTCATGTGCAGATCGAGATGTTGCTGGCCATCGTGCTGGTCGTGGCGGTGACCTTTGTGTTCCTGCGCACCTGGCGGGCGACGCTGATTCCCGGGGTCGTCGTGCCCCTGTCCCTGGTCGGGACCTTCGGCCTGATGGCCATGCTGGGGTTCAGCATCAACAACCTGACCCTGATGGCCCTGACCATCGCCACTGGCTTCGTGGTGGACGACGCCATCGTCATGATCGAGAACATCGCCCGTCACATCGAGGAGGGCGAGTCTCCGATGGAGGCGGCGCTGCGCGGGGCCAGGCAGATCGGCTTCACGCTGGTGTCGCTGACGCTGTCGCTGATCGCGGTGCTGATTCCGTTGCTGTTCATGGGCGATGTGGTCGGCCGGCTGTTTCGTGAGTTCGCCGTCACCCTGGCAGTGGCCATCCTGCTGTCGCTGCTGATTTCCCTGACGCTCACGCCCATGATGTGCGCCCGCATGCTGCGCCCGGAGCCCGGCCGTGCCGCAGGTCTGGAGGCCGGCAGCGGACCGGCGTCGTCCCCGGGGCGCGAGGCAGGCGTCTGGCAGCGGGCCGGGAGGTGGATGGACCAGCTGATCGCCGCCTACGACCGGGGGTTGCGCTGGGTCCTGGCGCATCAGCGGGCGACCCTGTGGGCCGTCGTGGCGACGCTGCTCGTCACGGCGGGCCTGTACGCCGGTATTCCCAAGGGCTTTTTTCCGCAGCAGGACACCGGGGCGGTGCAGGTCATCACCCAGGGGCCGCAGTCGGCCTCGTTCGCGGTCATGAGCCGGTTGCAGCAAGAGGCGGTCGAACGGGTGCTGGCCGATCCGGCCGTGGAATCGGTGGCCTCCTTCATCGGCATCGATGGCGACAACACCACGCTGAATACCGGGCGCCTGCGGATCACGCTCAAGCCGCTGGCCGAACGCAGCGACCGGGCCGATGCCGTGATCGAGCGCCTGCAGGCGGCGCTGCGACCGGTCGTGGGGCTGCAGGTCTGGCTGCAGCCGGTGCAGGAACTGTCTGTCGAGGATCAGGTCAGCCGTGCGCAGTTCCAGATGACTCTGTCCAGCCCGGACGAGGCCGTGCTGACGCAGTGGACGCCGCGGATGCTCGATGCGCTGCGTGCGCTGCCCGAGTTGCGCGATGTGGCCGGGGATCTGCAGGATCGGGGCCTGGCGCTGGCCGTGACGGTGGACCGGGACGCGGCGGCGCGGCTGGGCGTCACCCAGGCGTCGATCGATGACGCCATCTATGATGCTTTTGGCCAGCGGCTGATTTCCACGATTTACACGCAGTCGGCCCAGTACCGGGTGGTGCTGGAGGCTGACGCGACGCTGCTCGACGGCGGCCCCGCCGCGCTGGAACACCTGCACGTGCCGACGGCCTCGGGCGACGTCACCCCCCTGTCCAGCGTGGCGCGCTTCGAGCCCGGACTGGCGCGCCTGGCCGTGCAGCGGCTGGATCAGTTCCCGGCGGTCACCGTGTCGTTCAGCCTGGCGTCGGACACGGCCCTGTCCGATGCCGTCAGGGCCATGGAGTCGACGCGCGACAGGCTGGGCGTACCGGATTCCATCGAGATCCGCTTCCAGGGGGCGGCCCAGGCTTTCCAGGCTTCGCTGTCGAGCACGTTGTGGCTGCTGCTGGCCGCCGTGATCACCATGTACATCGTCCTGGGGGTGCTGTACGAGAGCCTGATCCATCCGGTCACCATCCTGTCCACGCTGCCTTCGGCCGCCATCGGCGCGCTGCTGGCTCTGTGGCTGGGCGGCGTGGAGCTGGACATGATCGGTGTGATCGGCATCATTCTCCTGATCGGGATCGTGAAAAAGAACGCGATCCTGATGATCGATTTCGCCCTGGACGCGCAGCGCGAGCGCGGCCTGGGGCCGCAAGCGGCGATTCATGAGGCGGCCCTGCTGCGTTTCCGGCCCATCCTGATGACGACGCTGGCAGCCTTTTTCAGCGCGATTCCGCTGATGCTGGCGTCCGGGTCGGGGGCGGAACTGCGCCAGCCGCTGGGCCTGGCCATGGTGGGCGGGCTGCTGTGCAGTCAGGTGCTGACTCTGTTCACCACCCCGGTGATCTACCTGTTGTTCGAGCGGCTGGCCCGTCGCCGGGCTGCGGACGGCTGACATGCGGTTCTTCGCCCTTTTCCTGCATCGGCCCGTCGGCACTTCCCTGTTGTGCCTGGCGCTGGCGCTGGCCGGGGCGCTGGCATTGCGTTTCCTGTCGGTGGCGCCGCTGCCGCAAGTGGACTTCCCGATGATCTCGGTCTCGGCCGCGCTGCCTGGCGCCAGCCCCGAGACCATGGCTTCGAGCGTGGCCATGCCGCTGGAGCAGTCCCTGGGGGCGATCGCGGGGCTGAGCAGCATGAGTTCGCGCAGCAGCGAGGGGCAGACCAACATCACGCTGATGTTTGAACTGGATCGCGACATCAACAGCGCCGCGCGTGATGTCCAGGCGGCGATCAACGCCGCGCAGCCCATGCTGCCCTCGGGCATGCGCAACAATCCGACCTATCACAAGGTGAATTCCTCGTCCTCGCCCGTGATGACGCTGGCGCTGACGTCGGACACCGCCACGCAAGGCGAGCTCTATGACCTGGCGTCCACCGTGCTGGCGCAGAAACTGGCGCAGGTCAGCGGCGTGGGGCAGGTGACGCTGGGCGGCAGCTCGTTGCCGGCCGTGCGGGTGCTGGTGGATCCGCGCGCCCTGGAATCCATGGGGATCCCGCTGGATCGTGTGCGTCAGGTCCTGCAGGATGTGAATTCGCTGCGCCCGGGCGGGGTGGTGCGCCGCAGCCAGACCCAATGGCAGATCCGCTCTGATGGACAGCTGCGCAAGGCGGCCGACTATGCCCCCCTGATCGTGGAATGGCGCGACGGCCAGCCGGTGCGCCTGAGCGACGTGGCGCGGATCGAGGATTCGGTCGAGGACATCAACCAGGTCGGCTATTTCAACGACCGCTCGGCGGTGCTGCTGATCATCCGCAGGCAGGCGGACGCCAATATCATCGAGACGGTGGACTCCATTCGCGCGCTGCTGCCGGCGTTCCAGGCGTTGCTGCCCGAACAGGTCCGCCTGACCGTGGCCCAGGATCGCACGCCCAGCATCCGGGCCTCGCTGTTCGAGGCCGAGCTGACCCTGGTGCTGTCGGTCATCCTGGTGGTGGCCGTGGTGCTGGCGTTCCTGGGTAACTGGCGTGCCGCGCTGATCCCCGCCGTCGCGGTGCCGGTTTCGCTGATCAGTGCCTTTGGATTGATGTGGTGGTTCGATTTCACCCTGAACATGATTTCCCTGATGGCCCTGATCGTCGCCACGGGGTTCGTCGTGGATGACGCCATCGTGGTGCTGGAAAACATCATGCGCCACGTGGAGCGCGGCATGCGGCCGGCACGCGCCGCCTTGCGGGGCGTGACCGAGGTGGGGTTCACCGTGCTGGCCATGAGTCTGTCGCTGATCGCTGTGTTCATTCCCCTGTGGCTGGTGGGCGGTCTGGTGGGGCGGCTGTTCAAGGAGTTCGCCGTGACCCTGTCGGTGACCATTGCCGTGTCGCTGCTGGTGTCGGTGACGTTGACGCCGGTCATGGCGGCTCGCCTGTTGCGCGCGCCGACCCGGCGTGAGCCGCCGCCCGAAGGCGCACTGCGGCGGTGGCTGCGTCGCGGCGGCCAGGCTGGCGAGGCGGCCTATCAGCGATCCCTGCGCTGGTCGCTGGATCACGGACGCATCGTGTTGCTGCTGCTCCTGGCCACGGTGGGGCTGAATGTGTATCTGTATGCCAGCATCCCCAAGGGGTTCTTTCCGCAGCAGGACACAGGCCAGTTGCTGGGTTTCTTTCGCGTCGATACCGGGACGTCCTTCGATGAGACGCAGGTCCGGCTGAACGCATTCCGCCGGGTGCTGCTGTCCGATCCGGCGGTGGACACCGTGACGGCCTATGCCGGCGGCCGGGGCGGCAGCAATTCCAGCTTCATCCAGGTGCAGCTCAAGCCGCTGGCCGAGCGTACGGCCAGCGCCAGCGATGTCGTCAACCGGCTGCGGCCCCGCTTCGAGCACACGCCCGGGGCGCGTTTGTTTCTGGTGCCGCAGCAGGATATTTTTGTCGGTCATTCCTCACGGGCAGGCTCCTATTCCTACATGCTGATGGGCAGCGACCTGGCCTTGCTCAGCCAGTGGTTGCCGCGGGTGCGCAACGTCCTCGCCGGGCTGCCCGAGCTGGTGGACGTGGACGATGATGTCGAGGACAAGGGCCGCCGGGTCGAACTGGTTGTCGACCGGGATGCCGCCCGGCGCCTGGGGGTGCAGATGGCGGATCTGGCGGGGGTGTTGAACAATGCCTTCAGCCAGCGTCAGGCGGCGGTGCTGTACGGCGCCCTGAACCAGTACCACGTCGTCATGGCGGTGCAGCCTCAGTACGCCCGGGATCTGCATTCCCTGCAGGCGCTGCAGGTCATCAACGCCGAGGGTGAGCGAGTGCCCTTGACGGCCTTTACCCGGATCACCGAAGGCACGGCGCCGCGCTCGGTCAATCACGAAGGGCTGCTGGCGGCCGATTCAGTGTCTTTCGGCCTGGCGCCGGACGTTTCTCTGGCACAGGCGCTGGCGGCCATCGACCAGGCCGTGGCGCGCATCGGCCTGCCGACGCAGGAATTGCAGTCCGGCCTGGACCAGAGCGCCAGCATGATGCGCGATGCCGTGGCGCAGCAACCCTGGATGCTGGTGGCGGCGCTGGTGGCCATGTATCTGGTGCTGGGCATGTTGTACGAAAGCACGCTCCATCCGATCACCATTCTGTCCACGCTGCCCTCGGCCGGTGTGGGGGCCTTGCTGGCCTTGCGGCTAGTAGGGATGGAGTTCACCTTGATCGCGCTGATCGGCGTGTTCCTGCTGATCGGCATCGTCAAGAAGAACGCCATCATGATGGTGGACTTTGCCTTGCAGGCGCAGCGCCGCGAGGGTCTGGATCCGCGCGAGGCCATTTACCGCGCCTGCCTGGCGCGTTTGCGTCCGATCCTGATGACGACCCTGTCGGCCATGTTGGGCGCGTTGCCGTTGCTGCTCGCCACGGGCGCGGGGGTGGAGATGCGTCAGCCCCTGGGACTGACGATCTTCGGCGGGTTGTTGGTCAGCCAGGTGCTCACGCTCTACACTACGCCCGTCGTTTACCTGAGTCTGGATCGTTTGCGTGGTTCCCGCCGCCGTGTTTCCCCTTCGTCGCAACAGGAGCCTGCCCCTCATGGCTGATCGCGTGTGTCCGCATCCTGCCGAGGACGCTTTTGTGTGGCAATCGCAAGGAGGTCCCTGGCGGCGCGCCATGCGGCCGCTGTCGATTGCGGTCGTCGCCCTGGCCTTGTCGGCCTGTACGGTGGGCCCCGACTATGTGCGCCCGGCCCAGGATGTCGGCGCGGCCTATGCGCACGCACCCGCGCCCGAAGGAAGCTGGGTCCCGGCCGATACGCCGCCGCGCGCGCTGCCCACCGACTGGTGGACGCTGTTCGGCGATGCCGTTCTGGACGATCTGATGCGGCGCATGCCGCCGGGGAATCTGGATCTGGCCCAGGCCGAGGCGCAGTTCCGGCAAGCGCGCGCCTCGCTGGATTCGGCGCGCGCGGGCCTGTTTCCGACACTGGGCGTGTCGAGTTCCGTGTCGCGGGCGGGGCAGGGCGTGTCCCAGGCGGGCAATCCTTCGACGACCTATGGCCTGTCGGCCACTGCCAGCTGGGAAGTCGATCTGTGGGGGCGCGTGCGGCGCGATGTGGAGTCGGCCCGGGCGGGCGAGCAGGCCAGCGCCGCGGACCTGGATGCCATGCGTCTGAGTCTGCAATCCACGCTGGCGCAAGCCTATTTCGGGGTGCGGGCCAGCCAGTTGCAGGATGCCCTGCTGGCGCGCACGCTGGATGAGTATGCCCGCGCACTGGAGATGACCCGCAACCGGCTGGCGGCCGGGGTGGCGTCTCCGGCCGATGTGGCGGCTGCCTCCGTGCAGCTGGATCAGGCCCGTGCCCAGCGCATCCGCCTGGGCTGGCAGCGCGAGCAGCAGATTCATGCTATTTCCGTACTGCTGGGTCAGGTGCCGGCCGGGTTCCGTCTGACGCAGGGGGCGACGCTGCCCAAGGTGCCCGATGTGCCGGCCGGGGTGCCTTCGACCCTGTTGTTGCGGCGCCCCGATGTGGCGGGGGCCGAGCGCCGTGCCGCGCAGGCCAATGCCCGGATCGGCGTGGCGCAGGCCGCCTGGTTTCCCGACCTGACCTTGAGCGCGCAGGGCGGCTATCGCGCGATGGAGTTCACCTCGTGGATCATGACGCCGGCCCGATTCTGGACGCTGGGGCCGGCGCTGGCGCTGAGCCTGTTCGATGGCGGCGCGCGGGCCGCTGCCGTGGCCTCTGCACGCGCCGCCTATGATGCGCAGGCTGCGGCCTACCGCAAGACTGTGCTGGACGCCTTGCGTGAAGTCGAGGACGCGTTGGTTCAGTCCCAGGCCCTGGTCCAGGAGCAGGCAGCCCGCGACCGGGCGTTGGCTGCGGCCCGCGAGACGCTGCGCCAGGTCACCAATCAGTATCAGGCGGGCCTGGTGGATTATCTGAGCGTGGTCCAGGCACAGACCAGCGCATTGAGCGCCGAGCAGACGGCGCTGGATGTGCGCGCCCAGCGGCTGACGGCTTCGGCGCAACTCATCGCCGCCCTGGGCGGAGGGTATGTCGTCGGGGATTACGCGGTCAACTGACCCCGGATCGCCGCAATGCCGTGCGCGCCATGCCGGCGTGCGCTGTCGAGCGTGGACAGTGACTGGCCGCCGATGGCGAAGACCGGCCGGCCCGCAGTGTCGGCCAGCGCGCGGAACCGGTCCCAGCCCAGGGCGGGGGTGCCGGGGTGGCTGTCCGTCTCCAGCACATGTCCCAGGACCACGAAATCGGCCTGAAGCTGGCGCGCGCATTCAATGTCCTCGGCTGTATGGGCCGAGACTCCCAGCCAGCCCGGCGGCCGCGTGTCATTGTGCAGGACGCGCGCGGCGTCGGCCGCCCGCAGCTGGATGCCGTCGGCTTCGGACCACCAGGCGGAAGGATGGAGGCTGTTGACCAGGCAGCGGGCGCCATGTTGGCGGCACAGGGCCAGCGTTGCCCGAAGGGCCGCGTGCAGCGAAGCCTCGTCCGCCTGCCAGTCGGGTTCGCGGAATTGAACCAGCCGCAGTCCGCGCAGCAGTTCCTGGCGCAGCCCGGCCAGCCATCCGGCCAGCCGGTCGGGCCGACCGATCCGGCTGATGCGATAGCGTGTGGGCAGCCGCAGCCAGCGCAGCGGCGGGGCGGCGGCCGGCAGCAGCGAGCCGCCACCCGGGCCGATGGGGTGTTCGGATTCGTCCAGGCGGATTTCCCAGGGGTCCACCCAGTCGATCGCCTGGTTTTCACGGCCATGGGGCAGGCCTTCCCAGGCGGTCACCTGACAGAACGCCAGCTCGACGATGGTCTTGGGGTATTCGTGCACATGCACGACCCAGGGATAGACGCATGTGGCGCGGATGCCCAGTTCCTCGTCCAGTTCGCGCACCAGGGCCTGTTCCACGGTCTCGCCGGCCTCGATCTTGCCGCCGGGGAATTCCCACCAGCCGGGCCAGGCCTTGCCTTCCGGGCGCTGGCCCAGCAGCAGCCGGCCCCGGGCATCGATGATCAGTCCGGCGGCCACGCGGATGTAAGGTTTGGTGTCAGTCATGAGGGATTGGAAAGAGGGCGGGGACGGTGTCAGACATGGCGGGCGGCCCAGTCGCGCGCGAACTGGCGGGCCACGCGTCCGGACCGGGAGCCGCGCTCCAGGGTCCATTGCAGGGCCTCGGTGCGCGCGGCCTGGATCTGGTCCTCATTGCAGCCGTGCGCTCGCAGCCAGTGGCCGACGATGTCCAGGTAATCGTCCTGGGCAAAGGGATAGAACGACAGCCACAGGCCGAAGCGTTCCGACAGGGAGATCTTTTCCTCGACGGTTTCGCCCGGATGGATCTCGCCGTCGGGCTGGTGCTTGGCCTCGAGGTTTTCGTGCATGTATTCCGGCATCAGGTGGCGCCGGTTCGAGGTGGCATAGATCAGCAGGTTGTCGCCCGGAGAGGCGACCGAGCCGTCCAGGGCGGATTTGAGCGCCTTGTAGCCGGCCTCGCCCTCCTCGAACGACAGGTCGTCGCAGAACACGATATAGCGTTCCGGCCGGTCGTGGATGAGCTCGATGATCTGGCCCAGGTCGCCGAGGTCGGACTTGTCGATCTCGATCAGGCGCAGGCCCCGGTCCGCATGGGCATCGAGCAGGGCGCGCACCAGCGAGCTCTTGCCCGTGCCGCGCGCGCCGGTCATCAGGACGTTGTTGGCCGGCTTGCCGTCCAGGAAGGCGCGCGTGTTGCGTTCGAGGACGGCTTTCTGGCGGTCGACATGCTGCAGATCGTCCAGGTGGATGGGCGCGATGCGGCGCACGGCCTCCAGCCAGCCGCGCGCGCCGCGGCGCTGCCAGCGGTAGGCGTGGGCCGTCCAGTCGATGGCGGGCGGCGCGGGCGGCAGCCAGGCCTCCAGCTGGGCCAGCACGCCCATCGCCCGGCTCATCAGCGCCTGCAATTGATCGTCTGCCACGGGGGTCTCCATGTGTCCTGTCGGGGCGATTGGTGTACTTGAATTCTGCGGAAAGTATAATCTGGCTCTTTGCGGTCGCCATCGGCGGCCGCCCATCAGTAGCCGGGTCTGTCTTGAACTTCTCCGAATTGTTCGCTCCCATTGTGTCCGATATGCGGTCCGTCGACGCGGTCATCCGCGCCCGTCTGGATTCCGAGGTCGTTCTGATCCGCACGATCGGCGATTACATTGTCGGCGCCGGCGGCAAGCGCATGCGTCCTGCCATGGTGCTGCTGGTGGCGGGGGCGCTGGGTTATCGGGGCGACCACCATCATCGCCTTGCCGCCGTGGTGGAATTCATTCATACCGCGACGTTGCTGCATGATGATGTGGTGGATGAGTCCGACCTGCGCCGGGGCCGCCAGACGGCCAATGCCGTGTTCGGCAACGCCGCCAGCGTGCTGGTGGGCGACTATCTGTATTCCCGGTCGTTCGAGATGATGGTCGAGACCGACTCCATGGCCGCCATGGCGGTGCTGTCGGCGGCCACCACCATCATCGCCGAGGGCGAGGTCCTGCAACTGCTGAACGTGCACGACCCGGACGTGTCCCTGGACCGCTATCTGCAGGTCGTGCGCTACAAGACCGCCAAGCTGTTCGAGGCCGCCGCCCAGGTGGGGGCCATCATTTCCGGCGCCACGCCCGAACAGGAGTCCGCTGCGGCCGCCTATGGCCGGCACATTGGCACGGCCTTCCAGCTGATTGACGATGTGCTGGACTACAGCGGGGATGTTCAGTCGCTGGGCAAGAACGTCGGCGACGACCTGCGCGAAGGCAAGCCCACCCTGCCACTGATCCGGGTCCTGGAAACCGGCACCCCCGAACAACGCGATCTGATTCGCGGCGCCATCGAGACGGGTGACGCCGATTTTGCGGCCGTGGCGCATGCCATTCATGCCACGGATGCGCTGGATTACACGCGCACCGCCGCCCTCGCCGAGGCCGATCTGGCGCGCGCGGCGCTGTCGGTCTTTCCAGATTCCGTTTATCGGAAAACTCTGCTAAAATTTTGTGCTTTCGCGGTCGAGCGCGACCGTTGAAAATCCCACTGGCAGGGGCTGGCAGGCGTTTTTTGCCTGACCATCGACCTGCCAGGCAGCACCGTCGGGGTGTAGCTCAGCCTGGTAGAGTACTACGTTCGGGACGTAGGAGTCGCATGTTCGAATCATGTCACCCCGACCATTTTTTTCGCAGAACGCACGGCTTGTCGGTCGTGCGTTTTTGTTTGGCTCAGCGGGTTCCGGTCATTTTTGCGTCAGACGCAGCAGCCCCGCCTCGGCGCCGTCCTCGATCACCCAGATCGCGCCGTCGGCCGCCACGGCCACATCGCGGATGCGCCGACCCAGCGTCCACCGATCGGCCTGATGGGGCGTGCCGTCGGCATTGAAGGCAATGCGCACCAGACCCTGGGCTCTCAGGCCGCCGATCAGCGCCGAACCCTGCCATGCGGGGAACACCGGCCCCTGGTAGAACGCCAGGCCCGCCGGCGCGATCACCGGCGTCCAGTACAACGCGGGGGCATCGAATTCGGGCCGGGTGGCGTGCCGGGGGATGGGCCAGCCGCTGTACTGGTCGCCATTCGAAACCTCTGGCCAGCCGTAGTTCCCGCCGGGCCGGATCCGGTTCAGTTCGTCGCCGCCGCGTGGCCCCATTTCGTGGGCCCAGAGCGTACCGTCCGGCGCGAAGGCCAGCCCGTAGGGGTTGCGGTGGCCTGTGCTCCAGGTCAGCGCCCGGATGCCGGCCTGGCCGGCCATGGGGTTGTCGGCCGGCGCGGAGCCATCCAGGTTCAGGCGCAGGATCTTGCCCCTGGCCGCATCCGGGGCCTGGGCTGTTTCGGGTTCCATCCGGTCGCCGACCGAGAGGAAAAGATGCGTGCCATCGGGCGCGAACGCGATGATGCCGCCGGGCTGGCCGCCGCTGCCAGCGGGTCGCTGGCGCCACAGGACGCTCAGATCCCGCAGCCGCGCCCGGCCGCCGGATTCCTCGAGCCGGGCGCGTGCCAGGATCAGGGCACCGCCGCCGTTCTCGGATGCCACGCGGGTGAAATAGAGGCGCTTGTCGCGGGTAAAGTCCGGCGAGGGCGCGACATCCAGCAGACCGTTCTGGCCCCAGGTGTAAGCCGCCGGGACGCCTTCGATGGCGGTCCTGGTCCCGGTCGGCGTGACCAGGTACATGCGGCCGGCCTTTTCGGTGAGCACCAGGCGTCCGTCGGGCAGGAAAGTCATCGCCCAGGGGTAATCGAAGGCAGCGATGCGCTGTACGTTGAACGGCGTGCCGTCGCGCGCCGGCGTCTCGCCGACATTTTTCGACAGGGCGGCCGGGGCGGCGGACAGAGTGGCTGCCGGCGCCAGGCAAAACAGGGCCGTCAGCACGACGGCGGCGGGCAAGGTGGCGCGGTTCATCATTTCAGAGCCTTTCGGGATGGCACCCGATCAGGGGTCCATGCTGAGTTTATAGTCGGCGCGCGCGGCGGTATCAAGAGGAACGGCCGGGTCTATACTGAATGGATCCATGTGAACAGGCCCCCCCGGGCCTCAGGCGCTATCCAGTTTCTTTCTCCCTTCATTTTCCGACTTCGAGCCATGACGACTTCTGCGATGAATACTGTTGCCTATCCCGATACCCGGCTTCTGATCGATAACCGATGGGTCGATGCCGCCGACGGCAGAACGATCGATGTCCTCAACCCGGCCGACGGTCGGGTGATCGGCCGGGTGGCCCATGCCGGCATCCCCGATCTCGACCGCGCGCTGGCGGCCGCCCAGCGGGGTTTCGAGACCTGGCGCGACACCACGGCGCACGACCGTGCCGCCCTGATGCGCCGCGCGGCCGGGCTGTTGCGCGAACGGGCGGAGGACATCGCCCGCCTGCTGACCCGCGAACAAGGCAAGCCGCTGGCCGAGGCGCGCGCCGAGACCCTGGCCGGTGCCACCATCATCGAGTGGTTCGCCGATGAGGGGCTGCGCGTGTACGGCCGCATCGTACCGTCGCGCAATCCGTCGGCGCTGCAACTGGTCATCAAGGACCCCGTGGGGCCGGTGGCGGCCTTCACGCCCTGGAACTTTCCCATCAACCAGGTGGTGCGCAAATTGGGCGCCGCGCTGGCGACGGGCTGCTCGTTCCTGTGCAAGGCCCCGGAAGAAACCCCGGCCTCGCCGGCCGCGCTGTTGCAGGTCTTTGTCGATGCCGGTCTGCCGCCGGGCGTGGTGGGTCTGGTCTACGGCGATCCGGCGGAAATCTCCGGCTACCTGATCCCGCATCCCGTTATCCGCAAGGTCACGTTCACGGGCTCCACGCCGGTCGGCAAGCAGCTGGCCGCGCTGGCGGGGGCTCATATGAAACGGGTTTCCATGGAACTGGGCGGCCATGCGCCGGTGATCGTCGCCGAGGATGCCGATGTCGAGCTGGCGGTCAAGATTTCCGCGGCCGGCAAATTCCGCAATGCTGGTCAGGTCTGCATTTCGCCCACGCGTTTTCTGGTGCACAGCAGTCTGGTCGATGAGTTCACCCAGGCTTTCGTACGCTGTGCCGAATCCCTGAAACTGGGCGACGGTCTGGCCGCGGACACGACACTCGGGCCGCTGGCCAATGCGCGCCGCATCGCCGCCATGACCCAGGTGGTCGAGGATGCCCGCAAGCGCGGCGCCGAGATCCTGACGGGCGGTTCGCGGGTCGGCGAGGCGGGCAATTTCTTTGCGCCCACCATCATTTCCGGTCTTACCGCCGAGGCCGATCTGTTCAATAACGAGCCTTTCGGCCCGGTGGCGGGAATCCGCACGTTCGACCGTCTGGACGAGGCCATTGCCGAGGCCAATCGCCTGTCCTACGGACTGTCGGCATATGCCTTCACCCGTTCGCTGCGCAATGCGCAGGAACTGATGCGCCGGGTCGAGGCCGGCATGCTGTGGATCAACCAGCCGGCTTCGCCGTCGGCAGAGCTGCCGTTCGGCGGAATCAAGGATTCCGGATATGGCACGGAAGGCGGCCCCGAGGCGCTCGAGGCCTACCTCAACCTCAAGGCCGTGTCGGCCGTGGGGATCTGATCCCCGGCACGTCAGGCGTCCTCGTCTGCGCCCAGGTTTCGCGAGAGCCGCGCGCAGATGTCGGCCTGGATGTGCCTGACGTCCTCGATGGAGGGCGTGGCGGCCGCATCGATGCGCGCGATGTACGGCACATTGATGGCCGCCACCACTTTGTGGTTCAGGCCGTACACGGGGAAGGCGATATTGGTGACGCCCTGGATCTGCTTGCTGGGCATCAGTGAATGGCCCGCGCGCCGCACATCGGCCAGCAGCGACAGCAGATGGCCGGGGTCCATGTCGAGCTCCCCTTCGACCTTGCTGTGGTTGCGCAGCATGCGGGCCCGGCCGGTTTCGTCCTGGTAGGCCAGCAGAATGTGGCCCGAGGACGTGTCCGTCAGCCCCATGAATGAACCGGTCTTCAGTCCGAAGGACCAGCGGTCGGGGCCGTCTGCCTGGGCGATGACCACGCTGCATCCTTGTTCATAGACCGCCAGATGGCATGACTGCCGCGCGCGTTCGGCCAGCTCATTGAGCAGCGGCAAGGCCGTCTGGATCATGCGTTTGAGGGGCGGCTGGCGGTGTGCCAGACAGAACATCTTCAGCGTGAGGGTGTAGCGGTCGTTGGCGTCGGCCTGGATGTAGCCCCTGCGGTGCAGTGCCACCACCATGCGGAAAATCTGGCTGGTGTTGCGGTCCAGAGCGTCGGCCAGCTGCTTGAGTGTGCAGCCTTCGGCGGTCCTGCTCAGAACCTCCAGAATGTCGAGTCCCTTGTCCAGGGCGGGGGCGCTGTAGCGCACGGTTTCCTCAGTGGGGGCGAGGCGTGGAGCGGCAGGGAGAGAGGGCATGTTCGGTGGACGCGATATTTTCATTGAGGATGAAATCATCCGGGGGGATCTGGCGAAGGGTGATCCAGCAATTTTATTTTATTAGGAAAATTATAAATTCATATAAAAAATAAAAAAGCAGGATATTACAAGAAAATCATGGATTACAGGGTAAATACTTACCGATAATCCTCTCTATCCATTTGTTTATCAATGTTTTGATGGATAAGATGTGTCTTGGTTCAAATAAGAAATTCATTTTCATATAAGGAATGGATTTCATCACTCACCACCCGGGTAGGGCAATCCGCAGCCATTGCTGGATCGATCCTCGGGTTCGCAAGACCAGGAGCATCCATCATGGCAGGTCGTCTTTCCGGGAAAACTGCGCTCGTCACCGCGGCGGGCAATGGTATTGGCAAGGCCACGGCCCTGCATTTTCAGCGCGAAGGCGCCCGGGTCATCGCCACCGACATCAACGAGGAGGCGCTGCGCGCGCTGACGGGCTGCGAGACCCGCGGGCTCGACGTCACTAAGCCCGCCGCCATCGCAGCGCTGGTGGCCGAGGTCGGTCCGGTCGATGTGCTCTTCAATTGCGCCGGCTACGTGGACAGCGGTTCCATTCTCGATTGCAGCCGTGAGGCCTGGGATTTTTCGTTCGGCCTGAACGTCACGTCCATGTACGAAATGTGCCGCGCCGTGCTGCCGGGCATGCTCGACAAGGGCGCGGGCTCCATCGTCAATGTCTCGTCGGTGGCTTCCAGCATCAAGGGGGTGCCCAACCGGTTCGTGTACGGCACGACCAAGGCGGCGGTCATCGGCCTGAGCAAGGCCATCGCGGCCGACTTCGTCGGCCGGGGGATCCGCTGCAATGCCATCTGCCCGGGGACGGTCGAATCGCCGTCGCTGCGCGACCGCATGCAGGCCCAGGCGCAGGTGCAGACGGCGTCCCTCGATCAGGTGCGAGATGCCTTTGTGGCGCGTCAACCCATCGGCCGTCTGGGCACACCCGAAGAAATCGCCGCGTTGGCCGTCTACCTGGCCGGCGATGAATCCGGCTATACGACCGGCGCCATTCACATCATCGACGGCGGTTGGGTCAACTGATCTTCGTCCTCCAGGAGAATTCTCATGAAACTGTTGCGTCACGGCCCGGTGGGCCAGGAAAAACCGGCGCTGGTCGACGATCAGGGCGGCATTCGTGATCTGTCCGGTGTCATCGACGACATCACGGCCGGATCCCTGCGGCCCGCCGCGCTGGCGGCCTTGCGGGCGGTCGATCCGCAATCGCTGCCGCTGATCGCGCAGCCCGGGCGGATCGGCGTGCCGCTGCGCAATCCGGGCAAGTTCCTTTGCGTGGGCCTGAACTACAGCGACCATGCGGCCGAAACCGGCGCCGACATTCCGGCCGAGCCCGTGCTGTTCAACAAGTGGTCCCGGCCGTCGGGCGCCCAAGATCCGATCGTGCTGCCCCAGGGTTCGGTCAAGACCGATTGGGAAGTCGAGCTGGGCGTGATCATCGGCAGCAAGGCCCGCTATGTCTCCAAGGAGGACGCGCTGGCCCATGTGGCCGGCTATTGCGTCATCAACGACGTATCCGAGCGCGAGTACCAGATCGAGCGCAGCGGGACGTGGGACAAGGGCAAGGGCTGCGATACGTTCGGCCCCATCGGTCCCTGGCTGGTGACGGCCGACGAAGTGGCCGATCCGCAGAATCTTGCCATGTGGCTCGAGGTCAACGGCAAGCGCTATCAGAACGGCAACAGCAAGACCATGATCTTCGATGTGACCACCCTGGTGCATTACATCAGCCGCTTCACGACGCTGTATCCGGGCGACATCATCTCCACGGGCACGCCGCCGGGCGTCGGGCTTGGACAAAAGCCGCCGGTCTATCTGAAGCAGGGCGACACGGTCCGGCTCGGCATCGAGGGGCTGGGCGAGCAGTGCCAGCAGGTGATGGCCTGGGATGCGTCGCTGCTCGACTGAGTTCCATTGTGCATTACCAGTTCCAGTTCGACGCCATCTTCGAGTCGTGGCCGTTGCTGCTGCAAGGGACGCTGAAAACCATCCAGCTTTCCATGGGCGCGATGGTCATCGGGCTGCTGATCGCCATCTTCTGCTCCTGGGGCAAAAGTCATGGCGGACGTCTGCTGAGACTGGTCATCGATACCTATATCGAGGTGATTCGCAACACGCCGTTTCTGGTGCAACTGTTTTTTTTCTTTTTCGCGCTGCCCTCCCTGGGTGTCCAGATGACGGCCACGATGGCCGCCCTGGTCACCATGTTCGTCAATCTCGGCGCGTTCGCCACGGAAATCCTGCGCGCGGGGATCGAGGCCATCCCGAAAGGCCAGGTCGAGGCCGGCCTGGCCTTGAATCTGAAGCGCTACCAGGTGTTCCTGCATGTGGTGCTGCGGCCCGCCCTGAAAACGATCTTTCCGGCGTTGTCCAGCCAGTTCATCCTGTTGATGCTGACGTCCAGCATCGTGTCGGCGGTGTCCGCCGACGATCTGGCCTCCGTGGCGGCCAATATCCAGTCCGTGACGTTTCGCAGCTTTGAGATCTACATTACGGTCACCATCATCTACTTTGTCCTGTCGCTGATGTTCATGGGCCTGTTCAGGGTGGTCTGGCGCCGTTTCCTCTACTACCCGGAGGGGCGCTGACATGCGGGAGCTTTCCAGCCTGGATTTCCAGTCGATCCTGATGTCGGCGCGCTGGACGCTGGCGCTGGCGGCGATCGCGCTGATCGGCGGCAGCCTGGGGGGATTGGCGGTCGCGCTGGCCAGAACGGCCCGCAGCCGCTGGCTCGTCCACCCGGCGCGCGGGTTCATCATCCTGTTCCAGGGCACGCCGCTGCTGATGCAGCTGTTCCTGATCTTTTTCGGCTTTCCGATCCTGGGGTTGAACGTCGATCCCTGGCTGGCGGCCGGGGTGGCGCTGATCCTCAATACCAGCGCCTTTCTGGGCGACATCTGGCGCGGCTGCATCGAGGCTGTGCCCAGGGGGCAGACCGAAGCGGCCTTCGCATTGAACCTGAGCGACTTCAACCGGCTGCGCCACGTGGTGCTGCCCCAGGCCTTCAAGATCGCGGTGCCGCCCACGGTGGGGTTCATGGTGCAGATCATCAAGGGCACCTCGCTGACGGCCATCATCGGTTTCACCGAATTGACCCGTACCGGTCAGATCATCAACAACGCCACGTTCGCGCCCGTGTCCGTGTTCGCATTTGTCGCTTTCCTGTATTTCTGCATGTGCTGGCCATTGTCCCGGCTGTCACGGCGTCTGGAGTATCGGCTGTCGGTTTCGTCGCGCTGATCGTGTTGTCGCATACAACAATCACCAAAGGAGAGATGTCATGCAAGGTCTGGTTCTATCGAAAATCCTGAAAAGGCTGCTGGTGCCTGTCCTGGGATCTTTGCTCGCGGTTTCGGCAGGTTCGGCCGTCGCGGCCGACAGCTATTGGCAGCAGGTCAAGGACCGAGGCACGATCAAGGTCGGCGTGCTGGTCGACTGGCCGCCCTACGCGGCGGCCGACGCCAACAATCAGCCCAGCGGCTACGATGGCGGGGTGGCCAAGTTGCTGGCCGACTATTTCGGCCTCAAGCTGGAATACGTGGTCATGACGGGCCCCAACCGCATTCCGTTCCTGCTGACCGACAAGGCGGATGTCCTGGTGGCTTCGCTGGCGATCACGCCCGAGCGTGAAAAGCAGGTCCAGTTCTCCAAACCCTATTCGGCGGCCAGCATGGTGCTGCTGGGCCCCAGCAGCGTGGGGATTTCGACGCCGGCGGACTTTCCCAAATACAAGATCGGCGTGCCCCGCGCCAGCACAACGGACATTGGCGTGACCAAGGTTGCGCCAGAGGGTACGAAGCTGCATCGTTTCGACGACGATGCATCGGCGTTGCAGGCCATGCTGGTCGGGCAGATCGATGCGGTCGGCACTTCGTCGGTGATCGCTGCCGATGTGCAGAAGCGTTTTCCGGGCAAATACAAGGTTCTGTATGTGATCAACGAGCAGCGCATGGCCATCGCCATGCGCAAGGACCGGCCCGAGCTGCTGAAGGCGATGAACGAATTCATCGCCGCCGATATGGCCAACGGCAAGCTGAACGCGCTGTTCGAGCAGTGGCTGCATACCCCGTTGCCGAAATCGGTCACCCAACCTGATCAATAACCTCTTGTCGCGGCGCGTGATCGTTCGCGCGCCGCCTCCGGATTGCCGCTCATGAAAGACAATCAGCCCATCGTCCAGTTCGCCGGTGTCGAGAAATGGTACGGCCAGTTCAAGGTGCTCCAGGACATCAATCTCGATGTGGCCGCCGGTGAGCGTATCGTCATCTGCGGGCCGTCCGGTTCCGGCAAGTCAACCCTGATCCGCTGCATCAATGGTCTGGAGACGATCCAGCAGGGGCACATCACCGTGGCCGGGATCGACATCACCGGCGACCGTCACAACGCCGAGAAGATCCGGCGTCATGTCGGCATGGTGTTCCAGCAGTTCAATCTGTTCCCGCACCTGACGGTGCTGGAGAATTGTGTGCTCTCGCCGATGAAGTCGCAGGGGCTGGACAAGGCTGCGGCGCGCGAGGTCGCCATGCACTATCTGTCGCGTGTACGCATTCCTGATCAGGCCGGCAAGTATCCCAGCCAGCTCTCGGGCGGTCAGCAGCAGCGTGTGGCGATTGCGCGCGCCCTGTGCATGAAGCCCGAGATCATGCTGTTCGACGAGCCGACCTCGGCCCTGGACCCTGAGATGGTCAAGGAGGTGCTGGACACGATGATCGAACTGGCCTCTGACGGCATCACCATGCTGTGCGTCACGCACGAGATGGGCTTCGCGCGCAGCGTGGCCGATCGCGTCATTTTCATGGCGGACGGCCAGATCCTCGAGCAGGCATCGCCCGACCGGTTCTTTGGCGCGCCCCGGCACCCCAAGGCCCAGGCGTTCCTCGGGCAGATCCTGAGTCACTGACCGGGGCGGAACCGGTAGCGTTCGAGCGATTCACGCTTCATCTCGATCGAATAGCCGGGGCGGGTTGGCGGCATGTAGGCCGCCCGTTGAATCCGGCAAGGGTCGACAAAGTGCTCGTGCAGGTGATCGACGTATTCGATGACACGCCCCTCCTTGGTGGCGGCAAAGCACAGATAGTCGATCATCGACAGGTGCTGGACGTATTCGCACAAGCCCACACCGCCCGCATGAGGGCAGACCTTCAGCCCCAGTTTGGCCGCCATCAGCATGACAGCCAGCACTTCATTGACGCCACCGAGCCGGCAGGCATCGATCTGCACCACATCCACGGCCGATTCCATCATGAACTGCTTGAACAGGACGCGGTTCTGGCACATTTCGCCGGTGGCGACCTGCATGCGCCCCCGCATGGCCTGGCGGATACGCCGATGGCCTGCGACATCATCGGGACTGGTCGGCTCCTCGATGAACCAGGGTCTGGCGAAGGCCAGTTGTTCCAGCCATGGGATGGCCTGATCGACTTCCCAGACCTGATTGGCGTCGATCATCAGGTGACGGTCGTCGCCCAGGACCTCGCGTGCGATCCGCACCCGGCGGATGTCGTCTTGCAGATCGCGCCCTACCTTGAGCTTGATGTGCGAGAAGCCCGCCTGCACGGCCTCGGTTGCAAGACGCCGCAGTTTTTCGTCGTCATAGCCCAGCCATCCCGCGGAGGTTGTATAGCAGGGATAGCCTTCGCGTTCGAGCGATTGCAGCCGCTCGGCCTTGCCGACGGCCCTCTGTTGCAGCAGCTGGAGCGCCTCGTCCGGTGTGATGCAATCGGTGATGTAGCGGAAATCGATCACCCGGACGAGCTGTTCCGGTGACATGTCGGCGACGAGTCGCCAGACAGGCTTGCCTTCTGCTTTGGCCCAGAGGTCCCAGACGGCATTGACCAGCGCCGCTGTGGCCATATGGATGGCCCCCTTGTCGGGTCCGATCCAGCGCAACTGACTGTCCGAGGTCATATGGCGCCAGAACCGCCCCATGTCCTCAGTGATCCATGCCAGATCCAGGCCAATCAGCCTTGATTTCAGGGCATCGATCGCGGCGCAGCAGATTTCCGTGCCGCGTCCGATCGTGAAGGTCAGGCCATGGCCTTCCAGTCCATCAACATCCGTGTGCAGGATAGCGTAGGCGGCGGAATAGTCCGGGTCCGGGTTCATGGCATCCGAGCCGTCCAGATGCTCGGATGTCGGAAAGCGGATATCCAGTGCTTCAATGGATTGAATGAGGGTCATGTCCAATCCGCCTATTTGCCTTCGGCCATGACGTCAGACGGCAGATCGGCACCGTGGTATTTTTTGTAGATGGTATTGAGTTCGCCGCTCTTGAGCGTCTTGCGGATCAGTTCGTTGAGCTTTTCGAGCAGTTCGGGGTTTTTCTTGGCGACGCCCAGACCCAGCATGGAAGTGGCCATGACGACCTTGGTGACCAGGGGCGGCTTGCCGCTTTCTGCAAGTTGCTTGTTCAGCGATTTGATGATCGCCGGCGCGCCTGAATAGATGTTGCCCCGGCCACTGGTGACGGCGGTCATGGCGGTGGCGTCGTTTTCGAATCGCACGATATCCGTGCCGGCGGGAGCCAGTTTGGTGACGTTGGCATCATTGGTCGTGCCGCGCGCGGTCATGACCGTTTTTCCGGCCAGATCTTTGATCGAGGAGATCGATTCGCTTTCGGGGGCGGCGATGATCGACTGAATGGCGGCATAGGGGATGGTGAAATCGATCACTTCTTGACGTTGTGGCGTGATCGTCAGGCTGGAAATCACCACGTCGGCCTTGTTCGTCAGCAGGAACGGAATGCGGTTGGCTTGCGTGGTGGGGACGATTTTCAGCTGGACACCGAGTTCTTTGGCCAGCAGGTTCGCGGTTTCGACGTCTGAGCCGACTTCCTTCAGATTGGCGTCTTTCATGCCATAAGGGGGCGCGTTGAGGTCGATGGCCACACGCAGGGTCTTGTTCTTCTGGATCTGTTCCAGTGTGTTGGCCTGCGCAGGCGTTGCAGCGGCCAGCAATGTGGCGGCGCCGAGGGCCAGAGCGGCCACGCCGCGCCGCAGATGAAATGCAGAGGTCATGATGATGTCTCCTGTGGTTAGGGTCGGCGCCTTGCGGGCGCCGGGCTGGTCAGAGTCCGTTGCTGACGAACTGCTGCAGTTCGGAGGTTTTGGGGTGGCGCAGGATTTCGGCGCTCCCCTGTTCGTGAATCCGGCCTTCGTGCATGAAGATCACCCGATGGGCGACTTTCATCGCGAAAGCCATTTCGTGGGTGACCAGAACCATGGTCATGCCGCCTGCGGCCAGTTTTTCGATCACCCGGAGAACTTCACCGGTCAACTGCGGATCCAGTGCCGATGTCACTTCATCGAACAGCATCAGCTGTGGGTCCATGGCCAGAGACCGGGCGATCGCGACGCGCTGCTGCTGCCCGCCCGAAAGCTGCTCGGGATAGAAATGCGTCTTGTCGCTCAGCCCGACCTGGGCAAGGACGTCCGCGGCGATCTTGCGGGCCTGTTCGATCGGAAGTTTGCGCACGGAACGCGGCGCCAGTGTGATGTTCTGCTCGACGGTCAGGTGCGGGAACAGGTTGTAGCTCTGGAACACGATCCCCACGTCCTGGCGCAGTTGCTTGAGGTTGGTGCTGGAGATGCCCGTGCCGAAGGCGTGCCCGCAGACGGTGATTTCTCCCAGATCGATGATTTCCAGGTGGTCCATGCAGCGCAGGGCGGTGCTTTTGCCAGAGCCGCTCTGGCCGATGATGGCCACGATCTCGCCCTTCTGGATGCTGAGGTCGATGCCTTTCAGGACATGGTTGTTGCCGAATCTTTTGTGGACATTGCTCAGACGGACGATTTCGGTCATGGAGAACTCCTTCGATGATCCAGGGCTCGTCTCAGTCTTGCGCGATGGTCAGCTTGCGTTCGAGCCGGAGACTGAACCAGGACAGGGGATAGCAGATAAAGAAATACAGAACCGCCGCTGCGCCAAAGTAGAGGAAGGGCTTGAAGGTCGAGTTGTTGAGGATCTTGGCGTTATAGGAGAGCTCGGCAAATCCGATGACCAGAGAGGCGAATGAGGTGTTTTTGACGATCTGCACCATGAAACCCACAGTCGGGGGCGTGGCGATGCGCAGCGCTTGAGGAAGAACGACCTTGAACATGCGCTGAACCCGGTTCAGGCCAAGACATTCCGCAGCCTCCCATTGATTGCGGGGCACGGATTGGATGCAGCCTCGCCAGATTTCGCCGAGAAACGCGGCGGCGTGGATGGTCAGTGCCAGGACGGCGGCAAACAGTGGTGGTGTTTCGGTGGCTCCCAGGATGGAGGGGCCGTAAAAGCAGATGCCCATGATCACCAGCAGCGGGGTGCCCTGGATCATGTTGATATAACCGAAGGCGGCACCCTTGATGGTCCGGTTGTCAGAGATGCGCATCAGGGCGACGCCCAGACCAAGCAGCGCCGAGCAGACAAAGGTCAGGACGGAGAGCAGCACGGTTCCCCCGGCGCCGGCCAGCAGATACAGGATTTGTTCGTGATTCATGGGAGGACCTAGAGCGAAGTGCCAAGCTTGCGCTTGCGGATGAACAGGAACTTGCCAGCCAGCGCGAAGGCGCCGCGGACCAGGGCCGACATGGCCAGATACACCACCCACAGCACAAGGAAAACCTCAAAATTACGAAAGGTCAGTGCCTGGATGTTGCCTGAAATGCCGAACAGATCTTCCGTGCCCACGGCGGACAGCAGGCTGGTGACCAGCATGAGCAGCACGAACTGACTGGTCAGGGCGGGGTAGACGCGCTCCAGGGCGGGCACGAGGATGATGTGCCAGTAAACCTGGAGGGGAGACAGACCCAGGCACTCGCCGGCCTCACGCTGGCTGCGGGGGACGGATTCGATTCCGGCGCGCACGATCTCGCAGGTATAGGCCGTGATGTTGATGACCAGGGCCAGAATGGCGCCCGTCAGGATCGACAAGGTGATCCCGACGCTGGACAGGCCGAAGATCAGGAAATAGCTTTGAATGATGAGCGGGGTGTTGCGGATGATTTCGACATAGGTGCCCACGATGCGCCTCAGTAGCGGGCCGCCGGAACTGCGGGTGATGGCGCAGCCCACCCCCATGATGAAGCCGGCCAGGGTGGACCAGAACGACATCAGGAGTGTGGTTTCCACCCCTTGGAGGAACATCGGCCAGTATTGCAACACTGCGCCGAAATCGAATTGATAAGTCATGCTCCGGGTCTCGCTGACCGGCATCCAGCCGTGAAAAGATTTCGATGACGGGTGATAGTCTAAAAGGACTGACCGGTAAAACCAGTTGTGGATTTCCCTTATTTGTGTCATACCGGTCAGACCAGATAAAATGACATGTCGGTGGATCTTGCCGAGGCATTGGAGAGGTTTCATGGAAAAGACGGTGGATGTTTCGATTCATGTCGTGGATCGCACACGGGGCTATATGCAGGTGGCCGATGCGCTGCGTCGTGAAATTCACCGATTGGATCTGCCCAAGGGCGCGCGGCTGCCTTCCGAGCGGGAGCTTGCGCAGCAGCTCAGGATCTCCCGGCCCAGCCTGCGCGAGGCGCTGATCGTGCTGGAGTTGCAGGGTGAGATCGAGATCCGGGTCGGGTCGGGAATCTACCTGAAGCGGGATGCCGTCGATGAGGGGGCCGACGCCGGGACGCCTGATGCGGATGCCGAACATGGCATTGCCCTGATGGGACACAGCCCCAAAGACGTGAACCAGACCCGGTATTTTCTGGAAGGCGGGGTGGCCGCGCATGCCGCCCGGTTCATCACGCGCGAGCAGCTCAAGGTACTGGGCGACAGTGTCGATGCCATGCGGCAAGCGGTCAGCATGCGGGATCGCACCGGGGACAAACCACTGGCCAACGCCGACCGGCTGTTTCACGTCACCCTTTCTTCCACGACCCGCAACCGGCTGCTGATCCAGACGCTCGAAGAACTGTTCGATCAACGCTACACCCCGATTGGCGATTCCATGCACCGTCTGTTCGATACGGAGTCCGTCTGGCTGGATGCCGTGCGGGAGCACCAGGAAATCTACGATGCGGTTGCAACACGCGACCCGCTGCAGGCACAAGCCGCCATGTATCGACATCTGATGCGGGCGCATGCGCGCCTGATGGCTGTCATCGGTTGATGCCGGTCATTCCGACTGTGCCGGCTGTGCCCGGCGCTGTGTTCCTGTGAGGCCTCTATGCAGAAGAATGTCATCCGCCTGAACGAGATGGACAACGTCCTGATTGCCTCCGAGCAGCTCATGAGTGGCGACAAGGTCCAGGAGGTCGAGGTCCGGGGACTCGTGCCAGCGGGACACAAGCTGGCCGCCCGGGCCATTCTCGCGGGCAGTCCCGTTTACCGGTATGGCCAGGTGATCGGCATGGCCAGCTGTGATATAGAGGCCGGTCAGCATGTGCATGTCCATAACCTGCATATGGCTGACCTGCGTCGTGAATATGAATTCAGCCAACGAACCAAGGACTCGCCTGTCGATCCCGCGCGGGATCGGTTCATGGGTTTGAGGCGGGCGGACGGACGCGTGGCGACCCGCAATTACATCGGTATCCTGACGACGGTGAACTGTTCCGCGACGGTGGCGCGCGCCGTGGCGGATCATTTTCGCCGGGATATCCATCCTGCCGCTTTGCGGGACTACCCTCGGGTCGACGGTGTCGTGGCGCTGACGCACACCACTGGATGCGGCATGGCGCCTCAGGGCGAAGCCATCGATACGCTGCGCAGGACGCTGGCCGGCTATGCGCGTCATGTGAACTTCTATTCCATTTTGCTGATTGGCCTGGGCTGTGAGACGAACCAGATTTCCGGCGTCATGGAGGCTGGAGACCTGCGCGAGGGCCCGCAACTGCATACCTATTCAATTCAGGATGCCGGCGGCACAGGCAAGGCGGTTGCGCAGGGCATTGCCAGAATCCAGGACATGCTGCCGGCTGCCAATGCGGTACAGCGAGAACCGGTTTCAGCTTCGCACCTGGTGATCGGTCTTCAATGCGGTGGCTCGGATGGTTATTCGGGCGTGACGGCCAATCCTGCCCTGGGCGCGGCGGTGGATCGCCTGGTGGCGGCCGGGGGGACGGCCATGCTGTCCGAAACGCCTGAAATCTACGGCGCCGAGCATCTGCTGACGCAGCGCGCGATCAGCCCCGAGGTTGGCGCAAAACTGGTCGCCCGGATCGAATGGTGGAAGGACTACTGCATGCGCAATCATGCCGAGATGAACAACAATCCGTCGGCCGGCAATAAGGCTGGCGGCTTGACGACCATCCTGGAAAAATCCCTGGGTGCGGTTGCCAAGGCCGGCACGACCAATCTGAACGATGTCTTGTGCTATGCCGAGCCGGTCCGTGCCCGAGGCCTCGTGTTCATGGATTCTCCAGGATTCGATCCGGTTTCGGCGACGGGGCAGGTGGCTTCGGGGGCCAATCTCATCTGTTTTACGACCGGCCGCGGATCAGCGTATGGATGCATGCCGGCGCCTTCGCTCAAGCTCAGCACCAACAATGCCTGTTGGGAGCGGCAAAGTGAGGATATCGATCTGAACTGCGGAACGATCATCACCGGACAGGAAACGATTGACGGGTTGGGAGAGAAAATCTATCGCCTGATCCTGGAAACCGCTTCCGGCACTCGCAGCAAGAGCGAATTGCATGGCTATGGCCAGAACGAGTTCGCGCCATGGCAGATGGGGGCCACGGTCTGAGTCATACGACGGTCACATTCGATCCCTAGAATTCTTCTCGTTCGTCAATGAGCTTCACGAGAGAGAAGGATTTCCATGCAGACACCGACCCTGTCCCGAATCTTCGCCGGCATCGCCGTCCTGTGCGCGACACAGGCCTGGGCCGCCGACACCACCCTCACCGTGTATACCGCGCTGGAGGCCGATCAGCTCAAGGCTTACCAGCGGCAGTTCGAGGCGCAGGTCCCAGGGATCAAGATCAAGTGGGTGCGGGACTCCACCGGCATCATCACGGCCAAGCTGCTGGCGGAAAAGGCCGCGCCTCAGGCCGATGTGGTGATGGGCGTGGCGGCTTCGTCCCTGCTGGCGCTGGACAAGGAAGGCATGCTCCAGCCCTATGCGCCGCAAGGCGTGGACAAACTGGACAAGACCTATGTTGATGACGCGAATCCCCCGGCCTGGGTCGGCATGGATGTCTGGGGGGCGACGATCTGCTTCAACACCATCGAGGCCGAAAAGCTGGGCCTGAAGAAACCCGCGACCTGGCAGGACCTGACCCGGCCCGAATACCGGGGGCGGATCGTGATGCCCAACCCGGCCTCCAGCGGCACGGGCTATTTCGACGTCACGGCCTGGCTGACGCTGTTCGGCGAGCAGGGCGGGTGGGCCTACATGGACGCTTTGCATCGCAACATCGCCCAGTACACCCACTCCGGGTCGAAACCTTGCAAGCAGGCGGCCACCGGCGAGTTTCCGATCGGGATTTCGTTTGAGTATCGCGCGGCCAAGAGCAAGGCCGCCGGCGCGCCGATCGATCTGGTGTTCCCCAGCGAGGGCCTGGGCTGGGACGTGGAGGCCACCGCCATCATGAAGGGCACCAGGCACCTGGACGCGGCCCGCAGGCTGGCCGACTGGGCAGCCTCCCGCAGCGCCAACGAGCTGTATGCAGAGAATTTCGCGGTCGTTGCCTACCCGGGCGTGGCCAAGCCGAATCCGCACATCCCGGCCGATTATGAGTCGCGACTGGTCAAGCAGGATCTGCGCTGGTCGGCGAACAATCGCGAGGCCATTTTGTCCGAGTGGACGAAGCGCTACGACGGCAAGTCCGAATCCAGGTAACCGCCGTGAGCACTGTCATGGAAACGTCGCGGCCTGATGCCGCGCGGGAGCCGGCCCTGACCGTGAGCGGCCTGCACAAGCGGTATGGCGATTTCACGGCGCTGTCGCAGGTCGATCTGACGGTTGCGCAGGGGGAATTCGTCTGCCTGCTCGGCCCTTCGGGCTGCGGCAAGACGACGTTGCTGCGGCTGGTCGCGGGGCTAGAGGCCGCCAGCGGCGGCCGGGTCCTGATGCGGGGGCGCGATGTGACGCGGTTGCCGGCCATGCGGCGCGACTATGGCATCGTATTCCAGAACTATGCGTTGTTCCCGAATCTGTCCGTGGCTGACAATATTGCTTATGGACTGAGGGGCCGCCGCGAGCAGAAAATGCGACGGGCCGCTGATCTGCTGGCGCTGGTCGGCCTGGACGGCATCGAGCGCAAATTCCCGGCCCAGTTGTCCGGCGGACAGCAGCAGCGGGTGGCGCTGGCCCGGGCGCTGGCAACCAACCCGGGTCTGCTGCTGCTCGATGAGCCGTTGTCGGCCCTGGACGCCCGGGTGCGCGAGCACCTGCGCCGCGAAATCAAAGACCTCCAGGCGCGCCTGGGTGTGACGACGGTCATGGTGACCCACGACCAGGAAGAGGCGCTCGCCATGGCGGACCGGGTGGTGGTGATGAGCCGGGGCCGGATCGAACAGGTCGGCACGCCCGGCGAGATCTACGGTCAGCCGCGCACGGCCTTCGTCGCCGATTTCATTGGCCGGGCCAACTGGTTCGAGGCGATGGTGCGCCGCCGTGGCGAGATCGCCGTGGATCGCGCCACGCTGTCCATGGCGCAGGCGCTGCCGGCGCCCGGCGTCACAGGGCGGGTTTTTCTGCGTCCCGAGGATGTCCGCTTGCACCCGACCTGGTGCGGCGGTCCGAACACCGCGCTGGCGCGGCCGGGCAAGATCGAACATCTGGGCGGGTTCTGCCGCGTCAGCCTGACCGTGCCGCTGTGGGGCGATCTGCCGTTGCTGGCGGACATTTCGCAGGATGAACTGGCGCGGTTGCGGCTGGAACCCGGGCGGCTGGTGCCCGTCACATTGCCGGCGGACCGCATGCGCATGTTCACGGCGGCAGCGGCATGAGTTTCGTGATTGCCTATTGCCAGCCGCTGCCACGGGATGCCGCCCAGCGGCTGGCAGGAGGGCTGGCCTGGGGCGTTGTGGCGCTGCTGCTGGTCTTTCTGGGGTTGCCGCTGGCCGCCATCCTGGGGCAGGCGCTGGCGGCGCCTGACAGGGGCGGTTCCAGTCTGGGGCATTTTGCCGCGATTGCCTCGGCACCCGGTTTTCTGACGCTGGTGGGCAACAGTGTCGCGGTGGCGGCGGTCACGACCGCCCTCACGGTGCCGCTGGCCTTCGGCTTTGCCGCCTCGTTGACCCGCACCCGGATGCCCGGCAAGCCGCTGTTCCGGCTCTTCGCGTTGATTCCCCTGTTGGCGCCCTCGCTGTTGCCGGGTATTTCCCTGATCTATCTGTTCGGCAACCAGGGGGTGTTCAAGCACTGGTTTCCCGAGGGCGGGATTTACGGCCTGCCCGGAATCGTGATGGGCGAGGTGTTCTACACCTTTCCGCATGCGCTGATGATCCTGGTCACCGCGCTGTCCCTGGCCGATGGGCGTCTCTATGAAGCTGCCAACGCGCTGGGCGCGGGACGGCTGCGGCGGTGGTTCACGGTGACGCTGCCTGCGGTGCGGCACGGCCTGGTGTCGTCCTCTCTGGTCGTGTTCACACTGACGATCACCGATTTCGGGGTGCCCAAAGTGATCGGCGGCCAGTTTCCGGTGCTGGCCGTCGAGGCCTACAAGCAGGTGGTGGGGCAGCAGAATTTCCCCCGGGGCGCGGTGATCGGGTTGCTGCTGTTGCTGCCGGCGGTATTCAGCTTTGTGGTCGATCACCGCTTGCAGCGGCAGCAGCAGGCGCTGTTGACCGCCCGGGCCCGGCCGCTGCAACCCTCGGGCTCGCGCTGGGCATGTGGCGCCGGCCTGTTGTTCTGCGGGCTCGTCGGCGCCTGCCTGACGCTGATTCTGGGCATGGCGGTGGCTGCTGCCTTCATTCAGCTGTGGCCTTACCGGTTGGCGCCCACGCTGGCCCATTTCGATTTCGACAATATGGACGGAGGTGGCTGGCTGGCCTGGTGGAACAGCCTGCGCTTGGCCGCGCTCACCATGCTGGCCGGCACGGCGCTGGTGTTCATCGGCGCCTGGCTGCAGGAAAAACTGGCTGGCTCCGGGATGGCCCGGACGCTGATCCGGTTGCTGGCGATGCTGCCCATGGCGGTCCCCGGCCTGGTACTGGGTCTGGGGTATGTGTTTTTTTTCAACGGCAACCACTGGTTGCCGCTGTACGGGACGATGACCCTCCTGGTGCTGTGTACGGTCATGCATTTCTACACCACGGCGCATCTGACGGCGACGACGGCGTTGCGGCAAATGGACCGGGAATTCGAGGCCGTGGCAGCCTCGCTGAAGGTCCCGTTCTGGACCACGCTGCGGCGCGTGACGGCGCCGGTGTGCCTGCCGGCCATTCTGGAGATCGCCCGGTTCCTGTTCGTGGCCGCCATGACCACGGTGTCCGCCGTGATCTTTCTCTATACCCCGGACACGGTGCTGGCCTCGGTGACCGTGCTCAACATGGACGATGCCGGCGACACGGCGGCGGCCGCCGCGATGGCGACGCTGATCGTGACGACTTCGGCGTGCGTCTGTCTGCTGTTCACCCTGTTGTCGCGATGGCTGGCGCAGCGCACCCAGCGCTGGCGGCAGACCTGACCTTGATTTCGACGGAGCCTTTTCTTTCATGAGAGAACCCATTTTGCTGACGCCCGGCCCGCTGACCACCAGTCTGGCCACCAAGACCGCCATGTTGAACGACTGGGGTTCATGGGATGGTGAGTTCAAGGCGCTGACCGCCCGGATCTGCCAGCAGCTGTTGCGGATCGCGGGCGCCGATGAACGCCATGTCTGCGTGCCTCTGCAAGGCTCGGGCACATTCGCGGTCGAGGCTGCAATCGGCACGCTGGTGCCGCGCGGGGGCAAGCTGCTGGTGCTGATCAATGGCGCCTACGGCAAGCGCATGGCCCGGATCGCGGGCGCGATCGGCCGCCGCGTGGCGGTGCTGGAAACGCCCGATGACGTCGCGCCGGACCCCTCCGCCGTGGACGCCCTGCTGCAAGCCGATCCGGCCATCACGCATGTCGGTGTGATCCAGTGCGAAACCAGCACCGGCATTCTCAATCCGGTCGCCGATATTGCTGCCGTGGTGGCCCGCGCGGGCCGGCGTCTGATCGTGGACGCGATGAGCGCTTTCGGCGCGCTGCCGCTGGATGCGCGCAAAGTGCCCTACGATGCGCTGATTGCCTCGAGCAACAAGTGCCTGGAAGGCGTGCCGGGCGTGGGGTTCGTCATCGCCCGGACCGAGGTGCTGGACGAGGCCGAAGGCAATGGCCATTCCCTGGCGCTGGATCTGTTCGATCAGCATCAGTATCTGCGGGCGACCGGCCAGTGGCGTTTCACGCCGCCGACGCATGTGGTCGCTGCATTCGGCGCTGCCCTGGACCAGTATTTTGCCGAGGGCGGCCAGTCCGCCCGATTGGCCCGCTACGAGGCCAACTGCCGCCTGTTGTGCGCCGGCCTCGAGGGACTGGGGCTGCGCCGTTTCCTGCCTGCGGATCGGCAGGCGCCCATCATCGTGACCTGGTATGCGCCGGACCATCCGGATTATGACTTCAGGCTGTTCTATGAAAGGGTGCGCGCCCGGGGTTTCATCCTGTACCCCGGCAAGCTGACGGAGATCGAAACGTTCCGGGTCGGCTGCATCGGCGCCATCGATCAGGCCGAAATCGGGCAGGCGGTCGGCGCGGTCCGGGCGGCGCTGGCCGAGCATGTCTGGCGGGAGGAACCGGCCCTTCAGGTTTGATCGATCCTGCCCTTTTGTGTTGAGACCCGTGTCTCAACCGTGTTGGAACCGACTCATCAACTCGCGCGAGAGACGTCCCATGAACACCATTTCATTCCCTTCCCGCCAGTCCGGCAGCGCCATCGATACGGTCATCTTCGACTGGGCCGGCACCATTGTCGATTTCGGCTCCTTCGCGCCGACGCAGGTCATGGTCGATGTCTTTGCCGAGGCGGGCGTGGCAATCACGCTCGACGAGGCGCGCGGCCCCATGGGGCTGGCCAAATGGGATCACATCCAGGCGCTGGGCCGGACGCCGGAGATCGCCGCGCGCTGGTGCGAGCGCCATGGGCGCGACATGAGCCGTGAGGACGTGGATGCGGTGTACCAGAATTTCATGCCGCTGCAGGTGGAACGCGTGGGCAGGTATTCGGCGCTGATCCCGGGCGCGCTGCAAGCCGTGGAAAATCTGCGCGCGCGCGGTATCCGCATCGGCTCCTGCTCAGGCTATCCGCGCGTGGTGATGGATGCGGTGGTGCCGATGGCCGCAGAGGCCGGTTATGCGCCGGATTGCGTGATTGCTTCCGATGATCTGAAGGCCGGCGGTCGGCCCGGTCCCTGGATGGCCCTGGCCAACATGATCGAACTGGCCAGCTGCGATGTGGCCGCCTGCGTCAAGGTCGATGACACGACGCCCGGGATCACCGAGGGCCTGTCCGCCGGCATGTGGACCGTGGGCCTGTCGGCGTCGGGCAACGAGGTGGGCCTGAGCTGGGAGGCGTGGGTTGCGCTGACGCCGGATGAGCAGCAGGCCTGCTGCCGTCCGGCCGAGGACAAGCTGCGCGGCGTTGGTGCGCACGAAGTGATTCGCACGGTGGCCGATTTGCCGGCCGCCCTCGATCGCATCGAGGCGCGGCGGGCGCGGGGCGAGCGCCCCTGAACTGCGCTCAGGCGTAGGACACCAGTCCCTTGATTTTTTCCTGGTCGTAGCCCGACCAGGTCTCCCGGGCCGTCTCGACCACGGGAGCGCTGCGGTGACCGAGACTGATCAGGCGTTCGAGCTGATCCTGGCTCTGGGTCAGATCCACGGTTTGGTACTTGATGCCCAGGATATCCATGTCGCGCTTGGTGAGGTCGCATTGCGGGCAGTTGGGCTTCGAATAGACAGTGATGGCCATGTCGGATCCTTTTTTGCGGGAAGGTGTTTGATCGGGGAACGGCAGGAAAGACGGACTCAGAAATCCACGTCGAAGACTTCGTTCTCGTCGTCGCGTCGCATCACGCCGACCTTGTACTGCGCGGTGTCTTCTTCCTGGTTGGAGGCCTGGACCTTGCTCATGTTCAGCCAGCTTTCCATGTATTTCAGCGGGTTCTCGGTGATGATCGGAAAGGCCACCTGGTTCTCGACGCTGAAGAACCGGGCCACGTCGGTGGCGCTGAAATGGACCCAGTCCTTCATCATCTGGCAGGTCACGCCGGTCAGTTCGCGGCCTTCGGAAAAGGCGTAGTCGGTCCATTCGATCTCGCTGGCGGTGACCTCGTCGAGGATCTGGACGATTTTCTCGCGGCATTGTTCAAAGGCGGTGCGGCCGCGCTCGGTCTTGAACATCGCGCGCAGGATTTCCTTGCCGTATTGGACATGGACCTCGAACTCGTCCTGGGCGATCTTCTGGACCGCCTTGCCGATGGGCTGGAACAGGCCCGTGCCGTCGCAAATGCCGAAGGTCACGGCGAACGAGGCCAGGAACTGGATGCGTTCCATGCACAGGATCGCGACGATGAACAGGTAGATGGCGTTGTAGGTCTCCTGATCGTTCTCGCGTTGGCCACGGGCATAGTCGTAGCTGACTTCGAACGCCTGGTTGAAGACGCCGCTGACGACGCGCAGGCGGCTGATGGCCTCTTTGACCGAGAGGATCTCGTTGAGGATGTCATCCGGGTTGTCGAAGCTGTTGCGGACGATCTCGGAATAGGTCGCGGCGTGGACGATCTCGTTCTTGGTGATTTCCACCCAGCCCGACCAGGCCTCGCTGCTGGTGCAGACGGGGGCCAGCACGGCGGCAATGGAGCGCGATGCGACGCTGTCGGCCTCCCATTGCCAGGCCAGGGTCTTGACCATCATGTCGTAGGTGTGACGGTCGCAGGTCTTGAACTGCACGTTGCAGGTGGAATAGTCGAATTCGTTCTCGTCCCAATCCTGGTTCTTGAGCGTCTTGTAGAGCTTCCAGATTTCGGGGTAGAACTTGTTGATCGTGTCGAACAGGCCCAGATCCTGACCCAGGATGATTTCCGGGAAGGAATAGTCGGTTTTCTCGGTGTTGAAGATCTTGGAGGGCAGGGTTTGTTGGGTCATTTTTCAGATCGTGCCAGGGAGGCGGTCGGAGACCCCGGCACAGGGGCCGGGGGCGAGGGGGATTCAGGTAATCGGGGCCTACATCGTGCAGCTTTCGCAGACGATTTTTTCTTCCACGACGTTGTCGTGGATGCTGCCGGCGTTGTCCAGCGTCTTGTCCGAGGCCACGTTCGAGTTGTAGTAGTAGCGGGTCTTCATGCCGTACTTCACCATGGTGAAGTAGTGGGTGAGCAGTTCCCGGCTGGAGACCTTGTCGTCGTCCTTGATCCGGCGCCACAGGTCGGCGGAGATCCCCTGGTCGGTGAATTTCTGGAAGACCGCATAGGCCTTGATCATGTCGACTTCGGTGATGTCCCAGGCCGACTGGTAGAAGTAGGCCGGATTGTCGCTGTCGGGCGCGGCCCAGCGGATCGTCACCGAGCCGTCGGTCTTGTTCAGCGTGATGTCGCGCACGGGGTAGAGCGAATTGGGTTTGCCCAGCGCCTTGGAGGAGGACTCGCCCGGCATGTACGCGACGAGGCAGGAATGGCCGATGCCGCCGTTCTGCATGATTTCGGTGCGCAGGGCTTCCCAGTCGTAACGGTTATGGAAATCACCCAGTTCGTCGACGTTGCGATTGTAGGTGTCGATCGGCAGCCAGCCGTCGGGCCAGCGGGTCTTGTGCATCCAGGGCGCGACGCCGCGTTCCTTGCTGATGCGCAGGGAGGCGCGGATGGCGTGATACATGTGGCGCTCGGCGATGCGATGCAGCTCCTCGCGGCCCTCGTCGGTGTCGTAGCGCAGGCCTTTGCGGGCCATGTGGGTGGCCACTCCCATCAGGCCCACACCGGCATTCATGCGGGCCTTGGCGGTCACGGCCACGTGGGGCAGCACGTAGTGCGAGTTGAGGATGCAGTAATCGATCATCTTCAACGTCAGGTACATGGCCTCCTGGTAGGTCTCGTCGTCGTCCTCGGCGATGGCGTCGTAGGCGATGGCCCCCAGGGAGCACAGCGCGATCTCGGGCTCCTCGTGGGTTTCGAGGACGCGCACGACCCGGCCGCCCTGATCCGGTGCGTCGGACAGGATGTCGTCGCCCGCCTTGAGCTCGCCGGCGAAGATGATGCGCGGCAGCGTGGAGTCGGCGACCGCGACGGTCAGCGCGGCGTTGAAATTGAAGGTGCGCGTCGTCCCGTTATCCAGCTCGACGATGATCTGGCCGACCTCGGTGTCGGAATAGAGGTCCTGCATGTCCTGATAGGGACGGTTGGGCTCGCTGATCTCCAGGCACAGGTTGCTGGAATGGATGGGTTCCTTGAACGGCGTATGGCGGTTCATCTCGTCGATGTTGGCGAGATAGGCCACGCCGGTCTCGAGCGCCTCGTTCAGCGAGGTCAGGATCAGGTCGCGCGGCCTGAAGTGTTCTTTTTTGAAGGACGGGTCTTTTTCCAGGCGCTCGTATTCACGCTTGAAGGCCGCCGAGTCGGGGCCGAAGAACAGCCGGGTGAGCTCGGGGGCGGTCCGCACGTTGAACGAGAAGGCCTCCTCGTTGCGGGCGACTTTTTCGGCGAAGAGCTTGTTGGTGACCAGCGCGTAATGCAGGTCGCGGTTCTTGCGATCCTCGGTGCTGCGCGGGTTGCGCAGATAGGCGATGACCTCGGCTTCGGGATCGAAGCCGGAGTAGTAGGTGGTGCAGGCGCCGCCGCGCCCGGCCTGCATGTTGGCATGTACCGCCTTGCCCAGAGAGGCCAGATAGGGCAGTTTGCCCTGGTGCTGGATCAGGCCGCCGCGCACCGGGTCGCCCTTGCTGCGGGTGATCAGGTGGCTGCCGATCCCGGCCGAGGCCGCCGTCATGCGGTAGGCGATGTGGTCGCCGATGGCCAGGGAGGATTCGTTGTCGTCCACCACGTACAGGCAGCACGAGGCGAAGCCGCGCAGTTTGGTGCCCAGATTCACGTAATTGGGCGTGGGGGCGGAGATCCGCTTGGCGGAGAATTCGGTGTAGAAGCGACGCACCAGGTCGATCCGGCGCTCGGCGGGTTCGTTTTCGGACAGGGCCATGGCCATGCGCATGTAGACGAACTGCTGTGTCTCGTATTCCTGTCGGGTGACGCGGTTCTGCAGGCTGTATTTCTTGCGGATGTAGTGCAGCGAGAAATGCGGTGTGTCGTAGTCCTGCTCGTGGTCGATGAAGGACTCGATTTCGGCGTATTCGGCGTCGGTGTAGTTCATGCGCACCATCACCCCGTCGGCCACCATGCGGTCGTGCAGCGCCTTGACGCCGGGGATGCTGGGGCCATGGATGATCTTGTGCAGGTGGGATGCGTACAGCCGGCCCGCCATCAGGTAGTAGGACCAGGTGTCCTTGTCGAGGCAATTCTGGATCAGTTTTTCCTGCAGGTCGGCGGTGGAGACCTTTTCGGGCATGGTGCTGACGGCTTGCAGGACGATGCTGCTCCAGTCGACTTTCTGGCCCAGATTGGCGGCGGCCCATCGTCCCCAACCGTTGAGTTTGCTGGGAATATAGGGTTCGATGCGTCCATCACGCTTGACGATGTGCTTGATCACGGCCGGGGATCCTCGGTGGAGTGCGGTGTTTCTACATATAGTGCGATTTCGAATGATAAGCACAATATATGGTGTGGGCAAGCCCGGTTTCAACTTTTTTCGCTGAAACATTTCGAGGGTTTCAGAGGGCGCCCCATCGTGATACCCTTGGCCGCTTCGGAGGTCGGACGGCGGAATCTCTCCGGCTCGGCGACCTTCGGCTTTCTCGTCCGGGCCGGCCAGGCCCGGAAACCTTGCGCGTCCTTTCATGAACAGGTTTTTCCGGCCGCTGGTTGCGGCGGTTCTGCTGTGCGGCACCGGCCAGGCGTCGGCCCAGGCCTGGCAGGAGGCTGACCCGGAGCCGGCCCTCATCGACCTTGCCCCCCAGCGCTATGCCGTCCCCGAGGTGCCGCGTGACGAACCCGCCGATGTGCCGCCCGGGGGGCCTGAGCAGACGGACGCCGATGCCTCCCGCCCGGCCCCCGAGGTCGCCTCCGGCATCCGTTATGACCTGCTGTTCCTGGATGCGTCGGGAGACGAAACCATCCTCGTGGACTGTTTCGTGCCTGGCGCGTTTGAGCTGCTTGCCAGCGAAGAGGCGGCGCGATGCCTCGATGTGCGCGGGCCGGACGGACTGGATGGCGCGGCGGCGTCGGGTGTCGCCCCGGATGTCTTCGGCCCGTTGCCTTCGGTCGGTCTGGATGTCTGGTCGTTGGGCGCGCAGAACTGGCGTTATCGCAGTTCCGCTGGTTATCGCGTGACGCTGGGCAAGACAGGCACGGGCCCGTCGAGCTGGGGGCGCTCCGTGCGCCTGGCGGGAGTAGGCCTGTCTCGCGCCGCCGCCCAGGCGCGCTTGCCGGTCGGGGGGTGGGATTACGCCGTGGCGGTCGGCGCGCTGGATGCGTCGGCAGGCCGCGCGACCGCCGCCGGCGATTTGGCCTATGGCCCCGTTGCGGTCGACGCGACGACGCGCTACGCGCTGGACCGCAATCTGACCCTGGCCTCGCGGGTGCAGCGCGCCCGGGACTTGACGGTGTTGGGGCTGGGCGGTGGCTATGACCTGAGTGAGGCGGGCGCTTGGCGATTCGGCGTGTCCGGGTCGCGCCAGCCGCTGGTCGTGGGCTGGCGTCGCCAGATCGGCTATGCCCTGGACCTGTATCCGGGTTGGGGACTGTCCTGGGTGAATGCGCGGCAAGGAATGGGCTATGCCGACCTGGCGATCTACGGCGGCGGCGGAGGCTGCGATTGCCTCAGCAACCAGTGGCAACTGGACCTGGCGGCAGGTCGCTGGGGGGCGTTCAGTGGCTCGTTCGAGCGGCGGGTGGATGCGTCCAATGGCCTGGATGAGCGGATCGGGCTGGCCCATGGCTTTCGCTATGGCCCTTATCTGAGGGTCCGCCTGGAAACGAACCGGAACCTGACCTCGGGAGCCTACGATCTGGGTGCGCGGTTTTCGCTGCCGCTGGATTGGTAGCGCCGGGCCCTGATGACCTGCCCGTCCAGGTGATCCATGAAGACCCGGCACAGCGCCTCCATGCCGTGCCGGTCGTCCTCGTTGAAGCGATCGGTGACGGGACTGTCGACGTCCCAGACGCCCAGCAGTGAGCCGTCCGCGCGCACCAGTGGCACGACGATTTCTGATTGCGAGGCGGCATCGCAGGGGATGTGTCCGGGGAACTGACCGACGTCGCGCACGACCTGGGTCTGGCGGGCCTGCGCCGCCGTGCCGCATACGCCCGCGCCCAGGGCGATGCGGATGCAGGCGGGTTTGCCCTGGAAGGGGCCGACGACCAGCTCCTTGCCGTCGTACAGATAGAAACCGGCCCAGTTCAGGTCCGGCAGGCCGTCGAACACCAGGGCCGCGAAATTGGCCGCATTGGCGATCAGATCGGGTTCCCCCGCAATCAGGCCGCCCGCCTGGGCGGCCAGGTCGGCGTAATGTTCCGCCTTGCCGGCGTAGTTTCGGGGGATGAATGTGAACATCGGGAATTCCGGGAAAACAAAAAAGCGGGGGCCTATTGTAGGACGCGCCGGCTCCGCAGGCCCAGGGCCGCATGCGCGCCGTTATTGACTTGGGTACATAGCGTCGGACGCGCATCTGTACTATCCTCTGACCTTCGATGGATTCGTGCGCGGCCGACCGGGACTGCGCACGGCCTGCCCTGTATCCGCCTTGCTTCCGATCCGTTTTCCGGAGATCGCCCATGGACCGTCCGCCGCCGATTGCCGCCATCGTGCATGCGCATGAGGATGCCGCCGATGCCGTGATGAGGGATTACGTGGCTGACCTGCGTGGGCGGGGGCATACGGTGCGGGGCCTGCTCATGGCCCGCCGCCCGGACGGCCGCCTCAGGGGCGGTCGCTGTCTGCGGGATGTCGAGACAGGCGAGATCTTCGAGATTTTCCAGGACCTGGGCGAGGGATCTCAGGCGTGCTGTCTGGATGTGTCCTGCCTGGCCGCCGCGGCCGGCACGCTGCGCGCCGCGATCCAGGCGCGGCCCGACCTGGTGGTGATCAATCGTTATGGCCGCCAGGAGTCCGAGGGCGGTGGATTCGCGCAGGAGTTCCTGGCGTCGATGGTCGAGGAAATCCCGGTCCTGACGATCGTGGCCGAAGAGTTTCTGGAGGACTGGCGCCGGTTCACGGGCGGCATGAGCGCCGAGTTGCCCGCCGACATGGACCGGCTCAGAACATGGGAGACGCGGGCGTTGGCAGCGTCGCGCCCGCGCGCCCAGGCTGGGTAACCGTATTTTCTTGAGGAAAACGACATGAAAACAAGTGCACGCAATACCTTCACCGGGACGGTTTCGGAGCTTCGGGCCGGCGCCGTCAACGACGAGGTCGGCATCGCCCTTGCGGGCGGCCAGTCGATTCATGCCATCATCACATCAGGCAGTGCCAAGGCGCTCGATCTGAAGGTCGGCAGCGAGGCCTTTGCCCTGGTCAAGTCGTCGTCCGTCATCCTGGTCGCCGAATCGGGCACCGCCCGCCTTTCGGCGCGCAACCGTCTGCAGGGCCGGATCACGCAGTTGCAGACCGGCGCGGTCAATACCGAGGTCGTGCTCGATGCCGATGGCCTGGCCCTGGCCGCGATCATCACCAACGAGAGCGCACGGGAACTGGGGCTGGCCGTGGGCGGTTCCGTCCAGGCGATCTTCAAGGCATCCAGCGTGATTGTCGGCGTGGCCGGCTGAGACCGCCCGTCCCGTAACCCGGAACCGCGCCATGGCCGAACCGAACGACATCCATCTGATCGAGACCCTGATCCAGAGCGAGACCCTCTGCGAGGGCGATTTTCTGAAGGCGCGCCGCGATACCGTGCGCATGCCGGATGGCGGGATGTCGACACGCGAATACATCGTGCATCCGGGCGCGGTGGTGGTGATTCCGCTGCTGGATGATCGTCACGTGCTGGTCGAACGCCAGTTCCGCTATCCGGTGGGTCGCGTCATGACGGAATTCCCGGCCGGCAAGCTTGATCCGGGCGAGGACCCCGGGCGCTGCGCCCGGCGTGAATTGCGGGAGGAAACCGGCTATACGGCGCGGGAATGGGCGCATGCCGGAGACATGCATCTGGCGATTGCCTATTCCACCGAGATCATCCATGTGTTCTTTGCCCGGGGCCTGAGCGCCGGCGAGCGGCACCTGGATGCGGATGAGTTTCTGGATGTCCGCACCATCTCGGATGCCGATCTGTTCGAGGCCTGCCGCGAGGGTGCGGTGACCGACGCCAAGACCCAGACCTGCCTGCTGTGGCTGCAGAATGTGCGCAGCGGACGCTGGGCGCTGGACTGGCGCCGGAATCCGGATCAGGACTCGGTATAGGACTCGAATCGGCCCGTGTCCGGGTTGCGCACGAACAGCACGCCCGTCGCCACACCGAAATACGCGCCGTGAATGGTGAGCTTGCCGGCCGCGACGCGCTCGCGCACGGAGGGAAAGGTCATCAGGTTCCGCATGCTGTATTCCACCACGCCCCATTCCATCTGGCGGATCCAGTCCGCGTAGTCGCCCGTGCGGGGGCCGACCGCATCGGCCACGGGTTTGATCTGGGACATCCATTTGCCGATGAAATCGCGCTTGGACAGGGGGGCGGCCTGATTGGCATAGGCTGCCACGCCGCCGCAGCTCGCATGCCCCATGATCACGATATGACCGACTTCCAGGGCATTGACGCCGAATTCCACGCAGGCGCTGGTGCCGTGGTAGGCGGTGTCCGGGTCTGAATCGCAGGGCGGGACAATGCCGGCGATGTTGCGCACGACGAACATTTCCCCCGGGCCCGCATCGAAAATGGTTTCGGGCGCCACGCGCGAATCGCCGCAGCTGATCACCATGATGTCCGGATTCTGGCCCTTTTCGGCCAGTTCGAGGTAGCGTGTGCGCTCGGCGGCCAGGCGTCCCTGCAGGAAGGAACGGTAACCGTCGGTCAGTCGTTGAGGGAACACGATGAAATCCTTATGGTTGGATGAGGTCGGATGAGGTGTCGGTGAAGAAGTCCACGGCGGCCTCGCGTGACAGCAACGGGCCGAGCGGTCCTGCCGGATGGCTGCGCCCGGCCGTGATGGCGTAGAAATGCTCGGTCAACTGGTCGGACTGGCCGACGTGCACGAGTTCGCCCGATTGCAGTTCGTCCTGCACGACGATTTCCGGCAGTACCGTGATCCAGCCGCTGTCGCGCGCGATCAGTCGCAGCATCGTCATGTCGTCGATCTCGGCGCGCAGCCTGGGCTGTACGCCAGCCGAAAAGCACAGCGCGTCGAATTGCAGGCGCACGCCATGGCGCGCGCTCGGCATGGCGATCTCGACGCCGTCCAGGTCTTCGGGGATCCGCAGGACGGTGCCCGACCAGCGGTCGGCCCGGCCGACCAGGGAAATCATCTGGCTGCCGAGGAATCTCGAGGACATCGGGCGCGAGGGATCGGCGGGCGCCGGTTCGTTGGCGAGCACGACGTCCAGCTGGTGGCGCAGCAGGCGTTCGATCAGGGTTTCCAGCGGGCCGGAGTCCACCGACAGCACGACCGAGGGATCGCGCAGCAGGGGACGCAGCCAGTTCACCTGGAAGTTGCGCGACATGGTCGAGACGCTGCCGACACGCACGAGGGTCGAGCCCTCATCGCGGCCTTCGAGCCAGCCGAGCATCTGCTCTCCCAGGCCGAAGATGCGTTCGGCATAGGAAAAGATCTGCTGGCCGGTCGCGGTCAGTTCCAGGTGGCGGCCCTGGCGGTCGAACAGGGGCGTGCCCAGGCAGGTCTCCAACTGGCGGATCTGCGTGGAGAGCGCGGACTGGGCGGTCTGGATCTGTTCGGCGGCCTGCGTGAGTGATCCCTGCCTGGCCACGCGCCAGAAGTAGAACAGATGCTTGAAGTTGAGCTGGTTGATATCCATGGTTCTGTTTTATAGAACAGGACATGATTATATATGTAATTTAGAGAACATATAAACCAGCCGATCTTGCTGGCCGATCGAGGCGGGGGACAAGACGGGCAGGCCCGGTACGCGCCTGCGCAGGAACTTGCCCAGGGGCCGGATCGGCACCGGACGACTGAGGAGGTCAGGAGTTCAAACCGGCATGCATCATGAGTCGACTTGTCATATGATGACGTATCACTGGAATTTCACGGAGCGCGCCATGGAAGAGACACGAATCGGACGGTTGCTGTTGACCGGTGCGGCGGGCGGCCTGGGGCAGGTGCTCAGGCGCACGCTCAAGCCGATGGCGGAGGTGTTGCGTCTGTCGGATGTGCACCCTCTGGGGGACGCGCAGCCGCACGAAGAACTGCAAGTCTGCGATCTGTCCGACAAGCAGGCGGTCGATGCGCTGGTCCAGGGGTGCGGTGCCGTCGTGCACATGGGAGGGGTCTCGGTGGAGCGGCCGTTCGACGAAATCCTGGAGGCCAACATCAAGGGGGTCTTCCATCTGTATGAGGCGGCGCGCCGCCATCAGGTGCGGCGGATCGTGTTCGCCAGTTCCAATCATGCCGTCGGCTTCTATCGCCAGAGCGATCGCCTGGATGCGCGCTCGCCCACGCGCCCGGATGGCTATTACGGCCTGTCCAAGGTCTATGGCGAACAGATGGCCAGTTTCTATTACGACCGGTATGGCATCGAGACCGTCAGCATCCGGATCGGGACGTCAGTGGCCGAACCTCTCGACCGGCGCGCGCTGCATACCTGGCTGAGTTTCGGCGATCTGACCGAATTGATCCGGTGCGGTTTGTTCACGCCCGATGTGGGACACACCGTGGTGTTCGGCATGTCGGACAACAAGGAGGTCTGGTGGGACAACCGCTATGCGGCGCACCTGGGGTTCGTGCCGGCGGATTCGTCCGAGCCTTTCCGCGCACGGATCGAGGCCCAGCCTGCGCCGGCCGCAGATGATCCGGTGCGGGTGTATCAGGGCGGCGTTTTCACGGCCCGAGGGCCGTTCGAGGACGCGAACTGAGCGAGGGGCGGCGCGCCGGTCGTCGATCGCGGACAGCGCCCGACGGGCGGCGTCCGGCCCGCTGGCCGCCGCGTTTCAGCGCACCAGGCAGGGGCGTTTGTTGTCGAATTTCCAGCCCGGGACCAGGAACTGCATGCCGATGGCATCGTCCCGACTGCCCAGGCCTTTTTCCTGGTACAGGGCATGCGCCCGCGCCAGCCGCTCTGGGTCGATGCGCACGCCCAGGCCGGGCGTCTGCGGCACGGAGATCCTGCCGTCGATGATCCGCAGCGGATCGGTCGTCAGATGCTGGCCGTCCTGCCAGATCCAGTGCGTGTCGATGGCGGTGATCTCGCCGGGCGCGGCGGCGGCGACATGGGTGAACATGGCTAGCGAGACATCGAAGTGGTTGTTCGAGTGCGATCCCCAGGTCAGCCCCCATTCATGGCACATCTGGGCGACGCGGACCGAACCGCGCATCGTCCAGAAATGCGGGTCCGCCAACGGGATGTCGACCGACTGCAACTGGATCGCATGCCGCATTTCGCGCCAATCGGTGGCGATCATGTTGGTGGCGGTCCGCAGCCCCGTGGCACGGCGGAATTCGGCCATGATTTCACGACCTGAGTAGCCCGATTCCGCACCGCAGGGGTCTTCGGCATAGGCCAGGACGTGATGCTGGTTGCGGCACAGGCGGATGGCCTCTTGCAGGGACCAGGCGCCGTTCGGGTCCAGCGTGATGTGCGCATCGGGAAAATGCGCCGCCAGCGCCGTGACGGCCTCGATTTCGGCATCGCCCGCCAGGACGCCTCCTTTGAGCTTGAAGTGCCGGAATCCGTACCGATCCCGCGCCGCCTGGGCCAGGCGCACGACGGCCTCCGGCGTCAGGGCTTCGCGGTTGCGCAGCCTGAACCAGGCCTCGTCGGCGTCGTCTTCCCGCCGGTAGCCCAGCGTGGTCTTGCCGGCGTCGCCGATGTAGAACAGATAGCCCAGGGCCTCGACGGCATCGCGTTGCTGGCCATCGGCCAGCAACGCCGCAACGGGGACGCCCAGATGCTGGCCCAGCAGGTCCAGCAATGCGGATTCCAGCGCCGTGAGGACATGAACGCCCGTGCGCAGGTCGAAGGTCTGCGTGCCCCGCCGGTCGTCATCACCTTGGGATGACTGGCGGCAGTGCGACAACAGTTCGTTCATCCGGCCGATGGGCTGGCCGATGAGCGACTGTCCCAGCCGCTGGATCTCGCTGCGGATGGCCTCGCCGCCCGGTACCTCGCCCACGCCCTGGTGGCCTGCCTCGTCCTCGATCAGGACGATGTTGCGGGTGAAATAGGGGCCGTGGGCACCGCTGAGATTCAGCAGCATGCTGTCCCGGCCCGCGACCGGGACGGCGCGGACCTGGGTGATGCGAGGGGTTCTGGCGTCGGCGGCTGGGGGCATGGTTT